>NZ_JPMX01000085.1 GCF_000761485.1 Modestobacter caceresii
CTAGGGCGTGTCTCCTAACCGCTGGCGGTTGGGGGCGGCAGGCTGGCAGCGTGTCTCGGATGCAGCTGCTGTCAGATGAGGCCTGGAGCCGGGTGGAGCCGTTGATGCCCGCAGCCTCGGGAAAAGGCGGACGTCCGTTCGCTGATCACCGGCGGATGGTCGAGGGGATCATCTGGCGGTACCGAACCGGGACGCCGTGGCGGGATCTGCCGGCGGAGTTCGGGCCGTGGCAGACGGTGTGGAAGCGGCACCGCCGCTACGCCGGAGACGGCACCTGGGACCAGGTCTTGGCCGCGTTGCTGACCGATGCCGACGCGGCCGGGCTGATCGACTGGAATGTCTCGGTGGACTCCACGATCAACCGCGCGCACCAGCACGCGACGAACACCAAGCGCGACACAGGGGGCACCGGAGAACTACAAGAACCTGCTCGCCGAGCCCGATGATCATGCGATCGGGCGGTCCCGCGGCGGCCTGAGCAGCAAGATCCATCACCTGGTCGACGGGTGCGGGTTGCCTCTGGTCGTGCTCGTGGGTGCGGGTCAGGCCGGCGACGCGCCGATGTTCCCGATCCTGCTGCACCACCTGCGAGTGCCCCGGATCGGCCCGGGACGGCCTCGAACTCGGCCCGACACCGTGGCCGGGGACAAGGCCTACTCCTCCCGCGCGATCCGCACCCACCTACGTGAGCGCGGGGTCGGTGCCTGCATCCCCGAACCGGATGACCAGAAGGGCCACCGCAAGCGTCGGGGCAGCCGCGGAGGACGACCACCCGCCTTCGACGCGCAGCGCTACCGCGGACGCAACGTCGTCGAGCGCGCGTTCAACGAAGACAAGCAGTGGCGCTCGCTGGCCACCCGCTACGACAAGCTCGCCATCGTCTACCGAGCCGCAGCAGTCCTGCGTGCGGTCACCCTCTGGCTCAAGCGGTTAGGAGACACGCCCTAG
>NZ_JPMX01000086.1 GCF_000761485.1 Modestobacter caceresii
CAGCAGCCGCCACGCACACCCACTGACCAGCACATACAGGATCGAGTCCAGGACCAGCCGGCGGTCGTGCTTGAGCGGCCGGCCCCCCGCATGCGGATCGTGGGCAGGCAGCAACGGCTCCACCAACGCCCACTCGGCATCGGTCAACGACGAGGAGTACGCCGGCTTGCACGTGCACACGCACATGCCCCCGGAAGCCTCACCACCACCCGACCCGACCGGTGGCGCCACGCCGAAACCGACCACGAACAGATCGCGCCCTCACCGACCGCGCTGGATCAGTTACCCAACACCCTCT
>NZ_JPMX01000087.1 GCF_000761485.1 Modestobacter caceresii
ATGGAGAAGCTGATCGCCTCGGGGATCAACGCGAGGGCCACGACGATCCCGGCGAGGACCTCGGTGCGGGCGACGTTCGGGGAGAGCCAGGTGGGTCGGGTCAGGCGCGGCTTGGGCAGCGCCGGCAGGGCAGAGGACATACCACCGTCTTCAGGTCGTGCGCCCGCAGGCGCGGAGGAGGGGCACCGCGGGGTGCCAGGAGAGCTGGGGTGGCGCGTCGTCCAGGACGTCGCGCTTCATCGGTCCGACGTCGGGGCGCGGAGCCGCCGGCGGCGGGGCCCGGAACGTCGGTGGTCCGGATCGACGGGCCGCTGTGCCCGTCTTCGTCGCCAAGAACATAACCCTCACGTGAGGGAAGTGTGCGGTGGGGGTGCTCCGCGGCCTGTCGCAGCCGGCCGGCCGGGCGTGCATCGGCACTGGTCAACCCGCATGCGACGGCGAGTTGCGAAAGCCATCACGGTGCGTGAGCGGTCCCCCGGGGGTTCGCGAGCCCGGGCGTCGAGCGGGTCCGACTGACGTGCACTCGACCTTCACGTAAGGGTAGGTTCGCGTCGAGACCGCTCCCGGGTGGCTCCCGACCGAGGAGGACGTCATGCCCCTGCACATCGAGTGTCCGCAGTGCGGCGAGACCGACGACCTCGTCGGCGACCGAGGTGTCGAGGGCATCGGCATCACCTGCGGCGCCTGCGGAGCCCGGTTCCTGCGTGACCGTCAGCTGCGGTGTGCGACCTGCGCCGGCACCGACCTGGTGCTGCGCCCCCAGGTGCTCACCCAGTTCTCCCGCGGCACCCAGCTGTCGGTCGTCGGGTGGACCGAGACCCACTGCTGCACCAGCTGCGACGCCGAGGCGCTGCTCCGGTCCGAGCGCGCCAACGCACCGCTGCCGGCCGAGTACCGCCCCCGTGCCGTGCGCCCCCAGTCGCGCACCTGACCGACACCGAGGAGACCCATGACGACGACCCGGACCCAGGTCCTGGACCACATCGAGGCCGCATTCGGCCACGGTCCGGTCACCAGCGACGAGATGCGGGAGGCCGCATTGGCGTCCGGCGCGGACCAGGACGTCCTGTTCCTGCTCGACGCCCTCCCGGATCGGCAGTTCACCAGTCCCCGGGAGATCTGGCCGCACCTGCCCGACCTGCCCGTCGGCGGCTGACCCCGCACCCGACCGAACCCGTCCGACCAGACCGGAGCACGACCATCCCTCTCCACCCCGACATCGACACGACCACGTCGGCCCCGGCGTCGAGCCCCGAGCTCGACGGCCTCGCCGACCTCGCCGACCGGGCCGCCGCCCACCTGCGTGACCTGCCCGGGCCGCCCGAGGACGTGGTCGTCGGCATCTACCGCCCCTTCGGCCGGGCGAGCCGGCTGGCGGCGAGCCGGCTGCGCGAGCTGCTGGCTCCCACCGCCTGTCAGACGCTGACGCCGCTCAGCAGCCGCTGGCCCGCGCGACTGGGTGTCGACGACGAGACCACCCCGGACGCCCAGCACGTCGGCGACCTGGCCCTGGTCGTCGACGTCAGCCGGACCCCGCAGCCCGCCGCGCGGGCCATCGCCGATGCGGCGGGGGTGTCGCTCATCGCCCGCACGCCGCCGCCGATGAGGCCGCAGCCCGACGGCACCGCCCTCGCGCGCGGAACGGCCATCGGCCGGGCCGTGGCGCTGGGCCGGCCGCTGAGCACACCGCCGCCGGCCGACCGGTCCAGGTGAGCGACCACTCGTCCCGCGGGGCGGTGCGCACCGCCTGGCAGATCACGGCGCTGACGGCGCTCCCGCTGCTCGCCTCGCCCCGCCCGGAGGGCCGTGGTCCTGCGCGGTGGTCGACGGGGACCGCCACGGGCCGGTTGGCCACCGTGCTGCCCGGGACGGCGGCCCTGGTGCTGCTCCACCGGCACGCCCGGCGCTCCCGGCGGGTCATCGAGGAGCTCGAGCGGCGCTGTCGCACCGACGCCCTGACCGGACTGGGCAACCGGGGTGCCTTCGACGGCGACTTGCGCGCCCGCCTGCGGGGGATTGCCGGCCGTCGCCGTCACGGGGACCCGGCCGGGGTCACCCTCGTCCTGGCCGACATCGACCACTTCAAGGCCTACAACGACCAGCACGGACACCCCGCCGGGGACCGCGCCCTCGTCTGCGTCGCCCGCGCGCTGGAGCGGGCCTGTCGGAGCCGGGACGGCGTGCACCGGATCGGCGGGGAGGAGTTCGCCGTCGTCCTGAGCGCCGACCACACCAGCAGCCTGCTGATCGCCGACCGGATCCGGCGGCTGGTGTCCGCGTCCACCGGCGACCGGCTCACCGTCTCCCTCGGCGTCGCCACTGCCCAGCACGAGGACGTCGAGGCCCTCATCGCCCAGGCCGACCGCGCCCTCTACCGGGCCAAGGCCCGGGGACGGAACCGCATCGAGAGCCACCGCGGGCCGCGATCGGAGGCGTCGGCCCCCGCCCGATGAGGCCGGACCGCCCAGCGGTCGGGCTCAGGCGTCGATGACCACCGGGATGATCATCGGGGTGCGGCGGTGGGCCCGGTTCGCCCAGTTGCCGACGGCCTTGGCGATCAGCGACTCCAGCTGGGCGGCGTCCTTGACGCCGTCGGCCGCCGCGCGTGCCAGCTCCCGCTCGATCAGCGGCACCGCCGCGTCGAAGGACTCGGCCTCGTGGACGAAGCCGCGGGCCAGGAAGTCGGGGGCCTCGACGAGCTTCCCGGTGTTGGCGTCGACGATCGCCACGACGGTGATCACGCCCTCCTCCGCGAGGGTGCGCCGGTCCTTCAGCGAGGCCTCGGTCGCGCCGCCGACGGTCGAGCCGTCGACGTAGACGTTGCCGGCGGACACCTTGCCGGTGATCGAGATCCGACCGTCGACCAGGTCGATCACGGAGCCGTCCTCGGCGATGACCACGCGGTTCGGGTCGACGCCGGTTCGGATCGCCAGGTCGGCGTTGGCCCGCAGGTGCCGCGCCTCCCCGTGCACGGGCATGACGTTGCGCGGCTTGACGATGTTGTAGCAGTACACGAGCTCGCCGGCGCTGGCGTGCCCGGAGACGTGCACCTTGGCGTTGCCCTTGTGGACGACGTTGGCGCCGATCCGGGTGAACTCGTTGATGATCCGGTAGATGGCGTTCTCGTTGCCGGGGATGAGCGAGCTGGCCAGCAGCACCGTGTCGCCCTCGGAGATGCGGATGACGTGGTCCCGGTTGGCCATCCGGGACAGCGCGGCCATCGGCTCGCCCTGGGAGCCGGTGCAGACCAGGCACACCTGGTCGGCGGGCAGCTTCTCCAGCACCTTCATGTCGACGACCAGGCCCTTGGGCACCCGCAGGTAGCCCAGATCGCGGGCGATCCCCATGTTGCGGACCATCGACCGGCCGACGAAGGCGACCTTGCGGCCGTGCTCGTGTGCGGCGTCGAGCACCTGCTGGATGCGGTGCACGTGGCTGGCGAAGCTGGAGACGATGACCCGCTTGGGGGCGGTCCGGAAGACCGTGTCGATCGCCGGGGTGAGCTCCCCCTCCGACGTGGTGAAGCCGGGGACGTCGGCGTTGGTGGAGTCGGTGAGGAAGAGGTCCACGCCCTCCTCGCCGAGCCGGGCGAACCCGCGCAGGTCGGTGATCCGCTGGTCCAGCGGGAACTGGTCCATCTTGAAGTCGCCGGTGTGCAGCACGAGGCCGGCCGCGGTGCGGATGGCCACGGCGAGCGCGTCGGGGATGGAGTGGTTGACCGCCAGGAACTCCAGGTCGAAGGGGCCGAGCCGCAGCTCGTCGCCCTCCGCGACCTGCTCGGTCACCGGGGTGATCTTGTGTTCCTTGAGCTTGGCCTCGATGAAGGCCAGCGTCAGCTTCGACCCGATGACGGGGATGTCCCGCCGCTCCCGCAGCAGGTACGGGACGCCGCCGATGTGGTCCTCGTGCCCGTGCGTCAGGACGACGGCCACGATGTCGTCCAGCCGGTCCCGGATGGAGGTGAAGTCCGGGAGGATCACGTCGATCCCGGGCTGGTGCTCCTCGGGGAAGAGCACGCCGCAGTCGACGATCAGCAGCTTGCCGGCGTGCTCGAAGACGGTCATGTTGCGGCCGATCTCACCCAGGCCACCGAGGGCGACGACCCGCAGGCCGTTGGGGGCCAGTGCCGGAGGCGTACCGGGGTCACGGCGAGAGCGGCTCATGCCCTTCACGCTACGTGCGCGGGACCGGCGAGCTGCCGCCGGTCCCGGCGCGTCTGCATCCGACCCGGCACCTGCCGGCGAACGTCTGGTGTGGAGTCGCTCGCCCGGGACGATCACCAGTGGGTCGTCCAGCCGTTGCTCGATGCCGGCCTGCAGCTCGACGAGATCCGGTCCCTGGTGTTCGGCCTGGCGTTCCAGGGCGTCGTCAGCGAGGGGCGCGAGGTCCTCGCCTGCATCCGGGACCTCGTCGCCGACCGGCCCGCAGAGGTCCGGGCCGCCTGGTCGGAGGTGGTCCACCGGCTGTTCCTGCTGGAGCCCCCGACGTAGGGGGCGGCTCAGAGGGTGTTGGGTATTTGATCGGCTACTTGTCGGAGTCGAGGTCTTCGGCC
>NZ_JPMX01000088.1 GCF_000761485.1 Modestobacter caceresii
CTAGTGGTCCTCGTCGTTGATTCGTCGGGGGTCTGAGGTCCAGGCGGTGGAGTCATTGAGGTAGAGGCCGCAGGCGCAGTCGAGGGCCTCTTCGGCAGTACCGGTGAATGAGCCGCTGGGCAGGATGTTGTCTTCGTAGTCATCGTGGCTGGCGCGATAGATGGCGAAGCTCCAGGTCGTGGCCGAGCCGAGGTAGCGCAACCGGCACAGCCGGATGACCTGGCCGTCGGCGAGGACGCCGTCGACGTAGGCGAAGGCGGCGCGATAGCGCATCCGTACCTCGGCCAGATCTGGCCAGCGCTCGTGAGCGCGGTCGGCCAGCCGCCAGTGCAGCGAGTTCTTGGTCGAGTCCGGAATCGTCTTGGCCATCGCTTCATCCTGGCCGCCGGGCGGCGTGGCGCCGACGGAATCGTCACCGACAGCGGGACAAACGACGATGGCGATATCAAGCCCCTCCCGAGTGATCTTGAGCGACGCCGACCGCTGGGCGCTCACCCGACGAGCCCGCTCAGGACGGCGCCCGCACCGGGACGTGCAGCGTGCGGCGATCGTGCTGGCCGCCGCCGAGGGCACGTCGAACGCCGAGATCGCCCGCCGGCTGGGCATCTGTGTCGACACCGCGCGCAAGTGGCGGGCCCGGTTCTGCGCCCGGGGCCTGCCCGGGCTGGCCGATCGGCCCCGGCCGGGCCGGCGGCGCACCTTCCCCAAGACCGCCGAGGCCGAGATCAAAGCGCTGGCCTGTGAACTGCCGGCCGAGTCCGGCGTGCCGCTGGCCCGGTGGAGCCACGCCGAGCTGGCCGCCGAGGCGGTCACCCGCGGCGTGGTCGAGACGATCTCACCGTCCACGGTCGGCCGCTTGCTCCGCGCCGACGCCATTCGCCCGTGGCGGCACCGGTCGTGGATATTTCCTCGCGATCCCGACTTCGCGGCCAAGGCCGCCCGCGCGCTGGACCTTTACGACCGGCTCTGGGACGGCCACCCGCTCGGCCCCGACGAGTACGTGCTCAGCGCCGATGAGAAGTCCCAGCTCCAAGCCCTGCGCCGGCGCCACCCCGACCTCCCGCCGGCACCGGGCCGGATCCGGCGGCAGGAGTTCGAGTACCGCCGCGGCGGCACCCTGGCCTACCTGGCCGCCTACGACGTCCACGCAGCCCGAGTGATCGGCCGCTGCGCCCCCACCACCGGCATCGCACCGTTCGGCGAGCTGGTCGAGCAGGTGATGACCACCGAGCCCTACGCCAGCGCCGCCCGGGTGTTCTGGATCGTCGACAACGGCTCCTCCCACAACGGCACCCGCTCCATCGAACGCATACACACCAGCTGGCCGACCGCCGAGCTGGTGCACCTGCCGATCCACGCCAGCTGGCTCAACCAGGTCGAGATCTTCTTCTCCATCGTGCAGCGCAAAGTGATCAAGCCCGGCGACTTCGCCGACCTCGAGCAGCTGGCTCGACGACTGCTGGCCTTCCAAGACCGCTACAACGCCACCGCCGAGCCCTTCGACTGGCACTTCGGGCGCAAGTCCCTCAACCGACTCCTCGAACGACTCGCCGCCCACGAACCGAAGGCCGCCTGACCCTCGACGAATCAACGACGGGAACCACTAG
>NZ_JPMX01000089.1 GCF_000761485.1 Modestobacter caceresii
CGCACCCGGGTGGGGACTTTCGATGAGCACCCCTGGGGAACTTCGGCGAGCGCCATCAGCCTTTCGATGGTCAGGACTTGCCAGGCCACTCATGACCCCAGCCCTGGTCGGCGCCATGGCGCTCGGACGGGCAGTCGATGACATTGCGCCGACGGTCGAGGTTGCGCCGAGCCGCTCTGGTCATGGGTTTGGCGCGGTCTCGGTGCCGTGTGCGGCGCGGGTTGCTCGTGCGGCGAGGGCGGCGAACTCGTCGGCCAGTGCTGGCGGGTGGAGGGGTGTCAGTTCGGCGTCGAGGAGCAGGAGCCAGCGGGCGATGCTGGCGAGGGAGTCTGCGCCGACGTGCAGCACGCAGGTGGTGTCGTCGATGGCCTCGATGTGTCCCCACGCCGGGTCGATCCAGTACTGCACCGTGACTGCGGAGGCGTGGACGCGCACGGTGGCGCGGTGCTGCTGGAGACCAGCTCCGATCTGGGCGAGGACGTAGGCGTCGACGTCTTCGGCCGGGGCGCGGTGGGTGCGCTGGTGGACTCCAGGTGGGCGAAGCGGTCGAGACGGAAGGTGCGCCAGTCGTGGCGGGTGGTGTCCCAGGCGACCAGGTACCAGCGGCGGCCGGCGCGCACCAGGCGTAGCGGCTCGAGGGTCCGCTCGCTGAGCTCGCCGCGTCCGCTGCGGTATTCGGCGCGGAGCTGGCGGTGTTCGCGGCAGGCCATCGCGGCGGTGGTCAGCACCTGCACGTCCACTGGGGGTGGCGACTGGCCGACCACCGCGCCGTGGGGCATGTGGCTGACCTGCCCGGTCAGAGCGTCGACCTGACGGCGCAGCCGGCGTGGCATCACCGCCGTGAGCTTGGTGAGTGCCCGCACGGTGGCACCGGCGGCCACCTCGGCGCCGGCGACGCCGGCGACCTGCAGTGCCACGACGGTGGCCACCGCTTCCTCGGTGTCGAACATCAGCGGCGGCAGGCTGGTGCCCGGGGTCAGGCAGTAGCCGCCGTCGACGCCGGGACGTGAGTCCACCGGATAGCCGATCGCGCGGAGCCGGTCGACGTCGCGGCGCACCGTGCGGGTGGAGACCTGCAGAGCCTGCACCAGCTGGTGCGCGCTCCACTCCTGGCGCTGCTGAAGCAGCTCCAACAGTCGCAGCAGCCTGCCCGGGGTGTCCCACATGACGTCGATGGTGCCGAAGATCGCGGACGAGTTCTGTCCGCGATCGTTCCTAGCGTCCTCCGCATCCACCTGATGTCCCCTGATGTGAAGGACGCCCCATGTCTGTCAAAGCCACCCGCGTCACGCTCGCCCGTCACCGCACCGGCACCGAGCCGGCCACCGACCTGCTCACCTCCGACCGGGTTCAGCTGCCCGACCCCGGCCTTGGGCAGGTCCTGGTCCGCACCACCCACGTCCAGGTCGCCGCGGTGATGGCCGACCTGATGCTCGAGCACCCGAACCTGCCGATGGCCGGCTACCAGCTCGGCGCCCCGGTGTGGGGCGCGGCCGTGGGTGAGGTCATCGCCGCCGGGGACGGGGGCCTGTCGGTGGGCACGGCGGTGATGCACATGAAGGGGTGGTAGGACCACGTGCTCGCCGGGCCCTACGAGGCGTTCCCGGTTGACCCGCGCCTGCCGGAGCCCTACTTCGCGATCAACCAGGGGGTCACCGCCCACCACGGCATGGTCGACATCGCCCGGGTGCGCGAGGGAGACGTCGTCTTCGTCTCCGGAGCCGCCGGCGGGGTGGGGTCCCTGGCGGGGCAGGTTGCCAAGGCCCTGGGCGCCAGCCGCGTGATCGGTTCGGCCGGCAGCGCGGCCAAGTGCATCTACCTGACCGAGGTCCTCGGCTACGACGCCGCGATCAACTACCGCGACGGGCGCGTCCTGGCCGACCTGAGGGAGGCGGCGCCCGAGGGCGTCGACGTTGTTTTCGACACCGTCGGCGGGGAGCAGTTCGAGGCGGCCGTGCAGGCCGCCGCTCCCGGTGCCCGACTCGCGCTGTGCGGGGCACTGTCCGGCCAGCTCGACGACGGCCCCGGAGCGCACCCGCGCCTGGACGTCATGACGGCGATCGCCAAGGACCTGGTGATCCTGCCGTTCACCACGATGCACACCCCAGAGCAGCTGCAGGCCTGGAACAGCGCCTACGGGTCTTGGCTGGCCGAGGGGGCCCTGATCTACCCTCACACGCTGGTTTCCGGCGGGCTGCAGGCCGCTCCTGTCGTCCTGGACGAGCTGCTGGCCGGCACCCACCGAGGCAACGTGCTCGTGCAGGTGGCCACGTGAGCGCGGTAGATCCCGCGCCGTCTCCGGCCGCCCTCGAGGGACCGCACCCACCGGTCCGTCAGGTGGCGGCGCTGCTGGTCCTCTCCATCAGCCAGCTGATGGTCGTGCTGGACGGATCCATCGTCAACGTGGCGCTGCCCGCGATCGCCGGCGGGCTGCGGGTGGACGCGGCAGCCGACCTGCAGTGGGTGATCACCGCCTACACCGTGGCCTTCGGCGGCCTGCTGTTGCTCGGCGGTCGGCTCGGTGACCGCTTCGGGCGCCGGCGGGTCTTCATCACCGGTGCAGCGGCGTTCGCCGGCGCCTCGCTGCTCGGCGGTCTGGCCACCGATCTGTCCGCGCTCATCGCCGCACGCGCCCTCCAGGGCGCCGGTGCAGCCCTGCTGGCCCCCACCGCACTGGCGCTGCTGACCGTCGTCTTTCCCGAGGGCCGCCAGCGCCATCAGGCCCTCGGCGTCTTCTGCTCACTGCCGCGGCCGGCGATCCCGACGGGTTCCGGCTGCTCTTCCACCATGCGGCGCGCGAGCCGGCCTTCCGCGCCGAGGTCGACGTGTTCACCGCCGAGATGACCGCCACGGCACACGACCACCTCGCCCCATCCATCCCCGATCCAGCGTGGGCCCGGTGGGCTGCACGGCCGGCCCCGACGATCACGGTCGCCGCCGTGCTGACCTGGCTGGAGGCCGGCCAAGCCGAGCCGGCCAGCGCCGCCGCTCGACTGCGCCAGGCAGTCCAGGGCATCAGCTCCGCAGCGGGCGCCGAGCCAGTCCGCGCACCTCGTCACTAGCGGACGCCTCACGGTGCAGTCGAACGCCATCCGGGCCGGGTGGGGCGCGGCTCCGCTGCGCAGTGCCCAGCCGAGGCTCCTCCATCCGCTCTGATGCAGGTCGGCATCGGACGCACCACCGCGCGCTCCGGAGGCGCACGGCGAGAACCGGCGGAACCGGCGATGCTGTCCTCACCGATGCCGCGGTGGTCTGGCCGCCGGCTGGGCCTCCCCTCTCCGGACCCAGATCCCACCGGTCGGCTGGCCACACGGATCCGCCAGCTGGCGCGCGCCCCCCGCTGATCGGGCGATGAGTTCCGGGGGCGGGTGGGGTCTGCACGACCATGACCACTGTGATCGCCACCCGCACGCTCGTCACGTCTGAGAGGGTGTTGGGTAACTGATCCAGCGCGGTCGGTGAGGGCGCGATCTGTTCGTG
>NZ_JPMX01000090.1 GCF_000761485.1 Modestobacter caceresii
TCCAGGGCGACACCTCCGGTGCGGTGTCGGCGATCGGCCGGATCAGCGAGATCATCGGGTCGATCAACGACTTCCAGCTCACCATCGCCAGTGCGGTGGAGGAGCAGACCGCGACCACCAACGAGATGTCCCGGTCGGTGCAGGAAGCCGCCGGCGGCTCCACCGAGATCGCCACCAACATCACCGGGGTCTCCACGGCGGCGTCGTCCACCACCCAGGCGCTGGGCCAGACCCGGCAGGCCGTCGACGAGCTGTCCCGCATGGCCAGCGACCTGCGCACCACGGTGGCCCGCTTCTCCTACTGAAAGGACCTCGCTGCCCCCACCACTCGCGAGCTCGCGGTGGGGCCCTGCAGCGAGGCCTGACCCGCACGACTTCCGCGGCCGCTGTCTCGCCCCCTTCCCCGGGCGAGGCGGCGGCCGCGGTCCCTTTTCCTGTCTCGCTCCCGAGTCGACAAAGAGCCGGTCGAGTGCGTTCGTCGACCATTCTCGGCGCCGTGTCACGACACGTGCGTCACAGTGATACCGGCCATTACCGGATCCACCACCATGGCTCGTGCACCACCCTCGGGAGACGCCAGGACGACGTCGTGCGGGCTGATCCGAGAAATGCGATCCACCGTCGACCCGGAGAACGCAACGCACTGTTCCCGGACTGGTGCAATCGTTCTCATCCGCGCCTCACCGCCGTTCCTGACCAGGAGACCCGCCATGCACTCCCCCGCCCCGACCGGTCCACTGAGCTGGTTCGCCGACCGCCGGCTCGCCGTGAAGTTCGGCATCATGATCGGCGTCGTCGTCCTCGCCTTCGGTGCCCTGCTGACCGCGACGCTGACCTCGAACGCCACCGTCCGCAGCGCCAGCGAGCACCTCGACCGGCTCGACCAGGCCGCGGAGCTGGTGCTCCAGCTCGACACCCGGGCCAGCGAGCTGAAGGTGGACGGCCTCAAGGCCCTGGTGAGCCCGTCGCCGTCCGACCAACTGGTGGACGTGGCCGACGACGTCGCGACGGCGGAGGCCCTGCTGGCCGAGCTGCGGGACGTCCCGCTCGGCGGCGCCAGCGCTGCCGCCGCGGCCGGGGTGCAGTCGACCTTCGGTGACTACCAGGAGGCGCTGGCGGCCTTCGTGGAGGCGGCCGTGGCCGACCAGGTCGGCATGCGGGCGCGGTTCGAGGAGATCCAGGCCGCCAACGACCTCACCGATGGGGCGGTCGGCGCCGCGAAGGACGCCCTGGCGGCGGAGTCCGAGGTCGCCCAGGCCGAGCTGGACGCCGCGATCACCCAGGCGGCCCGCACCAGTGAGATCGCTGCGGCCCTGGGGTTGGTGGCGATCCTGGTCATCTGCCTGCTCACCCAGCGTTCGCTGGCCCGGCCGCTGCGGCGGGTGCAGGCATCCCTGGAGGCCATGGCGACCGGGGACCTGACCGTGGACGCCGCCGTCTCGTCCCGCGACGAGGTCGGCCAGATGGCGGTCGCCCTGGGTACCGCGCAGGAGCACCTGCGTGCGGTGATCGCCTCGGTCGCCGCGTCCTCGGATGCGGTGGCGGCGGCGTCGGAGGAGCTGTCGGCGTCCTCGGCACAGATCTCCTCCTCGGCGGAGGAGACCTCGGCGCAGTCCGGTGTCGTCGCGGCAGCGGCGGAGGAGGTGTCCCGCAGCGTGGCGACAGTGGCGGCGGGTGCCGACGAGATGAGCTCGGCGATCCGGGAGATCAGTCAGAGCGTGAACGAGGCCACCCGGGTCGCCGCCCAGGCCGTGGGCGAGGCGGAGACCACCACGCAGACCATCACCAAGCTCGGCACGTCGTCGCAGGAGATCGGCGCGGTCGTGAAGGCGATCACCAGCATCGCGGAGC
>NZ_JPMX01000091.1:0-30228 GCF_000761485.1 Modestobacter caceresii
GAACAGATCGCGCCCTCACCGACCGCGCTGGATCAGTTACCCAACACCCTCTCAGCCGGTGAGCACGCGGGCGAGCGCCAGCGCGTGTGGGTCGACCGGCGTCACGTCGGCGGCCGAGCGCAGCCAGGCGGCCAGCGGGCCGGCGACCGCCGGGGACAGGGTCACGATCCACTCCGCCGTGCGCGCCCGGGCCTCGGCCACGTGCTCGGTGCCGCCGTCCGCCGCGCGGGCGATCACCTCCGGCCGGGACGCCAGCAGGCCGCCGACGGCCCAGCTGCCGCCGGTGGTCCGCGCCGCCAGCACCTCGAGACGTCCGGCAGCAGCGAGCAGCACCGTGGCGCCCTGGTCGTCGTCGTCCACGGGCCGAGTCTGCCCCGACCAGTGACGGGACCTGAGCCCTCCTGCGCATGTGCGGCCCAGCCAGCAGACTCGGGGACGGCCCCCGCCGGTCGCCGCGCGCATCGGTGGAGGAGAGGAACGTCCACCACTGCAAGGAGCTCATGTTGCTGTCCGATCGATCACGTCCGGTCATCGAGGCGACCCTCCCGGTCGTCGCCGAGAACATCGAGGAGATCGCCCGACGCTTCTACGCGCACCTCTTCGGCGCCCACCCCGAGCTGCTCGACGGCACGTTCAACCGCGGCAACCAGGCCGAGGGCACCCAGCAGGTGGCCCTGGCCGGCTCGGTCGCCGTCTTCGCCAGCGCACTCGTCAAGGACCCGGAGCAGGTGCCCGAGCACCTGCTGGCCCGGATCGCGCACAAGCACGCCTCGCTGGGCATCACCCCGGCGCAGTACGACGTCGTCCACGACAACCTGTTCTGGGCGATCGTCGACGTGCTCGGTGACGCCGTCACCCCCGAGGTGGCCGCGGCCTGGGACGAGGTCTACTGGCTGATGGCCTACGCGCTGATCAACATGGAGCGCGGCCTGTACAGCTCCCGCGGGGTGCGGCCGGAGACGGTCTGGCGCGAGTGGGAGGTCGCCGAGAAGACCGCGGAGACCGCCGACGTCGTCACCTTCCGGGTGAAGCGGATCGACGACCGGCTGGTCAAGACGTCGCTGCCCGGCCAGTACGTGTCGGTGAAGGTGCAGATGCCCGACGGCGTCCACCAGCCGCGGCAGTACAGCCTCACCCGCGCCGACGACGGCGAGCACCGTCAGTTCTCGGTCAAGCGGGTGCGCGGCGGCGACAAGCCCGACGGCGAGGTCTCGAACCTGCTGTGCGACCAGGTGCAGGTGGGCGACGTGCTGACCATGTCGCTGCCGTTCGGGGACGTCGTCCTCGACGACTCCGGCCGCCCGGTGGTCTTCGCCAGCGCCGGCATCGGGATCACCCCGATGGCCGGGATGATCTCGCACCTCACCGCCGCCGGGTCACGGCTGCCGATCACCCTGCTGCACGCCGACCTCGGCGAGAGCTCCTTCGCGCTGCGCGAGCAGGTCAGCGCCGACGTCCAGCAGCTGCCCAACGCCTCGCTGCACGTCTGGTACGAGGACGGCGCGGACAGCTCGCTGCCCGCCGACCGCGTGCACGCCGGGATCATGGACCTGGACGCGGTCGACCTGCCCGAGGGCGCCGCGTACTACCTGTGCGGTCCGCTGCCGTTCATGCGTGCGGTGCGCAGCGCGCTGATCGACCGGGGCGTGCCGGCCCGGGACATCCAGTACGAGGTGTTCGGTCCCGACCTGTGGCAGGCCGACCTGGCCACCGAGCCGACGCCGGACGCCACGGCCCACCCGGTCGCCGCCCAGGCCTGACCGACCCAGCACAGCACTGCGGGCCGCGCCCGGGGAGTCCCCCGGTCGCGGCCCGCAGTGGTCTGGCGGTGCGGGCTCAGCCCGCGTGGCTCAGTGAGCCGATGTCACCCAGCCGATGTCACCCAGCCGATCTCACTTGGCCGATGTCACTTGGCCGATGTCACTTGGCCGATGTCACTTGGCCAGGACGACGTGCTCGTTGGGCACGCAGTGCGTCATGGTCAGGCCCGAGACGTCGCGGGGGCCGTTCTTGCCGAGGTTGGCCGCACGCTGCAGCTCCGCCTCGGTGAGCGTCTGGGTCTGCAGCGGCTGCATGCCCCGGACGTCGTCCGCGCTGATGCCCAGGCCGTCGCCGACCCGCTGGCCCAGCTCGTCCTCGACCATGAAGAGGTGCCACATCATCCGCTCCTGGATCGGCCGGTCGCACTGCGACAGGTTGGCGATCAGGTTGGCGACGAGGTCGTCCTTCTCCCACTGCTCGGACAGCAGGTAGCGCTGGCCGGCCTGGGTGTAGTCGTCGGTGCGGTCGATTCGCTTGCGGGTGAGCCGGCCGGTGATCTCCGGGCCCTGCTCGTCGTGCGTGGGGTACTCGGCCTCACGCAGGCCGCCCAGGATCGACGGCTCGTAGTTGACGTGCGGGTTCTGGCCGGGGCCCAGGTCCACGCCGTAGGCCATCGCCCCGTCGCGCTGGTTGGTGGCGACCTTCGCGCCCTTGGGCTGGTTCACCGGCAGCTGCAGGTAGTTCGGGCCCAGCCGGTAGCGCTGGGTGTCGGAGTAGGAGAACGTCCGGCCGACCAGCATCTTGTCGTCGGAGAAGTCCAGCCCGTCGACGAGGACACCGGTGCCGAAGGCGATCTGCTCGCTCTCGGTGAAGAAGTCCTGCGGCGTGCGGTTCAGCGTCATGGTGCCGACCTTGCGCAGCGGGAACTCGTTCTCCGGCCACACCTTGGTGTCGTCCAGCGGGTCGAAGTCCAGCTCCGGGTGGTCGTGGTCGTCCATCAGCTGGACGTGCAGGTCCCAGGAAGGGAACTCGCCGCGCTCGATGGCCTCGTAGAGGTCCTTCGTGTGCACGCCGAGCTCCTTGCCCTGCGCGACCGCGGCGTCGGCCTCGGTCCAGGACTTGACGCCCTGCTTGGGCAGCCAGTGGTACTTGACCAGCTTGGTCTCACCGGCGGCGTTGACCCACTTGTAGGTGTTCACGCCGAAGCCCTGCATGGTGCGGTAGCTCGCCGGCAGGCCACGGGGGCTGAGGACCAGCGTCATCATGTGCAGCGCCTCGGGCGACTGCGACCAGAAGTCGAAGACCCGGTTGGCGACCTGGCGCTCGAAGGTCACCGGGTCGGGCTTCTGCGAGTGGATGAAGTCGGGGAACTTGATGGCGTCCCGGATGAAGAAGACACCCAGGTTGTTGCCGACCAGGTCCCAGTTGCCGTCCTCGGTGTAGAACTTCACCGCGAAGCCGCGCGGGTCACGCGCCGCCTCGGAGGAGTCCCGGCCACCGGCGACGGTGGAGAAGCGCAGCGCGACCTCGGTCTCCTTGCCCTTCTCCTGGAAGAGCTTGGCCCGGGTGTACTTGCTGATCGGCTCGTCGCCGACGGTGCCGTCGGCCACGAAGACGCCGAACGCGGTGGCGCCACGGGCGTGCACGACGCGCTCCGGGATGCGCTCCCGGTCGAAGTGGCTGATCTTCTCCAGGAACTGGTAGTTCTCCAGCGTGGCCGGGCCACGCGAGCCCACCGTGCGCTGGTTCTGGTTGTCGTAGATCGGGTGTCCCTGACGGTTGGTCAGGACGGCCCGGTCGGCCTCACTGGCGGCAGGTCCCTGCGATGCGACGTCGGTCATGCTGTCACTCCCTCTTCGATTGCACTGTTCGTCCCGTGCACGTGCGTCCTGCGCGCGACCTGACAGCCGGCGCAGAGTCCCCAGAAGACGACCTCGGCCTCGTCGACGGCGAAACCCGCCGCGTCCGAGGGCTGCAGGCAGGGGGCCTGGCCCACGACGCAGTCGACGTCGGCGATCAGCCCGCACTCCCGGCAGACCAGGTGGTGGTGGTGGTTGTCGCCGACCCGCAGCTCGTACAGCGCCGGCCCACCGGCCGGCTCGATGCGGCGTGCGATCCCGCTCCCGATGAGCGCCTTGAGCACCCCGTAGACCGCCTGGGGCGAGATCGAGGGGTGGACGGTGCGCGCGGCGGTGGCGATGGTGTCAGCGTCGACGTGCGGGTGCTCGGCGAGCACCCCGAGCACGGACAGCCGGGGCCGCGTGACGCGCAGCCCCGCCGTCCGCAGCTGCTTCTCCCAGGTCGTCTCCATCAGCAACGAGTCAACCCTGCTTTTTTGACTCAGTCAAATCAAGAGCAGGTGAACCCCGCCTGTCGAGTGAGGGCCGCCGGGACTACGCGAAGACGATCGTGCGGTCGCCCTCGACCACGACGCGGTCCTCCACGTGCCAGGTGACCGCCTGGGCCAGCACCTGGCGCTCGACGTAGCGACCGATCCGGCGCATGTCCTCGACGGTGGCGCGGTGGTCGACCCGGGCCACCTCCTGCTCGATGATCGGGCCGGCGTCCAGCTCCGCGGTCACGTAGTGCGCGGTCGCCCCGATCAGCTTCACGCCGCGGTCGTGGGCGGCCCGGTACGGGTTCGCGCCCACGAAGGCCGGCAGGAAGCTGTGGTGGATGTTGATCAGCCGCTCCGGGAAGCGGCTGCAGAAGTCCGCCGAGACGATCTGCATGTACCGGGCCAGCACGACCAGGTCGACGTCCCCGATCAGCTCCAGCGCCCGCGCCTCGGCGGCGTCCTTGGTGTCCGGGGTGACCGGGACGTGGTGGAACGGCACGCCGTGGGCCCGGGCGACGGGCTCCAGGTCGGGGTGGTTGGAGACGACGGCGGCGATCTCGGCCCGCAGGTCACCCGCGTCGACCCGGTAGAGCAGCTCCTGCAGCACGTGGTCGGCCTTGGAGACGAAGACGGCCAGCCGCGGGGTGTGTGCCGCCTCGGTCAGCCGCCAGGAGAACTGCCACTCCCCCGCCAGGCCGGCGAGCGCCGCCTCCAGCTCGGTACGGCGGGTGGCCAGGTCGTCGAGGACGAACTCGAGCCGCAGGGTGAACGTGCCGCCGGACGGGTCCGAGGAGTGCTGCTGGGACTCGGTGATGTTGGCGCCGGCCTCGGCCATCAGCCCGGACAGCACCGCGACGATGCCCGGCCGGTCGGGGCAGCGGACCACCAGCCGCCCCAGGTCGGCGGTGGAGGGAGCACGGCGATCGGGTCCAGACACGTCCGGAATGGTCCCAGGGGCCGCCGCGTCCCCCGCCGGGCGGGTCGGTGGGGGTCCGTCGGTCAGGGCAGGGCGGCGCGGGTGCGGGCGGCGACGTCGAACAGGTCGCCGTGCTGGGCGACCCGGGCCAGGACGTCGTCGGTGCGGAAGCGGACCGACTCCGGGTCACCGCCCTCGCGCAGCGCGTCGACCTCGGCCCAGCGCAGCGGGGTCGAGACGGTGGCGAACGGCCGGGCGCGCAAGGAGTACGGCGCGACCGTCGTCTTCGCGGTGTTGTTCTGGCTCCAGTCGACCAGCACCCTGCCCGGCCGCAGCGCCTTCTCCATCCGCCAGACGACCTCCTCCGGCGTCTGCCCGGTCAGCTCCTGGGCCAGGGCCTTGGCGTACCGGCTGGGGTGCTCCTTGTCGGCGCACTCGATCGGGGCGTAGACCTGCAGCCCCTTGGAGCCCGAGGTCTTCACCACCGGGTCGAGGCCGTCGGCGACCAGCCGCTCGCGCAGCCGGTGCGCCACCTGCGCGCACTCGACCACCCCGGTGCCCGGGCCCGGGTCGAGGTCGAGCACCAGCAGGTCGGGCAGCTGCGCCGTCCCGGCGTCGTCCACCTGCCACTGCGGCACGTGCACCTCCAGCGCCGCCAGGTTCGCCGACCAGACCAGGTCGGGGACGGCGGAGAGCAGCACCATGTCCAGCGTCTCCCGGCCCCGCGACGACCCGGGCGAGGGCACCGTCACCGACCGCACCCACTCCGGGGCGTGCCGGGCGCTGTTCTTCTCGAAGAAGGCCTGCCCGTCGACGCCGTTCGGCCACCGGGTGAAGGTGACCGGGCGGTGCGCCACGTGCGTCAGCAGCACCGGCGCGATCCGCACGTAGTAGTCGATGACCTGGGCCTTGGTGAATCCCACCTCGGGGAAGAGCACCTTGTCCAGGTTGGAGACCTCCAGCTGGCGGCCCTCGATCTGCACCCGCTGCCTCACGGCTCGACCACCACGTCGGCCGGCGCCTGGTCCGCGCGCAGCCCGCGCCAGGACGGGTGCCGCAACCGGCCCTCGCGGGTCCACTCGGTGAAGACCACCTCGCCGACCAGCGTCGGCTCGACCCAGTGCGCGTCCCGGGTCACCTCGCGGGGCAGCGCATCGACGAACGGGGCGGACGCCCGCGGGGTGAGCAGCGGCGCGAGGTCGGCCAGCGCCCTCGCGGTGAAGCCGGTGCCCACGTGTCCGGCGAAGACCAGCCGGCCGTCCTCGTCGTGCACCCCGAGCAGCAGGGAGCCGATGCCGCCGGCCCGCCGCCCGGCCCCGGGACGCCAGCCGCCGACGACGACCGACTGGGTGCGGAAGTTCTTGACCTTGCGCCAGTCCGGGCCGCGACCACCCGGCCGGTAGACCGAGTCCAGCCGCTTGGCGACGACGCCCTCCAGCCCGTTCTCCAGGCTGGCCCCCTGCACCTGCTGCCCCACCCCGGCGAGGTCGCCACGGAACCAGGGGGTGGTCACCCAGCGGTCCGAGCCCAGCGCCAGCGCGTCCAGCCGCTCCCGGCGGGCGGCGTAGGGCAGCCCGAGCAGGCTCTCGCCGTCCAGCGCCAGCAGGTCGAAGACCAGGTAGCTGACCGGGGCGGCCGCCGCCAGCCTCGCCACCTCCGGCCCGGTGCGGTGCATCCGGCCCTGCAGCAGCCCGAAGTCCGGCCGGCCCCGGGCGTCCAGCGCGACGACCTCGCCGTCGACCACGGCCTCGCGACCGGCCAGGGCCGCCGGCAGCGGGCCGAGCTCGGGGTACCTGGCGGTGACGTCGTTGCCGCTGCGGGCCCGCAGCCGGACCCGCCCGGAACGCACGTGCGCCAGCGCCCGGACGCCGTCCCACTTGAACTCGTAGCCCCAGCGCAGGTCGCCGTCGGCGGGGAGGTCGCCGACGGCGGCCAGCATCGGCGGCAGGTCCTCGGGCACGCCGTCAGCGGTGACCACCGGCAGCGGCCGCCCGGCCGGCTCGGCAGCGCGGGTCGGGTCCGACTCGGCCCGGCGGGGGGCCAGCGGATCGGCGGCGGCCACCCGGGGTCAGGCGGTCTTGCGCGGACGGGCGGCGCGCTTGGCCGGCTTCGCCGGGGCGTCGTCCTCCGCGGCCGCGGCCTTCTTCGGCGCCGCCTTCCGGGCGGGGGCCTTCTTCGCCGGGGCCTTCTCCCCCGCGGCCGCCTTCTTGGCCGGGGCCTTGCGAGCCGTCGTCCTCGCGGCCGGCGCGTCGTCCCCGCCGTCGTCCGTGGCGTCGTCCGACCCGGCGGCCGGTGCGCTGCCGCCGGCCCGCTCGACGCTGCGCCGCAGGGCGCTCATCAGGTCGACCACCGCACCGCCGCCGTCGTCGGCGGCCTCCGGTGCGGCCTGGACCTCACCGCCGGACTGCTTGGCCTCCAGCAGGGCGGCCATCGCCTCGCGGTAGTCGTCGGTGAACTGGGTCGGGTCGAAGTCCCCGGCCATCGTGGAGATCAGCGACTCGGCCATCGCCAGCTCCTGCGGGCGGACCGGCACCTCCTCGTCCAGGAACGTGAAGGCGGGCCGGCGGATCTCGTCGGGCCAGCGCATGGTGTGCAGCACCAGCACGCCCTCCCGCACGCGCAACGCCGCCAGGGACTCGCGCTGCCGGATGGCGATCTTGGTGATCGCCACCTGGCCGGCGTTCTCCAGCGCGGTGCGCAGCAGCACGTAGGGGCGGGTCGCGACGCCGTCGGGCTCCAGGTAGTACGTCTTCTCGAAGTGGACCGGGTCGATCTGCTCCTGGTCGACGAACTGGAGCACCTCGATCTCGTGCGTGGTGCCGAGCGGGAGCTGGTCGAAGTCCTCGTCGGTCAGCACGACCAGCTGGCCGTCGGGCAGCTCGTAGCCCTTGCCGATGTCGCCGTACTCGACCTCTTCGCCGTCCACGGAGCAGACCCGCTTGTACTTGACCCGGCCACCGTCGGTCTTGTGCACCTGGTGGAAGCGGATGTCGTGGTCCTCGGTGGCCGAGTACAACTTCACCGCGATGCTGACCAGGCCGAAGGAGACCGCGCCCTTCCAGATCGACCGCACGACTACCTCCTCGCCCCGGGGCCCGCGACCCCGCCTCGACAAGATCAGAGGATAGGTGCCCCGGCGGGTGCGCGGCAGCGCGAGACGGTCACGCACCGCAGCGCCCCACCCGGCCGAGGGAGCCAGCGGCCCGCCGGTGTGCGGTCCCGCCGGCACCCGACGGCCACGCAGCGTGACGCCGAGCTCGCGGTCAGACCTCCTGGCCGGTCAGGCTCCCGGCCTCCTCGCCGTCGTCGGACTGCAGCCCGCCGTTCTGGATGGCGTCGTAGACGAACTGCAGGACGTCGGACCCGGCCACCATCGTCATGGTCAGCGCGGCCAGCCTGGTCGCCCGCGGGGCGGTCACGTACCCGAGCACGAAGCCCGTGCCGACCCACTGGGCCATGCAGAACGGGCAGGTCAGCAGCTCCCCCACGGCGTGCTTGACGCCCCCGTGCTCCCGCACCTCCTCGGCGACCTCGGCCTCGCCCGACGTCCCCTGGTAGCTGACGAACGGTGCGCGCACCGGGGCGGTGACCGGGTCCTTCGCGATCCGCCGGGCCAGCCGGAAGGTGCCGACGGTCAGCAGGACCGCGTCCCCCAGGGGGATCCGGCTGGGCAGCTCGCGGCCCGACACCCGGATGGCGGTGGCCGCCGCCCCGACCAGGCCCAGGTAGACGCTCATCGCGCCCAGGTCCGCGGCCAGCGGGCGGGCCTCTCCCTGCGTGTACTCCTGCTGCTGGGTACGGGCCCAGCGGCGGACCGGTCGCCCGAGCCGCTGGACCTCGTCTGTGATCGCCATGCTCGCGGCGATACCCGCGGCACCCGGTGCCATGCGGCGGGCGGGAGCTGGATCACGCATGCCCGGCAGAGGGTCGGGTAGGGCCGGACCACGACGCCGGTCACCCGACCGGCTCCCCCGTCCACCGGACGGACGAGCGCGCCCACCGCTGGGGCGCGCAGAACGGAGGAACTCCCATGACCGACCCGGACCGCGCGGCCCGCGACTCCGCCCTCAACGACGCCGAGTTCCCCGACGACGAGCGTGGCCTCACCGGCACGGCGGACGGCCCCCGTGGCGACGTCGGCCCCGAGGGGCAGACCGCCCGGGACGTCTTCCCCGAGGACAACGGCATCCCCGAGGTCTCCCAGGACGACAGCCCGACCATGGCCCGCGCCGAGGACCCGGAGTTCGCGCCCGAGCCCGGCGACCGCGAGCACCAGGCCGTGGACTTCGGGACGACGGCACGCGAGCAGGCCGAGGGCGAGTCGCTGAGCGGCCGGCTGGAGCGGGAGGTCCCGGAGGACGCGTCCGACGTGCGCGCCGCCGAGGACCCCGACCGCGCCTTCGCCCAGCTCGACCAGGACGAGGACACCGACCGGCTCAGCGACTCCGGCACCAACCGCACCGGCGACGACGTCGAGGCCTTCGCCGACGCCCCGGTCGGCGGTGAGGGGCCGGAGGAGAGCGCGGTCCACGTCGTCGAGGGCACCTGACCCCTGCCGCAGCGCGCCGGACCGGCCGCCCCGCCGGCCCGGCGTGCGCTGAGTTGGTGCCGCGATCATGACGCGACTAGGTTGGGCGCCACGGTTGAGCAGCCAGCCGTGGCCTGCCCGAGAGCTCCTCGGGAGGCGTTCCGGAACCTCGGTGTCCCGGGCCGTGTCGGGCCGGACGGTGTACCGCAGTACATTGTCCGGGCATCCGCGTGCCCGCCAGGCATCGCCGCTGAGAGGAGCTGCAGTCCGTGACCTCATCCGACTCACCCGCCGAGGGCTCGCGCGACGTGTCAGCCCCGGCTGACACGAACGACGCCCCCTTCGACGACGTGATCACCCTGTCGACGTCCACCGACGACGACGGCACGGTCACCGTGACGGTCGTCGGCGAGGTCGACACCTTCACCGCGCCCGTGCTGCGCGCGTCCCTGGACACCCAGCTCGAGCAGCAGCCGACCGCCCTGGTCGTCGACCTGTGCGGTGTCCAGTTCCTCGGCTCGGCCGGCCTCGCCGTGCTCGTCGAGACCCAGAAGTCGGCGCGCTCCCGCGACGTCGGCCTGCGCTTGGTGGCCAACACCCGCGCCGTGACCCGGCCGCTCGAGGTCACCGGCCTCATCGACCTGTTCACGATCGCCGAGAAGGCCTGAGGAAGGCCCCTCTCCAGGGGGCCGCACACACCGCGACGACGGCGCTCCACCTCCGGGTGGGGCGCCGTCGTCGTGTCCGGGGCCTGGTCAGCTCAGGCGCTGAGCAGGGAGCAGACCGCCGCCTCGATGGTGCGCTGCGCCGTCCGGTCGTCGGGTGCCTGGGCGGCCTCGGCCAGCGCGCCGGCGACCGTCTCGCCGTGCTCGTACCGGTCGACCACCCGGGGGTCGACGTAGCTGGTCTTGCACACCGTCGGGGTGTTGCCCAGCTGCTCGGAGACCTTGACGTAGGCCTCCCGCACCGCGCGCTTGCGTGCCGTCTGGCTGCTCGGGGTGGGCGTCTCGGCCAACGTGGCGGCCATCATCACCGTCGCCGTCCAGGTGCGGAAGTCCTTGGCGGTGATCTCCGCCCCGCTGACCTCCTTGAGGAAGGCGTTGACCTCGTCGCTGGTCACGTCGTGCCAGCTCCCGTCGGCGAGCCGGTAGCCGAGCAGCTCCTGCCCCTCGTCCTCGGGCCGCTCCAGCAGCTGCCGGACGACGGTGGCGGTCGGCCGGTCCAGCAGCTCGACCTCCCGGTCGATCCCGCCCTTGGCGGTGTAGTGGAAGAAGACCCGCTCACCGCGCACCGACACGTGCTCGCGGCGCAGCGTCGCCAGCCCGTACGTGCCGTTGTCCTCGGCGTACTGCTCGCTGCCCACCCGGAAGGCGCCGAGGTCGAGCAGCCGGACGGCGCAGGCCAGCACCCGTTCGCGGTTGAGCCCGCGGGTGCGCAGCGCCGCCACCACCTCGTCCCGGACGTCGGGCAGCTGCTGGGAGATCTCCAGCACCCGCTCGTGCTTGGCGGCGTCCCGCTTGGCGCGCCACTCGTCGTGGTAGCGGTACTGCCGCCGGCCGGCGGCGTCGGTCCCGACGGCCTGGATGTGGCCGTTCGGCCACGGACAGATCCAGACGTCCTTCCAGGCGGGCGGGATGGCCAGGGCCCGCAACCGGTCCAGCCGGTCGTCCCTGATCAACGCCCCGTTCTCGTCCTGGTAGGAGAACCCCTTGCCAGCGCGACGCCGGGTCCAGCCCGGGGCGTGCACGTCACTGCGCCGCAGTCTCACGCCGGAGGGATGTGCACGACCGGGTGGGCTCAAACACGGGTGGTGACCAGGTCACCCGGCCGGGTGCCGCGGCAGCGCCTCCGGCGGCGAACGGGGGTTTGGCGTGCGCCCCGGTGGGCAACGCAGCCAGGCGGTCGGTCTACCGTCAAGGGAGCCGGGTCAGGCCTGACACCCGTCGCTGAGCGGCCGCTCGTCGTCCGCGCTCCGAACCGGAGCTGCGGGACGGGAGCGCGAAGACGGACAGCCGCGCTCTCGTCCGGGGGCGCGGGGGACGACGAAGGAGCGAACGACGCATGGTCGACACGACGGGCGCCGCCACCGGCGAGCGGCGCACCGAGCGGCTGGAACTGCGGGTCCCCACCTCGCCGACCCAGCTGCCCGCGGTGCGGGCGATGACCGGTGACCTGGCGATGCGGATGGACTTCGACCTCGACGCGGTCGAGGACCTGCGTCTCGCCGTCGACGAGGCCTGCGCCACGCTGTCCTCCGTCGCCCTGGGGGACGCACCGCTCACGGTCGTCTTCGAGGCCGCCCGCGACGGTCTGCGGATCGACGCCTGGGTGCCGACGGCGACCGGGGTCGACGTGCCGCGGGACGGCTTCGGCTGGGCCGTGCTGCACACCCTGGTCGACACGGTCGAGGCCGGCCCGAGCGACCAGTCGATCGTGCCGGCCGGCGACGGCAAGAGCACGCCCGTCGCCTGCATCAGCCTGGTCAAGAAGCTGCGGCGCTACAGCGCGATCGACGCCCTGACCGAGCAGTCCGACCCCGACGTGTCGGTCGCACGGTGACCCGGTCGGCTGCTCCGGACTCCCCGGCTGCCGACGACGCCGTCCTCGGCTCGGGTGAGCCCCTCGGGTCCCCGGCCCCCGCCGCTGACGCCCCTGCGGTCGCCGACACGGCCTCGGAGAACGAGATCACCGAACCCACCGACACCCCGAAGGCGGCCCCCACGGAGTCCTCCGCCACGACCCCGGAGCCGGCTGCTGACCCGGTGCCGATGTCGGACAACCGCAAGCGGGCCGAGCGGACCGCACCGCTGTTCGCCGAGCTGGCCACCCTGGACAAGGGCGACCCGCGGCGGGAGCGACTCCGGGAGATCCTGGTCGAGGAGCACCTGCCGCTGGTCCGGCACTTCGCCCGCCGGTTCAGCAACCGCGGCGAGCCCTTCGACGACCTGCTCCAGGTGGGCACCCTCGGCCTGATCGCTGCGATCGACCGGTTCGACCCGAGTCGTGGGGTGGAGTTCCTCTCCTTCGCCGTGCCGACGATCACCGGTGAGATCAAGCGGCACTTCCGCGACCAGGGCTGGTCGGTGCGGGTGCCGCGGCGGCTGCAGGAGCTGCACCTCTCGCTGAACGCGGCGGTCAGCGAGCTGTCGCAGAAGAACGGCCACGCCCCCACGCCGTCCGAGCTGGCCGAGCACCTCGGCATCCCCCGGGCGGAGGTGCTCGAGGGCCTGGCGGTGGCCAACGCCTACCGCAGCAGCTCGCTGGACGAGCGCCTCTCCGGTGAGGAGGACTCCCCCACGCTCGCGGCGACCCTCGGCGAGGAGGACGCGGCCCTGGAGGGCGTGGAGTACCGGGAGTCGCTGCAGCCGCTGCTGGCCACCATCCCGCCCCGTGAGCGCCGCATCCTGATCCTGCGGTTCTTCGGCAACATGACCCAGTCGCAGATCGCCGCGGACATCGGCATCTCCCAGATGCACGTGTCCCGGCTGCTCAGCCAGACGCTGGCCAAGCTCCGCGAAGGCCTCCTCAAGGACTAGGGGCCTCCAGCCGCGAGCACTGAACGCCGATGGCCCAGAACTCGATGAGTTCTGGGCCATCGGCGTCCAGCGGGTCAGCCCGGGGGCAGCTGGAGCGGGTCGTCGTCCGCGGGGCGGTTGCGCGGGTCGGCGGCCGGGCCGCTCTCCTGCACGTCCTGCTTGACCTGTGACAGCGGCGGCGGCTTGGGGATCTGCGGCGCCGTCTCCCCCGCCGTGTCGGCGATGCTGGACAGCGAGATCTTGGCCTCGGGCTGCTCGGCGGCCGGCGGCAGGTTCGAGTCGAACCAGTTGCTGGTGTCCAGGGACGACGCCGGCGCCTGGGTCGCGCCCTGGGCACCGGAGGACGCGTCGACGTCCAGCCAGCTGCGCTGTCCCTCACCGTCGTCGCCGCCACCCAGCTTGGACAGCCCCTCCAGCGCCTTGCTGAACTCGCTGGGCACGATCCACATCTTGTTGGCGTCGCCCTGGGCGATCTTCGGCAGCGTCTGCAGGTACTGGTAGGCCAGCAGGCCCTGGTCGGGCTTGCCGTCGTGGATGGCCTGGAACACCGTCTCGATGCTCTTCGCCTGCCCCTGCGCCTGCAGGAACAGCGCGGCGCGCTCGCCCTCGGCCCGCAGGATCCGGCTCTGCCGCTCGGCCTCGGCGTCGAGGATCGCGGCCTGCTTCTTGCCCTCCGCGGAGAGGATCGAGGCGGCCTTCTGGCCCTCGGCCGTGGTGATCGCCGACTGCCGCTGCCCCTCGGCGGTCAGGATGACAGCGCGCTTGTCGCGGTCGGCGCGCATCTGCTTCTCCATCGAGTCCTGGATGGAGGGCGGCGGGTCGATCGCCTTGATCTCCACCCGGGCGACCCGCAGGCCCCACGGGCCGGTGGTGCCGTCGAGCACGGTGCGCAGCTGGGAGTTGATGCCGTCCCGGCCGGTCAGCGCACCCTCGAGGTTCAGCCCACCGACGACGTTGCGCAGCGTCGTGGTCGTGAGCTGCTCCATGCCGGTGATGTAGTTGGCGATCCCGTAGACCGCCAGGCGCGGGTCGGTGACCTGGAAGTAGACGACGGTGTCGATGCCGACCTGGAGGTTGTCGGCGGTGATGACCGGCTGCGGCGGGAAGGAGATGACCTGCTCGCGCAGGTCGATCGTCGCGCGCACCCGGTCGACGAACGGCACGAGCAGCGCCAGCCCGGGCGAGAGGGTGCGGCTGTACCGGCCCAGGCGCTCGACCACCTTCGCCTGCGCCTGCGGGACGATCGTCACGCTCTTGGCCAGCACGAAGGCCACCAGCACGGCGATCACGATCAGAGCGATCAGGGCGGGTTCCACGAGGGCGGTGCTCCGTTCCTAGGAGTGGTGCGTCGATCCGATCTTGCCCCGTCCGGCGCCACCTGAGGACCCCTGGGGGCCCCGGTCACCCGGACGTCACCTCAGAGACGGCTGACGTAGGCGATCGGCCCCTCGATCTGCACGATCCGCACCTCGGCGCCGACGTCGTAGGTCTCGTCGTCGAGCTGGGTGCGCGCGGTCCACTCGTCGTCGCCCAGCCGGATCCGGCCGGCGGAGTTGTCGACGCGCTGGCTGACCACGGCCTCGCGGCCGACGTAGGTCGCGACGCCGTCGATCTGCTCGGGGGTGCGGTCGACCAGGTGCCGCTTGGCGACGGGCCGGACGAGGACCAGCAGCCCGGCCGAGACGACGATGAACGCGATCACCTGGAGGAGCAGGTCCCCGCCCAGCAGGGCCACGCCCATGCCGCCCAGCGCGCCGCCGGCGAACATCAGCAGGACCAGGTCCAGGCTGGCGACCTCGCCGGCCGCGAACAGGCCTGAGGCGATCAACCAGAGCAACCAGGCGGGCACACTCCGAGTCTGGCACGCGAACGCGTCATCCGGTCGCCGTCCACGCCTGTGCGGCCCGCGGGACGTGGCCGGTCGGTCGGGCGACGGCCGGTGGCGCGGCCGTCGTAGCCTCGTTCACCGTGCACGACATCGCCGCCGGCCGGTTCGCCGTCTGGGCCACCGCCTGGCTCACCGGCCGCAGTTCCTACGACGAGGTACTCGACGTCCTGCTGGGCGAGACGGCCCACCGGGTCGTCGGGCTGCCCGGGACCGACGAGGCGGTACCGCTGGGCTGGGCGCTGAGCTCGCTCCGCGGCCTGGGCGAGCAACGGCTGCGGCTGGTGCTGCCGGTGCCCGGTGACACCCGCGGCCTGCCGGCGGTGCCGGAGCTGGTGGCGCTCGGCCTGGAGGCCGGGCAGGCCGCCGTCGGCACCCGGCTCGCCCTGGTCCCGGAGGCGCTGGGGCCCGAGGCGGTCTCCTGGACGGCGGTCTCCCTGGACGGCGCGCCACCCCTGGCACCGCCGGTGGAGGGCAACCTGCGGGCGGTCTCCGGTGCGCTGGACCTCGCCGTCGGCGACTCCGCCCGCACGCTCGCCGCGCTGGACCTCGCCCGGTGGAACCCCGAGGTCCCCGGGTTGCTGGCCGGGCTGGCCCGGACCGTGCACGCCCCCGGGCTGCCGGCCGACCACGACCCGGTGGCGCTGTCGGTGCTCGGCCGGGCGCAGCGGTTGTCCCAGGTGCTGGACCTGGCGATGGCCGACGCGCCGGGAGCCGCGGTCACCCACGCGCAGGCAGCAGCCCGCGACGAGGCGCTGCGCCCGCTGGCGACCGCCGTCCGCGAGGCGACGGTGGCCGCCTACAACTGGATCCCGCGGGGCTGAGCCGCGGCGCTCTCATTGCACGCTCTCCGTGCGCTGTGCCCGCGCCGCAGCACGGGCGATGCGCACGGAGAGCGTGCAGAGCGGCGTCAGGCCGCCGGGCGGGCCGGGCGCTGGACGAAGCAGCAGGACGC
This sequence comes from Modestobacter caceresii, assembly GCF_000761485.1. GTDB lineage: Bacteria > Actinomycetota > Actinomycetes > Mycobacteriales > Geodermatophilaceae > Modestobacter > Modestobacter caceresii. Next base: position 15,920 of record NZ_JPMX01000091.1, read on the forward strand.
CGGGCAGTTGGTGCCCAGCCGCGGCTCGCCGCCTGCCCGGCGCTCGACCAGCAGCTCCCGCAGCGAGGCGACGAACGCCGGGTGCGTGCCCGCGGTCGCCGCCCGGGCGAAGGCCAGGCCCAGTTCGCCGGCGGTCTCCTCGGCCTCGTTGTCCAGGTCCCAGATGACCTCGAGGTGGTCGGAGATGAAGCCGATCGGGAAGAGGACGACGGCGGTCTCCCCCGACTCCGCCAGCGCGCGCAGGTGGTCGTTGACGTCGGGCTCCAGCCACGGCACGGACGGCGGCCCGCTGCGGCTCTGCCACACCAGGTCGAAGTCGCGCCCGGGGGCCGCCGCCTCGACGACCAACTGGGCGGCCCGCTGCAGCTCTGCCTCGTAGGCGCCACCGCCCGGCCCGGCCACCGCGGCCATCGCGTTCGGGATGCTGTGCGCGGTGGCCACCAGCCGCGCGGTGCCGCGGACCTCCTCGGGCAGCGAGGCGATCGCGGCGGCCAGCGCCTCGGCGTTGGCCTGCACGAAGCCGGGGGCGTCGAAGTAGTGCGGCAGCTTCTCCCCGGTCGGGCCGGTGGGCGCGGACGGGTCGAGCTCCAGCGCGACCCGGGCCCGGGCGACGTCCTCGTGGTACTGCCGGCACCCGGAGAACGAGGCGTAGGCCGAGGTGGCGAGCACGTAGGCGTGCTCGATGCCGTCGTCGGCCATCTGCCGCCAGGCGTCCTCGACGTAGGGCGCCCAGTTGCGGTTGCCCCAGTAGACCGGCAGGTCGATGCCGGCGCCGGTGAGCTCGGCCTCCAGCGCGGCGACCAGCGCCTTGTTCTGGTCGTTGATCGGGCTGACGCCGCCGAAGTGGTGGTAGTGCTCGGCGACGGCCTCCAGCCGCTCGGGCGGGATGCCCCGGCCGCGGGTGACGTTGAGCAGGAACGGCATCACGTCGTCGGAGCCCTCCGGGCCACCGAAGCCGAGCACCAGCAGCGCCTCACGGCGCCCGGCCGGCGCCGGTGTGCGGGCCGGCTCGACGCCGCCGTTGTTGCGGACCGCGAGCGACGGGGACTCGTCCGGCTGCTGGTCGGGAGGCGTGATGGAGGCACCGGCGGGGAGGGGGTGCCGGGGGCGCGCGAGGTCGGTCACCTGACCGTCATACCCCCACGGCGTGGAAGCCGCCGTCGACGTGGACGATCTCACCCGTCGTGGCCGGGAACCAGTCCGAGAGCAGCGCGGTGACGGCCTTGCCGGCCGGCTCGGTGTCGGTGACCGACCAGCCCAGCGGGGCGCGACCCTCCCAGGCCTCCTCGAACTGCGCGCTGCCCGGGATCGACTTCATCGCCATGGTGCGCAGCGGGCCGGCCGCGACCAGGTTGACCCGGACGCCCTCGGGGCCCAGCTCACGGGCCAGGTACCGGGACGTCGACTCCAGGGCCGCCTTCGCCGCCCCCATCCAGCCGTAGACCGGCCAGGCGACGGTGGCGTCGAAGGTCAGGCCGACCACCGAGGCGGTGTCGCCGAACAGCGGCCGGCAGGCCTGGGTCAGCGAGGCCAGGGACCACGAAGAGACCTGGAACGCCGTCGCCGCGTGCTCCCACGCGACCTCGGGGAACCCCTCGCCCATCGCCTCCTGCGGCGCGAAGCCGATGGAGTGCACCACGCCGTCCAAGCCGTCGACGTGCTCACGCAGCCGGTCGGCCAGCGTGGCCAGGTGCTCGGTGTTCGTCACGTCCAGCTCGACGACCGGCGCCTCCTGCGGCAGCCTCTTCGCGATCCGCTGGCAGAGCGACAGGGCCCGGCCGAAGTTGGAGAGGACGACGGTGGCGCCCTGCTCCTGCGCGAGACGCGCGACCGAGAACGCGATCGACTGCTCGGTCAGCACGCCCGCGATGAGGATCTTCTTGCCGTCCAGAATGCCCATGGTCAGTGCCCCATCCCCAGTCCGCCGTCGACCGGGACGACCGCCCCGGTGATGTACCCCGCCTGCTCGCCCGCCAGGAAGCGGACGACGCCGGCGATCTCGTCTGCCTCGGCCAGCCGGCCCAGCGGCACCTGCCCGAGGATCTCCTGCTGCCGCTTCTCGGGCAGCTCCGCGGTCATGTCTGTCGACACGAACCCCGGCGCGACCACGTTGGCGGTGATGTTGCGGCCACCCAGCTCGCGGGCGATGGAGCGGGCGAGCCCGACCAGGCCGGACTTGCTGGCCGCGTAGTTGACCTGGCCGGCCGAGCCGAGCAGCCCGACGACCGAGGAGATGAAGATCATCCGCCCGGCGCGGGCGCGCACCATCTTCGGCGCCGCCCGCTTGGCGACCCGGTAGGCGGCGGTGAGGTTGGCGTCGATGACGTCGGTGAACGCGTCCTCGCCCATCCGCAGCAGCAGCCCGTCCCGGGTGATGCCGGCGTTGCTGACCAGGACCTCGACGGGCCCCTGGTGCTCCTCGACCTCGGTGAAGGCGCGGTCGACGGCGGCGGCGTCGGTGACGTCGCACTGCACCCCGAACAGCCCTTCCGGGGCGCCGCTGCCGCGGTGGGTCACCGCCACGGAGTCACCCGCCTCGGCGAACGAGCGGGCGATGGCCAGCCCGATCCCGCGGTTCCCACCGGTCACCAGCACCGACCTGCCCACCGTGCTCACCTCGCCGCTCGCCTTGGAAGTCCGGTCTGAACCTAGTCGGTGGCCGCAGGTCACACCCGGGCGAGCCCGGCCGTCATCCGGCGACCGGCCGTCCGAGCGGCCAGGCGGGGGCGGCGGGACACTGGCCGGGTGACGTCGCCCCCGCCGGGCCACCGCGGCCTGGTCCGATTGCTGAACACCGCCGACGGGCGGGCGCTGTGCCTGGCCGGGGCGGTGGACGCCGACGTCGTCGCGGCCTTCCAGCGTCGCTACGGCCGCGAACCGGTGCGGGTGGACGTGATCGACGCCGGATCGGTGACCTCGCTGTCCGGAGCCGCCCTGGAGCTGGTCCGCGACCACCTGGACGCCGCCGCACTGGGCGGCCGGGCGGTCGCCCTCCGGCGGTCCGCCGCCTTCGGCCGGCTCCTCCAGCAGACCTGACCGGACCGGGGCGAGGCCACGCACCGCGTGACCCGCCCCGGCCGACCGGGGTCAGTGCGCGGCCACCGCCGTCGGCCGGGCGAGCCGGACACCGACCGCGGCCACCACGGACAGCGCACCGAGCACCGTCAGCGCGGAACCCAGCCCGTCGAGCGCGCCGCTGAGGGCCAGCACCACCAGCGGGCAGACGAACTGGCCGAGGAACAGCGCCGACGTCCAGACCCCGGTGGCCCGGCCGCGCTGCTCGAAGCCCAGCGAACCCAGTGCCCAGCTGAGCAGCGCCGGCAGCAACAGCCCGTTGCCCAGCCCGGTGACGACGGCGCAGGCCGCGACCACCGGCACCGACGACGCCATCGCCAGGCCGATCAGCCCCAGGCCGGAGAGGAGGAAGGCCACCGGGATGGTGACCACCGGGCCGAGCCGGGTGAGCCGGCCGAAGGCGAAGGCGCCCGCCGCGGTGCCGAGCGAGCCGATGGCGCTGACCGCACCGATCGTGCCGGTGGACTCGACTCCCAGTGCGTCGAGCTTGAACGACAGCTCCACGATCAGCACGTAGAACACCAGGCCGCCGAAGAGGGTCACGCCGACCGGCGCGGCCAGCTGGTGCCAGGGCAGCGCCGGCAGCTTCCCGGTGCGCGCAGCCGGGCCGGTCGCCGGCTGCCAGATGTGCCGCGCAGCCAGGACGGCGAGCGGCAGGCTCACCGCGTACAGCCAGAAGGGCGCCCGCCAGCTGCTCTCGCCCAGCGCGCCGCCCAACCCGAAGAACAACGTCGCCGCCACGGTGGTGCACACGACCTGGTAGCCGAAGTAGCGCTCCCGCTCGGGACCGGAGAAGTAGTCGGCCAGCAGCGTGGTGCAGCAGGTCATGATCGCCGCCTCGGTCAGCCCGACCAGCACCCGGCTCGCCACGATGAGCTCCAGCGAGTCCAGCCACAGCGGCGCCGTCCCGACCACGGCGTAGGCGACGAGCGCGCTGACCAGCAGCCGCTTGCGGCCCACCCGGTCCACGATCCGGCCGGCGATCATCGCGGTCAGCCCGATGACCAGGGCGGGCGCGGTGAGCACGATCGGGGTCAGCGCCTGGACCCCGGGCGTGCCGGCGAAGGCGTCCTCGATGGCCGGCAGCACCGGCGCGAGCAGCACCGAGCCGAGCACGGCCAGGCAGCTGGACAACAGCAGCACGGTCACCTGCGGGCGCCCGGCGGGGCGGCCGGTGGCGGGGTCGACGACGACCTGGCCGGCGGGAGGCGGGGCGGACAGCCGCGGGCGGCTCGGTGCGGACTCGGACACGGGCATCTCCAGGGGGTCAGCGCCGGTCCACGGTGACCGGCTTCACTGACCGAGGAGTGTCAGGAGGGCGCCGCCCGAGCGGAAATCACTTCTCCTGGGGTGGGGCATCAGCCTCGTCGATGACCAGCGGACCGCCGACGGCCTGCCGGGCAGCCCGGGCGATGACGTCCCGCAGGTAGCGGTGCTCGGGGTCGTCGTCCAGCGCCGGGTGCCACCACATGGCCTCGACCAGCGGGCCGACCTCGAACGGGCAGGGCAGGGCACGGATCCCGGCGCCGAGCGGCAGCATGTCCACCAGCCGCCGCTGCAACAGCGCGATCCGGTCGCTGCCGGCGACCAGGGTCGGCACGGTGATGAAGTCCTCGGTCACCACCTGCACGCGCGGCTCGATGCCGAGCATCCGCATCTGCCGCGCGGCCGGGGTCGACGCGGTCTGCCCGTGGTAGGTCACCACCCACGGCAGCGTCCGCAGGTCCTCCACGGTGAGGCCGGCGTCGGCGACCGGGTTGTCCGAGGAGACCACGCACACCCACTCGTCGCGGTACAGGTCTCGGTGGGACAGGTCGCTGACGAAGCCGTGCGGCAGCAGCATCACGTCGGCGCCCAGCAGCGTCTGCTCCGCCCGCTCCACCAGGGCCGGTGAGTGCGGAGTGAGGCGCAGCCGGGTGTGCGGCGCCTCCTCGCCGAGCAGCCCGGCGAGCGTGTCGCCCAGCACCACCACGACGTAGTCGCTGACCAGCACGGTGAACTCCCGCGTCGAGGACGACGGGTCGAACTCCGGCTGGGCGGTGAACACCCGCTCCGCCCCGGCGAGCGCCAGCCGGGACAGCTCCCGCAGCTGGACGGCGAGCGGCGTCAGCCGGTACTCGTTCCCCGCCCGGGTCAGCAGCTCGTCGTCGAAGTGCCGGCGGAGCCGCGCCAGCGACGCCGACAGCGCCGGCTGGCTCAGGCCCATCCGCGCCGCGGCCCGGGTCACGCTGCGCTCCTGCAGGAGGGCGTCGAGGGAGACCAGCAGGTTGAGGTCCAGCCGGGCCATGTTCATGGACGGGGAGTATCCACGCCGTCTATGCCGTGCATCAGCACTCTCGTCTTCCCTGATCACTTGCCGTCGCCGAACGTCACGTGGGTCGCTTCAAGGAGGAGACCGACGTGACCCACGATGCACCGACCGAGCTCGACCGCTCCGACCCGGAGTCCGCCATCGCCGCGGCTGCGAAGCGCTGCTCGAACTGGGGCCGCTGGGGCGCCGACGACGTCCTCGGCACGCTGAACTTCCTCGACGAGGCCAAGCGCCTGGAGGGCGCCCGGCTGGTCCGGCGCGGGGCGAGCTTCTCCCTCGCCCAGTCCTTCGACATGAACGGCCCGCAGAAGGGCTGGCGGCGGCGCACCAACCCGGTGCACACGATGCTGGACACCGGAACCGACGCCGAGCGCGGGCAGGGCTTCCCGCACGGCCTGGGGGGCGCGGACGACGTCGTCTTCATGCCGCTGCAGGCCTCCACCCAGTGGGACGGGCTCGGCCACATCTTCGACCACGGCATGGCCTGGAACGGCCGCCGCGCGGGCGACGTGGTCACCAGCGCGGGCGACGCGGTCACCGGCATCGAGACCGTGGCCTCGCTCCTCGCCGGCCGCGGGGTGTTGCTCGACGTGGGCCGGGCGCTCGGCACCGACGGCGAGCTGCCCGACGGCTTCGCCATCACCACCGAGCACCTCACCGCCACGATCGCGGTGCAGGGCGAGACCGCCCGGGTCGGCCGCGGCGACCTGCTGCTGGTGCGCACCGGTCGGCTGGCCCGCGCCCGGCGGGACATCGCCGAGGGCCGCGGCTGGGGCGACTACGCCGGCGGTGATGCCCCCGGCCTGTCGTTCACCACCGCCGACTGGCTGCACGGCACCGAGATCGCCGGCATCGCCACCGACACCTGGGGCTTCGAGGTGCGGCCGAACGAGTTCGACGTCGCCTTCCAGCCACTGCACCAGGTGTGCATCCCCAACATGGGCCTGTTCCTCGGCGAGATGTGGGACCTCGACGCGCTCGCCGCCGACTGCGTGGCCGACGGCGTCTGGGAGTTCTTCCTCACCGCCGCTCCCCTGCCCGTGACCGGCGCCGTCGGCGCACCGGTCAACCCGATCGCGGTCAAGTGACGAAGGAGTCCCCCGTGCCCGCAGTGAACAACGTCCTGGTCGTCGGCAGCGGTCTGGCCGGTGCCGCCACGGCCATCCACCTGGCCAGCCGCGGTGTCGCCGTCGACCTGCTCGAGATCAAGCCGGACGTCGCCGCCCTCGGCTCGGGCATCACGCTGCAGGGCAATGCGCTGCGGGAGCTCCGCACGCTGGGCGTCTGGGAGCAGGTCGCCGCGGCCGGCTACGCCTTCGACGTCACCGGCATCCGGGCCCCCGACCCGCACGGCTCCGTGCTCGCGGAGATCCCGGACGCCAAGACCGGCGGCCCGGACCTGCCCGCGGCGATGGGCATGCCCCGCCCGGAGCTGGCCCGCATCCTCTGTGACCGGGCCACCGAGGTCGGCGTGAAGCTCCGCCACGGCACCACGTTCACCGAGCTCACCCAGGACGACGACGGCGTCGACGTCACCTTCTCCGACCACTCGACCCACCGCTACGACCTGGTGGTCGGCGCCGACGGCCTCCGGTCCTGGACCCGCCGGGCGCTGGGGATCAACCTGGAGACCCGGTCGATCGGCATGGGCATCTGGCGGGCGTTCGGCCCGCGTCCGGCCAGCGTCACGCGTACCGACCTGTACTACGGCGGGCCGTCGTTCATCGCCGGCTACTGCCCCACCGGCGAGGACTCGCTCTACGCCTACATCGTCGAGCCGGCCCAGGACCGCAGCGCCCTCTCCCCGGCCGAGCAGCTGGCCACCATGCGGCAGCTCTCCGAGGCCTACCACGGCCCGTGGGACGAGATCCGCGAGACGCTGACCGATCCCTCGCGGGTCAACTACACCTGGTTCGAGACGCACGTGCTCGACGAGCCGTGGAACCGCGGCCGGGTCGTGCTGATCGGCGACGCCGCGCACACCTGCCCGCCGACCATCGCCCAGGGCGGCGCGATGGCCCTGGAGGACGCCGTCGTCCTGGCCGAGCTGCTCACCGAGCGGACCGTGCTGGACCAGGACCTCTGGGACGCCTTCCACGCCCGGCGGTACGCACGGGCGAAGACCGTCGTCGACGCCTCGAACACCCTCGCCCAGTGGCAACTGGACCACGTGCAGGGCGACGCGCCCGCGCTCTTCCGCCAGATCGCCGAACTCACCAGCCAGCCCGCCTGAGCCGAAGGACCCCCGATGACCGAGCGCCTGATCACCCACCTTCGGCACGTCGACCTGGCGGTGCCCGACCACGCCAAGCAGCTGGACTTCTACACCAACACGTGGGGCCTGAAGGCCGAGCACACCGACTCCGGCCTCACCTTCCTGGCCGCCGAGGGCTCGCCGGAGCAGTACATCGTCCGGCTGCGGCAGTCGGCCGACAAGCGGGTCGACCTGGTCTCCTTCGGCACGGCCACCGCCGCCGACGTCGACACCCTCGCCGGCCGGCTTGCTGCCGACGGGGTCCAGCTGATCGGCGAGCCGGACACCCTGCAGACCCCCGGCGGCGGCTACGGCTTCCGGTTCTTCGACAACGAGGGCCGCACCGTCGAGATCAGCTCCGACGTCGCCGTCCGGCAGCACCGGACGATCGAGGAGGGCGAGTCGATCCCGGTCCGGCTGAGCCACGTCGTCCTCAACTCCGCCGACCCCGAGGGCACCGTCGCCTTCTACGGCAAACACCTGGGGTTCGCCCTGTCCGACACCCTGATGCACCCGCGGATGGGCAACATGATGTGGTTCCTGCGCACGAACGCCTGGCACCACAGCATGGCGGTCGCCCGCGGCCCGCACCCGTCGCTGCACCACGCCTCCTTCGAGCTGCGCGGCATCGACGAGTACATGCGCGGCACCGGCCGGCTGCTGCGCCAGGGCGTGGAGAAGATCTGGGGCCCGGGTCGGCACAGGGCCGGCAACAACACCTTCAGCTACTTCCTCGACCCGCACGGCAACACCGTCGAGTACACGACCGAGCTCGAGGTGCTGGACGAGGACAGCTGGCACCCACACGTCTACGACTTCAGCGACCCCGAGGTCTCCGACCAGTGGGGCACCGCCAACGCGATGAACGAGTTCGTCGCCCAGCGCTCGTTCAACGACCCGGACAAGGGCCTCTTCGTGGCCCCGCCGGTCTGATGCGCTTCGCCACCTACGAACAAGGCGGACAGGTGCGGGCCGGGGTCGTCTCCGACGCCGGCCTGCACGGACTCCCCGCGCGGACGACGGTGCGCGACCTCGTCCGCGCGGGGCTGCCAGCCGCGCTGGCGGCCGGCGCGGCTGCGCTGGACAGGCCCGCCGTCCCGCTCGACGCGGTGCGGCTGCTGCCCCCGCTGGAGGCGCCCAGCGTCCGGGACTTCGTCGCCTTCGAGGAACACGTCGAGGGCGTCGTCGCCGGCATGGGGCAGGGCGCCGGGGTCGTGCCGGAGTGGTACGAGGCCCCGACCTTCTACTTCACGAACCCGCACGCACTGGTCGGTGCGCACGACGACGTCCCGGTCCCGCCGGGCTCGCAGCTGTTCGACTTCGAGCTCGAGGTGGCCGTCGTCATCGGCCGGGACGGCGCCTCCCTCACCCCCGACCAGGCCGGGGACCACGTCTTCGGCTACACCGTGCTCAACGACTGGTCGGCCCGGGACCTGCAGCGGCGGGAGATGGCGGTCAAGCTCGGCCCGGCCAAGGGCAAGGACTCCGCGACCACCCTGGGCCCCTGGCTGGTCACCGCCGACGAGCTGGAGCCGTACCGGGACCACGACGGCTTCCTCACCCTGGACATGCGCGTCTGGGTCAACGACGTCCTGATCGGCCAGGATCTGCTGTCCAACATGGCCTGGCCGTTCGAGGAGCTCATCGCCTACGCCTCCCGCGGCACCGTGGTGCGCGCCGGGGACGTGCTCGGCTCGGGCACCTGCGGCAACGGCGGCTGCCTGGCCGAGCTGTGGGGACGCCGTGGCGACCAGGCCCCGCCGCCGCTGCAACCCGGCGACGTCGTGGAGATGACCGTCGAGGGCATCGGCACGATCCGCAACCGCGTCGTCCCCGGGATCGAGCTGCCGCCCGTGGCCCCGGCCCGCCCGCGCCCGCGCACCCGCCGGCGCACCCCCTGATCGAGAGAGAGACATCGTGTTCGAGTACTTCCCCGACGGCCCGTACACCTACAACCTCGGCGTCGTCGCGACGCTCAACTCCGGCGGCCTGATCGAGGAGGTCGACCGGGCCTGCCGGCCGATCAAGGAGGCCGCGGCCGCCGGCGAGGACGCCGGGACCCCGGCCTTCCTGCGCGCCTGGCGCACGCTGACCGACCAGCTGGTCGGTCAGGCCGAGGACGCCGAGAAGGCGGGGCACACCCGCACCGCCGGTCAGCTGTGGTTCCGGGCCAGCAACTACCTGGCCCAGGCCGAGCGGATGCTCTCCCACGCCAACCCCGACCGGGTGCCGACCTACCGGCGGATGCTCGAGCTGGCGCAGAAGGCCTTCGACCTGCACAGCCCCCGGGTCAGCCGGGTCGCCGTCCCCTACGAGGGGACGACGCTGCCGGCGTACTTCAGCCAGGCGCCGGCCACCGACGACGGGCCGGCCCCCGTCGTCGTGCTGGTCAACGGGCTGGACTCCACCAAGGAGCACATGTACGCCTCGAACCACTGGGAGGAGCTGGCCGCCCGCGGCATCTCCTGCCTGATGCTGGACCAGCCGGGCACCGGTGAGGCGCTGCGGCTGCAAGGGCTGACCGCCCGCATCGACGCCGAGGTGTGGGCCGGCGCCTGCATCGACTGGCTGGAGACCCGCGAGGACGTCGACGCGAGCCGGATCGGGATCGTCGGCTGGTCGCTCGGCGGCTACTACGCCCCCCGCGCCGCGGCCTTCGAGAAGCGCTTCGCGCTCTGCGTCGCCTGGGGCGCCAACCACGACTGGGGCGCCGTGCAGCGCCGCCGGCGGGAGCGCGAGGGCGAGCGCCCGGTCCCCCACTACTGGGAGCACGTGCTGTGGGTGTGGGGCCACAGCGGGGACGAGGAGGACCTCGACGCCTTCCTCGACTTCGCCGACGACGTCCGCCTGGACGGCGTCGTGGAGAAGATCAGCGTGCCGTTCCTGATCGCCCACGGCGCCAACGACCGGCAGATCCCGTTGGCGTACGCGCACCGCTCCTACGACCAGGCGGTCAACTCCCCCAAGCGCGAGCTGCGCGTCTTCACCGCGGAGGAGGGGGCCACCGAGCACATCGGCCTGGACCACCTCTCCCACGTCAGCACCTACATCGCCGACTGGGTCGCCGACACCTTCGCCGAGCTCGCCGCTGCCCGCGGCTGACCTCCTGCGGCATCGCGACCCGGCCGCCGCAGCTCGTCGCGACACCGCTCCTCCGAAGGCTCGGGTTATCGTCCGGGTCCCTGGAGGAACCGGCGTCGAGCGAGGGGCGGAGCAGCGAGGTGCGCAGACCGTCACCGAGCATGATCGACGTCGCCCGGACGGCGGGCGTCTCGCTGGGCACGGTGTCGAACGTGCTCAACAACCCGGCGAAGGTGGCGGAGACCACCCGGCGGCGGGTGGAGGCCGCGATCGGCGAGCTCGGGTTCGTGCGCAACGGTGCGGCCCGGTCGCTGTCCTCGGGCACCAGCTCGACGTTCGGGTTCGTGGTCATCGACCTGAGCAACTCGTTCTTCCTGGACATGGCCCGCGGCGCCGAGCAGGAGGCCAGCGGCTCGGGCATGAACGTGCTGCTGGCCAACGCCGACCTCGACGACGCGAAGCAGCACACCTACCTGGACCTCTTCGAGGAGGAACGCGTGGCCGGCGTGCTCCTCGCCCCGCAGCAGAACGCGGCGGGCGAGACGACGTCCCTGCGCGCACGCGGCATGCCGCTGGTGGTCCTCAACGACCCTTCGGTGGGGCCGGAGGTCTGGACGGTGCAGACCGACAACGTGCACGGCGGGCACCTGGCCGCCCGGCACCTGATCGAGCTCGGCCGCCGGCGGCTGGTCTTCGCCGGCCCGGACGACCTGGCCGTCGTGCGGCAGCGCTTCGAGGGCGTCGAGCGCGCGGTCCGCGAGTCCGGTGGCGCGGTGACCCTGGAGCGGATCCAGACCCCCGGCGTCCGTGTCGAGGACGGCCGCCGGGTCGGCGACGAGCTGCTCGCCCGACCGGCGCACGACCGCCCCGACGGCGTCGTCGCCGGCGCGGACCTGCTGGCCCTGGGCCTCATCCAGTCGCTGGTGGTCGACGGCCGGTTGCGCGTGCCCGAGGACGTCGCCGTCGTCGGGTACGACAACAACCGCGCGGCCTGGAACAGCGTCATCCCGATCACGACACTGGACCAGGCGGGCGAGGAGATGGGCCGCCGCGCCACCCAGATGCTCCTGGCCCAGCTGGACGGCAGCCCGGCGGACGGACGGCGGTCGGTCACCCTCGAGCCGTTCCTCATCCCGCGGGAGAGCACCGTCGGACGGTGACCCGCCGGCTCCCCGGGAGCCCGCCGGTCAGGTCCGACGTCCCACCGTTGACCCTTGGTGTGACGCCCGTTACCTTGACCGCACGGTCCGGATTGAAGCGCTTCAAGCGCCCGGACGGTCCTGCCCATCCCCGAGAGGACGACGCTGTCCATGACGACCCACCCACCCCGCCGAGGCGTCCGCCGCGCGGTCTTCCCGATCGCCTTCGCCGGCCTGGTGACCCCCCTCGTGGTGGTCGCCGCGCCCGCGAACGCGGCCGCCGCCGACTGCTCCGACGTCTCCGCGTACCCCTGGACGGACACCAGCAAGACCCCGGACGAGCGGGCCCACGCCCTCCTCGAGGCCAGCACCCAGCACCAGAAGTACCGCTGGCTGGTCGAGCAGCCGGCCAACTCCCCGGAGCAGACGGAGTTCTCCGGCGTCACCTATCCGGTGCAGGTTCCCTGCACCCCGACCGTCGTCTACACCGACGGACCCGACGGCGTCCGGTTCACCCCGGGCGTCACCGCGTTCCCGGCGCCCATCTCGGTCGCCAGCACCTGGGACGAGCAGCTGACGTACGACCGCAGCGCGGCCGTGGCGGCGGAGGCCTTCGCCACGGGGAAGAACGTCGTCCTGGGCCCCGGCCTCGCCAGTGGACGCACCCCGCTCTCCGGCCGGACCGCGGAGTACTTCGGTGAGGACCCGCTGCTCACCGGGGTGCTGGCCGCGGCCACCGTGAACGGACTGCAGGAGAGCGGCGACGGCGAGCGCGCCGTGCTGGCCAACCTCAAGCACTACGTGGGCAACGAGCAGGAGCTCGACCGGCAGCTCAGCTCATCGGACATCGACGAGCGGACCCGCCGGCAGATCTACGACCTGCCGTTCGAGATCACCATGGACCGCAGCGACCCGGCCAGCGTCATGTGCTCGTACAACCAGATCGACGACGTGTACGGCTGCGAGAACCCGCTGCTGGACGACGTCCTCCGGGACGACCTCGGGTTCGACGGGTACGTGCTGAGCGACTTCGGCGCCGTGCACTCGACGGCGCCGAGCCTGGACGCGGGGTTGGACCAGGAGCTGAACCGGCCGGTCTTCTTCACCCCCGAGCTGCTGGACCAGGCGCTCGCCGCCGGCGAGGTCACCCAGGAGCAGATCGACCAGGCGGCGTTCCGGGTGGTGCGCACCTACCTCGCGGGCGGGCTGTTCGACCACCCGCTGCCGACCACCCCGGTCGCCGACGCCGCAACACCGGAGCACGAGGCCCTCGCCCGTCGGGTGGCCGCGGAGGGCAGCGTCCTGCTGGCCAACGACGGCGTGCTGCCGCTGGCGCCCACCGCCGGGGACACCATCGCCCTCATCGGGCCCACCGCGTCGAGCACGCCCACCGACGGGATCAGCGCCGCCTCGGTCTGCTCGATGGCCTGGCGGTTCAACGACGCCGGGACGATGGAGTGCGAGGACCTGGTCTCCCCCGAGACGGCGATCCGTGAGCGGGCCGCACAGGACGGCGCGACCGTCACCTACTCCGACGGCAGCGACGTGACCGCCGCTGCCGCGGCCGCGGCGCAGGCCGACGTCGCCGTCGTCTTCGGGTACCAGCGGTCCGGTGAGTTCAGCGACCTGCCCGACCTGCGGCTGCAGGGCGACGGCGACGCGCTGATCGAGGTGGTCGCGGCGGCCAACCCGGACACCGTCGTGGTGCTGCAGACCGGCAGCGCGGTGGAGATGCCCTGGGTCGACGACGCGCGGGCGGTGCTGGAGACCTGGTACGCCGGTGAGCAGATGGGCCCGGCGACCGCCGACCTGCTGTTCGGCGACGTGAACCCGTCGGGTCGGCTGCCGATGACGTTCCCCGTCTCCCTCGCCGACACCCCCACGGCGGCCTCACCGGAGCGGTACCCCGGCACGTTCGCCGACGGCTCGACCACGCGACCCGAGGGCAGCACCGAGATCCGGCAGGTCGAGTACAGCGAGGGGCTGCAGGTCGGCTACCGCTGGTACGAGGCCCAGGACATCGAGCCGCTGTTCGCCTTCGGCCACGGGCTCAGCTACACCGACTTCGAGTACGACAAGGTGAAGGTCACCCCGGCCAGCACGAAGGAGGGCCAGGAGGTCCGGATCCGCTTCCGACTCACCAACACCGGTGACCGGGTCGGCACCGAGACCGCCCAGGCCTACGTGACCCTGCCCGACAGCGCCGGTGAGCCGTTCCGGCGGCTGGTCGGCTGGGAGCAGGTCACCCTGCAGCCCGGTGAGCACCGGAAGGTGGAGATCACGCTGACCGCCGAGGACCTGCGGCTGGCGCAGTACTGGGACGAGTCGACCGACTCGTGGCAGACCCCCCGGGGCACCTACCAGGTGCACGTGGGCGGGTCCGTCGAGGCAACCGCCGGGACGACGTTCCGGGTGCGCTGACCGATCACGAGGAGAGGGGCGGGGGGCG
>NZ_JPMX01000091.1:30334-41183 GCF_000761485.1 Modestobacter caceresii
GGCCGACCTCAGGCGAGCCGGTGGCCGTCCGCCGTGGAGAACAGGTGGGTGTGTCCGGCCTGGGGCCGGACGTGCACCACCGAGCCGCGGGCCGGCACCTGCCGGCCGTCCACCCGGACGACGACCTCGTGCCGATCGCCACCGATCTCGGTGTGCCCGTAGACGAAGCCGTCCGCGCCGAGCTCCTCGACCACGTCGACGCTCACCGGGAGGCCCTGCTCGGCCAGCTCGAGGTCCTCGGGACGGACGCCGACCAGCACCCGCCGGTCGACGGCCTGCGCCAGCGCCGACCGCTCCACGGCGAGGGTGGTGTCCCCGAACCGGACTCCCCCGTCGACCGTCGGCAGCTCGATCAGGTTCATCGCCGGCGATCCGATGAAGCCCGCGACGAACGCGTTCACCGGCCGGTCGTAGAGCTCCCGCGGGGCGCCGACCTGCTGCAGGACGCCGTCCTTCAGCACGGCCACCCGGTCGCCCATCGTCATCGCCTCGACCTGGTCGTGGGTGACGTAGACGGTGGTCACCCCGAGGCGCCGCTGCAGGGAGGCGATCTCCGTGCGGGTCTGCACGCGCAGCTTGGCGTCCAGGTTCGACAGCGGTTCGTCCATCAGGAACACCTGCGGGGAGCGCACGATCGCCCGGCCCATCGCCACCCGCTGCCGCTGACCACCCGACAGCGCCTTGGGCTTGCGGTCCAGGTAGGGCTCGAGGTCCAGGATCCGCGCCGCCTCCCGCACCCGGGTGGCCCGCTCCTCCTTGCCGATCCCGGCGATCTTGAGCGCGAAGCCCATGTTGTCCCCCACGGTCATGTGCGGGTAGAGCGCGTAGTTCTGGAACACCATCGCGATGTCCCGGTCCTTGGGCGCGACGTCGGTGACGTCGACGTCCCCGATCCGGATCGCGCCGCCGTCGACGTCCTCCAGGCCGGCGAGCATCCGCAGCGAGGTCGACTTGCCACAGCCGGACGGGCCGACCAGGACGAGGAACTCACCGTCTTCGATCGTCAGGTCCAGCGCGTCGACCGCGGGGCGGTCGGCGCCGGGGTACAGCCGGGTCGCGCCGTCGTAGACCACGGTCGCCATCGTCAGCGTCCTTCCTGGAGTCCACCGGGCGGGATCTCCGCGCCGGTGCGGGGTGCGCCCGCCGCATTCAGCGGATCGGCCGGGCTCATCGGTCGGCCCAGTCCGGGGGGACGTCGGCCGTGAGGCGGTGGCGCCCCGGGCCGATCTCACGAGGTGCCTGCAGGGGCAGCTGGACGGTGCCGGTCGCGCCCGTCGGCACCTCGACCTCGACGTCCAGACGGCCGTCGGTCCAGTGCCACTCGATCGCGACCTCGCCGTAGGGCGACCGGTGCCGCGCCCGTGCCCAGGTCAGCCCACCGCCGGGCTGCGGCTGGAACAGCACCCTCCGGTAGCCCGGTTCCGCCGGAGCCAGACCGGCGACGGTGCGGTGCAGCCAGTCGGCCACCGCGCCCAGCGCGTAGTGGTTGAACGAGGTCATGTCCCCGGGGTTCACCGACCCGTCGGGCAGCAGGCTGTCCCACCGCTCCCAGATCGTCGTCCCGCCCTGCCGGACGGTGTAGAGCCAGGAGGGCAGCTCGGCGCACAGCAGCAGGTCATAGGCCGTCGGCACCTGGCCGGTCCGGGTGAGCGCCTCGGTGACCAGTGGCGTGCCGGCGAACCCGGTGGCGATCCGGTTGCCGGAGCTGCGCACCAGGTGGGCCAGCCGCGTGCCGGCCGGCTCCCGGTGCTCGGGGAGCAGCAGGTCGAAGCAGATCGCCAGCGCGTGAGCCGTCTGCGTGTCGCTGGTCATCCGCCCCTCGGCGGTGACGTACCGGCTCCGGAACGCCGCGCGGACCTCGGCGGCCAGCGCGCCGTACCGGGCGGCGTCCTCCGGTCGTCCGATCGCCTCGGCGGTGCGCGCCAGGTGGTCGGTGGACCGGGCGAAGTAGGCGGTCGCGACCAGGTGCGGATCGGTGACCGAGGCAGTCGGGTCCTCCGGCGGCGCGGCCGGGTCCAGCCAGTCCCCCAGCTGGAAGCCCTGGTCCCAGACCCGGCCGGGTCCGGCGAGCCGGGTGACCAGGTCGACCCAGGCGCAGGCGGAGTCGTACTGGTCGACCAGCACCTGCCGGTCGCCGGCGCGCTCGAAGAGGTCCCAGGGCGTGAGTACGGCGGCATCGCCCCACACCGCGCCCGGCCGGGGCGGCGACCAGATCGGCCCACCCGGCACGTAGGGCACGTACCAGGGCACGGTGCCGTCGGGCAGTTGCTCGGCCGCCAGGTCCCGCAGCCAGGACCGGAGCATGCCGGTGCAGTCATAGAGGAACGCCGCGGTCGGGGCGAAGACCTGGATGTCGCCGGTCCAGCCCAGCCGCTCGTCCCGCTGCGGGCAGTCGGTGGGCAGGTGCACGAAGTTGCCGCGCATGCTCCACACGACGTTCTCGTGCAGTCGGGTCACCAGCGGGTCGGAGCACTCGAACCAGCCGGTTCGCTCCATGTCGGTGTGCTGCACCCGGGCGGTCACCGCACCGGGAGCCAGTCCACCGGGCCACCCGCTCACCTCGGCGTACCGGAAGCCGTGCAGCGTGAACCGCGGTTCCCACTGCTCCGGGCCACCACCGGCCAGCACGTACTCGTCGACCGAGGGCGCGCCCCGCAACGGCCGGGTGCACAGTCGCCCGTCCTGCAGCACCTCGGCGTGCCGGAGGCGCACCAGCGTGCCGCGCGGGCCCTGCACCCGCAGCCGCAGCCGGCCGACCAGGTTCTGCCCGAAGTCCAGCAGGAAGGTGCCCGGCTCCAGCGGCGTCACCGACACCGGCTCGACCTCCTGGGTGCACCGCACCGGCGGCCCCTCCGGGGCGACCAGCGTCCCGGGGTCGCGCGGCGACACGTCCCGCGCCGGCCGCCAGGACCCGGTCGGGGTCCCGGGGGTCGACCAGGACCGGTCGTCGGACCGGGCGTCGTGCCGCTCGCCGGCGTAGAAGCTGGCCGAGCTGGTCGGCGCCGGCGCGGCGCTCCAGCCGTCCGGTCCGGAGGCGACGACGGCGGTGGTCCCATCGGCGTGGTGCAGCTCCAGCTGGCAGAGCACGGCCACCCGGTCGCCGTAGACCTCCCGGGTCCCGCCGTCGAAGCCGACCAGTCCGCGATACCAGCCGTCGGCCAGCCGGATGCCGAGCACGTTGGCCCCCGGCCGCAGCAGCGCGGTGACGTCGTGGGTCGCGTACTGCAGCCGGTGGACGTAGGAGGTCCAGCCCGGGGCGAGGACGTCCTCCCCCACCGCCGCTCCGTTGACCTCGGCCTCCGCGACGCCGTGCGCGGTGAGGTACAGCCGGGCGGCGACCACGTCGCCCCGGACGTCGAACTCCCGCCGCAGCAGCCAGACGCCGTCCGGTGGAGTGCCCGGGCCGGGGCCGACCGGCACGGCGGTCCAGTCCTCCGGCGACAGCAGCCCGGCCTCCACGGCCGTCGGCGCGGACCAGTCGGACGTCGAGCCGTCCTTGCCCCGAACCCGGACGGAGACCTCGACCCGCTCCCGCGAGCGCAGCGGCGCCCCGGGCCAGGCGACGAGGACGGACTCGCCGCCCTCGACCCAGCCGGTCGTCGTCC
Source organism: Modestobacter caceresii (assembly GCF_000761485.1). Classification (GTDB taxonomy): domain Bacteria; phylum Actinomycetota; class Actinomycetes; order Mycobacteriales; family Geodermatophilaceae; genus Modestobacter; species Modestobacter caceresii. Next base: position 33,940 of record NZ_JPMX01000091.1, read on the forward strand.
GGCCGCCCCGGTCGACCGCGATCTCGTAGCCGCCCTGCGTCCAGCCGGCGCCGGCGACCGTGGCCCAGGTCAGCCGGGGCGCGGCCTCCCCGATGCCGAGCGGCTCGCGGTGGTGCTCGACGGTGAGCCGGTCGACGCGGACGGCCGGCTCTGCCTCAGCCCTTGACCGCACCGGCTGCCATCCCGCGCATGACGCGCTGGTTCAGGAAGAGGTAGATGGCCAGGATGACCAGCACGTTGATGCAGATGGCGGCGAACGTCGGCCCGTACTGGACGACCCCGAACTCGCCGGTGAAGTTGAGCAGCCCCGCCTGGACGGTGCGCAGCTCGTCGCGGGTGGTGAAGGTCAGCGCGATGAGCAGGTCGTTCCACATGAAGAAGAACTGCACCAGCGCGATCGTGAAGATGGCGTTCTTCATCATCGGGAAGGCGATCGACACCAGCGAGCGCAGCATCGACGCGCCGTCCAGGGTGGCCGCCTCGAACACCTCGCGCGGGATGGCGCGGAAGTAGGTGGCCATCAGGAACACCGTCAGGGGCAGGCCGGTGGCCGTGTAGGTGATGATCAGCGGCCACAGCGACTGGGTGAGCCCGGCCTGGAAGTACACGGTGAACAGCGGCAGCAAGATCATCTGCCACGGCACCATGATGCCGATCAGGAAGACCAGCAGGACCGTGCCGCGCCCCTTCCAGACCATGATCTCCAGGGCGAACCCGGCGGCCGTGCCGATCACCAGCATGACCAGCAACGCCGGGAAGACGGCGAGCGTGGAGTTCAGCAGGTACTGGCTGACGCTCCCCCAGGCGGCGTCGAAGTTCTCCAGGTTGGTGAAGTCCTCCGGCAGCGCCCAGGTCGGGGAGTTGAGGAACTCGTCCTGGGTCTTGAAGGAGCCGAGGACCAGCCAGACCAGCGGGTACAGCACGCTGATCAGCAGGACGGCGACGACGGAGTACAGCGGCAGCTTGCGCAGGGCGCGCATCGGCCGCCGGCGGCGGCGCGGCCGCGGCGCGGGACGTTCCCCGGTGGGGAGGTCGGCGTGCGGGGCGACGAGGGGGGTCGCGGGAGTCGTCATGATCAGCCCTGGGTCAGGTCGCGCCGCGACGTCTTGAAGATGAGCAGGGTCACGAGCAGGGAGAGCACCGTCAGCGCCAGGGCGATCGTCGCGCCGTACCCGTAGTCGCCGGAGGCGAAGGAGGTCCGGTACATCGCCAGCGTCAGCGGTGTCGTCGCCGTCCCCGGGCCACCGCCGGTCAGGGCGTAGATGGAGTCGAAGACCTTCAAGGTCCCGTTGATGCTGAAGATCAACGAGGAGACCAACACGGGGAACGACAGCGGGATGACGATGTTGCGCACCAGCCGCCACCCCGAGGCCCCGTCCAGCCGCGCGGCCTCCAGCACGTCCTCGGGGATGTCGATCAGGCCGGCGTACAGCAGGACGGCGTAGAAGCCCATCGACCGCCAGATGTCCATGATCGCCAGGACGACGAAGGCGTTGGCGGGGTCACCGAGCCAGTTGACCGACTCGAGCCCGAACGCGTTGAACAGCGCGTTCACCGGCCCGGTCTGCGGGGCCACCTCGAAGAGCTTCTGGAACAGCAGCGCCACGGCGACCGTCGGCATGACGACCGGGAAGAAGACCAGCGTGCGGATCAGCGCCGACGCCCGCTTCAGCACGAAGACGTAGAGCAGGGAGAGCACGTAGCCGAACAGCACCTGGCCGACGGTGATGACGACGGCGTACTTCACCGTGAACCACAGCGCGTCGGCGACCTTCGGGTCGCTGAAGAGCCGGCTGAAGTTGTCCAGCCCGGCGAACTGGAAGCCGGAGATGACGCTGCCGTCGAAGAGCGTGTAGCCCAACGACCACAGCATCGGGACGAGCATGACCAGCGTGTAGATGGCCAGGGCCGGCGCCAGCAGGACCAGGACGGTCCGCCGGTCGCCGAGGACTTCTCTCACGGACTCTCCGCCTTCCGAGGTGTGCCAGGTGCCGAGCACCGGTGCGGGCAGCGCTGTCCGCGCTGCCCGCACCGGGTGGTGATGAGAGTGCTGCCGGTCAGCCGAGCTCGGCGGACACCGCGGACATGAAGTCCTCACCGCTCATCTGGCCGGAGCCGACCAGGCCGGCGTTCTGCTGGCTGGCCGTGGTCGCCGAGGCCGGGAACAGCGCCTCGAACCACAGCACGCTCTCGTCGGTGGCCTCGATCTGGTCCTGCACCAGCCCGGTCAGCGGCGGCACCTCGACATCCTCGGCCAGCTGCAGCCCGGTGATCTGGCCGTGGTCGCGCAGCGCCACGCTGCCGTAGTTGCTGGCGATGCACTCGACCCAGGCCTGCGCCTGCTCCTCCTCGGCGACCGCGGAGGAGAGCACGATCGACGTGCCGAGGTTGGTCGGCGTCTGGTCGCTGTTGCCCTCGCCGCCCTCGACCTCGGGAAACGGGAGGAAGCCGATGGCGTCCTCGCCGATCTGGTTGGCCTCGGGGTCGTTGAAGTCGGCCAGGGCCCACGAACCCATGTACATGAACGCGGCCTCGCCGGTCAGGAAGGTGTTGATCGCCGTGGCGTAGTCGATCGAGTTCGGTGCCGGACCGAAGTAGCCGGCCTCACCGAGCTCGGCGATGGCCTGGGCGGCCTCGACGTACTCGGGGTCGGTCAGGCTGGCCTCGCCGTCGGCGATCGCCCGCATGGCGTCCGGCCCGATGGTGCGGAACAGGTAGGCCCCGATCCAGCGGCTGATGCCCCAGCCGTCGCCGCCGGACCCGGCGTTGGTGATCGGCTGGACGCCGGCGGCCTGCAGCGTCTCGAAGGCGGCGACCAACTCGTCCCAGGTCTGCGGCACGGCGATGCCGTTGGCCTCGAGGATCTCCTTGTTGAACCAGATGCCCTCGATGTTCAGCTCGACCGGCAGGACCAGCTGGTCACCGAAGATCTGGTCGGCCGCGGACTCCGCTGCCGGCACGATCGCGTCGGCGGCGTCGCCGTCGGCCAGCACGTCCTGCACGTTGGCGACCTGGTCGTTCTCGGCGAGCTCACGGATCAGGTCGGGGGTGTTGGCCGGGAAGAGGTCCGGCAGCGCGCCCTGGCCGGCCAGCAGCTGGATCTGCTGGTCGACGCTCTCCTGCGCCTGCTCGGTGATGTCCAGCGGCAGTGCCTCGTCCTGCGTGGCGCACTGGTCCTCGCTCAGCGAGGTGATCACCGAGTCCTGCGTGGTGTTCTCGTTGAGCGACATCATGGTGAAGCCGTCGTCCGAGGACCCGCCGTCACCCCCGCTGCCGCCACCGCATGCCGCCAGTGCGAGCGACACGGTGACGGCGCACGCCATCCGCGGAGCCCATGTCCGGCCAGTCGACTTCATCGTCACCAGTCCTCCTGAGACCTACCTGATTGAAACGCTTCAACTGCTGCCGCGAAAAGTAGCCTGGCGCACACTTCGGGGTCAACCGACCGACATCGAGCCGTGACCACTCCGCAACCTGGGCGTCGCGCCGGACCTGCGCACGGCACGACGACGGAGCGACCGCCCCGTCGGGACAGCCGCTCCGTCGAGCCCACTGCTACGCCGGCTGCACCGCCATCGGGAGGTTGCCCCAGGCGCGCAGGGTGTTGTTGTGGTGGCGCCGCGTCGGGCCGGCCAGCTCGATCCGCGCGACCCGCCGGGCCAGCGCGGTGAGCACCGACTCCGCCTCCAGCCGGGCGACGTGCTGCCCGACGCACTGGTGCAGCCCCATCCCGAAGCCGACGTGACCGGAGGGGTCGCGCCCCAGGTCGAAGGCGTCCGGGTCGGCCCAGCGCCGCGGGTCCCGGTTCGCCGCCGCGAGGAACATCAGGACCTTGTGGCCCTCCGGGACGACCGCGTCCCCGATCCGCACCGCGGTGGTCGTCGTCCGGAAGAAGGTCTGCACCGGCGACTCCCACCGGATGGCCTCGTCGAAGGCGACCCGGGCCAGCGCCGGCTCGGCACGCAGTCTGGCCCACTGGTCGGGGTTGCTGGCGAAGGCGTACAGGACGGCGGAGATGCCGTGCACCGTGGTGTCCACGCCGGCGGTCAGCAGGGAGCGGACGATCAGCGGTGCCTGCTGCGGGGTGATGTCACCGCGGTCGGCCGCGGCCCAGATCGCCGCCCCGAAGCCCTCCTCGGCCAGCGACTCCCGCTGGCACTGCTCCCCCACCCAGGCCGACAGCTCGGCGATCCGCGGGGCACCCTGGGCCACCAGGTCGTTGGACGGCCCGAAGGCGTTGAACGCGTGGTCGCCGTAGGGCAGCAGGTTCTCCCGGCCGTCCGGACCGAGGCCGACGGCGTCGGGGAAGACCCGCAGCGGGAACGCCTGCGACAGCGCCGTCACGGCGTCGAACTCGGTGCCCTCGGCGAGCACCTGGTCGACCAGCTCCTCGGCGTCGGCCGCCCAACGCTCCCGCAGCCGGCGGAGGGCCCGCGGACCGAGCACCGCCGTCAGCACCCGCCGGGGCGCGTCGTGCTGAGGCGGGTCCGCCTCGAGCAGCAGGCTCGGCGGCCGCCAGGGCTCCTCCGTGCGGAAGTTGCTCAGGCCCACGCCGGCGGCGGACTGGAACTCCTGCCAGTCGACGAGCGCGGCGTGCACCTCGTCGTACCGGGCGAGGGCATGGACGTCGTAGCGGCTCAGGTAGGTGACCGGCCCCGCCTCGCGCAGCTGCTCGTGCAGCGGCAACGGGTCCTCCAGGACCTCGTGGCTGAAGGGGTCGACGTCGCTGACCGGCAGACCGTCGGTCGGGCTCGCGGTGAGGGTCATGCGGAGCTCCTCGGTGTCGGTGGTCGCGGGTCAGAGGTCGAGGACGAGGCGGTCGCTGCAGGAGCGCGAGACGCAGGGGTACATGCAGTCGCCCGCGGCCCGCCCCTCGTCGTCCAGCAGGGAGTCCCGGTGGTCGGGCTGCCCGGCCAGCACCGTGGTCTCGCAGGTGCCGCAGGTGCCCTGCCGGCAGGAGGAGAGGACCTCGACCCCCGCCTCGGCGAGCGCCTCCAGCACCGACGTCCCCGGCGCGACCGTGACGGTCCGCCCGGACCGGTGCAGCTCGACCTCGAAGGGCGTCGTGCGCACGGGTGCGCCGCGTTCGGCGGCGACGAACCGTTCGGTGTGCAGCGTGCGCGGAGGCCAGCCGGCGCAGGCCCGCTCGAGCGCGGCGAGCAGCGGCGCGGGGCCGCAGCCGTACACCCGGGTCCCGGGCCGGGGTCGCCCCAGGAAGCCGGGCAGGTCCAGCAGGCCGTGCTCGTCCTGCGGGCGCACCTGGACCCGGTCGCCGTGGGCCGCGAGTTCGTCCAGGAAGGCCATGGAGCGGCGCTCCCGGCCGCCGTAGATCAGCCGCCAGTCCGCACTCAGCAGCTCGGCCTGCACGATCATCGGCAGGATCGGGGTGATGCCGATGCCCCCGGCCACGAAGAGGTAGGAGTCCGCCGGCACGAGCGGGAAGTCGTTCCGCGGGCCGCCGAGGCCGACCACGTGACCGGGTGCCAGCTGCTGGTGCACATAGGCGGAACCGCCGCGACCGGCCGGCTCCAGCAGCACGCCCACCCGGTAGGCGTGGGCGTCCCACCGGTCGCCGCAGAGCGAGTACTGGCGGGTCAGTCCGTTGTCCAGGGTGAGGTCGACGTGGGCGCCCGGCGTCCAGTCCGGGAGCCGCCCGCCGTCCGGCGCGGCCAGGGTGAGGGTGACGACGCCGTCGGCCACCCGGGTCTTCTCCTCGACCCGGACCACCGTGCGGTCCACGCCCGCGTGTCCGGCCCACGGCTGCTGCACTCCGAGCACTGGCGACCTCCTCGTCGTCGGTGCTGGCCAGCGTGCGACACAGGTCACGTCGGGGCGTAGCCCTTTCTCAATGGACGAGAACCTCCTGCCACACTCGCCCGATGGCCCGCACCCCGACCGGAGAGTCGGTGGTCGCTCGTGCCGTGCGGGTGCTCGACGCCTTCACCGCCGACGAGCCGGCACTGCCGGTCGGGGAGATCGCGCGGCGGAGTGGCCTGCACGTCGCCACGGCGTCCAGACTGGTCGCCGAGCTGGTGGCGCACGGGCTGCTGGAACGCGGCCCCGGCCGCCAGGTGCGCATCGGGATCCGGCTGTGGGAGCTGGGCGCCCGGGCCTCGCCCACCGTGTCGTTGCGGGACGCGGCCATGCCTTACCTCGAGGACGTGCGCGCGGTCGTCGGCCACCACGCCCAGCTGGGCATCATCGACGGCGACGACGTCCTGTTCGTCGAGCGGCTGAGCGCGCGGGACTCGGTCATCAACTACTCGCGGATCGCCGGCCGGCTCCCACTGGCCACGTCCTCCTCGGGCCTGGTGCTGCTGGCCCACGCGCCGCACCAGGTCCAGGAACGGGTGCTGGCCGCCCCGCTGCGCCCGGTCACCCCGGCCGGGCTGCGCACCCCCGCGCAGCTGCGCGCCCAGCTCGCCGAGGTGCGGCGGACCCAGTCCGCGGTCCTGGCCGGGCACCAGCACCCCGACGCCACCGGCGTGGCCGTCCCGGTGCGGGACGACCGGAACGACGTGGTGGCCGCCCTGTCGGTGATCGTGCCGAACGACGGCCGGGGCGCCGAGTTCGTGCCGCTGCTGCTGTCCGCGGCCCGCGGCATCACCCGCGCGCTGCGCGCGCCCGCCCCGGCACCCTCCTGACGGCGGACCCCGGACACGCCAGCGGCCGGTGACCCGATCGGGTCACCGGCCGCTGGGGCACTGCCGCCCGCGTCCGAGGAGGACGGGGGCACTCCTGCTAGTCCAGGTAGTCGCGCAGGACCTGGGAGCGGCTGGGGTGGCGCAGCTTGGACATCGTCTTGGACTCGATCTGGCGGATCCGCTCGCGGGTCACGCCGTAGACCTGTCCGATCTCGTCCAGGGTGCGGGGCTGGCCGTCGGTGAGCCCGAACCGCAGCCGGACGACGCCGGCCTCCCTCTCGGACAGCGTCTGCAGCACGCTGGTCAGCTGGTCCTGCATCAGGGTGAAGCTGACCGCGTCGACGGCCACGACGGCCTCGGAGTCCTCGATGAAGTCACCGAGCTGGCTGTCGCCCTCGTCGCCGATGGTCTGGTCCAGGCTGATCGGCTCCCGGGCGTACTGCTGGATCTCCAGCACCTTCTCGGGGGTGATGTCCATCTCCTTGGCCAGCTCCTCCGGGGTGGGCTCGCGGCCCAGCTCCTGGAGCATCTCCCGCTGCATCCGGCCGAGCTTGTTGATGACCTCGACCATGTGCACCGGGATGCGGATGGTGCGGGCCT
>NZ_JPMX01000091.1:41233-217026 GCF_000761485.1 Modestobacter caceresii
CGCGCGGGTGATCGCCTGCCGGATCCACCACGTCGCGTACGTGGAGAACTTGAAGCCCTTGGTGTAGTCGAACTTCTCCACCGCGCGGATGAGCCCGAGGTTGCCCTCCTGGATCAGGTCCAGGAAGGCCATCCCGCGACCGGTGTAGCGCTTGGCCAGGGAGACCACGAGACGGAGGTTGGCCTCCAGCAGGTGGTCCTTGGCGCGCTCACCGTCCCGGACGATCCAGGTCAGGTCGCGCCGCAACTGGGTGGCGAGCTTCCCGCCGCCCTCGATCGCCTCGTGCAGCTTGTGGCCGGCGTAGAGGCCTGCCTCGATCCGGCGGGCGAGGTCGACCTCCTCCTCGGCGGTCAGCAGCTTCACGCGGCCGATGAGCTTGAGGTACGCGCGGACGGAGTCGGTGGACGCGGTGAGCTCGGCGTCCTTGCGCGCCTGCCGGAGGGCGAGGGTGTCCTCCTCGTCGTCCCACTCGGACGCGGCGGCGGCGGCGCCGCCGTCGGTGTCCTCGGCGACCTCCTCCTCGGCCGGCGCGGCCGTGGTGATCACGTCGGCAGCCGTCATGGGCGGCGGGACCTCGGCAGGTGCGGCCGGGTCCTTGATGTCAGCAATGCTCATGTTCGCCTTTCCTGACGATGCCAGTCGGCATCGCACACCGGGGACGGGTGGCGGAGAGGCCGTGGGGTGAGGTGCAGGGCTGGCACCGGCACCTGTCAGCGGCCTGGGCGACTGCCTGGCGCAGCAGCCGGTCGCCCGGGCCGCCAACGGATCAACGCCATGGTAGGCGCAGGTGCGGAGGGAGCAACCCTCGCCCGAGGGATGAGGCCCCTCCGCCGGTGTGCTCTCCCCCGCCGTGCGCACGCCCGTTTGGCCTCGCGGCCCCGGTGGGAAGGGGTGAACGGAGCCGTCCACGTCGAACGAATGCGTCCCCGAGGAGAGTCCCGCCATGCTGTCGTCCCACGGGAAGTCGATCGCCAGCGCACCTGTGTTGGGTCTCACCACGGCCCTCCTGCTCACCCTGTCGGGCTGCGGCGGAGACGAGGGCGACGGCGAGCTCGCCGTCGGGCAGACCGAGGTCTCCGACATCAGGGGCGAGGACGACCTCACCGACCCCTACAACGGCGAGTACGACGAGGCCTTCGAGGACGACCTCGACGTCTACGCGGGCACCGAGGTGACCGTGCGCGGCGTGGTCGAGGAGGTGCTGACCTCCTCGGCCTTCACCCTCGTCGGCCCGGAGGGCATCTCGGTGGAACCGCTCCTGGTGGTGGCCGCCGAGGGAGTCGAGGAGCTCACCTCCGGGACGCCGGTCACCGTGGCCGCCACCGTCGGCCGGGAGTTCGAGGTGACCGAGGTGGAGACCGAGCTCGGTGTCGACCTCGAGGACGCGGAGTTCGAGCAGTGGCAGGGCGAGGAGTACCTCGCGGCCACGATCGTCGAGCAGTCGGCCGACGCAGGTCAGTAGCGGCGCCCCGCCGGTCAGCGGAGCAGGACGAAGGCCAGCGCCAGCAGCGCCACCAGCAGGCCGACGCCGGCCAGCGTGGCGATGGGCGCACCGGCCGAGCGGACGGCGACGAGGTCCCCCCGCGCGCTGAGCGACTCGTGGACCGCGCGGTACCTGCGGCGGGACACCACCAGGACGACCACCGCACCGACCACGCCCAGCACGGCGACCACGAGGGAACCCGCGCCGAACACGGGGACGGCCAGCCGCCCGGCGACGAGCGCCCCGATCGCCATGGCCAACGCGGTCCGCTGCCAGGCCAACGCCGTCCGCTCGGCCTGGAGTCCGAGGTCGAAGACGGCGTCGGGGCGGTCCGTCACCGCAGCAGCAGGCCCACGAGGACCAGCAGGCCCGCCACGGTGGTGCCCACCGCCAGCAGCAGGCCCAACCGTGGTGAGGGCAGCGGACGCCCCTGCCGCAGCGCCCGCTCGGTGGCGGCCCAGCCGAGCCACGCCTGGGCGGGGGCGAGCAGGCCGAGCACGATGAAGACCAGCGCGCCGGCCAGCCGCAGACCGTCGGCGATGGGCAGGTCCAGCGCCTCCAGGGCGACCCCGGCGGCCACCAGCGCCAGCGACGTCCGGATCCAGGCCAGGAACGTGCGCTCGTTCGCCAGGCTGAACCTGGGGTCCGGTTCCCGCCCCGCCCGGTAGACCCGCCTCGGGAACCGGCGGTCGGTGGGCGCCTCGTCCGGCACGTCCTCGACCCCCTCGTCCACGGCAGGTCAGGGCGCCCGCTCCCGCCGATGCTCGCATGACGACCGCCGGCGTCCGGGCCACCGCACCGGTGATCGACTCCCCGGATGGGTTGTGTCGCAGGCCACACGGCCACTACGCTGAGCCGGTAAGAGAACGCACCGCTCGATATGCGAGCGGTGGTCGATCCTGCACGGGAGCCCTCATGGCAGCGAAGCCCTTCGCCTCATCCGCCGACCTCGGCGTCAAGGAGCAGACCCTGGAGGTGCTCGCCGACGGGGTGTACGCGCTCACCGCCGAGGGCGACCCGAACCTCGGCGCCATCGAGGGCGAGGACTTCCTCGTCTGCTTCGAGGCGCTGGCCACCCCGGTCGCCGCCCGCCGTTGGCTGGCCAAGCTCCGCGAACACACCGACAAGCCGGTGCGGTACCTGGTGCTCAGCCACTACCACGCCGTGCGGGTGCTCGGGGCCAGCGCGTTCGACGCCGAGGCCATCATCAGCTCCGAGCAGACCAAGGGCCTGATCGCCGAGCGCGGACAGCAGGACTGGGAGAGCGAGTACGGCCGGATGCCGCGGCTGTTCGAGGAGCCCGAGTCGATCCCCGGGCTCACCTGGCCGACGATGACGTTCCGCGACAAGCTGACGATCGAGCTCGGCGGCGACCGCGGCGAGCTGGTGCTGGAGCACCTGGGCCGCGGGCACACCGAGGGCGACATCGTGGCCTGGCTGCCGAAGACGAAGGTGCTCTTCGCCGGCGACCTCGTGGAGTCCCAGGCCGCCCTCTACACCGGCGACGCCTTCCACTTCGACTGGGCCACCGGCACCCTCGACCGGATCAAGGCCCTCGGTGCCGAGCAGCTCATCGGTGGCCGGGGTGCCATCGCCCGCGGCCGCGACGAGGTGGACGCCGCGATCGAGCAGACCCGCGCCTTCCTCACCACGATGCACGAGACGGTCGGCACCGCGCACCGCGCCGGGGGCACGCTCAAGGAGGCCTTCGAGGCCACCCACGCGGCCCTGGCGCCCAAGTTCGGGCACTGGCCGATCTTCGAGCACTGCCTGCCCTTCGACGTGCAGCGGCTGTGGGACGAGTTCAGCGGCATCGAGCGCCCGGTGATCTGGACCGCCGAGCGCGACCGCCAGGTGTGGGACGAGCTGCAGGGCTGATCCGGCGATGACCTCGAGCGCGATGACCTCCTCCGACAGCCCAGCGCCGGTCGTCGTCATCGGGTGCGGCCCGGTCGGCCAGACCACGGCCCTGCTGCTGGCGCGCTGGGGTCTCCCGGTGGTCGTGCTCGACGGCCGTCCCGCGCGGGACCTGGTCGGCAGCAAGGCGATCTGCCAGCAGCGCGACGTCCTCGACGTCTGGGACTCCGTCGGCGTCGGGGCCGAGATCGCCCGCCGCGGCGTCACCTGGACCACCGCGCGCACCTTCCACCGGGACGCCGAGCTGTTCAGCTTCGAGTTCGTGGACCGCGGGCAGTCCCCGTTCCCGCCCTTCGTGAACGTCTCGCAGTGCCTCACCGAGGAGCTGCTCGACTCCGCGATCGACGCCCAGCCGCTGATCGAGGTGCGCTGGGGCCACGAGGTCACCGGCATCGAGCAGGACGACGCCGGGGTGTCGGTCTCCTGCGCCGACGGGACGACCGTCGCCGGCAGCTACGCGGCCGCCTGCGCCGGCCCGCGGGCCGACGTCGTCCGCACCGCCCTGGGGCTGACCTTCGAGGGGCAGACCTTCGGCGACCAGTTCCTCATCTGCGACATCCGCACCGACCTGCCCGGCTGGGAGACCGAACGGCGCTTCTACTTCCACCCGGAGTGGAACCCCGGCCGCCAGGTGCTGATCCACCCCTGTCCGGACTCCACGTTCCGGATCGACTGGCAGGTGCCGCCGGAGTTCGACCTCGCCGCCGAGGAGGCCTCCGGCGGGCTGGACCGGCGGATCCGCCAGGTCATCGGCGAGCGGCCCTACGAGGTCGTCTGGAAGTCGGTCTACCGGTTCCACTCCCGGGTGGTCGACCGGATGCGGGTCGGCCGCGTCCTCGTCGCCGGGGACGCTGCCCACCTGGTCTCCCCGTTCGGCGCCCGCGGCCTGAACTCCGGGGTGCTGGACGCGGAGAACGCGGCCTGGAAGCTCGCCTTCGTGCTGCGCGGCTGGGCACCGGAGACGCTGCTGGACAGCTACCACGACGAACGGCACGCCGCGGCCGTGGAGAACCTCGACGTCACCGGGGCCACGATGCGCTTCCTGGTGCCGGGCACGCCGGCGGAGGCCGCGCACCGGCTGGAGGTGCTGGAACGCGCCACCACCGATCCCGCGGCCCGGGCGGAGGTCGACTCCGGCCGGCTGGCGGAGCCGTTCTGGTACGTCGACTCCCCGCTCACCACCCCCGACGAACGGCGCCCCTTCCCCGGTCGGCCGGCGCGCGGCGACGTCCCGGTACCGGCGCCCGGCGTGCTGGCGCCCGACGCCCCGGTCACCGTCCCCGGGCGGCCGGATGTCGTCCGGCTGCGGCAGCTGGCCCGGGCCGGGGTGACCGTCCTCGTCGGGGACGACGCCGCCCTGCCCGACGCGCTCCCCGGCGACCTGCCGGTCGCGGTGCACCGGGTCAGCGACCTGGACGCCGGCTCCACCCTGCGCGAGGCGCTGGGCGTCCGCCCCGACGAGACCTGGGTGCTCCGCCCCGACGCCCACGTCGCCGCCGTCCTCACCCGCCCCGCCGACGTCGCCCCCGCGGTGGCCCGCCTGCTCGCCCGTCCCGTTCCTGCTCCCGTCTGACGACCCACCCCCTCCCACCAAAATGGCCATTTTGGTGGGGACCAGCCCCGAAGGAGAGCCCCGATGGCGTTCTACCGGCAGGTGGGCAGCGTCCCGCCCAAGCGGCACACCCAGCACCGTCGCCCCGACGGCGGCCTGTACTCCGAGGAGCTGATCGGCGAGGAGGGCTTCTCCTCCGACTCCGCGCTGCTCTACCACTCCGGCATCCCGTCGGCACTGGTCGACGCCCGCCCGTGGGAGCTGCCCGACCAGACGCTGACCCCCAACGCCCCGCTGGTGCCCCGGCACCTGAAGCTGCACGACCTGTTCCCCGGCGAGGAGCACAAGGCCACCGACGCGGTCACCGGGCGCCGACTGGTGCTGGGCAACGCCGACGTGCGGATCTCCTACGCCGTCTCCTCACTGACCAGCCCGTACTACCGCAACGCCACCGGCGACGAGTGCGTCTACGTGGAGCGCGGGTCGGCGACGCTGGAGACCTCCTTCGGCGCGCTCGAGGTCGGCCAGGGCGACTACGTGATCATCCCGCGGACGACGACGCACCGGTGGGTCCCGACCGGGACGGAGCCGCTGCGGACCTACGCCATCGAGGCGAACTCGCACATCGCCCCGCCCAAGCGCTACCTGTCCCGGTACGGGCAGTTCCTGGAGCACGCCCCGTTCTGCGAGCGAGACCTCCGCGGCCCCACCGAGCCGCTGCTGGGCGAGGGCACCGACGTCGAGGTGTACGTCAAGCACCGCGGCAACGGCCCGGGTGGGCTGGCCGGCACGGTGCACGTGACCCCGGAGCACCCCTTCGACGTCGTGGGCTGGGACGGCTGCCTCTACCCGTACGCCTTCAACATCGCCGACTACGAGCCGATCACCGGCCGGGTGCACCAGCCGCCGCCGGTGCACCAGGTGTTCGAGGGCAACAACTTCGTGATCTGCAACTTCGTGCCCCGCAAGGTCGACTACCACCCGCTCGCGGTGCCGGTGCCCTACTACCACTCGAACGTCGACTCCGACGAGATCATGTTCTACGTCGACGGCGACTACGAGGCCCGGAAGGGCTCCGGGATCGGCAAGGGCTCGATCTCCGTGCACCCCGGCGGGCACAGCCACGGCCCGCAGCCGGGCGCGGTGGAGCGCTCACTCGGCGCCGAGTACTTCGACGAGACCGCCGTCATGGTCGACACCTTCCGGCCGCTGGACCTCGGTGAGGCCGGCGTCGCCTCCGACGACGGCAAGTACGCCTGGTCCTGGTCCGGCCGCGGGCCCTCAGCATGACCGCACCAGGCGTGACGGGCAGCTGGCTCGAGCTGCCCGCCGACACCGGCTACGGGCTGGCCAACCTGCCCCACGGCGTCTTCTCCACCCCGGGCACCGCCCCCCGCACCGGGATCGCGATCGGTGACCAGGTGCTGGACCTCGCCGCGGCCACCGGTGACGACGTACACGCCACCGGCACCCTCAACGCCTGGCTGGCGCGGGGGCCGGAGGCGTGGGCGGCGCTGCGCGCCCAGCTCGTCGACTGGTTCACCGACTCCTCGCACCGCGCCGAGGTGGAGCCGCACCTGGTGCCGCGGGCCGAGGTGACGATGCACCTGCCGATCGAGGTCGCCGACTACGTCGACTTCTACAGCTCCCAGCACCACGCGGAGAACCTCGGGAAGATGTTCCGCCCCGACTCCGCGGCGCTGACGCCGAACTGGAAGCACCTGCCCATCGGCTACCACGGCCGGGCCGGGACCGTGGCCGTCTCCGGCACCCCCGTCGTCCGGCCCTGCGGTCAGCGCAAGGCCCCCACCGACGACGCACCGACCTTCGGGCCCTCCCAGCGGCTGGACATCGAGGCCGAGGTCGGGTTCGTCGTCGGCGTCGGCTCGGAGCTCGGCACCGCCGTGCCGGTCGGCCGGTTCGCCGACCACGTGTTCGGGGTGTGCCTGGTCAACGACTGGTCCTCCCGCGACCTGCAGGCCTGGGAGTACGTGCCGCTGGGTCCGTTCCTCGGCAAGTCCTTCCTCACCTCGGTCTCCCCCTGGGTCGTGCCGCTGGCTGCCCTCGAGGCGGCCCGGGTCGCCCCGCCGGCCCGCGACCCGCAGCCGCTGCCCTACCTGCGCGACGACGCCGAGCCCTGGGGAATGGACATCAGCCTGGAGGTGCGGCTCAACGGCGAGGTGCTGAGCCGGCCACCGTTCGAGCTCATGTACTGGACCCCGGCGCAGCAGCTGGCCCACCTGACCGTCAACGGGGCGTCGCTGCGCACCGGCGACCTGTTCGCCTCCGGCACGGTGTCCGGCCCCCGCGCCGACCAGCGCGGCTCGTTCATCGAGCTGTCCTGGGGCGGCAAGGAGCCGATCACCCTCGCCGACGGCTCCACCCGCACCTTCCTCGAGGACGGCGACGAGGTGGTCATCACCGCCAGCGCCCCCGGCCCCGACGGCACCCGCATCGCCTTCGGCGAGGTCACCGGCCGGGTCGAACCGGCCCGCTGACCGACCCTGTCCGTCCCCCGCAGCGCCCCCACCACGAGAGGCCGACGATGACCACTCCCACCGTTGCCACGCCCGTCGACACCGACTCGGCCACCCCGACGTACGACCGCCTGCTGGCCGCCGTCTCCGACCCCGACGGCCGGGAGGTGCTCGACCCGGCCACCGGCGAGGTCGTGGGGCGGGTCGCCTTCGGGTCCGCCGAGGACGTCGACCGCGCCGTCGCGACCGCGCGTGCCGCCCAGCGGGCCTGGGCGGCACGCGCGGACTCCGAGCGCATCGACCTCCTGCTGCGCGCCGCCGACGCCATCGACGCGGCCGCCGAGCCGCTGGCCGAGCTGCTCTCCCGCGAGCAGGGCAAGCCCCTCAACGGCCCCAACGCCCGCTTCGAGGTCGGCGCCTGCTCCGCGTGGCTGCGCGCCACCGCCGCCACCGAGCTGCCCGTGGAGACCGTCGTCGACGACGGGGACATCCACGCCGAGCTGCACTACCGCCCGGTCGGCGTCGTCGGCGCCATCGGGCCGTGGAACTGGCCGATGATGATCACGATCTGGCAGGTCGCCCCCGTCCTGCGGATGGGCAACACCGTGGTGGTCAAGCCGTCGGAGCACACCCCGCTGAGCGTGCTCGCGCTGCTGGAGGTGCTCAACGGCGTCCTACCGGCCGACGTCCTCATCGGCGTCGCCGGCGAAGGCGACGTCGGCGCCCGGCTGTCCAGCCACGCGGGAGTGGACAAGGTGATGTTCACCGGCTCGACCCGCACCGGCCAGGCGATCATCAAGAGCTCGGCGGACACCGTGAAGCGGCTGACCCTGGAGCTCGGCGGCAACGACGCGGGGATCGTCCTCCCCGACGTCGACCCGAAGGCGATCGCCGAGGGCCTGTTCTGGGGCGCCTTCATCAACACCGGCCAGACCTGCGCCGCGCTGAAGCGGCTGTACGTGCACACCGACGTCTACGACGAGGTCTGCGCCGCGCTCACCGAGGTCGCGAAGGCGATGCCGATGGGCCGCGGCCTGGACGAGCAGAACGTCCTCGGCCCGCTGCAGAACCGCGCCCAGTACGAGATCGTCGCGCGCCTGGTCGAGGCCGCCCGTGACTCCGGCGCCACGATCCTGACCGGCGGTGACCCCGACCCCGACGCCCCGGGCCACTTCTACCCCACCACCCTGGTCGCCGACATCGACGACCAGAACCCACTGGTGGCCGAGGAGCAGTTCGGGCCGGCCCTGCCGATCATCCGCTACGACGACCTCGACCAGGCCGTCGCCATGGCCAACCGGCTCGACGTCGGCCTGGGCGCCTCGGTCTGGAGCAGCGACCGGGACGCCGCCCGCGCCGTCGTCGCCCGCCTCGAGGCCGGCACCGTCTGGATCAACGCCCACGGCGGGGTGCACCCGATGATCCCCTTCGGCGGGCACAAGAAGTCCGGCTACGGGCTCGAGTTCGGCGCCGAGGGCCTGAAGGCCGTCGCGGTGCCCCAGGTGATCAACGGCTGAGCCGCACCGGTGCCCGCGGCCTAGGGTGGACCACCACGACCACAGGGGGACGGCGATGCCAGCGAACGACAGCGGGGGTGCTCCGCAGTCGCAGACGCTGGACCGCGGCATCCGGATCCTCGAGCACCTGGCCAGCGCGGGCGCCCCGCAGCCGGTGACCGAGATCGGCCGTGCCCTGGACCTGCACCGGTCGATCACCTACCGGCTGCTGCGCACCCTGGAGGACCACCAGCTCGTCGAACGGGACCCGCTGGGCCACTACGGGCTCGGCCTGGGGGTGGCCGCGCTGGCCCGCGGGGTGCGCACGGACCTGAACGCCGCGGCGCTCCCCCGGCTCAACTCGCTGTCCACCGAATTGGGCATGACCGCGTTCCTGGTGGTGCGGGCCGGCGACGAGGCGGTGACGGTGACCAGCGTCGAACCGCAGGACACCCGGGCGCACATCACCTACCGGCCGGGCACCCGGCACCCGGTCGGCCGCGGTGCCCCGGGCCTGGCCCTGCTCATGCCCGAGCCGCCGGCGGAGGACGACCGTGCGGCCCTCCAGCAGGCCCGCCGGACCGGCTGGGCCAGCTCGCACGGTGAGGTGATCCCCGGCATCCGGTCGATCGCCGCACCGGTCCTCGGCCCGGACGGCGGGGCCCGGGCCGCACTCGCCGTCGTCTTCGTGGACGAGAACAGCGACGTCGAGCAGGTCGGCCAGGCGGTCGCCGCCGCCGCCGGGAAGGTCGCCGCCGTCCTGCGCTGAGCGCCGGCCCCGGTCAGCCGCCGACGTAGGCCGCGAGGTGCTCCCCGGTGACGGTGGCGCGGCCGGCGACGAGGTCGGCGGGAGTGCCCTCGAAGACGATCCGGCCGCCGTCGTGCCCGGCGCCGGGGCCGAGGTCGATGATCCAGTCGGCGTGCGCCATCACCGCCTGGTGGTGCTCGATGACGATGACCGACTTGCCGGAGTCGACGAGCCGGTCGAGCAGCCCGAGGAGGTTCTCCACGTCGGCGAGGTGCAGGCCGGTGGTCGGCTCGTCGAGGACGTAGACGCCCCCCTTCTCTGCCATCCGGGTGGCCAGCTTGAGCCGCTGCCGCTCGCCGCCGGACAGCGTGGTGAGCGGCTGGCCGAGCGTGAGGTAGCCGAGCCCGACGTCGGCCAGCCGGTCCAGGACCGTGTGGGCGGCCGGGGTGCGCGCCTCGCCGTCGCCGAAGAACTGCTCGGCCTCCGTCACCGACATGGCGAGCACCTCGGCGATGTCGCGGCCGCCGAGCGTGTGCTCCAGCACCGAGGCCTGGAACCGCTTCCCCTCGCACTCCTCGCAGGGGGACTCCACGGTCGCCATGACGCCGAGCTCGGTGTAGATGACGCCGGCGCCGTTGCAGGTCGGGCAGGCGCCCTCGGAGTTGGAGCTGAAGAGCGCCGGCTTCACCCCGTTGGCCTTGGCGAAGGCCTTGCGGATGGGGTCGAGCAGCCCGGTGTAGGTCGCGGGGTTGCTCCGCCGGGAGCCGCGGATGGCGCCCTGGTCGACGACCACCACGCCGTCCCGGTCCGCGACGGAGCCGTGCACCAGGGAGCTCTTCCCCGACCCGGCCACCCCGGTGAGCACCACCAGCACGCCGAGCGGGATGTCGACGTCGACGCCCCTGAGGTTGTGGGTGTCCGCGCCGCGCACCTCGAGGGCACCGGTGGAGGTGCGCACCGCGGACTTCAGCGCGACGCGCTGGTCGAGGTGCCGGCCGGTCAGCGTGCCGCTGGTCCGCAGCCCGTCGACGGTGCCCTCGAACACGACCTCCCCGCCGCCGGTCCCGGCGCCCGGACCGAGGTCGACGACGTGGTCGGCGATCGCGATCGTCTCGGGCTTGTGCTCGACGACGAGCACGGTGTTGCCCTTGTCGCGGAGCTGCAGGAGCAGGTCGTTCATCCGCTCGATGTCGTGCGGGTGCAGTCCGATGGTCGGCTCGTCGAAGACGTAGGTGACGTCGGTGAGCGCGGACCCCAGGTGGCGGATCATCTTGGTGCGCTGCGCCTCACCGCCGGACAGCGTCCCCGCCGGCCGGTCGAGGGAGAGGTAGCCCAGCCCGATCTCGGTGAACGAGTCGAGGAGGTGCCGCAGCCCGGTGAGGAGCGGGGCGACCGATGCGTCCTCGAGTTCGCGGACCCAGGCGGCGAGGTCGCTGATCTGCATCGCGCAGAGGTCGGCGATGTTCTTGCCCGAGATCATCGAGGACCGGGCCTCCGGGGTCAGCCGCGTCCCGTCGCACTCCGGGCAGGTCTGGAAGGTGATCACGCGCTCGACGAAGGCGCGGATGTGCGGCTGCATCGCGTCGACGTCCTTGGCGAGCATCGACTTCTGGATCTTCGGGATGACGCCCTCGTAGGTGAGGTTGATGCCCTCGACCTTGATCTTGGTGGGCTCCTTGTACAGGAGGTCGTGCAGCTCCTTCTTGGTGAACTCCCCGATCGGCTTGTCCATGTCGAAGCCGGCGCCGGCGAAGATCCGGCCGTACCAGCCGTCCATGCTGTAGCCGGGGACGGTCAGCGCGCCCTCGGCCAGCGACTTGCCCTCGTCGTACAGCGCCGTGAGGTCGAAGTCGGAGACCGAGCCCATGCCCTCGCAGCGCGGGCACATGCCGCCCAGGTAGACGGCCTCCTTCACGACGGCCTTCTCGACGCGTCCGCCGGACTTCTCCGTGCTCATCACCCCGCTCGCCCTGCGGGTCGGGACGTTGAAGGAGAACGCCGTGGGCGGCCCGATGTACGGCGTGCCGAGCCGGCTGAAGAGGATCCGCAGCATCGCGTTGGCGTCGGTGGCGGTGCCGACGGTGGAGCGGGGGTTGGCGCCCATCCGCTCCTGGTCGACCAGGATCGCCGTCGTCAGCCCCTCCAGCAGGTCGACCTCCGGCCGGGCCAGCGTCGGCATGAAGCCCTGCACGAAGGCGCTGTAGGTCTCGTTGATCAGCCGCTGGGACTCCGCTGCGATCGTGTCGAACACCAGCGAGCTCTTGCCCGAGCCGGAGACGCCGGTGAACACCGTCAGCCGGCGCTTCGGGATCTCGACGCTGACGTCCTTGAGGTTGTTCACCCGCGCGCCGAGCACCCGGATCAGGTCGTGGGTGTCGGCAGCGTGCTCCGGTGCGGTGCTCACGTGTCTCCTCGGGGCGGGTCCGGTGGCGCGGATGCGGCGTCCTGGTGCGGCGGCGGGGTCAGCGTGCCGCAGATCGGCGTGCAGTGGGGAGCTCGCGCCCGGCCGGCGGTGCCTCCCGGGCCATCACGCTAGGAACGTGACCACCGCCTGCGCTTCTCCGTTCCTGACCGGTCGGGCCCCCTTGTCCCGCGGCGACCACCGGGGCTACCGTGCGGCTGTGGCTGGGCAGCGGATTCCGTGCGGGCCCGTCGGCGACTGACCCTCGCACCGGCGGGTCCGTGGGCACGTCCATCGAGGTCGCTCCCCCGCTGACCAGGGCCACCCGGCCCGGAGGCTCCCCATGTCCCCCCGCCACAGCTCCGCCCACGCCGCGGCCAAGGTGCGCGTCGTCGTCACCGACGCACTCGGCCTGCAGCGCGTCCTCACCATGCTGACCGGGCGCCACCACGCCTTCACCCGGCTGTCGGCCGAGGAGGCCGGCACCGACCGCTGGACGATCAGCGTCGACCTGATCGCCACCCCCGATGAGGTGGACCTGGTGGCCGCCCGGCTGCACCGGCTCCCCTGCGTGCTGACCGTCGACGTCACGCTGGCCGGGCGGCTCGCCTCGACGGCCTGACGGCGGGGCCGGTCAGGCCGCGCGCCGTGTCCGGGAGGCCTCGGCCAGCTCCGCCAGCAGCTCCTCGGTGGTGCTGAGGTCGACGCAGGCGTCCGTGACGCTCTTGCCGTGCTCCAGCCGCTCGGGGTGCCGCTGGTCCAGGTCCTGCCGCCCGGCCACGAGGTTGCTCTCGATCATCACCCCGCGGATCGCCTGCTCGCCGCCGGCGACCTGCCCGGCCAGGTCGCGCACGACCTCGGCCTGACGGCGGTGGTCCTTCTGGCTGTTGCCGTGCGAGGCGTCGACGACGAGGACCTCCGGCAGACCACGGGCGGCCAGCGCCCGCTTGGTGGCGGCGATGTGCGCGGCGGAGTAGTTGGGGCCGTCCTTGGCGCCGCGCAGGATGACGTGACCGGTGTCGTTGCCGCTCGTGGACAGCTGGGCGCTGACGCCGTGGTGGTCGACCCCGAGGAACTCGTGCGGCGCCCGCGCGGTCAGCACGGCCTGGATAGCCACGTCGATGCTGCCCTCCGGGGAGTTCTTGAAGCCGACGACGGAGGAGAAGCCGGACACCCGCTCCCGGGCGGTCTGGTCGGTCACGTTGCGGGCCCCGACGCCGTTGTAGGTGACCAGCCCGTCGACGTACTGCGGGGTGAGCGCGTTCAGCGGCTCGGCTGCCACCGGGACACCGAGCGCGGTGATCGCGCCCATCAGCATCCGGGTGGCGACGAGGCCGACGCTGATCCGGCTGGAGCCGTCCAGGAACGGGTCGTAGGCGAACCCCTTCCAGTCCACCTCGGTCCGCGGCTTCTCGGTGTAGGTCCGCATCAGGATCTCCAGGTCCGCGCCGTGCCGCGCGCGCATCCGGGCGAGGAAGGCGGCGTACTCCAGGGCGGCGGCCGGGTCGTGGATCGAGCAGGGACCGGCGATGACGGCCAGCCGGTCGTCGGCGCCCCCGACGATGGCGGCCGTGACCCGACGCGCGTCCCGGGTGGTGGCGGCCGACTCCGCCGACAGCGGGACGACGGTCGCCACCGCAGCCGGGGTGACGACGACGCTCAGGCCGGTGATCCGGGCGTTCCCCAGGTCGCTGACGTCGACGTCCG
This sequence comes from Modestobacter caceresii, assembly GCF_000761485.1. Lineage (GTDB taxonomy): Bacteria > Actinomycetota > Actinomycetes > Mycobacteriales > Geodermatophilaceae > Modestobacter > Modestobacter caceresii. Next base: position 55,015 of record NZ_JPMX01000091.1, read on the forward strand.
GTGCCGGCGCGGCACCCAGTCGCTGCTGCACGCCGGGCAGCAGCTCGGTCAGTGCGGCGTCGATCTGGGCGTTCACCCGGGTCTGGACCTCGAGCAGCGCATCGGCGATCCGCGTCGCCTCGTCCAGCAACTGGTCAGCCGGCATGGGGGTCTCCTCCGTCGTTCGCGACTCGCCAGCGCCCCGGCCGGGGCCGCGCCCGCTCCCGCGGGGCTGACCGGGACAGCATCCCGGAGCCGGGGGTCGGCGTGTCGTCCCGGGGTGCCGCGGGGCGACACGCCGACGCCGACCGAGCCGCGCCGGGGCCGGTCACCCCGGCCGGTAGCCCGGGAGCGGCAGGTCGGGGGGCTCCGTCGTCACCCGGCCGGGGACGAGTGCTCGGGCAGGTAGGGCGAGAGGAAGCCGCACATGCCGAGCACCGGCTCGGTCTGCCGGGACAGCCGGTGCACCCCGGCGGCGCGCAGGTGCGGTGCCTGGCCCTCTGTCAGCGCGTCGAGCCGCTCCCCGGTGCGGTGGGCCGCGGCCAGGGCACCGGCCGTCCACCGTTCCCGCCAGTCCGGCACGCGGGGCCGCACCAGCGCTGCGGCGGCCTCGTGGAAGGCGGTGAGCGCACCGGCGTCCCCGGCCGTGGTGCGGTCGCGCAGCTCCAGGAAACCGGCCACGGCCAGGTCACGACGGGCCCGCGCCCGCTCCGGCGACGGCTGCCCGTCCGGGCCGACGAGGGAGGTGGCCGCGGCGTAGGCGTCGGGGTCCCGCAGGTGTTGGGCCGGCAGGGTGAGGACGGCGTCCCCGGCCTCGGGCAGCCCGCTGTTCTCCATGACCACGACCACCTGCAGGTCCTCGTCGTTCACCGCCCGGTGGATCGTGCCCGGGGTGAACCAGACGACGTCCCCGGCGGTCAGCGGCAGCTCCGCGGCACCGCCGGCGAGGGTGAGCGTCTGCAGCCGGCCGCGGCCGGCGACCACGACGTAGGCCTCCGAGCAGCACAGGTGCAGGTGCGGGGAGCCACCGTGCAGCCCGTCCGCGGTGCCCCACGGGTAGACCGACAGGCCGCTCAGCCCGACCGCCCCGGGCAGCGGCGGCACCGTGCCCCCGGCGCCGCTCACAGCGTGTGCTCCGCCGCGAACGCCGTCACCTCGGCGCGGCTCCACGCCCGGTCGGCGAACACCACCCGGTGCCGCAACGTCAGCGTCTCGTCGGGGGCGATCGTCACCTCCTCGCTGAACGCCGGCGACGGGTTGACCGCCGGGAACGGCTCGCGCCGGACGAACCAGCGCAGCGGCACCGGCGCGGAGCTGGTGCCGGCGGAGAACAGCAGCGTCGCGCCGCCGTCGACCTCGTCGTGCTGCCCGGTGAAGGCCAGCCACGGGGACGTCGTCCCCATCGGCTCGGCCGGGGCGTCCGGGTCGGCGGTGACCACCTCGCCCCCGGTGAACCCGCGCGGTCCGCGCCAGAAGAACCCGGTGTAGCCGGCGTCCGGGCGGCCGTGGCTGGTCGGGCTGCCGACGTGCAGGTCCGCGCCCCGGACGTTGCGCAGCTCGGTGGCGAAGTCCAGCGTCCAGGTGCCCCGCTCGACGTCCAGGCCGTGCCAGCGCAGCTCCCGCCGCTCGCTCACCCAGTCCTCGCCGGCCGCGGTGACCCAGGTGAGCTCCTGGGCCAGGCAGACCTCGGCGTCGGCCACCTCGACCGCGGCGAACCCGTCGTGCCGCATCCGACCGACGTTGTCCACCGGGACGTAGCCCTCGCCGTGCCGGTAGCTGGACCCGCCCCAGAAGTTCTGGTCGTCCAGGTGCGAGACGGTCATCTGCAGGCCCTTGTGCCACCGGTGGTCGTGCGGCCGGTACGCCGACACGAGCGCACCGGAGAGGGTGCGCAGCGGGTGCAGGTAGGGCTTGGGCGCCTCGAAGGCGGCCACGTCCGAGCCGAGCTCGTAGGTGGCCACCTCGACCCGGCCCGAGCCCTGCCCCAGGCCCTCCCCCTCGACCGCGACGACGACCCGGCGGCCGTGCTCGTGGGTGACCCGGAACGCCGCGCCCATCGGGCGGCTCATCGGGCACCGCCCGCGGTGACCAGCTCGCCGCCGAGCCGGTCGTAGTGCGGACTGCCCGGCACCAGGTCCGCGCGGGCGACGCTGCGGCCGGTGGCGGCCGACCGGTAGATGCCGGTGACCAACTCCATCGTCTCCCGGCCCTGGACGCCGCTGACCTGCGGCCGCTCCCGCCGGTCGAAGGAGTCCAGCAGGCTGCGCAGCTGCGCGGCGTGCCCGCTGGGCACCCCGGCGGTGGCCCGCCAGCCGGCGACCCGGTCGGGGTCGGCGACGTGCGGGGCGGGGGTCCACGTCCAGTCGTCGTCGCCGTAGCCGTAGACGTGCTGCAGCTCGACGGTCGCGTCGGTGAAGTCGAAGCGCAGGTAGCTGGTCTCCCGGGGCGAGAGCACGCTGTTGACGACGGTGGCCATCGCCCCGGACGCGAACGTCACCACCGCCATCGCGACGTCCTCGGTCTCGACGTCGCGTTCCAGCGTGCCGGTGACCGCGGTGACCTCGCGCCAGTCGCCGAGCAAGGACAGCAGCAGGTCCATCTGGTGGATGCCGTGGCCCATCGTCGGGCCGCCGCCCTCGGTGGCCCAGCGCCCCCGCCAGGCCACCTCGTAGTAGGCGGGGTCGCGGTACCAGAGGGTGTGGCAGACGGCGACCAGCGGCCGGCCCAGCTCACCGGTGCGCACCAGCTCGCGCAGCCGGGTGGCGCCGGAGCCGAAACGGTGCTGGAACACGTAGGTGGCGTACGGGCCGCCGTCGCGCTCGAGCTCGGCGACGGCGTCGAGTTCGGAGAGCGAGAGCATCGGCGGCTTCTCGCACCACACCCAGGCACCGGCGCGCAGGCACGTCGTCACGCCGTCGAGGTGCGCGCCCGGCGGGGTGCACACCACCACCAGGTCCGGCGACTCCGCGGCCAGCATCGCGGCGAGGTCGCCGAAGGCGTGTGGGACGTCCCAGCGCTGGGCGAGGGCGCGGGCCCGGGACTCCTCGACGTCGACCAGCGCGACCACCTCGACGCGCTCCCCCATCCCGCGCAACGCCGGGAGGTGGCGGTCGTCGGCGATGTTCCCGGCTCCCACGACCGCGACGCGGACCGGCTGCTTCGAGTGGGTCACAGAGCTCCTCTGGTCTGGACGGTCACCGTCGGGCACGGCGGCCCGGCAAGCGCTTTCCCTCCGCCACCCAATCGGTGTCCACGAGGCTGTGTCAAGCGCCACACCCCGCGGGCGCCCAGCGCCGCACGGTCGGCGCAGCCCAGCGTCGTCTGCCGGGTGCAGCTCAGGACCCGCGCCGACCGGCCCGGCGTGGAAGGCTTGGCCCATGACCTCACGGGTGTGCGAAGGGCACGCTGTGCGGTCGCTGTTCCAGCCGATCGTGGACCTGTCCGACGGCGCGCTGGTGGCGGTGGAGGCACTGTCCCGCGGCGAGCCGGGGCCGCTGGAGTCCCCGACCGAGCTGTTCGCCGCGGCCGCAGCAGCCGGGACCACCGCGTCGCTGGACGCCGCGTGCCTGCGCGCTGCGCTGCGCGGGGTCGCCGGCGCCGCGGAGCCGACCACCCTGTTCGTGAACATCGAGCCGGCGACGCTGTCCACCCTCTCCCCCGCCGACCTGGCCGACCTGGCCGACCTCACGCCGGCCGGGGTGCAGGTGGTCCTGGAGGTCACCGAGCGCGACCTGCTCGAGCGCCCGGCCGACCTGGTCCGTGGCGTGCGGGGCGCGCGCGAGATCGGCTGGCGGGTGGCGCTGGACGACGTCGGTGCCGAGCCGGCCGGGCTCGCACTCGTGTCGTTCCTCCGGCCGGACGTGATCAAGCTGGACCTGGCCCTGGTGCGCGGACACACCAGCCTGCAGGCCGCCGCGGTGGTCAACGCCGTGCGTGCCGACGCCGAGCGCTCGGGCGCGCTCGTCCTGGCCGAGGGGATCGAGACCACCGAGCACCTGGACCGCGCGCTGGCGATGGGCGCGCGACTCGGTCAGGGCTGGATGTTCGGGCGTCCGGGGGACCTGCCGGCGGCCGGCATGCGGGGCCTGCAGCTGCGCCCGGCCACGCCCGCGCGAGGCGCCGGGGGAACCGGCCCGGGGACGCCGTACGAGGTGCTCGCCGCCGCCTCGGGACCGCAGCGCGCCGGCGTGCCACTGCTCGCCTCGATGACCCGTCAGGTCGAGCGCCAGGCACTCCTGCTGGACGATCAGACCGTCGTCCTCGCGAACTTCCAGCACGCCGACCTGATGAGCGCGCGCACCCGCCGCCGCTACGAGACGCTCGGGAGCCTCACCGCCCTGACCGCGGTGACCGGCGCGGGGATGCCCGACGAGCCCGCGCCGGGCGTGGTGGGCACCGCCCTCGATGCCGACGACCCGCTGACCGACCAGTGGGTCGTGACCGTGGTCAGCCCGCACTTCGCGGCTGCGCTGGCCGCTCGCGAGGTCCCGGTGGACGGTCGCGGCGACCCGACCGCGGCCCCCGTCCCGGTGCGCTCGGCCGCGCGCCGACTCGACTACGTGCTGACCTACGACCGGCAGCGGGTGCTCGAGGCCGCCGGGCTGCTGCTGGAGAAGACCCGCCCGCCGGCCGGGACGGCGACGCCGCTGCCGCTCCCCGCCCCGGCCCCTGGCGACCCCGTCGCGCGGGTCACCGAGGCCGACCTGCCGGACCTGATGCTCCGGGCCGTCTCGGTCGCGAGCAACGGGATCGTCATCGCCGACGCCCGCCGCCCCGACCTCCCGCTGGTCTACGCGAACGCCGCGTTCCTGCGGATGACCGGCTACCCGGAGTCAGAGGTGCTCGGCCGCAACTGTCGCTTCCTGCAGGGGGCCGACACCGACCGCAACCAGGTGCACCCGATCCGGCGGCGGCTGCTCGCCGGGCGCGACGTCGACGCGGTGCTGCTCAACTACCGGCGCGACGGCTCGGCGTTCTGGAACGAACTGCACGTCAGCGCCGTCCGGGACGCGCACGGCGAGGTCACGCACCTGATCGGCAGCCAGCTGGACGTGACCGCACGCGTCGACCGGGAGCGGCGGACGGCGTACCTGGCCCACCACGACCAGCTCACCGGCCTCCCCAACCGGGCACACGTGCTGGAGCACCTGAACCTGGAACTGCACCGCGCCCGACGCAGCGGCGGGAGCGTGGCGGCGGTGCTGCTGGACCTCGACGACTTCAAGGCGATCAACGACCGCTTCGGTCACGCCGTCGGCGACGCCGCGCTCGTCGGGGCGGCCTCTCGCCTGCGCTCGGCCGTCCGCGCCGGCGACCTGCTGGGCCGGCTGGGCGGCGACGAGTTCCTGGTCGTCCTCGCCGGCCTCCCCGCGTCCGGCCGGGCACGGCCGGACGACGGCAGCCGCCCGCCTGCGGAGGAGATGGTCCGGCGGGTGCAGGAGCACCTGCGTGCCGCCCTCGAGGCACCGCTCCAGCTGCCCGGGACGGCCCTGCGGATCCGCGCCAGCTCCGGGGCGGCGGTCTTCCCCGAGGAGGCCGACGACCCGGCCTCGCTCCTCGCCTGCGCCGACGCCGCCATGTACCGGACCAAACGCGGGCCGGCGCGACGCCAGGACTGAGGGCCCCGCCTCAGCGACCGGCGTCGACCAGCCGGGCGACCTCCACGCGGGACCGCACGCCGAGCTTGGTGAAGGCGTTGCGCAGGTGGGTGTTCACCGTGTGCGGGGAGAGGAACAGCCGCGCGGCCACCTCCCGGTTCGTGCCCCCCTCGGCCACCAGGCGCACCACCTCCCGTTCCGCCGGGGTCAGCGCGACCAGGCCGTGCTGCGCAGCGGGTGGGCCGAGGGTGCGGCGCCGCCGCACACCCAGGTCCCGCAGCCGCCGCCGGGCCCGGGCGGCGTCGCGCTCCGCACCGGCCGCGGTGTAGGCCGCCAGGGCGTCGTCCAGCAGCGCCACCGCCTCGCGCGGCCGCGCCGCGGCGACCAGCCGGGCGAGGTCCTCCTGCGCCGAGGCCCGTACCAGTGGCCGTTCGGTGTCGGCCATCAGCCGCAGAGCGTCGCGCAGGCAGGCCTCGTCGTCGTCGATCAGCCCGCGGGCGTGCCGCGCGACCGCCGCGGCCATCGGGTACGTGGGGTTCGCGGCGGCCCGGCGCTGCGCCACGGCCCCGGCACGGACGGCGACCTCTCGCTCCCCGGCCCGCAGCGCCATCCGGACGAGCAGCACCTCGTCGGCGATGTCGGGCAGGCCGGCCAGCGACGGACCCGGGCGTTCCAGGGTCGCGATCCCCTCCGCTGCGCCGGCGAGCGCCGCTGCGGTGTCCCCCGCGGCGTCGGCGATCAGCGCGGTGAGCCACAGCCCGTTGCGGCGGACCTGCCCGGTGTCGTCGGTGCTCATCTGCTGCACCCGGGCGCGGTCGGCCCGGACGACGTCGGGCCGGCCGGCGTGCAGCGCGCCGCGCACGAGCACGTGGACGACGAGCAGGTCCAGCAGGCCCCCGACGAGGTCGACGTCCTCCATGTCGAGCACGGACTCGGCCTCGGCGCGCGCCTCGACCAGGCGTCCCGCGTCGAACAGCGCGCGGGCGCGCAGGCTGCTGTACAGCAGCAGCGAGCCGATCCGGCCGTCGGCCCGCGCGGCGGACAGCTCGGCGTCGACCAGCGCCAGGCAGCGCGCCGGCTGGCCGATCGAGGTCCACATCGCCGCCTCCCACATGCCGGGCGGGTTGATCTCCTCGCCGGCGGGGGCGAGCCGGATGACGTCCTGGTGCCGTCGGAACGCCCGGTCCCACCGGTGCCGGTGGAAGGCCACGTACGTCTCGGCCCGGGCCAGTACCGAGACCAGGCGGGGGTCCGCGTCGTCCTCGACCGCGTCGCGCACCGACGCCAGGACCGCGTCCGCGGCCTCGGGGTCACCGCCGAGCCCGTGGTTGACCGCGAGGACCAGCCGTAGCCGCGTGCGCAGGTCCTCCGGGAGGCCGGGCAGGGTCAGCGCCGTCTCGCACTGCCGCACCGCCTCGGTCGCTAAGTACCGGGTGGTGAACCGGGCCAGCCCCAGCCGGACCTGAGCCTCCGCGACGGGGTCGACCCCCAGCGTCCCGGCGAGCATGGTGGCCGCCAACTCCTGGGCGGCAACGGCCCGGCCGCACTGCCACAGCAGCAGCACCGACTCGGCCGCGGTCTCCGGGCGGAGCGGTGAGTCCGCCGGGAGCAGCTCGAGCGCCCGGAGGCTGAACCCCGCCGCCGCTGGGGACGACGTGAGGGCCAGGGTCGCGGCCGCCGAACGCAGCGCCTCGACCGCGACCAGGTCACCCGGCGCCGCCGACTCGGCCAGCATGGTCGCCACCTGCAGAGTCGGTGCGCCGCGGGCGAGCAGGACGTCGACCGCGTGCCGGCGCAGCACCCGGGCGAACCCGGCGGGCATGCCGGCGGCCACCGACTCCCGGATCAGGTCGTGCCGGAAGCCGATCTGCTCCCCGGCATCGGCCAACAGCCCCGCCGCGATGACCTCCTGCAGCGGGCCGAGCACCGCGGTCGGCGGCCGGTCGAGCACGGCGGCGAGCAGGTCCGGCGGGAACTGCCGGCCGAGCACCGCGCCGACCTGGAGCAGTTCGCGCGCCGGCGCCGACAGCCGCTCGGTGCGCCGGGCGACGGCATCGCGCAGCCGCGCGGGCAGGACGTCATCGACCAGCCGGGCCCGCCCCGCGTCCAGCTGGACCAGGTGCTCGTCCTGCCAGCCGCGGAGCAGCTCGACCAGCAGCAGCGGGTGGCCGTCGGCACGCGCCGCCGAGGCGAGGACGTCGTCGTCCGGCGTCGCCCCCAGCACGTCACCGGCCAGCTGCGCCACCGCCTCGTCGTCCAGGGGGCGCAGGTCCACCCGGTCGGCGCCGGCCTCGGTCAGCGCGCGCACCGTGGCGGAGACGGCCGGGTCGACCTCGCCCTCGCGGACGGCGACGACCCAGACGACGGCCTCGGTGGCCAGCCGCGGCGGCAGGGTCCGCAGCACGCGGAGGGTCGCGTGGTCGCACCACTGGAGGTCGTCGACGCTGACGAGTACGTGCTGCTGCATGGCGAGGCGTTCCAGCCGGGCCTGCAGCTCGTTGCGCAGCCACCAGCCCTGCTCCGGGCCCCGGGGCAGCGCAGCGAGGACGTCAGGTGGGAGCAGCGGGTGCGGCCCGGCCTGCACCGCGTCCAGCAGCGGCCCGTGCGGGATGACGTGCTCGTCCGGGTCGCCGGACACCGCGAGGACCCGCGCCCCGGCATCGGCGGCCAGGGCCCGGGCCTCCTGGAGCAGCCGCGACTTGCCGGAGCCGGGGGCACCGGCGACGACCACGACCCGGCCCCGGCCGTCCTGCCGGGCGGCGCCGACCCGGCGGTGCAGCAGGGCCCGCTCGGTGTCCCGCCCGCGCAACGGCGTGCGGTCGTTGGGCAGCACGACGACCTCCTGGAGCGAGCCCGGACCCGGGCCCGGGCCTGACTTGTACGAGACGACGGACGCCGTGCATCTGGTACGTCCGTGCGATGCCGACGGGGCTCCGGCCGCCGACGCTGGGGGCCGCGTGGCGCTCGCGCCACCACCGCGGTCGTCACCGTGGCACACCCGTTCGTCCACGACCAGCCCCTGGAGGCCCCCATGACCCAGCCCACCGTCGTCCTCGTGCACGGCGCCTTCGCCGAGTCCGCGAGCTGGGGCGGCGTCATCGCCCGGCTCCAGTCCGCCGGGCACCGCACCGTCGCCGCGGCCAACCCGCTGCGCAGCCTGTCCGGCGACGCCGCCTCGGTGAAGGCCGTCCTCGACTCGATCGAGGGGCCGGTCGTGCTGGTCGGCCACTCCTACGGCGGCGCGGTCATCTCCGCGGCGGCCCAGGGGAACCGCGCGGTCACGGCGCTGGTGTACGTCGCCGCGTTCGCCCCGCAGGAGGGCGAGAGCATCGCGGAGCTGTCCGGCCGCTACCCCGGCAGCACGCTCGGCGACACGATCCAGCCGGTCCCGCTGGCCGACGGCAGCACCGACCTCTACATCCGCCAGGAGCTGTTCCACCAGCAGTTCGCCGCGGATCTGTCGGCGGAGGACGCGGCGCTGGCGGCGGCCACGCAGCGGCCGCTGAGCGACGTCGCCCTGAACGAGGGCGCGCCGGCCGACCCGGCGTGGCAGCACGCCCCGTCCTGGTTCCTGGTGCCGGAGCTGGACCGCAACATCCCGCCGCAGGCGCAGCGGTTCATGGCCGAGCGGGCCGGCGCCCACGAGGTCGTCGAGCTCGCCGGCGCCTCGCACGCGGTGCCCGTCTCCCGGCCCGACGAGGTCGCCGACGCGATCCTGCGCGCCGTCAAGGCAACGGCTGCCTGACCCACCGCCGGACGCCGCGCACGCGGGCTGGCAGGCGTCCAGCGGCGCTGGTGACCTGTGCGGTCAGCGACCTCGTCGGTGCGGGCGCAGCCGGACGGCGATCAGGGCGACGTCGTCGTCGACGTCGTCGGGCAGCAGACGGGCGAGCAGCTGGTCGCACAGCTCGTCCAGGTCCAGCCCGGCGAGGTCGGCCAGGGCGTCGCGCAGCCGGTCGAGGCCGGCGTCGAGGTCGGAGTCGCGCCGCTCGATCAGGCCGTCGGTGTAGAGCAGGAGGACGGCGTCCCGGTCGAGGGTCACCTCGCGCTCCCGCCGGGGCGCGCTGTCGTCGACCCCGAGCAGCAGGTCCGCCCGCGGGGCCGTCAGCGCCAGCACCGTCCCGTCCGGGGCGATCACCATCGGCGGCGGGTGCCCGGCGTTGGACCAGCGCACGGTGGTCGTGCCGTCCCGGGCCTGCTCGTCGGTCTGCTCCAGGCGGAGCACCACGGCCGTCGCGTTCGTCCGGATCTGCAGGGTGGCCATCGCCTCGTCGACCCGGGTGAGCACCTCGGCGGGCCCGGCATCGCTGGTGACGGCGATCGCGCGCAGCATCGACCGGAGCTGCCCCATCGCGGCAGCGGCCGCGGTGTTGTGGCCCAGGACGTCGCCGATCGTGACGATGGTGCTGCCTCCCGGTTGGACGAAGGCGTCGTACCAGTCACCGCCGACCTGTGCCGCCTCCGCGGCCGGGGTGTAGCGCACCACGATCTGCACCTGGTCCGGCGCCGCCGGGGCGGTCAGCAGCCAGCGCTGCAGCTCCTCGGACAGCTGCCGCTGCTCCCGGTAGAGCCGGGCGTTGTCCAGCGCGAGGCCGGCCCGCCCGGCGATGTCGGCGGCCACCTGCAGCTCGGCCGCCGTGATCGGCGCACGGGCCGCCCCGTTGAAGAGGCTGAGCAGGCCCACGGTCCGGTCCCGGCCGCGCAGGGCGAGGATGCCGAAGGACTCCGGGGCCAGGTCGCCGAGGAGCTGCTGTGCCCGGCCGGGCCGCAGCACGTCCCGGATGCGGTCGGTCGCGTCCGTGGTGGCGGTGGCGGTGCGTCCGGTGAGCAGCACCTGGCCGAGGAAGGACGTGTCCCGCAGCGCGGGGACGCGCTCCCGCGCGTAGGCCTCGACGACCGGGCGCAGCGCGGGGTCGGCGTGCCACCAGCCGACGTCCCGCAGACCGCGGCGGCTGCCGGTCTGCTGGTCGTCGTCGACGAGCGTGACCACGCACCAGTCGGCGAGGGCCGGCACGACCAACCGGGCCAGGCGGGCGACGGCCTGCTCGGCGTCCAGCACGCCGGTGAGCTCACGGGAGACCTCCCCCAGCAGGTCGCTGTGCTGCTGCGCGCGCACCCGTGCGCTGATGTCGGTGAAGTACAGCGCGACCCCGCCGTGTTCGGGGTTGGCCCGCACCTCGTACCAGGCGTCGAGCGGTTCGGGGTACCAGGCGTCGAACGTGCACGGCTGCCCGGTCTCGGCGACCCCGCGGTAGCGGGCCTCGAACTCGGTGCCCAGCGTCGCCGGGAACAGGTCCCAGAGGACGCCGCCGACCAGCTCGGCACGCGCGCGGCCCACCGTGCGCTCGGCCTCCTTGTTGGCGTAGGTGATCCGCCAGTCGCCGTCCATCGCCAGGTAGCCGACGGCCATCGAGTCCAGGGTCTGCGCGGCCAGCTCCAGGCTCCGCCGCTGGGGGGTCGTGTCGTGGACGACGCCGAGGAGGCGGGCTGACGTGCCGTCCTCACCGCCCGCCACCTGCCCACGGGCGGCCACCCACCGCTCCCCGCCGTCAGCGAGGACGATCCGGTACTCGGCGTCGTAGGTGCCGCGGCTCTCGACCGCCCGCTGCACCCGGGCGACGACCTCAGGGAGGTCCTCGGGGTGCACGTGCGCGTAGACGTCCTCGGGGCGGCCGGTGAACGTGGCGCGGTCCATCCCGGACAGCTCCAGCAGCCGGTCGTCCACCGCCAGGGCGCCGGTGGCCAGGTCCAGGTCGAAGGTCCCGACCCGCCCGGCCTCCAGCGCCAGGGCCCACCGGGACCGGTCGATCTCCTGGTCGGCCAGCAGCCGGCGCGTCCGCGCCGACGACGCCTCCGCGACCACGCCGGCGTCCGCGGCGCGACGTCGTGCAGTCCGCAGCTGGACCTCCGAGCTGCACGCCCCGGCCAGGTCGACCAGCACCGCCAGGTCGTCCTCGGACCAGGCACGGGGACGGCTGTCGATCGCGCACAGCGACCCCACGACGTTCCCGTCGACGTCGGTCAGCGGGACACCGGCGTAGGCGATGACGTGCAGGTCGGGGATGGCCAGGTTGTCGGCGACCAGCGGGTCGGTGCGGGCGTCGGGGACGACCAGGGGCTCCCCGGAACGGACCACGTGCTGGCAGAAGGAGTGGCTCAGCGGCGTCCGGCGGCTCGTCTGCCACGGTTCGGCCAGCCCGAGGGCGCCCGGGAACACCTGCTCGTCCGCGGAGACGAAGGTGACCAGTGCCACGGGCACGCCCAGCTGCCGCCGGACCAGCCGGGCGAAGCGCTCGAACGCCGGATCGGACCCGGCCGGCACCGCGGGGACAGGTGGCAGTGGACTGGGCACGTGTCCCTCCGGAGGCAGGACACGTGCGCTGCACGTCCCGATGAGAAGGCGACTGTACGGCGCACGCCGTCACCACCGCGCCCGCTCCCCGAGCAGCCACCGGCACCCCGCGGTCGACGAGCACCACCGGGAGCCCCGCGCGGGCTGCGGAGTCGGGATGGCCCTGCCGGGGTACGGCGGTCGCCATGAGCGGCAGGACGGCGGAGGACTACGAGGACGACTACACCGACCCGGAGCTGCGCGCCCGGCTCAAGGAGGAGATCAAGGCCGGCGACCGCGGCGGGCGGCTGGGTCAGTCCGGTACGAGGCAGCACGTCCCGGACACCGAGGCCGCCCGGGAGGCCCGCCGGGCGGCCGAGCTGCTCGACGTCCCGGCGCCCGAGGCGCGACGCCGGGTCGCCGGCCTGCACGGAGAGACGCAGCTGGACCGGGCCCAGCGCGCCGAGCGGGACCTCGGGACGAACCGGAAGACGGTGCTCGGCCGGATCGAGCAGCAACGCGCGGCCGACGACCGGGACCCCTCGGGCGACTGACCGTCCGAGCCGGCCACCAGCCCGTCGCCGGGCCGACGACGTCGAGCGGTGTCCTCGGGCCTGCTGTCAGGCCGGGCGCCCCGTCCTGGCCAGGTGCAGCCAGGTGTCGACGACGGTGTCCGGGTTCAGCGACATCGACTCGATCCCCTGGGCCACCAGCCACTCGGCCAGGTCGGGGTGGTCGCTCGGGCCCTGGCCGCAGATGCCGACGTACTTGCCGCGCTCCAGGCACGCCTTGATCGCCATCTCCAGCACGGCGAGGACGGCGGGGTTGCGCTCGTCGAAGCTGCCGGCCACCAGGCTGGAGTCGCGGTCGAGGCCGAGCACCAGCTGGGTCATGTCGTTGGAGCCGATGGAGAACCCGTCGACGTGGTCGAGGAACTCGTGAGCCAGCAGCGCGTTGGACGGCAGCTCGCACATCATCACCACCGACAGGTCGTTCTCTCCGCGGCGCAGGCCGTGCTCGCCGAGCAGCCGCACCACGCCCTCGATCTCCGCCACGGTCCGGACGAACGGGATCATGATCTTGACGTTGGTCAGCCCCATCTCGTCGCGGACGTACCGCAGCGCCTCGCACTCCATCGCGAAGCAGTCGGCGAAGTCGGCCGACAGGTACCGCGACGCCCCGCGGTAGCCGAGCATCGGGTTCTCCTCGTGCGGCTCGTAGGCCTCGCCGCCGAGCAGGTTGGCGTACTCGTTGGACTTGAAGTCGCTCATCCGCACGATCACCGGCTCCGGCGCGAACGCCGCGGCGATCATGGAGACGCCCTCGGCCACCCGCTGCACGAAGAAGTCCCGCGCCGAGGGGTAGGCGACGATCCGCTCCTCGATCTCCGCCTTCAGCGGCGCGTCCAGGGTGTCCAGCTCCAGCAGGGCGCGCGGGTGGATCCCGATCTGCCGGTTGATGATGAACTCCAGCCGGGCCAGCCCGACCCCGGCGTGCGGCAGCCGGGAGAAGGCGAAGGCCTGCTCCGGCGTCCCCACGTTCATCATGATCTTGGTGGGGATCTCCGGCATGGCGTCCAGCTCGGTCTCGGCGACCTCGAAGCCGACCTCGCCGGCGTAGACCAGGCCGGTGTCGCCCTCGGCGCAGGAGACGGTGACCGGGTCGCCGTCGGACAGGGCCCGGGTGGCGGTCCCGGTGCCGACGACGGCGGGGATGCCGAGCTCGCGGGCGATGATCGCCGCGTGGCAGGTGCGGCCGCCGCGGTTGGTCACGATCGCCGCGGCCCGCTTCATGATCGGTTCCCAGTCCGGGTCGGTCATGTCGGCGACCAGCACGTCGCCGGGGGTGAAGGAGTCCATCTCGTCGATGTCGGTGAGCACCCGGACCGCACCCGCGCCGATCTTCTGCCCGATCGCCCGCCCCTCGACCACGACGTCCCCGGTGCCGGTGAGCCGGTAGCGCTCGGAGGTGGTCCCGGCGCGGGACTGCACCGTCTCCGGGCGCGCCTGCAGGATCATCAGCTCCCCGGTGCGGCCGTCCTTGCCCCACTCGATGTCCATCGGCCGGCCGTAGTGCTCCTCGATCTTGAGCGCCTGGCGGGCCAGCTCGAGGACCTCGTCGTCGGTGAGGGACAGCTTCCGGCGGTCGGCGGGGTCGACGTCGACGAACTCCGTCGTCCGGCCGACCTCGGCGTGCGCGGTGTAGACCATCTTGGTGGCCTTCTCCCCCACGCCGCGCTTCAGCACGGCCGGGCGGCCGGCGCGCAGGGCGGGCTTGTAGACGTAGAACTCGTCGGGGTTGACCGCCCCCTGCACCACGCCCTCCCCCAGCCCGTAGGCCGAGGTGACGAAGACGGCGTCCCGGAAACCGGACTCGGTGTCCATGGTGAACAGCACGCCCGACGCCCCGACGTCCGAGCGGACCATCCGCTGCACGCCCGCCGACAGCGAGACCGACTCGTGGTCGAAGCCGTGGTGCACCCGGTAGGCGATGGCCCGGTCGTTGTAGAGCGAGGCGTAGACCTCGCGGACCGCCTGCAGGACGGCGTCGATGCCGCGCACGTTGAGGAAGGTCTCTTGCTGGCCGGCGAAGGAGGCGTCGGGCAGGTCCTCGGCCGTGGCGCTGGACCGGACCGCGAAGGAGGCCTCCGCGTCGTCCCCGGCGAGCCGTTCGTACGCGGCCCGGATGTCGGCCTCCAGCGCCGGCGGGAACGGCTGCTCGACCACCGCCCGGCGGATCTCCGTGCCGGCGGCGGACAGCGCCCGGACGTCGTCGGTGTCCAGCGTGCGCAGCCGGTCGGCGATCCGGGCGGCCAGCCCGGTGTCGCCGAGGAAGCGCTGGTAGGCCGCCGCGGTGGTGGCGAAGCCGTCCGGGACGCTGACCCCGGCGTCGGCGAGGTGGGAGATCATCTCGCCGAGCGAGGCGTTCTTCCCGCCCACGACCTCCAGGTCGCCGAGCCCGAGCTCGGCGAACCAGCGGACGTTGTCGCCGTCGTCCGGGGTCCTGCCGGCCGGGGCCTCGGGTGCGGTGTCGGTGCTCATGGTCGGGGGGTCCTTCCTCGCCGGAGGTCGTGGCCGGATGGCGGGCGCTGGCCGGAGCTGCGCCGTTGCCGGGCCAGGGTCTGGATCACCACGGCGGCGATCTCCTCGACGGAGGCCGCCGAGGTGTCGACCGTGGGCAGGGAGTGCGTCTCGTACATCGCCGTCGCCCGGCGCAGCTCGTACCGGCACTGGTCCTCGGATGCGTACCGCGAGTCCGGCCGCCGCTCCTGCCGGACCCGGCTGAGCCGGGAGACCGTGGTGGTCAGCCCGAAGCACCGCTCGCGGAGGTCCTTCACCGGGCGGGGCAGGTCGGTGGTCTCCAGGTCCTCGTCGACCAGCGGGTAGTTGGCCACGAAGAGGCCGTGCTGCAGCGCGAGGTACATCGCGGTCGGCGTCTTGCCGCACCGGGACGGCGCCAGCAGGACGACGTCGGCCCGGTCCAGCCCGCGCGGGCTCAGGCCGTCGTCGTGCTCGATGGCGAACTCGATCGCCGCCATCCGACTGTTGTAGCGGCGGACGTCGCCGACCCCGTGCAGCCGCCGGGCCTCCCGCAGTCCGCGGGTGCCCAGCTGCTCCTCGACCCGGTCCATGTGGATGCCGAAGAAGTCGATGATCGGGGCCTTGGTCCGCAGCAGCTCCTCGCGCACCTCGTCGACGGCGGCGGTGGTGAACACCAGCGGGGTGACCGGCCCCTCCATCGCCTCGTCCAGCTGGGCGACCACCTCGCGGGCCTCCTCGACCGAGGAGATGAACGGGATGAGGGTGCGTTCGAAGTGCACGTCGGGGAACTGGATGAGCAGCGCGTTGCCCATCGTCTCCGCGCTGATCCCGGTGCTGTCGGACAGGAAGAACACCGGGACGACGGCGTCCGCGTCACGGTCGTCGGTCACCGGACGCCCCGGTGGCGGTTCCCGGCGCAGTGCCCCGGCAGGTCAGGCGTCATGCAGCACCTCTGGTCTTCCGCGTCGTTGCAGAGAAGAGCGAGCTCGGGGTGAGCATCCCCCGCCGGCGGCCTCCCGCGCACCTGCGCGGTCGCTCCACGGTCCCCGCAGACCAGGACCGGGCCTCAGCCCGCCGGGTCGATGCGCCTGATGTCGGTCCAGCCGATGAAGCCCCGTTCCTCCAGGAGCTGGAACAGGCGCGGGGCGCACGCGAAGGCCTCGACGAACGCGGCATCGAGGAGCGCGATCAGGTCGGCGCTGATCGGCTCCTCCTCCACCACCCCCGCGGACCGGGCTGCCGCCGCCTCGAGGAAGGCGACCACCCGGTCCGCGAGCGCCGGCAGCCGCGGGTCGTCCGCCGCGCAGTCGGCCAGGTCGCCGATGTCGAGATAGAGCCGGCGCAGCGGTTCGTCCTCGATCTGCGCGTGCTTGATCGCCATGAACGCCGACATCTGGTCCGGCATCTGCGCGGCGAGCAGGATCCAGCTGTCCCGCTCGATCTCGATCACCCGCTCCGGGAACCCGTACTCGTGCATCCGGT
Organism: Modestobacter caceresii; assembly: GCF_000761485.1. GTDB lineage: Bacteria > Actinomycetota > Actinomycetes > Mycobacteriales > Geodermatophilaceae > Modestobacter > Modestobacter caceresii. The sequence goes on from NZ_JPMX01000091.1 coordinate 71,445, forward strand.
CGAGGTAGGCGACCGCCTCCGGCGGCAACGCCAGGCTGTCGCCGGCGGCGAGCTGGGAGATCCGCTCCCGATGACGCTGTCGGTCGCGGATCTCGGCTCGCAGCCGGCGGTCGATCTCCGCGACGGCGACGGCGAAGCCCTCGTCACCTGCGGCCAGCAGCTCGCGCACCCGGGACAGCGGCACGCCGGCCTCGGCCAGGATCCGGATCCTGATCAGCTCCACGACGGCCGCGGCGTCGTAGCGCCGGTAGCCGGAGTGGTCGCGCTCGGGCTCGGGAAGCAGTCCCTTGGCGTGGTAGTGCCGGACGGCGCGGACCGTCACGCCGGCGTAGGACGCGAGCTGGCCGATGGTCAGCATGGCGCTGGGGTCTCCTCTCCGCCATCGTCCCGGTCAGCCGGTCTTCCGGCGGTAGGTGCTCATCGCCAGCGCGTACGCGACGAGCAGCAGGCCGACGCACCAGGCGACTGCCAGCCAACCGTCGTCCCCGACCGGCCGCTCCGCGAACAGACTGCGGATGGTGCCCACGATCGGGGTGACGGGCTGGTTCTCGGCGAACCAGCGCACCGGGCCCGGCATGCCGTCGGTCGGGACGAACGCCGAGCTGATGAACGGCAGGAAGACGAGGGGGTAGGAGAACCCGCTGACCCCGTCGACCGACCTGGCGGTCAGCCCGGGGACCACGGCCAGCCAGGTCAGCGCCAGGGTGAACAGCACCAGGATGCCGAGGACGGCGAGCCAGGCGAGCACGCCCGCGCCGGTCCGGAACCCCATCGCCACGGCGACCAGGACGACGAGCGCGAGCGCGAGCAGGTTGGCGACGACCGAGGTGAGCACGTGCGCCCAGAGCACCGCCGACCGGGCGATCGGCATCGACCGGAACCGCTCGAAGAGACCACCGGAGACGTCGGTGAAGAGCCGGAAGGCGGTGTAGGCGATCCCGGAGGCGACGGTGATGAGCAGGACCCCGGGCAGCAGGTAGTCGACGTACCGGCCCCCGCCGACGTCGATGGCGGACCCGAAGACGTAGACGAACAGCAGCAGCATGGCGACCGGCGTGACGGCCGTGGTGATGATCGTGTCCGGGCTGCGCAGGACGTGGCGCAGCGACCGCTTCGACAGGGTCGCGGTGTCCCGGAGGACGGCGGCGGTCATCGGTCGGCCTCCTGCTCGCTGGAGCCGTCGTGGCCGACGATCGCCAGGAAGACGTCCTCCAGGGTCGGCTGCTTCTCCACGTACTCGACCTCGGCCGGCGGCAACAGCTGCTGGAGCTCGGCGAGGGTGCCCTCGGCGATGATCCGCCCCTCGTGCAGGATCGCGATCCGGTCGGCGAGGTGCTCGGCCTCGTCCAGGTACTGGGTGGTGAGCAGCACCGTCGTGCCCTGACCGACGAGCTCGCGGACCGTCGCCCAGACCTCGATCCGCGACTGCGGGTCCAGCCCCGTCGTCGGTTCGTCGAGGAAGAGCACGGGCGGGTCGCCGATCAGGCTCATCGCGATGTCGAGGCGGCGGCGCATCCCGCCCGACCAGGTCGCCACCCGGCGTCCGGCCGCGTCGGCCAGCTCGAAGCGGGCGAGCAGCTCGTCGGCGATGCCGCCGGCGTCGTCGAGGTGGCGCAGCTTCGCGACGAGCACCAGGTTCTCCCGCCCGGTGAGCACCTCGTCAACGGCGGCGAACTGTCCGGTGAGGCTGATCGACGCGCGGACCTCGCCGTGCGCGGTCGCGACGTCGTGCCCGTGGACGGTGGCCGTGCCGCCGTCGGTCCGGAGCAGCGTGGACAGGATCTTCACCGTGGTGGTCTTGCCGGAGCCGTTGGCGCCCAGCAGGGCGAGGACGGTGCCCGGGGCGACGCTCAGGTCGACGCCGGAGAGCACCGCATGGTCGCCGTAGGACTTGGTGAGCCCGGTGAGCTCGATTGCTGGTGTGGTGGTCATGGCGGGAGCGTCCAGCCCTGACCCTGCGTCAAGGTCAAGCCCTGCTCCCCACGTCACGGCCGGGCACCTCGCCAGCGCAGCACCTCCAGCGCCGCGGCGACGGCGACGGCGTTCTCCGCCAGGGGCCGCGGCAGCAGGTCCTCGGCCCGGGCCAGCCGGCGGAGCACGGTGTTCCGGTGGGTGTACAGCCGCGCCGCCGTCCGCGAGGCGTTGCCGAGCTCGCGGACGTAGACCAGCACCGTCTCGCAGGTGACCGCATCGGCACCGAGGAGGCCGCCCAGGGTGTCGGCCAGGAACTCCTCCACCCGGGCGGGGTCCCTGGTGAGCAACGCGACCAGCTGCACGTCCTCGTAGCGGGCGACCTGCTGCGGCGAGGTCAGCCGGTCGAGCATCTGCTGGGTGGTCACCGCGTCCAGGTGGCTGCGCCGGAACCCCTCGACGTCGACCCCCGGGCGCCCCACGGCCACCCGGACGTCCGGGGCGTCGGCCAGCCCGGCGGCCACCGACTCCGCCTCGGGCGCCCGGCCGACCGGCAGCCACACCCACAGCGCGGCCGCTCCGGCCACCACGGTCAGCCGCCCCGCGGCACCAGCGGCCCGCATCGCCGCCTCGGCCGCCGCCTCCAGCTGGACCGAACCGGCAGTACCGGCATCGCTCCACGCGATGACGGCGGTGTGCGGCCCGGTGAGCCCGTAGCCCAGCTGCGCCTCGGCCCGGGCCCGGGCGAGCGGCGCCCCCTCCAGCAGCAGCGACACCGTGACCCGGCGCTCGGCATGCGCACCGCGGGTCAGCTCGGCGCGCTCGGCGGCCATCCGGGCGGACACCGCGGTGACGGTGTCGTCGATGAAGGTGCTGATGGACCGCGCCGACACGTCCAGCAGCTCACGCAGCTCGGCGGTGTCCGAGGTGAGCTGGAAGCAGATGTCCATCCACCGGCGCCAGGCGACCGCCTGCGCGGTGCGGTAGGCGTCCAGGCCCCGGTGGTCGAGCCCGCGCCGGACCAGGTCCCGGGCACCCTCCAGCACCTCGGGCCCCAGGTCGACCGGCACCCGCTCCCCGGGGCGCTCCACGTTGGCCGCGGCCCAGCGCAGCAGGTTGGCGCGGTTGGCCCGCCGGGCCCCCTCGGCGAGCACCGGGTCCTCGGCGACCGGGCGCATGCCGGACCCGCTCAACGCCGCGGTGTGCAGCTCGGCGACCCACTCGGCCCGGGGATCGAGGGCGAGCTCCGCGCCGCGCCGGAAGAGCTCCCGGACAGCCGGCGACGGGGTGGGCCACTCGGAGGTCACCGGTTCATCGTGCACCACTGCGTGCCGACCGTGGTGCTGATCGTGCTGGCAGAACGTCCTCCGGTCACAGAAGGTCGAGACAGCGCCGTCCCCTGCCGAGCTGGAGAGAGCATGAGCACCCCGACTCCCGTCGAGCACCTCGACGTCCTGATCGTGGGTGCCGGCCTCTCCGGCATCGGCGCCGCGTACTACCTGCAGCGCGACCACCCGCAGCGCAGCTTCGCGCTGCTGGAGGCGCGCGAGGCGACCGGCGGCACCTGGGACCTGTTCCGGTACCCGGGCATCCGGTCGGACTCCGACCTGCACACCTTCGGCTACGAGTTCGCGCCGTGGCGCGACCCGCAGTCCATCGCCGGCGCCGACCGGATCCTCGACTACCTGCGCGGCACCGCGGCCGAGCACGGGATCGACGGCCACGTGCGCTTCCACTCCCGGGTGGTCGCCGCGTCGTGGTCGTCGGAGCGGGCGCGGTGGACCGTCGAGGTGGAGCGCACCGACACCGGCGAGCGGACCGCGCTCACCTGCGGCTGGCTGTTCGTCGCCGGCGGCTACTACCGCTACGACGAGGGCTTCACCCCGCACTTCGAGGGGCGCGAGCGGTTCGCCGGCCAGCTCGTGCACCCGCAGCACTGGCCCGCGGACCTGGACACCGCGGGCAAGCGCGTCGTCGTCATCGGCAGCGGGGCCACCGCGGTCACCCTCGTCCCGGCGCTGGCCGGGACGGCCGCGAGCGTCACCATGCTGCAGCGCACGCCCAGCTACGTCATGCCGGTCCCGGCCGAGGACAAGCTGGCCAACCGGCTGCGCCGGGTGCTGGGCGAGGAGCGCGCCCACCCGCTGATCCGCCGCAAGAACATCGCCAAGGGCCGGCTGGTCTGGCAGTTCTGCCAGCGGCACCCGGAGCGGGCCCGGAAGCTCATCCGCTGGGTCAACGCCAAGCAGCTCCCCGACGGCTATCCGGTCGACGAGCACTTCAACCCGCCGTACGGCCCGTGGGACCAGCGGCTGTGCGCCGTCCCGGACGGCGACCTGTTCCGCGCGATCCGTGAGGACCGGGCCGAGGTCGTCACCGACCGGATCGTCACGTTCACCGAGACCGGGGTGCTGCTGGAGTCGGGCCGGGAGCTGCCGGCCGACGTGATCGTCACCGCCACCGGGCTCAACCTGCAGGCGTTCGGCGGCGTGCAGTTCACCGTCGACGGCCAGGAGGTGCAGCTGCCCGAGACCGTCGCCTACAAGGGGATGATGCTCTCCGGCGTGCCCAACCTCGCCTTCGCGGTCGGCTACACGAACAGCTCCTGGACGCTGAAGATCGGGCTGCTCTGCGAGCACTTCACCCGGTTGCTCAGCCACCTGGACGCGCACGGGTACGACAGCGTCCGCCCCGAGCCCCGCGACCCGGACATGCCCACCCGGCCGTTCCTCGACTTCGCCGCCGGCTACGTCCAGCGGGCCATCCACCAGCTGCCGCGGCAGGGTGACCGGATGCCCTGGTTGACCTCGATGGACTACCGGTCGGACGTCAAGCTGCTCCGGGTCGACAGCGTCGTCGACCCGGAGCTCGTCTTCACCCGCAGCGGCGCGGCCGAGCAGGTCGCCGCGTGAGCGCCGCGGACCTGGACCGGTTCGTCGACCTGCCCGCCGGCCCGCGGCTCTGCTACCGCACCGACGGCCCGGACGACGGCGTCCCGCTGCTGCTCGTCGCCGGCCTCGGCCTGGACCTCACCTCCTGGCCGCAGCGGATGGTCGACGGGTTCACCGGCCACGGGTTCCGCGTCGTCCGCCTCGACAACCGCGACATCGGCCGCTCGAGCGTGATCGGCACCCGGTCCCCGGGGCGGCTGCGGCAGCTGCTGGCCCGGCCACGGCCGGACGCCTACGACCTCGCGGACATGGCGGCGGACACCTACGGGCTGCTGGAGCACCTGGCCATCGACCGCGCCCACCTGGTCGGCATGTCGATGGGCGGCATGATCGCCCAGACGCTCGCCGCGCGGCACCCGGACCGGGTCGCCAGCCTGACGTCGATCTTCTCCACCACCGGGAACCGGCGGATCGGGCAGCCCGCCCGGTCCACCCTGGCCCGGCTGGCCCAGGCACCGGCGCGCACGGTCGAGGAGTCGGTCGAGCGCCACCTGTCCCTGCTGCGGCACATCGGCTCCCCGACCGCCCTGCCCGACGACGACCTCGAGCGGGCCTGGGCGCTGGGGCTGTGGGAGCGCGGCGGCGGCGTACGCGCCCGGGCCGGCGTGCCCCGGCAGATCAGCGCCATCCAGGCCTCCGGCGACCGGACCGCGGAGCTGCGGCGGATCACCGCCCCCACCCTCGTGGTCCACGGGTCGGCCGACCGGATGGTGCACCCGAGCGGCGGCCGGGCCACCGCGGCCGCCGTCCCCGGCTCCCGGTTCGTCGAGCTCCCCGACCTGGGCCACCACCTGGCCCCCGGCGTCGTCGACCAGCTCGTCGAGCTCACCACCGACCTCGCCCGCAGCACCGGCGCCCCGCTGGCGTCGCTGTCCCCGACAGGAGACCCCCGATGAGCAGCGTGCGAGGCAAGGTCGCCGTCGTCACCGGCGCCGGTTCCGGCATCGGCCGGCAGCTGGCCCTCGAACTGGCCCGGCGCGGTGCCCGGGTGGCGGTGTCCGACGTGGACGAGGCCCGGGCGGCCGAGACCGCGGCCCGCGCGCGGGCGCTGGGCGCCGAGGTGCACAGCGCCGTCCTCGACGTCGCCGACCGCGGCGCGGTGCTGGCGCACGCGGCCACGGTGGCCGACCACTTCGGCGTCGTGCACCAGGTGTACAACAACGCCGGGGTCGCGGGCGGGAGCACGGTGCTGGACAGCGACTGGGCCGACTACGACCGCATCCTGGGCATCAACCTCTTCGGCGTCCTGCACGGCACCAAGGCGTTCCTCCCCCACCTGGTCGCCTCCGGCGACGGGCACGTGGTGAACGTGTCCAGCCTCAACGGGATCATGGGCCAGGCGTCGATCAACGCCTACAGCGCGAGCAAGTTCGCCGTCCGCGGGTTCACCGAGGCCCTGCGCGCGGAGATGCTGCTGGCCGGGCACCCGGTGCAGGTCACCGTCGTCCACCCCGGTGGCGTGCGCACCGACATCTCCCGGGCGGCGCTGGAGCACTCCCGACAGCACGGGCTGGTCACACCGGAGGACGAGGCACGGGCGCGGATGTACGACGAGAAGCTGCTCCGGATGCCCCCCGAGCAGGCGGCCCGGGCCATCGTCGACGGCGTGGAGGCCGGTCGGGCGCGGGTGCTGGTCGGCACCGACGCGAAGGTCGTCGACCTGCTGGTGCGGCTGCTCCCCGCCAGCTACCCGCGGCTGGCGGCCCTGGTCCAGCGGCGGGCACTCCGGACCTGATCGGGCCCCGGTCCCTCATCCGAGCCGGGCGAGGGCGCGACGGTCGGTCGTCCGGGCGGCGTCGTCCTGGCGCACCAACGGTCCGGTCGTGCAGGCGACCAGGGCCAGGAGGGCCAGGCCGGCGACGACCCACCACGGGTTCGCGATCAGCGTCTCCTCCACCCCGGCCAGCGGGTCGGCCAGCCAGCCCAGCCGGTCCAGCGCCCAGGTCGTGGCGGCCACCAGCGCGATGAGCGCGCCGGTGGCGCGGACCACCGGGTACCAGCGGGTGCGGGAGAGCAGGTACAGGGAGGGGAAGACCAGCGCGACGGTGAGCAGCTGGGCCAGCTCCACGCCGACGTTGAACGCCAGCAGCGCGGGCACCGAGGTCACCCCGCCCAGTCCCAGGTCCGTGAGGATGCCGGCGAACGCCAGCCCGTGCACCAGACCGAACCCCCCGGCCACCAGGACCTCGCCGCGGCGGGCCAGCGGGCGCAGCGCGTGCACGGCGGCCACCCCCACCGACACCGCGATCAGCACCTCGACCGGCGCGCTGGGCGCGGTCACCCAGCCCAGCGCCGAGGCCAGCAGGGTCAGCGAGTGCCCGACGGTGAAGGCGGTGACCACGGCCAGCACAGAGCGTGCGGTGGGCCGCATCCCGTCCCGCCGGCGCCAGCGGCCGGCGACGGCGGCCACCGGTGCGACCAGCAGCAGGGTGAGCAGGAACAGCAGGTGGTCGGCGCCCTCGAGCACGTGGTGCAACCCGTACCCGACCATGTCGGTCAGTCCGGTGCCCAGGCGGCCGCCGTCCCCGATGACGAGCGTGTCGTCGGTGGCGGTGAGCACCCCGGCGGTGGAGATCTCCCCGGCGGCGTCGGTGAGCACCACCACCGCCTCGTGGGAGGCGTCGGCGGCGATGACGCCGTCGTAGGCGAGGGTGAACGCCGACGGGTCGGCGCCGCCGGGGTCCAGCACGACGTCGACGCGGTAGGAGTCGATGCCCTCCACCGTCTCGCGCACCACCGAGGACCAGGTCTCGGTCCAGGTGCTGCCGTCGCTGCCGGTGACGGTCAGGTGCTCGGCGAGGTAGCCGGTCACCTCCGCATCGGTCGCCGAGCCGCCGAGCACCGTGTCGAGGGTGTCGGCGGCGACGGAGACGGTCGCCTCGACGGACTCCTCGCCGACCCGCACGGCCAGGGTGCTGCTGGTGAGGCTGTGCGCCTGGGCGGTGCCCGCGGTGAGCAGGGCCAGACCACCGGTCAGCACCCCGGTCAGGGCGGTGACGGCCAGAGCACGGGTGGGACGCGTCGTCATGCTGTCCACCGTGGCCGGGCCGGCTGTGCGGTGACTGAGGACGTCGTGTGCATCCGTCCAGGCAGTGCTCAGGGACCGCACAGGGAGCGCACGGGGCACACAGAGCCTCGGGGGTCAGCGTGGTCGGCACATCGCCGGTCGTCCCACGACGACCCGACCGACAGGACTCCCCCGTGAAGATCCGCAAGGCCGTCGCCGCCCTGACCCTCTCCGTCTCCCTCGCCCTCCCGCTGGCCGCCTGCGGGACCGCCGACGACTCGGCCACCGCCAGCACGTCGACCACCTCCACGGAGTCGACCACCTCCACCGACTCGACGTCCGGGACGACCGGCTTCGGCGGCGGGATGCCGGGCGGCGGCGGCCAGGGCGGCCCCGGCGGGTCCGTCGACGTCTCCGCGGTGACCACGGAGGAGCAGCTCGTCGAGCTCATCCAGGACGCCTACGGCGACCCCGGCCTGGACCTGCACCGCGGACACCAGCCGGTGCAGGACGTCCTCGACGAGGTGCTCGGCATCTCCCACGAGGAACTGCACGTCCGGATGGACGCCGGGCAGGGTCTGGCCGAGGTGGCCGAGGACCTCGGCGTCGACCCGCAGGAGCTCATCGACGGCATGGTCGCGGAGTACGGCGTGGCGATCGACACGCTGCTGGCCGACGGCACGATCACCCGGGAGGAGGCCGACCAGTACCTCGCCGACCTCGAGACGGCCTTCGAGTTCCGGGTCACCTGGGACGGCGAGGAGGCGACGCCGACGTACTCCGGCCTGGACACCTGATCCCGGGACCCCGCCGCCCGACCGGCGTGCAGGGGGCTGAGCGCGGCGGAACGTGCCACGATCCCATCCGTGGAGTCCTCGTCGCTGGACCAGGTGCGTCAGCAGGTCATCGCGTCCTCGGCCGAGGCGGTGGTCGCAGCCAGCGGGCAGCGGGCCCGGGAGATCGCCGAGCTCGGCGCCTTCCTCTCCCTCGCCGACCACCCGGAGCCGGGCGAGGGGCCGCTGGCCGGTGTCCCGCTCGCGGTCAAGGACAACCTGGACACCCGCGACCTGCCCACCACCGGCGGGACGCCGGCTCTCCGGGACTCCCGGCCGGGGCGGGACCACCACGCCGTGGCCCGGCTGCGCGCGGCCGGCGCGACCGTGATCGGCAAGACGAACCTGCACGAGCTCGCCCTCGGCATCACCAGCAACAACGCGGCCTTCGGGCCGGTGCGCAACCCGCACGACCCGACCCGCTCGGCCGGGGGCTCCTCGGGTGGGTCCGCCGTCGCGGTGGCGACCGGGGTCGTGCCCATCGCCCTGGGCACCGACACCGGCGGGTCGCTGCGGGTGCCGGCGGCGCACTGCGGGGTGGTGGGGTGGCGTCCCACCACCGGCCGCTGGGGCACCGGCCGGACCGTCCCGATCTCCCGCACCCGGGACACCGCGGGCGTGCTCGCCACGTCGGTCGCCGACGCGGCGCTCGTCGACGAGATCGTGACCGGCGAGCCCGCCGCGGCGCCGTCCGGCCGCCCGCTGCGGCTGGGGGTCCCCCGCGACGGGTTCTACGACGACCTCCACCCGGAGGTCGCCCGCTGCACCGAGGAGGCGCTCGACCGCCTGGCCGCCGCCGGCGTCGAGCTGGTCGAGGTCCAGGTCGTCGGGGGGCACACGCTGGACGCGGAGTGCGGCTTCCCGATCGTCTTCTTCGAGGTCGTGCAGGACCTGCCGGCCTACCTGGCGACGCTGCCCGGCCCGGAGAGCGGGCTCACGCTGGCCGACGTGCTGGCGCAGGTGGCGTCGCCGGACGTCCGGGGTGCGCTCGAGGCCGCCCTCAGCGGGGTCGTCACCGAAGAGGTCTACCGGGAGGCGATGGTCACCCGCGACCGGCTCCGCGCCGCCTACGCCGCGGCCCTCCAGCCCGCCGGCGCCCAGCGGCTGGACGCGCTGGTCTACCCCACGGTGCCCCTGCCCGCTCCCCCACTCGGGGACGACGACACGACCGAGCTCAACGGGCGTCAGGTGCCGGTCTTCCTGACCACCATCCGGAACACCGGTCCCGGCTCGACCGCGGGCATGCCGGCCATCTCGCTGCCGGCCGGGACGACGCCCGCCGGCCTGCCGATCGGGATCTCGCTGGAGGCCCTGCCCGGCGAGGACGCCGGCCTGCTGGCGAGCGCCCGGCTCGTCGAGGCCGCCCTGGACCGTGGCCGGGCCACGATCGGCTGACCAGCCGCGTGCTCACCGCTGCGCCGCCGGGCGGAGGACGATCTCGTTGACGTCGACCGCTGCGGGCTGGGCGAGCGCGTAGGAGATGGCGCCGGCCACGGCGTCGGCCGGGATGGCGTTCGCCCGGTAGCTGCGCATCAGCTCCTGGGCCCCGGGGTCGGAGATGGTCCCGGCGAGCTCGGACTCGGTCACCCCCGGGGTGATCGTGGTGACCCGGATGCTCGGGTCGGCCTCCTGACGCAGCCCCTCGGTGATCGCCCAGGCGGCGTACTTCGTGCCGCAGTAGACCGCGGCCGTCGGCGACACCGCGTGCGCGCCGATCGAGGCGAGGGTGACGACGTGACCGCTCCCCTGCCGCTGGAAGTGCGGGAGGACCGCGGCGATGCCGTACAGCAGGCCGCGGACGTTGACGTCGATCATCCGGTCCCACTCGTCGACGAGCAGTGCGTCGAGCCGGGACAACGGCATCAGCCCGGCGTTGGCGACCAGGACGTCGAGCCGGCCGTGCCGGTCGACGATGCCCGCGGCGGATGCGGCCGTCGCCGCCCGGTCGGTGACGTCGAGCTCCAGCGGCTCGACCCGGCCGCCGGCCGCGGCGCACTCGGTGGACAGCTGGGTGAGCCGCTCGGTGCGGCGGGCGGCTGCGACGACGAGGTGGCCCTCGGCAGCGAGCCGCCGGGTGGTCGCCGCGCCGATGCCGCTGCTGGCGCCGGTGACGAGCACGACCCGCTCGGTGACCGGGGTGGTGGTGGTCATGGTGTCCCTCCTGCGTCTGGGGTGTGGCTCCACCGTCGTCCGGCGCGATCCGCTCCGGGGTGCCGCCGTCCTCCTGGGTGCACGGCACCCACCCGGGCGCGTTGCGTGGGCCCTACGGTCGAGGGCATGTCAGCAGGCGAACTGGGTGAGTTCCTCCGCGCGCACCGCGCGCTGGTCACGCCCGCGCAGGTGGCCCTCGCGCCGGGGCTGAAGCGTCGGGTGCCGGGGCTGCGGCGCGAGGAGGTGGCGCTGCTGGCGGGGGTGAGCGTCGACTACTACGTCCGACTGGAGCAGGGCCGCGAGCGGCGCCCGTCGGTGCAGGTGCTGGACGCGCTCAGCGGCGTGCTGCTGCTCGACGACGACGCCCGGCTGCACCTCTACCGGCTGGCCGACATCGCACCCCGGCCGGTCACCGCCCCCTCCCCGGAGCGCGTCGACCCCGACCTCGTGCAGCTCATGGACGCCTGGCCGGAGAACCCCGCGTTCGTGCTCGGCCGCACCTACGACGTGCTGGCCCGCAACCGGCTGGGCGCGGTGCTCCTCGCGCCGTTCACCCACTCGGACAACCTGCTGCTCAACGTGTTCCTCGACCCGGCCGCCCGGCGGTTCTACGCCGACTGGTCGCGGGCGGCGGTCAACACCGTCGCCGGCTTCCGGCTGCAGGCCGGGGCGGTGCCCGGTGATCCCCGTGCCCGGCACCTCGTCCGCCACCTGACCGACCAGAGCCCCGAGTTCGCCCGCATCTGGGCCCGGCAGGAGGCGCGGGGGAAGAGCGCGGAGGTCAAGACCTTCCTGCACCCCGAGGTCGGCCGGCTGACCCTGCGGATGCAGACCCTCGACGTCCGCAGCTCCCCGGGGCAGCAGCTCGTCGTCTACCTCGCGGAGCCCGGCTCCACCGACGCGGACGCCGTCCGGCTGCTCGGCACGCTCGCCGCCGACCGGGAGCAGGGAGTGCACGAGCGCTGACCGCCCCCGTAGGTGACCGGGACACTGTCCCCGGCGCGGCGATCGGCACGCTGCTCCGGACGACCGACGAGGGGGTGACGATCACGCGCCGACGGGAGCAGAGCTTCGAGACCGACCGCTGCGCCGTGCTGTACCCGGCGATCGCCGAGGCGGCGCACCGGGTGGGCGCGGTCGCGGTCGGGCTGGTCGACGTGGGCTGTTCGCCCGGACTCGACCTCCACATCGATCGGGTGGGCCTCACCTACGGCAACGGCCAGGTGCTGGGCGACCCGTCGTCCCCTGTGCAGCTGTCGGCGGCCGTCCGAGGGAACGGGCGGCTCCCGACGTGGGCGGTCCCCGACGTCGTCACCCGCATCGGGATCGGTCGCGACCCGGTCGACGTGACCGACGCCGACGACGTCCGCCGGCTGCGCGCCTGCCTGGCGCCGGATGAGGTGGAGCGGGCTGCGCGGCTCGACGTGGAGCTGGCGCTGGCGGCGACGGCCCCACCGCTGCTGCTGCGCGGGGACCCCGTCGAGCTGCTCCCCGAGGCGGTGGCCCGGGTGCCCGCCGACGCCCTGCCGGTGGTCACCACGACGTGGGCGCTGTCGCAGGTGCCGCTGGAGCAGCGCCTGCGCTTCCTGCACCGGCTCGACGACGCGGCGGCCGGACGCCCGGTGGCCTGGGTCTCCGCCGAGGGCGTCGGGGTCGCGCCGGCGGTCCCGACCCTCGGCGACCGCCACGCGTCCGGCCACAGCATCATCGGCCTGGCCCTCGTTGAGCAGTCGACGCTGCGGACCGAGGCCGTCGGCCGCTGCTGGTCCCGCGGCCGCCTGCTGTCCTGGCTCGCGGACCCGTAGCAGCCGGTGGACTGACCGGACTCCCGGTGCTCCCTCAGGTCAGCTGTCCTGCCGGGCGGCAGGTGCGCCCGTCGGGCGGCCCGCACCCAGCCGGGTGCGGGCCGCGCGGGTCGGTCAGGGACGGCCGGGTGCCGCGGGCGTCCTGTCGAACCGGACCCGGTGGGTGAACTCGATCTCCGCCATCGAGCCCCGGGCGCCGGTGGCGACGCCGATGACGCCGGTGGCCCCGTCCGGAGCGAGCCGTGGGACGTCGCCGGTCATCAGGCTGATCCGGACCTGGTGCCCCTCGGCGAAGCGCCAGTGCGCCGGCTGGGTCTCGATGACGAAGGTGGTCTCCTCACCCGGCGTGACGGGGACGCTCTCGTCGTGCCCGAACCGGTGACTGGCCCGCAGCCAGCCGGCGGCGACCTCGGTGACCCGGCCGTCAGGAGCCACGTCCATCACCTTGGCCACCAGGTTGCCGTCGCTGTTGGGCAAGGTCGCCTCCACGGTGACCTCGGCCTGCCCGGCCATGACGGCGTCGTGCGCCAGCGGGCCGGACGTGAAGGTGAGCCGCCCCTCGTCCGCCGCGGCGTTGTCCGCTGCGGGGTCCGTCGGCCGCGGGCAGCCGACCAGGCAGGTGGTGGCCGGGCCGTCGTCCGGGTCGATGGTGAGGTCGAGGGTGCCCGGCTTGCCGGGCCGCCGGTCCAGTCCCTGGTCGGTGCCGAGGGCCAGCTCCTGGCCCTCCCCGTCCGCCGGCCAGTCGGACAGCTCGACCCAGCGGCCCCCGGCGGTGCCCTCGACCTCGTAGCTGGTCACCGGCGCCGCCGGCAGGGGCGCGTCGGGGTCCTCGCCCAGCCAGTGGTCGAACCAGGCGAGGGTCGCGCCGATCGGCAGCGGCTCGGTCTCCTGCTCCCAGGTGTCCGCGTGGGTCCACGGCCCCATGACCAGCCGGACGTCGTCGTTCCCCGCGTCGCGCAGGCCCTCGTAGTTGCCGATCGCCCCGGCGCGGAAGACGTCGAACCACCCACCGGTGAGCAGGACCGGCACCTCGATGTCCTCGTGCGCGTTCGCCACGTTCTGGACGTCCCAGTACTCGTCGTAGGTGGGGTGTGCCCTGAACGCCTCGAGCTGCCGCTGGTCGAAGGCCGGATCCGCCACGTCGGGGCTGCCCACCCAGAGCCAGTCCGCTCCCGCCGGCGCCCCGCCCGGGTAGAAGATCTCGGCGTAGTTCTCCATCGGGGAGACGTTGGGGGCGATCGCGGCGAGGTGCGGCGGTTGCTGTGCCGCGATCTCCAGGGTCGTCTGCCCGCCGTAGCTCGTCCCGGACGCGCCCACCTTGCCCGTGGAGTACGACTGGTCGGCCAGCCACTCCACCGCGTCATGCCCGTCCGGGCCCTGGATCGGCCACCGGGCCTCGAAGCCCGGTGCTGGGGAGATCCCGGTGCCGCGGATGTCGCAGGACATCACGTTGTAGCCGCGCTGGCTGAAGTACGTGGCGAACTCGCCCTCGGCTTCCTCCACGGCCCTGCCGTACGGCGTGTAGCTCCGCAGGATCCCGGGGAACTCCCCGGTCGCCGGTTCGCCGCCGACCGCGGGCCGCGCGATGGTGCACCCGAGCTCGAAGCCGTCCCGCATCGGCACCTGGAGCCGCTCCACGACGGTGCCGTACGCGGCTGACCGGTCGTAGTCGAACCAGTCGGGCTGGACGGCGTGCGCCGGATCGGCGGGGCGGCCGGGGTGCGCGGCGGCCGGTGGGACCAGCACCCCCGCGACGACCGCGCCGGTGATGGTGCCGATCACGCCGAGACGACGGCGTTGTCTGCTGAGCACGCTTCCTCCACGGGAACTGGACGGGAGAACGGGATGGGGCAGGGCACGGCGTCGGGGGACGCCGGGGGGCGGCACGGGGCCGGGCACGCGGGGTGCCCGGCGCCGTGCCGGATCGCGGTCGCGGTCGCGGTCGCGGTCCCGGTCAGTAGCGCGGTCGGCCGAGAAGTCCGCCACGGTCGCCCAGCCACTCGGCCGGTCGGTAGTCGCACAGGATCTCCGACCCACCCAGGTCGAGCTCCTCGGCTGCCGCGTCGAGCGTGCGGGGCTGGGCCGCCGAGCCCCAGTGCCCGGTGGCGACCCGCTCGTCGAGGGCCTCGACGGAGACGACCAGCTCGGCCGGGGTGAACTGGCAGTGGCTCAGCCGGTGCACGAAGGCCTGACGCAGCAGCCGGTTCGCACCGGCCTGGCGCACGGTCTCCGCGTACTCCTCCTCGACCTGGACCGGGGCCAGGACGTCGTGCGTGGTGTGCAGGCTCAGGACCGGGACCTGCAGCTCCCCGGTGAGCTCGGAGGTGGCGCGGGCGGTCTGCAGCGCGTCCTCGTCGGGCGTCACCGACGCCGTCGCGGTCAGCCGGTCGAGGTCGGCGTCGAGATCCAGGCCGGCCGTCCGGTACAGGGCCTCCACCTGCGCCCGCTCGTCGGCGTGCTGCAGCAACGCGCGGTAGTCGACGCCTGCGTTCCAGGACGGGTTGCCGCCCACGGTGTTCTCGATGTCGACCCGCGCCGGGTAGGTGAAGCCCAGTGCGAACGTGAACTGGGCGACCTGTGCGTCGACCTGCGCCTGGTGGTCCCGCGGACCGGGCTCGGGCTCACCCGGGGCCCAGCGCGGCAGGTGGTACAGCGCGGCGGCGAGCGCGATCCGCGCCCTGCCCGCGGGGTCGTCCTGCGCGGCCACGACGGCGTCGGTGAGGGTGCTCGCCGCCGCGTTGACGGCGGCGAGGTCGCCCTCGTAGTCGGCCAGGCGCACGTCGGTGCCCGGTGGCACGAGCAACTGGGCGATCGCATGGGCCCCGTCGAGCTGGTAGTTCAGCAGGTCGACCCCGCCGTGCATGAGCCCGCAGGTCGGCAGCGCACCGTCGACCGGGGTGCCCGGGAGCTCGGCCAGCTGGCCGGTCACCAGGCCGCCCATGGAGGTCCCGACGGCGAGCACCCGCGACGGGTCACCGACGGCCGCGGCGAACGCCTCCAGCGTCTGCAGCTGGTCCTCGGCGGCGGTGTCCAGCGTCCAGCCGCTGCGCTCGTAGGAGGAGCCGACCAGGGCGTACCCCCGGTCCAGGAGGGCCTGCCGGGTCGCGTCGTCCGGGGCGTTCTGGGCGGTGTGCGGGATGGGGGCGAAGCTGGGCCGGTAGCCGTGGCTGTACAGGAGCACGGTCCCGTTCCAGTCGGCCGGGACATCGGCGACCCACGCGGTGGCGCCGTCGTCGACCGTTCCCTCGACGTGCCGCGGGCCCGGGGGCTCTGCGGCAGCGGCGGGTGAGGCGGCGGCGAACGAGAGGGCCAGGGCGCAGGCGAGGCCAGGGACGACGGATCGAGGGGACATCAGGATCCTCACGGTCGGGACTCGGGATGCCGGAGACGCTAGGCCCGCCCTTGACGAGCGTCAACGAATCACCGAGCTTTTTCGTGAGCCACGCCACTCGCCCGGTCATCGCCTGGCGCGTGCGTCCTCCACGAGCGCGGCGAAGGCTGTTCCCGCCCGCGCTTCCAGGGCCTCGGAGGCGCTGCGGTACACAGCCGCCGACCGGCGGCCGGGCCAGTCCTCGCCCAGGTACCGCTCGGGCAGCACCGGGTCGACCCGCAGCAGACGGATCCAGTGGGCACCGAGGAGGACGAACATGGCCAGCGGATCGCTCTCCCGCGGAACGGGCCGCTCCCACCGGCGGAGGAACTCCTCGTGCTCCCAGCGCAGCGCGTCGACGTCCCAGGCCCGCCGGACGTAGCGGGCGACGTCCGTGCCAGGGGCGGGCGAGGCGAGGAACCCGTCGACCTGCAGCTCATCCACCTCGGCGCCCACGGCGACGACCCGGTCTAGGTCGACGCGGCCCGGCGCCACCCACAGCCCGTCGCGCAGGCAGCCGAAGCCGGCCCAGGTCAGCCGCGACCGCAGCCGGTTCCGGACGTCCCGCCGCGTCTCCGGCAGGGAGAAGCTCAGCAGCGTCCAGTCGCTGCTCACCTGGTGGAACGGTTCGGCCGCCCGCACCCGCTCCCGCCCATCCCGCAGGAGCCTCCGCGAGGTGTCGGTGAGGCCGTAGCTGGCCACCCTCCCGTCCTGGTGGCGGGTCAGCAGACCGCGCTCGGTGAGCCGGGTCAGCACCGATCGGGTGGCGTCGCCGCTGACGCCCAGGGACCCGAGCACGTCGAGGAAGACCCGGGTGGGCAGGGGGTCCTCGTAGGTGTCGAGGATGAGCGCGCCCCCCAGTGCCAGCAGGAGGTCCTGCGGCTTGAAGCGCACCTCGGCTGCGCGGTCTGTCATCTGCCCTCCTGCACCCGGTCCACGGCGCGCCCACACTGCCAGGTCGGCTCAGGGGCGGCCGCGGGGGTTCGCCCTCGTGCCTGCGCGGGGTCCGGCCGGCCCGGGAGGACCCGATGTCCTGGTCGGGAGCCGGTCGGTCCGGCCGGTCACTGGCCGGGAGGACGACCAGGGACGCCGGTGGACCTGCGCAGGATGAGCTCGGAGGGCACCACCAGTTCCGGGGCGTGGTCCCGGGGCTGCTCCATCGAGTTCAGCAGGATCTCCACCGCCGCCCGCCCGACGTCGGCGTGCGCACCGCCGAGCGTGGTCAGGGTCGGCGTGCACAGGTCGGCGGCGAAGATGTCGTCGAACCCGGCCACGCTCACGTCCGCCGGCACCTGGACACCCCGGTCGGCCAGCCGCCGCAGCACCCCGATGGCCAACAGGTCGTTGTGCGCGATGGCCGCGGTCGCGCCGGTGGTCAGCGCTGCATCGGCAGCCGCGCCCCCGCTCGCCACGGTGGGGGCGAAGGGGCCCATCCGCTGCGCGCGCAGACCCAGCTCCGCCGCGGCTCCGCGGATGGCCGCCCAGCGGCTCGCCGCCATCCAGGAGCTGCGCGGGCCGGCGAGGTAGACGACCGAGCTGTGCCCGAGGGACGCCAGGTGGCCGACCATCTGCCGGCACCCCTCGGCGTGCTCCAGGACGACGCTGGCCAGACCGGGCACCCGGCGGTTGACCACGACCACCCGGTGGCCGGCCGCCAGCTGCACCAGGTCCTCCTCCGGCTGACGGCTGGCGGCGAGCAGGAAGCCGTCGACCGACCGGGTCAGCCGGTGGATCTGCTCCAGCTCGATCCGCGGCGACTCCTCCGCGTTGACCAGCACGAGCGTGTAGCCGGAGGCCTTGGCCCGCATCTCCGCGCCCCGGATGAGCTCGAAGAAGTGCGGGTTGGTGATGTCCGAGACCACCATCGCCACGGTCCGGGTCCGGCGGGACACCAGCGCCCGGGCGTGCGGGTTGGGCTGGTAACCCAGCCGGCGGGCCACCTCGAGGACGTGCTCCCGGGTCACCGCCCCGACCCGGTCGGGGTTGCTGAAGGCCCGCGACACCGTGGAGGTCGCGACGCCGGCGGCCTGGGCGACGTCGTAGATCGTCGAGCTCTTCATCTGCACATCACGGTCAGGTTACGAGAGCTTGGCAACCGGTGGCAACCGTTTGCCGTGTGCTGCGCCCGCTTCGTACGGTCCCCCGGTGCTGTGACGGGCAGCACAGAGGCGGAGAGAGGTTGGCGATGACCGGAGCTCACGGCGGGACCACCGCCCGGCGCAGACCGGCGTGGATCTCGGTGATCACGAAGGTGGAGCTCGGGCTGGCCGCGACGGCGCTGGCGGTGCTGTTCCTGCTCGTGCTCGTGCAGGCCGCCCAGCGCTACCTGCCGGTCGGCGGCTGGTCGTGGACCGGCGAGCTGGCGCGGTTCTGCCTGGTGTGGGTCACGTTCACGGTGGCCGGGGTGCTCGTCACCACCGACTCCCACATCGCGCTGCAGCTGGTCGACAACGTGAAGAACCCGAAGGTCGTCCGGTTCGTGCGGGTCCTGGCCAGTGCGATCGTCGCCGTCATCGGCGCCGGCTTCGCGGCGGAGGCGTGGGAGCTGATGTCCTCGCAGGGGCAGCTCAAGTCGCCGTCCCTGCGCATGCCGCTGACCTTCCTGTACCTCTTCCCCTTCCTCGGCTTCCTCAGCACCGCCGTCCGGGGCGCCGTGGCCGCGGTGGTCTTCGCCGTCCGCGGTGTGCCGGCTCCGGTCGGGACGACGGAGGTGCAGTCGGCATGAGCCTCCTGCTGCTGACCATCGCGATCGTCGTCCTGCTCTTCGTCCGGGTCCCGGTGGCGTTCGCCTTCCTCGGCCCCTCGCTGGCCTACATGCTGCTCACCGGGCAGTCCCTCGGCCTCAGCCTCCGGCTGATCGTCAACGCGACAGCGAGCTTCCCGCTGCTGGCCGTGCCGTTGTTCATCCTGCTCGGCGTCATCGCCAACCGGGGCGGCATCGCCGACCGGCTCTTCGACTTCGCCCTGGCGCTGCTGGGCCGGGTGCGCGGCGGGCTGGGCTACGTGAGCGTCGGCGTGAGCCTCGGCTTCTCCTGGATGAGCGGCTCCGCGGTCGCCGACGCCGCCGCCCTCGGCAAGATCCAGATCCCGGCCATGGTGCGCAACGGCTACCCGCTGCGCTTCGGGCTGGGCGTCACCGGCGCGGCCTCGCTGATCGCCCCGGTCATGCCGCCGAGCATCCCCGCGGTCATCTTCGCCGGGCTGGCCGCGGTCTCGACCGGTGGGCTGTTCGCCGCCTCCGTCGTGCCGGCGCTGCTGATGGCCTTCGGCCTGTGCGTCGTCGTCTTCTTCCTGGTGCGGAAGCAGCCGGACATCGTCCGGACCGACTTCTCGATGCGCCAGCTGGTCGTCACCGGACGACGGGTGATCGGCCCGATCCTCGCCCCGGTGATCATCCTGGGCGGCATCCTGGGCGGCTTCTTCACGCCCACCGAGGCGGCCGCCGTCGGCGTCGCCTACATGCTGGTGCTCTGCCTGGCCTACCGGAGCCTGAAGGTCCGGGAACTGCCCAAGGTGCTCACCGAGACGGTGACGACGACCGGCGCGATCATGCTGATCGTCTCCTCCGCGTCCCTGCTCGGCTACATCCTGGCCCGCGAGCGGGTCCCCCAGATGCTGGCCGAGAACGTCTTCGGGTTCACCGAGAACGCCACCGTCTTCCTGCTGATGACGGCGATCCTGATGCTCGTCCTGGGCACGGTGGTGGACCCGACCGCCGTCCTGGTGCTGGTCGTGCCGATCCTGCTGCCGATCAGCGCGAGCTTCGGCGTCGACCCGATCGTGCTCGGCGTGCTGATGATCGTCGCGCTGATGATCGGGCTGCTCACCCCGCCGGTCGGCACCGTGCTCTACGTCCTCAGCTCGGTGGCCGAGACGAAGGTCAGCGAGGTCTTCCGCGGCTGCCTGCCGTTCATCGTCCCGCTCGTCGTGATCCTCGGCCTGATCATCGCCTTCCCCGACGCCGTCCTCTGGCTGCCGGGGGTGCTGGGCCTGTGACCGGCTCCGCACCGCAGACGGGCGCCCCTGCTCCGCGCCGGTCCTTCCTCGCCGGGCTCCTCGGTCAGGGCATCGGGCCGTCGCTCTCCCCCGAGCTGCACGAGCGGGAGGGCGCCCGGCAGGGCCTGCGCTACACCTACAAGACCGTCGAGCTGCCGGACGACGCCCTGCAGCCGGACCACCTGCGGAGCCTGCTGCGCGCCGCGGTCGAGCTCGGCTTCGACGGGCTCAACGTCACCCACCCGGTCAAGCAGGTGATGGCGCCGCTCGTCGACGAGCTGGCTCCGGAGGCCGCCGCCATCGGTGCGATCAACACGATCGTGATCGAGGACGGTCGCACCCGGGGTCACAACACCGACGTGACCGGCTTCGGCGCCGCCCTGCAGGCCGGCCTGCCCGGGGTCCCGCTCGAACGGGTCGTCCTGATCGGTGCGGGCGGTGCGGGGGGCGCCGTCGCGCACGCCCTCGTCAGCCAGGGCGTCCAGCAGCTGTCGGTGGTGGACCGCGACGCGGTACGCGCCGAGCAGCTGATCGGCGCGCTGGCGGCAGCCGGCAGCCAGGTGCCGGCTGCCGTCTTCCCGCCGGAGGAGCTGCCGGGCCTGCTCGCCGACGCCTCGGGCCTGGTCAACGCCACCCCGATGGGGATGGCGGCCCACCCCGGCACCCCGGTGCCCGTCGACCTGCTGCGCGCCGACCTCTGGGTCGCCGACATCGTCTACCGCCCGCTGCTGACCCAGCTCGTGCGGGAGGCGACCGCCCGCGGGTGCCGGGTGATGACCGGTGCCGGGATGGCCGTCAACCAGGCGGCCGACTCCTTCGAGCTGTTCCTCGGCCGTACTGCGACCCGACCGGCCATGTTCGCCGACTTCGACCAGCTCGTCGCCGCCGAGATCGACGGCGCCGCCCCGACGCCCGACCCCGCACGACCGCTCGACCAGACCCGCCCGACCGAGCACTGAGAATCCCAACGAAGGGAAAGACCATGCCCAACCGTCCCCTCCCCAAGCGCCCGTTCCTCGCGGCCTCCGCCCTGCTCCCGCTCCTGCTCGCCACCGCCTGTGGCGGCGACGACGCCGGCGGCGGCGACGCCGGCGGTGGCGGCGGCGAGGTGGAGCTGACGCTCGCGCACAGCTACACCGAGGCCCAGCCGCAGCACCGGTGCGGTGCGCAGGTCATCGCCGACGAGGTCGAGGCCGCCGACGTCGGTGTGACCGTGGAGCTCTTCCCGAGCAGTCAGCTCGGTGGTGACGCCGACCGCATCCAGTCGGTGATCTCCGGTGACATCGACCTCGACATCCAGGGCGCCTCGGCGCTCGGGGCGGTCTACGAGCCGATGAGCGTCGTCGACGCGGCCTACGCCTTCGAGGACGGCGAGCACCTCGCCCGGTTCTTCGGCAGCGACGCCTCCGACGAGCTGACCCAGGGGTTCGCCGACTCCACCGGCGCCAGCGTGCTCGGTGCCTGGTCCGCCGGCGCCCGGCACTTCACCGCCGGCCAGCCGATCCGGGAGCCCGCCGACCTGGACGGCCTGCGGATGCGGTTCCCCAACTCGCCGCAGTACCTGATGAACGCCCGCGCCCTGGGTGCGGACCCGACCGAGGTGGCCTACGAGGAGCTGTACCTGGCTCTGCAGCAGGGCATCGTCGACGGTCAGGAGAACCCGATCGTCAACATCGACGCCCAGAACCTCGGCGAGGTGCAGGACTACCTGAGCCTGTCCGCCCACCAGGAGAACTCCAACCTGGTCATCGCCGGCCCGGGGGTCGAGGAGCTGTCCGACGAGCAGCGGGAGGCGCTCGACGTCGCGGTCGCGGCAGCCGTCGAGCAGGTGCCCGAGTGCGTCGCGGAGGACGAGCAGCAGGTCCTCGACGAGTGGACCTCCGGCGGTGAGTTCGAGGTCGTGGAGGACGTCGACGTCGACGCCTTCCGCACCCAGGCCGAGGAGTACCTGCGGGCCAACCTGAGCGAGGAGCAGCTCAGCGTCTACGAGGCCATCCGCGACTCGGCCGAGTGACCGACGCGCTCCGCACCGACCCCCGGGGCGACTCCGCGCAGGAGCGCCCCGGGGCGGTGGTGCAGACCTTCCGCGGCCCGGTGCAGCCCGACCAGCTCGGGTCGACCCTGGTGCACGAGCACGTCTTCGTCGGCAGCCCGGAGCTGGACCTCAACTTCCCGCACCCGGAGTGGGAGCCGGACACCGCCGTCGATCGGGCCGTCACCGCCCTGACCCGGCTGCGCGACCTCGGCGTCCGCACGGTGGTCGACCTGACCGTGCTGGGCCTCGGCCGGGACGTCGCCCGGCTGGTGCCCGTGGCCGAACGCGCCCCGGTGCACCTGATCGCCTCGACCGGCTACTACACCGCCGACGTGCTGCCGCCCTTCTTCCGCACCCACGGGCCGGGGCTGCTGGTCGACGGCCCCGACCCGCTCATCGAGTTCTTCCTGCACGACATCGAGGAGGGCATCGCCGGCACCGCTGTGCGGGCCGGGATGCTCAAGGTCGTCACCGACGAGGAGGGCATCACCGAGGACGTCGCCCGGGTGATGACCGCCGCCGCGGTGGCCGCCCAGCAGACCGGCGTCCCGATCACCACGCACAGCCGGCCGGCGCTGCGCAACGGGCTGGACCAGCAGGCGTTTCTGCAGAAGCGCGGCGTGCCGCTCGACCGCGTGGTCATCGGCCACTCCGGGGACACCGAGGACCTGACCTACCTCCGGGTGCTCATGGACGCCGGCTCGACCATCGGCATGGACAGGTTCGGCATGGAGCACGTCCTGCCCGACGAGCGCCGGGTCGCCACCGTGCTGGCGCTGCTCCGGCTCGGGTACGCCGACCGGATGGTGCTCTCGCACGACGCGGCCTGCTTCAGCCGCGTCACACCGCCGTCGTGGCGCGCCGCCCACGCACCGCACTGGCGCTTCGAGAACCTCCCGACCCGGGTGGTCCCGATGCTGCTCGCCGGCGGGGCCACCGAGGACGAACTCCATCAGATGACGGTGGTCAACCCGGCTCGACTGCTCACGCCGCACCCGAAGAGGACGTCATGAGCTCGGTGCTCGTGCTGAACGGACCGAACCTGGACCTGCTCGGCACCCGGAAGCCGGAGGTGTACGGCTCGGCGACGCTGGCCGACGTCGAGCAGCTGTGCCGGGTGCGGGCGGCCGAGCTGGGGCTGGACGTGGAGTTCCGGCAGTCCAACCACGAGGGGCAGCTCATCGACTGGGTGCACGAGTGGGGCCGGCGCGTCCGGGACGGCCTGGCGATCGGGGCCGTCTACAACCCGGGCGCGCACGCGCACACCTCCATCGCCCTGCGGGACGCGATCGAGGGGGCGGAGCTGCCGGTGGTCGAGGTGCACATCTCGAACGTGCACGCCCGCGAGCCGTTCCGGCACCACTCCCACATCTCACCGGTGGCCCGGGGCGTCGTCGTCGGGCTCGGCGTCCTCGGCTACCCCCTGGCGCTGACCGGCCTCGCCGAGCTGGCCCGACAGCCGCGCTGACCGGGGACCCCGGGGGGTCAGCCGGCGGCCAGCCGGCGGGCGCGCGCCCGGGGGTGTTCGAGCATCTCGTCGACCAGGCCGTGCAGCCGGTGCAGCCGGGTGGTGGGGTCGTCGGTGAGCACGCCGACGGAGTCGTCGCCGCCGAGCGCGACGGGGACGTGCGGCGGGAGCGTGGCGAGCAGCCCGGCGGTGGCCGCACCGGCCCGTTCGACCTGCCGAGCGCTGAGCCGGACGTAGCCGAGGGACTCACCGAGCACGTCGACGGCCGCCTCGACCTCGGCCGGGCTGCAGCTGTCCACCGGCACGTCCAGGACGACGCCGCCACCGCTGGGACGCACGACGGCCGCCGCGCCGGCGAGCAGGTCCGGGCGGTCGACCGG
The DNA here is from genome assembly GCF_000761485.1 of Modestobacter caceresii. Lineage (GTDB taxonomy): Bacteria > Actinomycetota > Actinomycetes > Mycobacteriales > Geodermatophilaceae > Modestobacter > Modestobacter caceresii. The sequence goes on from NZ_JPMX01000091.1 coordinate 95,352, forward strand.
CAGCGGCGCGAGCAGCGGCAGGAGCCGGTACGGGCGGGCCTGCTCGACCAGCCGGCCGAAGACGTCGACCTGCTCGGCGAGAGCCTGCTCGGCGGCCGCGTCCGGGCCGAACCTGGCCGTCACGTGGCGGGCCCCGAACCGGGCGCCCAGGTCCAGCACCCGGCCGTGGGTGGCGTGCACGTGGTCGTCGGGCAGGCTGCCGCCGAGCTGGACCCGGCCGACGTCGAGCACCGTCACCCGGGTCTCGAGCAGCTCGCCGACGAGCCGCTGCAGGTTCCGTTCGCCCGCCCCGCCGGACCACCAGGGCTCCACCTCGGCCACGGCGCCGACGTGCAGGCCGATCGAGTCCCAGCCGGTGCCGGCCAGCAGTTCGGTGAGCTCGACGGGACTGCGCGGGTGCACCACGGACTGGTGCACGGCCAACCGGTTCACGACACGTCCGTCCTCTCGATCCTGGCGGAGCCGACCGGCGGCACCGCCGACACCGCCGGCGCGCGCCGCTGACGGCGGTGGGCGGTCATCCGGACCGGCGCATCGGCGTTCCCGTACCCGTCGTAGCCGCCCAGCCGCTGCACGACCATCACGAAGAGCCGGTCGCCGAGCACCTCGGTGGCCAGGTGCAGGCAGGCGCCCTGTGCGTCCTCCTCGTACATCAGGCCGTGCTCGCGGACGGCCGCCAGCAGGTCGGCCGGGAGGTCGAAGCGGGCATCGAGGTCGTCGGCGTAGTTCTCCGGCAGCCGCAGCAGCGGGGCGCCGGCGGCCCGCAGCCGCTCCGCCGTCGCCACGACGTCGTCGGTGGCGAAGGCGAGGTACTGGGGTTCGGGGACCCGGGGAGCCCAGCCGCCGCGGCGCAGCGAGGAGGCGGAGAGGGTCAGCCGCACCGCCCGGTCGGGCCCGGTCACCGCCCGGGTGCGCACCAGCCCGAAGGGCGCCGCCAGCTCGGTGACCTGCTGCGGCTCCAGGCCGAGCACCGCCCGGTAGAACAGCCCGGCCTCGTCGAAGGCGTCGAAGGGCTGGGTGAGGGCGACGTGGTCGATGCCGGTGAGGCCGGCGCCCGGCGCAGCCGGGGCGCCGGTGGGCAGGAAGTCGGCCGGCCACCCGTCGGGCCCGGTGCGGGTGAAGAACACCTCGGTGCCGTCGGGCGCGGCGACCGCGGACAGCTCGGCCTCGGCCGCGCCGCGCGTCCGCGGCAGCACCGGCGCGCTCATCGCCTCGGCACGCACGGCCGAGCGCCCCGGGTCGCTGCTCTCCAGCCCCAGCGCGGAGACCGCGGCCTCCCCGGGCGCACCGGGCCGGACGACGGAGGCGTTGAGCAGCACCCGCGCCGCCCCCTGCTCCCAGAGCTGGACCGGCTTGGACCGGTGCTGACCGGCGTGGGTGAACCCGAGGGCGGTCAGCGCCTCCCCGACCTGCGGCCCGGAGACCCCGTCGACGGCCAGCTCGGTGAACGACCAGCCGGAGAGCTCCGGTGCGGCCGGCGGTGGACGGAGACCGGCGGCGGGGTCGACCAGCGCGAGCGCCTCCTCGAGCCACTGCAGCGAGCGCATGGCGTCCACGGCGGTCCGGGCCGGGTCGGACTGGCGGTACACGTCGTTGAACACCTCCAGCGACAGCGGCCCGCGGTAACCGGTCGCGAGCACGGCGCCGAGGAAGCCGGGCAGGTCGAAGGCGCCCTGCCCGGGGAAGAGCCGGTGGTGCCGGCTCCACTGCAGCACGTCCATGGTCAGCTGCGGGGCGTCGGCCAGTTGGAGGAAGAAGACCTTCTCCCCCGGCACCGCGGCGAAGCCGCTCGGGTCCCCGCCGCGGGAGAGCACGTGGAAGCTGTCCAGGCACAGCCCGAGCGCAGCGGCGTCGGCCCGGCGGACGGCGTCCCAGGAGGCGTCCCAGGTCGAGACGTGCCGGCCCCAGGCGAGCGCCTCGTAGGCGATCCGCAGGCCGCGCAGCTCGGCCCGGGCAGCGGCGGTCGACAGCTGCTCGGCGAGCTGGTCGACGTCGGCGACGGCGTCGGGCGCGACCGAGGAGCAGACCAGCACGGTGTCCACGCCGAGCGCGCCCATCACGTCGAACTTCCGCTCGGCGCGCCGCAGGTTGGCGGCGAACCGCGCGGGATCGATCGAGTCGAGGTCCCGGAAGGGCTGGTACAGGTCGATCGACAGGCCGAGGTCGGCGCAGCGGGTGGCCAGTTCGGCCGGCGACCACGGGGAGGCGATCAGGTCGGGCTCGAACACCTCGATGCCGTCGAAGCCCGCGGCCGCGGCCGCACCGAGCTTGTCCTCCAGGGTCCCGGACAGGCAGACCGTGGCGATCCCCCGGCGCGGCCGCGCGGAGGGCGGGGTGCCGTCTGCGGGACGGGCTGGTGGCATGGACCCTGCTCTCGTATGTACCAAGCGGTGAGTTACCGACACCCGACCACATCGGGCGCCGGTGCGCCAGTCCCCCGCGGGCGCCCGGCCTCCGGGGTGCTGCCCCCGGTCGCCGCACCCGCTCGGCGCGGGGTGTGCATAGGCTCCGCCGGACGCCCGCCCACGCAGGAGGAGACCGTGACCGCGCCCCGCCCGGACAGCGAGCTCGGCACCGACACCGCCGCGGTGCGCCCGGCGGAACGCACCCGGGACGCCGACCGGACCCGGGCGGAGATCCTCGCCGTGGCCACCGCGGAGTTCGCCGACCGCGGGTACGCCGGGGCCCGGGTCAACGAGATCGCCGACAAGCTGAGCACCACCAAGCGGATGATCTACTACTACTTCGGCGGCAAGGAGCAGCTCTACGTCGCGGTGCTGGAGCAGGCCTACGGCCGGATCCGCGCGCTGGAGCAGCAGGTGGACGTCGAGCACCTCGAGCCGGTGGCGGCGCTCCGCGAGCTGGCCGGGCTCACCTTCGACCACCACGAGGCGCACCCGGAGTTCATCCGGCTGGTGAGCATCGAGAACATCCACCGGGCCGAGCACCTGGCCGGCTCCCCGGCGCTGGCCGGCCTGGCCGCCCCGGCGGTCGACGTGCTGGGCGCCATCCTGCAGCGCGGCCGGGACGACGGGCTGTTCCGGGACGACGTCGACGCGCTGGACGTGCACCAGGTGATCAGCGCGTTCTGCGTCTTCCGGACCGCGAACCGGCACACCTTCCGGGCCATCTTCGACCGCGACATGCTCGACCCGGCGACCCGCGCCCACCAGCGGAAGCTGCTCGGCGACCTCGTCGTCGCCCACCTCACCACGCGCTGAGCCCCGGGCGGTGCGACGCTCGGCGGGACACGTGCACGGCCCAGGCGGCCACTCGCCGGGCCGTCCGACGCGTGCACGACCGACAGGGGACACCGAACACGTGACTGCAACAGCCCGACCGCGACAGGCGCTCGTCGTGGGCGCCACGGGGATCGTCGGCCAGAACCTCGCGGAGCGACTGACCGCCCAGGGGTGGGAGGTCCACGGGCTCTCCCGCAGCGGTCGGGCCCCCGGCGCGGGCGTGCACCCCGTGCAGGCGGACCTGGCCGACCCCGCGGGACTGGCCACCGCGCTGGCGGGCCTGACGCCCGAGCTCGTCGCCATCACCGCCTGGACCCGGCAGGCCACGGAGGCGGAGAACATCGCGGTCAACGGCGCCGCCGTCCGCAACGTGCTCCAGGCGCTCGAGCCGGCCGGATCGGTGCGGCACGCGGCCCTGATGACCGGGCTGAAGCACTACCTCGGCCCGTTCGAGGCCTACGCGCAGGGCGAGATGCCGGACACGCCCTTCCACGAGGACGAGCCCCGCTTGGACGCGCCGAACTTCTACTACGCGCAGGAGGACGAGCTGTTCGCCGCCGCTGCCCGCGCCGGGTTCACCTGGAGCGTCCACCGGTCGCACACGGTGTTCGGCTTCGCCGTGGGCAACGCGATGAACATGGTGCTGACGCTGTCGGCGTACGCCGCGATCTGCAAGAAGACGGGCCGGCCGTTCGTGTTCCCCGGGTCGAGCACCCAGTGGAACAGCGTGACCGACGTGACCGACGCCGACCTGCTGGCCGACCAGATCCTCTGGGCCGCCGCCACCGAGGCGGGACACGACCAGGCCTTCAACACCGTCAACGGCGACGTCTTCCGCTGGCGCTGGCTGTGGCCGCAGATCGCCGCCCACTTCGGCGTGGAGTGGGAGGGCCACGAGGGACGGGTCCGCCCGCTCACCGAGAGCATGGCCGGCACCGAGGACGTCTGGGCCGAGATCGCCGCGGAGCACGGGCTGGTCGAGCCCGACCTCGGCCGGATCGCCTCCTGGTGGCACACCGACAGCGACCTCGGCCGGGAGATCGAGGTGCTGACCGACATGAACAAGAGCCGCAAGGCCGGCTTCACCGAGAGCCGGGACTCCCGCGACAGCTTCTTCCGCTACGTCGAGCGGTACCGCGCGGCGCGCATCATCCCCTGACGGATCCGGCGGGCGTGGCGCGCCGGGACGGGAGCCAGGGCAGGGAGACGCGGACGGCGGTGGCCACGAGGCGGCGGCGGGCCGGCGGTGGGAGTGCTCTGGCGACTCGCAGCATCGTGGCCGCGATGGACGTCGGCGCCGACCCGACGTCCAGGTAGGCGACCCACGCCTGCTCCGGCAGGCTGAAGAAGGCCTGGAAGAAGGCATCGGTCTCCGCCTCGTCCAGACCGAGGAGGACCTCACGCCCCAGGCCGAGCATGCCGAGGGTCGCGCGTTGCCGCGCACTGCGGACGAGGGCGCGCACCGCCGCCGCATCGGCCCCGGCCAGCACGGCGTCGGCGATCGTGCTGCCCGCCCGCAGTGAGGCGGCGACGCTGTACCCGGTCGCCGGGTGGACCAGCCCGGCTGCCGCTCCGACGGGCACGCCGACGGATCGTCGGACGGCGGCGTCCAGGGGGATCGCCACCCGTTCCGGACGGTCGGCGATGCGCAGACCGGTCCCGGCGATCAGCCGGTGCAGCCGGTCCCGCAGGTGCGGCAGCGCGACCGGCGGGCGGGCGGCCAGGGAGGTGGCCTCGAGCAGGGTCGTGCCGTCGTCCAGCCCCATCCCGTAGAGGAAAGCGGGTGGCTGTGCGACTCCCCCCTCGCGCAGCACCGCCCAGTCCATCAGCAGTGCACCCCCGTCCGGGACCAGGCCGCCGAGGTCACCGGTGACCCGTTCCCCCCAGGCCCGCTGGTGGGCGCTGCCGGGACCGCCACCGCGGGCGTCGACGACGATGCCGCCGGTGAGGGTGGTCCCGTCGATGAGCGTCACGACCTGACCACCCGGATCCTGGTGGACGGCGGCGACCGACCCCGTGCGGGTCGCACCGCCACCGGCGCGCAGCCGACCGAGCAGGAGACCGTGCACGACGTCGTTGTGGAGAAGGGCGTAGGCACGACCGATGTCCCGGCTCCCGGCGGTGGTCCGCACCACGGTGACCGGGTACCGCCGACCCAGCGGCGGAGGCTCCTCCGTCCGGGCCGTGTCGCCGAGCAGCGCCGCGGACACGGCATCGAGCTCGTCGGCCCACATGCCGTAGGTCTGGTGCCAGGGCCGCAGGTGCGGGGCGACCACGACCACGCCCAGCCCCCGCGCGGCGCACGCGGCAGCGACCGACAGCCCAGCCGGTCCGGCGCCGGCGACGACCACGTCCCAGCGCCGTTCCGGCGAAACCGAGTTCACGAGCACTCGACGTGCGCAGGCGAGGAGGTGCGCAGGCTGGACCGGACATGCGCGTCCCGTCGGGAACGACGGTGCACGGCACGGCGGGGCAGCCAGCGGGTCACGGGTGGCCTCGTCTCCTCGGTCGGAGGACACGCTAGCCGCACGCCGCGGCTCGGCTGCGCACGACCATTCGCCGCCCGAGATGTCCGCCGCTCCCTACGCTGACGTGATGTTCTTCCTCTTCGGTCTCGGCACCAAGCGGCAGCACCTCGGCCCCGGCGAGACCCGCACCTGCCCGAACTGCAACAACACCACGCAGTGGGCTCGGGTGAGGCAGTACAAGCAGTTCTCGCTGTTCTTCGTGCCGGTCGCCCGGTGGAAGCGCCGACAGATGGAGGTCTGTGGCATCTGCGGCACCACCGTCGCGGTCTGAGCCACGCCCCGGGGAGCCAAGAGCTGTCAGCGGGCCGTCGTCCGGACCGTCACGAAGAAGTCCCTGCCCGGTGAGGTGATCACCTCACCGGTCCACGGGTCCTCCAGGTGGCCGTCGTCGTCCTCGTCGACGCGCCGCAGGGCTCCCCCGCTCGGCACGCGGAGAACAGGTCGAGCGACTCCTCCGTCGTGCACCACCTGCACGTCGACCACCCGTCCCCGGACCCGTTCGTCGACGGGGAAGTCGTGGTGGGACTCGACGAGGCGCTCCTGACCGTCCCTTCCCCTGTGCCGGATGCACTGCAGGTCGACGAGCTGGTCCCGCTCGATGGCCTCTCCACAGCACTCGTGTTCCCAGCCACCCACCTCGACGACGACGTCCACCACGGGTACAGATCCTCCTGCGGCGTCGGCGGGCACCGCACCAGCTACGAGCCCACCGGGGAAGGAGCCCGGACGGTGAGCACCACGGCGGTGGCCACCGCGCCGATCGCCACGGCGGCCAGGACGACCGGCAGGTACTCCCCGGTCGCGCCGATCACCGCGCCCGCGGCAGGAGGTCCGAGCGCGGACCCCACGGCGGCCGACGTGTACAGGACGCCGAGCAGCCCACCGAGTCCCCGCACCCCGAACAGGCTGGCGACCAGCGCCGGACTGAGCGCGACGAACCCGCCGTACCCGATGCCGAGCAGCACGGCGAAGACCACGAGCCGCGGGTAGCCGGGCGCGCCGAGCCAGAGCAGGAAGCTGCCGGCCATCAGCGCGAAGCAGGCCTGGTACGTGCGGAGCACTCCGGTGCGGGCAGCGGCGGCGCCGAGGGCCAGCCGCCCGACGACGCTGGCCGCGCCGATCACCCCGACCAGCGTCGCCGCCGCCACGTCACCCGCGCCCCGGCTCGCGGCGTAGGCCGGCAGGTGCACGAACGGGACGAACAGCACGATCGAGAGCAGCAGCCCGCTCACGTAGAGGCGCAGGTACGCCGGGGTGCGCAGGCGGGAGAGCAACGGCGCCGGCTCGACGTGCGTGGCCACCGGGGCAGCGCGGACGAGCAGGGCGCATCCGACGAGTGCGACGGTGCTGACCGCCGCGAGCAGGAGGTAGGCCTCGCGCCAGCCGTGGCGGGCGATGAGGTCGGCGGCCAGCGGGGCGACGAGCAGCGTGCCGAGCCCGATGCCGGACACCGCGATGCCGACCGCGAGGGTGCGTCGCCGGGTGAACCAACCGCCCACGACGGCCACCAACGGCACGTAGCTGCAGGCCACCCCGAGCCCGACGCCGAGGCCGTGTCCCAGGTAGGCGTGCCACAGCGCCGTGGCGCGGGAGGTCAGCACGAGGCCGAGACCCATCGCGAGGGCCCCGACGAGCACCACCCGCCGGGGCCCGAACCGGTCGACCGCCGGCCCGGAGAGGGCTCCCAGGCCGAAGATGGCCAGGGTGGTCAGGGAGAAGACGGCGGCGGTGCCCCCGGGCCCGGAGCCGAGCTCCGCGCTCATCGGGAGCAGGAACGCCCCGAAGCTGTAGGCCACCCCGAAGCTGGTGAACATCGCGACGAAGGCCGCTGCCACCACCGACCAGGCCCGCGGGCCGTCCTGCAGGTCGAGCGCGCCCGGTACCGGCGGCTCCGGTGCGCCGTTCACCTGGGCCCGCCGGAGAACGGCCCCGTTGAGGACGACCCCGCACCGCCGGCCCCCGGCGCGGGGAACCCCACTCGCACGTCCAGGCCGCCCTCCGGCGGCGCGGACAGCTGCAGGGCCGCGCCGTGCACCTCGGCCACCCGGGCCACGATCGCCAGTCCGAGCCCGCTGCCGGGCTGAGCGGGATCCTGGCTCCCGGTGCTGCCGACCGACGTCCGTCCTCCGCCTCGGACGAAGGGCTCGGTGAGCGTGCCCAGCACGTCCGGGGGCACCCGCGGACCGGTGTTGGTCACCCGCAGTTCGGCCCGGCCCTCGCTGGTGCTGCCCGTCGTCAGGTGCACGGTCCCGCCCGGGCCGGTGTTGTGCCGGATGCCGTTGAGCACCAGGTTGGTGACCAGCTGCCGGACGAGCGGCTCGGCACCGTCGAGGTCGCCCTCGCCGAGATCGGTGTGCACGTCGATGCCGGCGCGGTCGGCCAGCGGGGCCAGGTCCCGGACGACGCCCGCGGCGAGCTCGGCGAGGTCGACCGGAGTGCGCGGCGGCGTGCGCCCCTGGTCCAGGGCCGCGAGGGCGAGCAGCGCCTCGACGGTCTCGGTGCCCCGGCGGTTGGTCTCGTCCAGCCGGGCGAGCAGCCGGGGCACGTCCACGGTGGCCGGGTCGGCCAACGCCACGTCGAGCATCGCGCGCTCCACGGCGTAGGGGGTGCGCAGTTCGTGCGAGGCGTTGGCGGCGAAGCGGCGCTGTTCGTCCAGCGTGGCCTGCAACCGGTCGAGCATCGTGTCGAAGGTGTCCGCCAGTTCGCCGAACTCGTCGTCCCGCCCGGTCAGCCGGACCCGGCGGTCCAGCGACCCGGCGGCGACGTGCCGGGCGACGGCGTGGACCTGGTGCAGCGGCCGGAGCATCCAGCCGGCCAGCAACCAGCCCCCGCCCGTCCCGACCACGAGGAGCACGGCCAGCACCTGCCAGATCCGGGGCCAGAGGGCGTCCAGCAGGTCGCTCCGGTCGGGCAGGAACGGGGCGCCGGGTGCGCTGAGGTTGCCCTCGGGCACGAACCGCAGGATGTACACCAGCAGGGCCACCAGGGCGGCGGAGGCGACGAGCAGGAAGCCGGCGTAGCTCAGGGTCAGCCGCAGCCGGGCACTCACCGGAGGCCGGGACCGTTCGCGGCGTCGTCGGCCGTCGGCCCGCCCACCCGGTAGCCGGTGCCGGGCACGGTGTGGATCAGCCACGGGTCGCCGAGGCGCTTGCGCAGCGAGGAGATGGTGATCCGGACGGCGTTGGTGAAGGGATCCGCGTTCTCGTCCCACGCCCGCTCGAGCAGCGACTCCGCGCTGACCACCCCGCCGCGGGCGGCCATCAGCACCTCCAGCACCGCGAACTGCTTGCGGGTCAGCCCCACGTACCGGCCGTCGCGGTACACCTCCCGGCGGAACGGGTCGAGGGTGAGGCCGGCGAACTCCACCACCGGGGGCGCGCCCTCGAGCGGACGGCGGCCCAGCGCACGCAACCGCACCACCAGCTCCCGCATCGCGAAGGGCTTGGTGAGGTAGTCGTCGGCGCCGAGCTCGAAGCCGGCGACCTTCTCCTCCAGCCGGTCGGCCGCGGTCAGCATGAGGATGCGGCACGGCAGGTTCTCGGCGACGATCCGCCGGGCGACCTCGTCCCCGGAGGTGCCGGGGAGGTCACGGTCGAGCACGACGACGTCGTAGCTGTTGACGGCCAGGTTCTCCAGCGCGCTGTCCCCGTCGTGGACGACGTCGGCGGCGATGGCCTCCAGCCGGAGCCCGTCCCGGATGGCGTCGGCCAGGTAGGGCTCGTCCTCGGCGATCAGCACGCGCATGCGGCGAGGGTAGGGAGCCGGGTGTCTCCTCGACGTATCGGCGCGCAGGGCGGAGGACGGGGCGACCCGCCGGGCGGGCACCCGGCGACGCGCGTGGGCCTCGGCGGCGAGTTGCCGGGCCGCGACGACGCTGGCCGGTTCGCGGGTGGCCGTCACGCGGTCAGCCGGCGGTGGGGTCGGCGGCCGGCGGCGGGCACTGACCGCCGCGCTCGACGGCCAGCTCGTAGTGCCACATCTCGTTGCCGTAGGTCTGGCAGAGGCCGTAGTCCGACCCGTACCGGGACAGCCAGTACATCGCGTCCGTGGGCCCGACGTCGACCGCGTCGCCGGTGACGTGGGAGGACTCGTCGGGACGCAGCACCCACTCCCGGGCTGCCTCGGGGCTGCCGTACCGGTGCACCGCGGCGTCGAAGAGCGCCTGCTGGTAGGCCGCACTGCGCCATCCGCTGGACACGTGGAGGTCCACCCCGTCGGCAGCCGCATCCCGGGCCGCGTCCTGGACGGCGGTGCGCAGCGCGCTGTCGAGCCCGGTGATGGCCGGGACGTCGGCGAAGGCCGACAGTTCCTCGCCGTCGGCGACGTAGCCGTTCTCGACGGTCATGGCTCCCCCGCCAGACGCACCCAGAGCCGGGGTGTCGGCGACACCGGCCAACACGCTGGACCCCGGAGGGACGGAGGGATCGGCCGACGAGCAGCCGGCCACGCCCGCGATCAGCAGGGTCGCGGTGACCAGCGCAGCGCCGGTCCCCCGCCGGGGACGGCGCGCGCCGCCTCGCCGGGAGCGGCGCGCGACGACCAGGCAGATGGTGGTGAGCGCGACCCCGACCAGCGTGCCGGCGGTGTTGGCGGCGACGTCGACGAGGTCGGGGACCCGGCCGGGCAGCGCGGTCTGTGCCAGCTCGATCAGCACCGAGGTCGCGCCCCCCAGGGCCAACGGGAGCACCGGACCGGAGCGCCGCAGGACCAGGGCGGCCAGCGCACCCACCGGGACGAAGAGCAGCGCGTTCGCCACGGCCTCGACCTGGGCCCGGCGCACGGTGCCCGGCCAGGGCGCGGCGAGGGTCTCGACCCCGGCCACCACCGCCCTGCGGGCGTCGGCGACGAACCCGGTCGGACCGAGCGTGATGCAGCCGACCACGAACAGCACAGCGGCCGCGGCCAGCAGGAGAGGACCCGTTCGCCGCGGACCCGACGGGGCGCCGGGCGCCCCGTCGGCGGACAGGTGGTGGGTGGTCGTCATGGGAGTGCTCCTCCCCGCGCGGCAGAGCCGGTGCGGCATCGAGAACTGGTGGACAGCTCTCAGTGCAGGCGAACCGCCGTTGCCCCGGCGTCTCCGGTTCCGCATACGCCCACGACATCCCCGGGCACGGTCGGCGGCCGGGAGCTCGACCCGGCGCCGGGCTGCGGTCAGGTGGCCCGGGCGTACGTGCTGACCTGGGTGCCGCCACTGAGGGAGCGCTCGTCGACGACGTCGAAGGGTCGGGCCTCGGCCGCACCGGGGCCGAACAACGGGATGCCGGCGCCCAGGACGATCGGGTACCGCTTGAGGACCAGGACGTCGATCTCGTCCAGGAGCGCACCGGCCAGCACTCCCCCGCCGGCCAGCCACACCCCGGCGCCGAGTTCGCTCTTGAGTCGGCGCACGAGTTGGACCGGGTCCCGACTGACCTGCACCGCCGGGTCGATGTCCGCGGGCAGCGTGGTCGAGACGACGTGCTGGTCCAGGTGGGCATAGGGACTGGTGATCTGGGCCTGCAGGGCCGGCTCGTAGGTGGCTCGCCCCATGACCACGGCGTCGAACCGCGTGCCTGGATCGGCGATCTGCAGCTGGCCGCGGACGTGCGTGGGCAGCGTCTCGGGGAACTCCTGGGCGATGAACTCCAGCAGCGGCTCGGTCACCGGGAAGAAGTCGTAGGAACCGTCCGGGGCGGCGATGAACCCGTCGAGGGTCACCCCCACGTAGTAGGTCAGCGCACGCACGGGCGCGATCCTGTCAGGCGCGCGTGACCAGGGCGTGCTCGCGCCACTACTTCATGGTGGCGAGCTGGATCAGGTTGCCGCAGGTGTCGTCGAGGACGGCGGTGACCACCGGTCCGAAGTCGGTCGCGTCCTGGGTGAACTGCACGCCCAGCCCCTTGAGCCGCTCCACCTCGGCGTGCACGTCGCCGACGGCGAACTGGGTGAACGGGATGCCGTCGGCCGGAGAGCACGCCGCGGCAGGAGCGGTTGCGGCCGAGCCCCGCGGCGGTGATCGCCACGTGGCGCGTCAGACAGCCGCTGTACGCGACCTGTCGGTGGCCAGCTTCACCGCCAGGGCTCCGAGCACCCCGCCCATGAGGTAGCGCTGGACTCGCATCCAGGTCGGCCGGACGGAGAGGAACCGGGCGAGCCCCCCGGCGAAGACGACGATCAATCCGTTGACGCTGAGCGCGATCGCGATCTGCGTGAGGCCCAGCACGAGGCTCTGCAGCGCCACGGGTGCGCCGTCGGGGTCGATGAACTGCGGCAGCAGCGACACGTACAGCACCGCGATCTTCGGATTCAGCAGGTTCGTGAACAGCCCCATCGCGAACAACCGGCGGGGCCGGTCAACCGGGAGCTCACGCGGCGCGAAGACGTTCGTGCCGCCGGGCCGGACGGCCTGCCATGCCAGGTAGAGCAGGTAGGCCGCCCCCGCCACCTTCAGCGCCGTGTAGGCAGCCGGCACGGCGACGAAGACGGCGGCAAGGCCGGCTGCGGCCGCCGCGAGGTAGACGAAGAAGCCGGCCGCCACCCCCAGCAGTGAGATGAACCCAGCCCGCCGCCCCTGGCTGATCGACCGCGACACCAGGTAGATCATGTTCGGCCCGGGGGTGAGGACCAGGCCCAACTCGACCAGAGCGATGCCGAGCAGGGCAGAGCTGGAGACCACGAGGGTCCGTCCTTCCACAGTCGATGAGGTGCGCCGACGGAGACTGGCACGCTCCTGTGGCCATGCCCGTCAGCCGTCGGGGCGAGAGGGCTGAACTCGGCGGGTCCGCCGCGGTTCAGCCCTGGGCAGCCAGGTCCAGCTGCACCTCGGGGTAGAGCGGGTGGGCGTCGACCAGCTCCGTCGCCCGGGCCCGCACCCGCTCGGCGACCGCCGGCTCCAGCCGGTACCGGACCTTGGAGTCGCCGTCGGACTGCGTGCTGGCCAGGACGTCGACGATCAGGTCCCCGACCTCGGCCAGGTCGGCCTCACCCAGCCCGCGAGTGGTCAGCGCCGGGGTGCCCAGCCGGATGCCGCTGGTGTACCAGGGGCCGTTCGGGTCGGCAGGCACGGTGTTGCGGTTGGTCACCAGGCCGGCGTCCAGCAGCGCGGCCTCGGCCTGCCGCCCGGTCAGCCCGAACCCACCGACGTCCACGAGCACGAGGTGGTTGTCGGTGCCGCCGGTGACCAGCCGGGCACCGCGGCGCAGCAACTGGTCGGCCAGCGCCCGGGCGTTGGCCACCACCTGCTCCGCGTAGGTGGCGAACTCCGGCCGCCGGGCCTCCGCCAACGCCACGGCCTTGGCGGCCATCACCTGCGGCAACGGACCGCCCAGCACCATCGGGCAGCCGCGGTCGACCGACGGGGCGTACTCCTCGGTGCACAGCACCATGCCGCCGCGCGGGCCACGCAGTGACTTGTGCGTGGTGGTGGTGACGACGTCGGCGTGCGGCACCGGGTCGAAGTCGCCGGTGAGCACCTTGCCGGCGACCAGCCCGGCGAAGTGCGCCATGTCCACCAGCAGCGTGGCGCCCACCTCGTCGGCGATCTCCCGCATCGCGGCGAAGTCGACCCGGCGCGGGTACGCGGAGTAGCCGGCCAGCAGGATCAGCGGCCGGAACTCCCGGGCCCGCGCGCGCAGGGCGGCGTAGTCGATCAGCCCGGTCGCCGGGTCGGTGCCGTAGCTGGACTGCTCGAACATCTTGCCGGAGATGTTCGGCCGGAAGCCGTGGGTGAGGTGGCCGCCGGCGTCCAGCGACATGCCGAGCATCCGCTGGTCGCCCAGGGCCCGGCGCAGCTGTGCCCAGTCGGCGTCGGTCAGCGCGTCGACGTTCTTGACCCCGGCCTCGGCCAGGGCCGGGGACTCCACCCGGTGGGCCAGGATCGACCAGAAGGCGACCAGGTTGGCGTCGATGCCCGAGTGCGGCTGAACATAGGCGTGGTCGGCGCCGAACAGCTCGCGGGCGTGCTCGGCGGCCAGCCGCTCGACGGTGTCGACGTTCTGGCAGGCAGCGTAGAAACGCCGTCCCGGGGTGCCCTCGGCGTACTTGTCGCTGAACCAGTTGCCCATCGCCAGCAGGACGGCGGGCGAGGCGTAGTTCTCGCTGGCGATCAGCTTCAGGCTCGAACGCTGGTCGGCGAGCTCCTGCCCGATGACTGCCGCGACCCGCGGCTCGACCTGGGCGATGACGTCCAGGGCGCTGGCGAAGGCGGCGGTCTCGCGGGTGACGGTGCTGGTCACGGGCTCTCCTCGATCGACGGGAGCCCAGGCGCGCGGCAGGCGTCGAGTCGACGGGGCCGCTCCCCGGTGGTCGATCCCACCTGCGATGCGCCAGTCACGGCCCGCGTCGAAGCTAGCGGGGCCCCCGACAACACACAAGCGGCTGCACGCGGCGAGTGGCGCGCCTGGTCGCACACCGTCGCAGCCGGAGGCAGACGGACAGTCCCGTGTCAGGTGTCGGATCGCGTGGTCGATCGCTCGGCGAGCTGCTTGAGGTTCAGCAGTTGCCGACGTGCCATGACGAGGTCCCCGACAGACAGCGGCGGGGCGATCCAGCGGCTGTGTGCGCCGACGACCTTCAGCAGGAGACGAGTTGGCCCCTCGGTGGGCCCGCCCGTGGACAGGACGACATAGGACATGACCGCACCCATGATCTGGCCGGTGAGTTGCACCCCGGACTCGACGCTCAGGATGCGCCCGGCCGGCCGTCCGCCAGCGGTCGTGAACTGCTGGCCGGGGGTCGGTTCGGCCAGGTCTCGCAGTTCCTGCGGCGAGCGTCGCCCGAGGTTGTCGATCCAGTCGTAGGAGTACGGCGCGAGTCGGATCTGAGCGACCCACCGCCACACGTCCCTGCGAGGGGCGTGCACCGTGACTCCGCGCCAGGCCCGCCAGACCGGAGCCGGCACGAAGCCGTCGCATGGGTAGTGCCGAGCGACTTCCTCGTCGCTCACGCCCCAACGATCACCGATCATCGGGCCTCCCTCTCGCATGTCACCACCACCGGCCCCGCGCCGCTGGACGTCGGGCGCCCCGGCGACCTGATCGTGGTGCACGGACTCGCTTCAGGACAGGGCGACCACAGGTGCCTGGAGGACCACCCCACCCTCTGCGGTCAGCGTCTGCCGGTAGACCCCTTCCGTACGCAAGCCGTTCTGCTCCAGCCGTGCATCGAGCGTGATCCAGGCATCGCCGATGCTGCGAGGTGCGCTCTCGTACCGGACCGTCACTCCGCGCTCCGATGAGGGAACGGCGACGAGCGCGAGCTCGTGGCCCAACTCCAGGTCCGCGGCGGGTACCCCGGCCGTCACGGAGATCGCCTGCTCGTCCGCCATCCCGTCGTAGGCGAGCACGATCTCTGCATCGTCACGGCGGAGCTCGGCCAGCTGAGAGCGCAACGCACGGGTCAGCTCGGCCACGGCCACACCGATCTCGGACTCGTCACCCACGGACGTCTGCAGGGCCACCAGTTGCAGACCCGGGAGCGGACCCAGTTCGAGGGAGTTCATCACCGTTCGCCGTCCTCCTTCCAGGGAGTCGAGGCGTCCACGCACCTCCTGCAGACGCGTCGTCGCCTCGGAGACCTGCGCCATCAGCTCGACCTCCCGCGCACGGAGCAGCGCCACGAGGCGGGCCTCGGACAGGTCGGAGCTGAGGAGATCAGCGATGGCCTCCAGCCCGAAGCCGACCGCACGGAGGGCCGTGATGGCGCGGACCCGACCCGTCTGGCTCGCGCTGTACTTCCGGTAGCCGGTCCGCTGATCCACCTCGGCCGGCGCCAGGAGGCCGATCTCCTCCCAATGACGCAGCATGCGCCGCGAGGCTCCCGTGCGATGCGCCAGCTCCCCGATGCTCAACATGTCGCCACGCACCAGACCCACTCACACGGTGTCAAGGTCAAGCGGTGACGGCGGCGCCGCAGGAGAAGGGCTCCAGCGCGGCCCGCGCCACAGCTGCGAGCCTGATGGTGCGGTACGCGGTGGGCGACCTGGAACTGCGGCACCATGCCCACGTGGTCGATCACCGGTACCCGCCGATCGAGCCCCATGAGACCGGGATGCTCGACGTCGGCGACGGCCACTCGCTGTACTGGGAGCAGTGCGGCAACCCGGACGGGAAGCCGGCTGTGGTGCTGCACGGCGGCCCGGGATCGGGCTGCCGTCCGGGCATGCGCCGGCAGTTCGACCCGGCGCGCTACCGCGTGGTGCTGTTCGACCAACGCAACGCCGGGCGCAGCACCCCGTGGGCCGGCGAGCCGGAGGTCGACCTGTCGGCGAACACCACCCCGCACCTGATGCGCGACATCGAACGACTGCGCCAGCACCTGGGCATCGACCGCTGGCTGGTCTGGGGCGGCTCGTGGGGCGTGACGCTCGGCCTCGCGTACGCGGAGGCGCACCCGGAGCGGGTCAGCGAGCTGGCGCTGGCCGCGATCACCAGCCCCGACCGGTGGCTGACCCACTGGATCACCCGCGACATGGGCCGGGTCTTCCCGCGCGAGTGGGAGCGGTTCCGAGACGGCGTCCCAGCCGCCGAACGGGAGGGCGACCTCGCCGCGGCCTACAGCCGGCTGCTGCACTCCCCCGATCCAGCGGTGCGGGCGAAGGCCGCCCAGGACTGGTGCGACTGGGAGGACACCCACGTCTCCCTCGCCCCGGACGCCGAGCCGTCACTGTCGGTGGCGGACCCGGCGTCCCAGTTGGCCATCGCCCGGGTGGTCACCCACTACTGGGCCCACGGCTGCTTCCTCGACGACGGCCAACTGCTCCGCGACGCGCACCGGCTGGCCGACATCCCGGGGATCATGGTGCACGGCCGATACGACGTCAGCGGGCCACTGGACGTCGCCTGGCAGTTGTCGAAGGCCTGGTCGGACGGCGAGCTGGTGGTCGTCGGCGATGCCGGGCACTCGGGCGGCGGCATGACGCCCGTGATGATCGAGTACCTGAACCGGGTCGCCGACCGCAGAGCAGGTGCGGAGAAAACGACTTGCCCGGAGTCCGGACCAGGCAGCTGAATGCTCCCGTGGCGGCGTTCTCGGTACGGCCCATCGTCCAGTCCGAAGCCGCCGACTACCTGAGGGTCCTGCCCTTCATCAACGGTCTCCCGCAGTGGGAGCCCGCCCCGGCCGCCTGGCACGGCGGCGCCGGCGTCTGGCCCCGCCCTGGACGCCCTGCGTCGGCGGACGAGCTGGAGCAGGCGACGCGCGAGGTCCTGGCCGATCACGTCCACACCCAGGCTGCGTTCGACGGTGACCAGATCGTCGGGGCATCGGCGATGTTGTCCCTGACGATCACGGTGCCCGGCCTCCGCGCCGTCCCCGCGGGTGGGGTCACCTCCACCGGGGTGCGGGCGACCCACCGCCGCCGCGGTGTCCTCCGCGCGATGATGCAGGCGATGTTCGACGCCGCCCTGGCCCGGGGTGAGCCGCTCGCGGCGCTCAGCGCCAGCGAGGGCGGCATCTACGGCCGGTTCGGCTTCGCCCCAGCGACCATCCGCACCCGATGGGAGATCGAGCGAGCCGACGCGGGCCTGCTCCCCCACCCTGAGCCCGCGGGCAGTCTCGTCCTGGCCGACGCCGAGGAGGCGCGAGCGGCGTGGCCGGTGGTCCACCGGCAGGTCCACGCCACCAGGAACGGCGAGGTGTCCTCGACGGCCGGCCACTGGCGGTCCCTCACCGACGACGCCGACGGGGACGACGGGCCACTGCGCTACCTGCTCCACCGCGACGGGGACGGCCGCATCGACGGCATCGCGGACTACCGGCTGCCCTGGTCACCCCGCATCGAGGACGCCGGGACCCTCGTCGTCGAACGGCTCGAGGCGACGACCGACGACGCGTACCGGTCGATGTGGGCACTGCTGCTCGACTTCGACCTGACCAAGCGGGTCGTGGCCGCCGGCCGACCCACCGACGAGCCGCTGCGCTGGATGCTGCGCAACCCCCGGGCCCTGCGCGTGACCAGGCAGTCCGACAACCTGTGGCTCCGCCTGCTCGACGTCCCCGCCGCGCTCACCGCGCGGGCCTACGACCTCGACGCAGATCTCACCTTCACCGTCCCCAGCGACCCGATGTGCCCGGACAACGTGGGGACCTGGCTGCTGGACACCCGTGGACCGACACCCACCTGCCGGCGCGTCCAGCGCGACCCCGACCTCACCATCGACGTCGCGGCCCTGGGCGCGCTCTACCTCGGCGGCAACTCCGCAGCCCTGTTGACCTCCGCCGGCCACATCCGGCCGCACACCCCGGACGCCACGCACCTGCTGTCGAGGCTGTTCCGCACCGACCCGCCGCCCCACAACGCGATCGGGTTCTGACCGCGCCCAGGACGTCCGAGCTGGCGCAGGAGTCGATCTGGCGAGTGGGCGATGCTCACCGACGGACTGGGGGCGGTCGCCCTCCGCCCCCCGGACGACGGCCGGGTGATCAACACGGTCACGCCGAGAGCTCCAGGTGGTGCCCCGCTCCCTCCCCACGCCCGTGCGACGACTTGCCGAGCGGCGGGATGAGGAGCACGTTGAGCGACACCCCGGTGACGGGAGCTCTCGGGCGCCCGTTGCCGAGCCCGGGACGTGAACGCCGACTCCCGGGCCGTCCCGCCACTCGGCCGGAGGGACCGCACCCGTTCGGGAAGGAGCCCAGCCGCACGGCAGCGACCCGGACGCCACCGCCTCCGGGTCGGCGGGCCCACACCGCCGTGGGTCCCTGGAGAGACCCGGGGCAACGACGCCTCGGACCGACCACAGGATCGAGCAGCCATGCACCGCATCACCTCCTCGTCACCGCGCGCCCGGGCCGTCGGACGGGGCCTGCTCGTCGCCGGCCTGGTCACCGCCTCCTGGGGCGCGGCCGCCCCGGCGGTCGCCGCCCCGGCCCCGGAGCCGGCGAGCACCCCGGCCGACAGCGGCGGGGAACGCGCCGTGGGGCCCGTACCGCAGGTGAGCGGTCCGCTGCCCTCCAGCGACGAGTCGCACCCCTTCGGTGGCGCCGCCCACCAGGAGGTGCCCGAGGACCTCGGCGCCATCGGCTACACCGAGGAGGAGTTCCTCGCCAGCGGCACCTCGAACGTGTACAGCTGGCCGGAGGACGCCCCCGCCGTGGTCCGCACCGCGGACGCCCCGTACACCACCCGCGTGCTCGTACGCCGTCCCGCCGACGCCGACGACTTCAGCGGCAACGTCGTGGTCGAGATGCTCAACCCCTCGAACCTGTTCGACCTCAACATCGGCTGGGCCCTGGCCCGCGAGGAGATCATCGACAACGGCGACGCCTGGGTCGGCATCACCGCCAAGCCGATCGCCGTCGACGCGCTGAAGACCTTCGACGCCGAGCGGTACGGCTCCCTCTCCTCCGCCAACCCCCTGCCCGTGGACGACCCGGCCAACTGCTCCGTCGTCGACGCCGACGCCGACCCGGCCACCGAACCGACGCCCCTGCCGGCCGACACCACCCAGGCCACCGAGAACGGGCTGGTCTGGGACATCTACACCCAGGTCGGCAACTGGCTGCGCAGCGACGAGACCTCGAACCCGCTGACCTACGGCACCGGCGGGACGGCGGTCGAGCGCGCCTACGGCTTCGGCTACTCCCAGACCGGGGGCTACCTCGTCAACTACATGAAGGCCGTCCACCCGCTCGTGGTCGCCGAGCAGGGTGCGCCGACCTACGACGCCTACCTCGTCGGTGTCGCCGGTGGCGCCTTCGCCGGGGCCTACCCGATGAACCAGTGCGAGCCGGCGCCCCCGGTGGACGACCCGCGGCGTGACCTCTACGGCATCGGCGTGCCGGTCATCCAGGTCATGTCCCAGTCGGACTACCTGCGCGGCATCGGCTCGCGCCGCCCCGACAGCGACATCGCCCCCGACCAGTTCCGCCACTACGAGATGGCCGGAGCCGGGCACGCCACGCCCTTCGAGCTGTACTACTCGGCGTCCTCGGCGGACATCGTCGCCGCGGGCCGCGAGGTGCCGCCGCAAGCCTGCAACGAGGGCCCGCGGAGCCGGTTCCCCAGCTCGATCTTCTTCAACGCGGCCCTGGACAACCTCGACCGCTGGGTCCGCGACGGCGTGGCGCCGCCCCGGTCCAACCCGATCGTCGTCGAGCGCGGCGAGCCGGTGCTCGACGAGTTCGGCAACGTGCAGGGCGGGCTGCGCTCACCGTTCCTCGACGTGCCCACCAGCACCTGGTTCGGTACGGCCACCGGCGCCTCGTTCTGCTTCATCGCCGGGTACGAGGTGCCCTTCGAGCAAGCCCGGCTGGACGAGCTGTACAGCAGCCACCGCGACTACGTCACGCAGGTGACCGACAACGTCATCGAGCTGCAGGCCGCCGGCTTCCTGACCTACTACGACGCCTACGAGCTCATCCGCCAGGCGAAGGAGTCCGACGTCGGCTGACGCGAACGCTCCCCGGCGGTCCCGGTGGCCTCGCCACCGGGATCGCCGCGCCGGGACGACCGTCGAGGCTCCCGCCGCGTTGCTCAGCTCGGCGGGGTGCGCCGGGGTCGAGACGGTCGCCGCGCCCGGACGGCGATGCGTGCGGCCCCACTCAGCGCCCCTGACCAGCCATCGCAACGGGGCGGGTCCGGACCTCGCCCCGGGAAGCGGCGGTGACGGCGCGCAGGGCCTCGCCCAGCGTGGCGACGTCTGCCAGTGGAGTGGCCGAGCTGCAGCTCACGCGCACCGCGCCCGGCAGCCGGTCGGCCCGGTCCACCCGCGCGTCGTCGTGGAACTGCTGCACCTCGCTCGGGGTGAGCCCGAACAGTCGGCTGAGGTAGGGGTGGGCGCAGAAGCACCCGCTGCGGACCCCGATGCCGTGCTCGCGGGACAACCGGTCCGCGACCTCGCCGTGGGGCATGCCGTCGATGACGAAGGCGGCCACCGGCAGACGGTCGCCGGTCGTGGGGCCGAGGCGACGCAGTCCGGGAACGGTGGCGAGTTCGTCGTCCAGCGCCCGGACGAGCAGGTCCTCGTGGACCCGGTTCCGGGCTCCGGCGGCGAGCAGCTCCTCCGCGGCGGCAGCGAGGGCCACGACGCCGACGACGTTGGGTGTGCCCGCGTCGTCCCGGTCGGGGGTGTCGGCCCAGATCACCTCCTCGTGCGAGACGGCCTTCACCGCGCCACCCCCGACGAGGAAGGGCTCCCCGTCGGCGAGCAGCCGTCGGTCGACGACCAGCCCGCTCGCGCCGAAGGGCGCGAACATCTTGTGGCCGGACCACGCGAGCACGTCGATCCCGAGCGCGGCCATGTCCACCGGGCGGTGCGGCACCAGTTGCGCCCCGTCGACCACCACCAGCACACCGCGGGCCCGGGCCGCTGCGGCGATCGCGGCGAGGTCGGGCAGCCAGCCGGTGACGTTGGACGCCCCGGACACCGCGAGCACGCGCGGCGTGGGCCGCGCGTCCAGGGCGGCGACCACGGCGGCGACGTCGTAGGTCCCGGACCGGTCGACGTCGACGACCCGCACCTGCGCATGACGCTGCCAGGGCAGCAGGTTGGCATGGTGCTCGACCGCGGTGGTGACGACGACGTCGTCCCGGGTCAGACCCAACCGGAAGGCGGTCAGGTTGAGGCCCTCGGTGGTGTTCCGGGGGAACAGGGCCACGTGCGTCGCCGGATCGGCTCCCACGAACCGGGTGAGGGTCTCGCGAGCCTGCTCGTACCGGGCGCTGGTGTACTGCGACTTCGCGCCGGCTCCGCGGTGGACGCTGGAGTACCACGGCAGGAACTCCTGCACGGCCCGGACGACGCCCGCCGAGGCCGACGTGGTGGCTGCGGCGTCGAGGTCGATGTACCGACGCTGCTCGCCGCCGACGGAGATCCGCAGGTCGGCGCCGATGAGGGGGTCCAACTGGGCCAGGTCTCCCGTTCCGAACAAGGACGTCATTGCCATCGAGCTCCCGTCGCGACCGGTCCCCGTTCGGGCGACCGCGCGGAAGCTTCCCATCGCCGACCCGCGACGGCGGACGACGACACCACACATCCGGGCATCCATCCGATGGGGAGCCCGACAGGCGCGTCGTCCACCCGATGGACAGGGCCCGGAGCCCCGCCGCTCAGTTCGCGATCAGCACGAAGAAGAGGAAGCTCACGAACGACGTGCGGCCGGCGAACTGTGGTGGCAGCAGCTCCGCCGGGGTGTCCGGCGACCACGGGGGCTCACTGACGACGGCGACCTGGAAGCCCGCGTCCGAGAAGGCATCCGTCATGGCGTGCAGCGGCCGGTGCCAATACGACAGCACAGCCGACTGGCCACTGAAGGTGTACTCGTCCGTCCACTCGGTGACGGCGAAGTAGTCCGCCTGGGGGTTCAGCATCTTGTGGAGCAGCGGGTGGTTGACCGACAGCACGAGTCGGCCACCCGGCCTCAGGACTCGACGCAGCTCGGACAGCGGTGCGGTCCAGTCGCGCAGGTAGTGCAGGACGAGCGACGCGGTCACGTCGTCGAAGCCGCCGTCGGCGAAGGGAAGTGGCGCGGACAGGTCGGCGACGTGCACGTCGGCGTCCTCGCCGAGCCGGTCCCTCGCCAGCCCGACCATGACCGCACTGGAGTCGAACCCCGTCACGACAGCGCCCCGGTCGCGCAGCGCCGCAGCGAGCGGTCCGGAGCCACACCCGGCGTCGAGGATGCGGCGACCGCGTACGTCCCCGGCGAGGTCCAGCATCGCGGGTCGCTCGTAGTGGGCGTTGATGAGGTTGACCTCGTTCTCCGCCGAGTACGCCGCGCCGAAGCTGTCGTAGTCGTTGACCTCCACGTGCGGCCTCACCTCCGGTGACCGTCGAGCGGGCGCCAACGTACCGGAGCCGCGGCCGGCGACCTCGGACGTCGCCGGGGGTCTCCCACTGGACGACCGCCCCGGGGAACGGCTCGACTGTCTCCAGCACGTCCGCATCCCCGAGCACTGCATCGAGGCCCACCATGACGTCGCCGGCCCGGAAGGAGCCCTCCCGTGACGAACACAGAACTGCCCCAGGTCCTGCGGTACACCGCCTTCAGCGCCACGCCCGACGGCGGCAACCCGGCGGGCGTGGTGCTCGACGCGCACGGCCTGACCGCCGAGCAGATGCTCGCGATCGCCGCCGACGTCGGGTTCTCCGAGACCGCCTTCCTGGTGCCGCGCGGTGACCGCTTCGACGTCCGGTACTTCAGCCCGCGGGCCGAGGTCAGCTTCTGCGGGCACGCCACGATCGCCTCGGCCGTGGCCTGGGCCGAACGGCACGGCCCCGGCCGGCTGACCTTCGACACACCCGCCGGCGAGGTCGGCGTCCTCACCCGGGCCGTGGACGACGGGACCGTCCGCGCGACGCTCACCAGCGTGCCGCCGCGGACGGTCGAGCTGGCGGACGACGACCGCCGGGACCTGCTCGTCGCGCTGCGGTGGTCAGAGTCCGACCTCGACCCGGCGCTGCCGCCGAGAGTGGCCTGGGCGGGGGCCTGGCACCCCGTCCTGGCCGCCGCGACCCGCGACCGGCTGCGGGCGCTCGACTACGACTTCGACGCCCTCGCCGCGCTGATGGACGCGCGCGGGTGGACGACGACCCACCTGGTGTGGCGGGAAGGACCCAGCACCTTCCACGCCCGCGACCCCTTCCCCCCGGGCGGGGTCGTGGAGGACCCGGCCACCGGCGCCGCCGCCGCGGCATTCGGCGGGTACCTGCGCGAAGGCGGGCACATCGAGGTGCCCGCCACGGTCACCGTCCTGCAGGGTGCCGACATGGGACGCCCGGGGGTGCTGGAGGTCGACATCCCCGCCGGGTCCTCGAGTGGCATCGAGGTGACGGGGACCGCCGTCGCGCTGGAGCCGGCGAGCCGGCTGCGCTGAGAACGCAGCGACGCCTCACCGACGCCCACACCGGCCCTGCCCGGATCAGCACACCCGCGCGTGCCGCTCCAGGGGCCAGGAGTGCGGTCGGTCTCAGCCGCCGACCGTGGAGACCGGCCGGTACCTGAGGTTGACCTCCTCGACCGGGTCGCCGTTGAGGAACTCCAGGGGCACCGGGGCCCCGCCCGGGTTGTCGTAGAGCCGCACCCCGTCGCCGAGCAGCACGGGCAGGACGTGCAGGTCCATCTCGTCGAGCAGGCCGCGCTCCAGCAGCTGCCGGCCGATCGTCGGGGACAGCACCTCGACGTTCTTGCCGCCCGCGGCCTGCCGGGCGATCTGCATCGCCTCGGCGACGTCGCAGCTGAGGAAGGTCACCCCGTCGGCGGGTTCGGCGTCCTCGGGGTGGTGGGTCAGCACGAAGACCGGCCCGCTCCAGTCACCGCCGTACACGGCGCCCGCGTCCGGGAAGGCGTCCCAGCCGTCGCGTCCGCCGAGGACCGCTCCGGTCGTCTGGACGTACTCCTCGATCAGACCTGGCCGGTTGGTCGCCTCGGGCATCCAGTCCATGCGGTGACCGGGACCGGCGACGTACCCGTCGAGCGACATCGAGAAGTGCCACAGCACCTTGCCTGCGGCTGTCCGGGGGGATGTGTCGTGCATGGGGACCACTCCTTCGCGCTGACGTGAGTCGGTCGACTCACCTCTCTGACGGTAGGGGTGCAAGAGAGGTGAGTCAACCGACTCATGTCCGTGTCAGACTGGCGTCATGACCCGCGAGCTGCCCGAGTACCACCAGCGTGTGGCCGATGAGAACCGCGCGGCCGTCCTCGCCGCCGCCGAGGCCCTGTTCCTGGAGAGCGGCTACGACCGGACGTCGCTCGCCCGGGTGGCCGAGCGCGCGGGGGTCTCCAAGGCCACCCTGTTCAAGCAGTTCCCGACCAAGGCCCTGCTGTTCGAGGCGACCGTGCTCGCCGTGGGCCAGACGCCGGGAGGGAGCGTCCCCGTCCCCTCGGCCGGCGACCTGCACGCCGGCCTCCTGGCGCTGGGGCGGGCGTACGCCGAGGTGCTGGTGCAGCCCCGGACCGCCGACCTGCTCCGGCTCCTGATCGCCGAGGCACCACGCTTCCCCGAGCTGGGCGAGCGGACCTTCGACTTCGGCACGCTCCCCGCCCTCGTCTCCCTCGGCCGCTATCTCCGGGCCGAGCACGAGGCGGGGCTGGTCACGGTGGACTCCCCCGAGACCGCCGCCACGCAGTTCCTCGGCATGATCGCGAGCGCGGTCTTCTGGCCCCGACTGGTCCACGCCACCTGGTCGATCGACGAGGACGGGGTCAGCCGCGCGGTCGAGGAGGCCGTACGGACGATGGTCGCGCGCCTCGGCGCCCCAGGACCGCGCCCGTGACCACGCGCGCTCCGAGGCCACGAGGCGGCGGTGGTCCAGGGGCGCGGCCGCGCGGGATCGTGGGCACACCCTCTCGGGGTTCTGCCAGGGTGCCGTCCGTGGAGACGTTCGCGGAGATCGCCGACGAGCGCCGGAGGCTGGCGGCCCTGGTGTCGGGACTGACGGAGGAACAGCAGGCGACACGGAGCCTGTGCGGCGAGTGGAGCGTTCGCGACGTGGTCGCGCACCTCGTCGTGCCCCTGGAGGTGGGCATGCCGAGGTTCCTGCTGACCATGCTGGCGAGCCGCGGCAGCTTCGACCGGGCGAACGTCCGCCTGGCCCGCGAGCAGGCACGCCGGCCCTTCGACGAGCTCGTCGAGGTCCTGCGGCGCAAGGCGGACTCCCAGTTCACCCCTCCGGGGTCGGGCCCCGAGGCACCCCTCACCGACCTCGTGGTGCACGGCCTGGACATCCGTTGGCCGCTGCGTCTGCAGCGCGCCGTCCCCGAGGAGCGCCTGCACAAGGTGCTCACCTTCCTGACCGCCGCCCCGGTCGGTGGCATCGTGCGCAGAGGTGCGCTGGACGGGTTGCGCTTCGAGGCGACGGACCTCGACTGGGCGCACGGCCGCGGCCCTGTAGTGCGCGGCCCCGCCGAGGCGCTCCTGCTGGGTATCACCGGCCGCCCGGCCGCACTCGACCACCTCGGCGGCGACGGCGTACCGACCTTGCGACGCCGCCTGGCCTGACAGCGGCTGCGCAGTCGCTCGAAACGGGGCCGCCACCCGGGCCAGGCGGGCGGTGGGAAGCACCGACACCGGTCGCGGTGTTGTCCTGCCGTACTCGACAGAGAGGCAGGCACCCATGACCACTGAGACCGCGATCCTCGCCGGCGGCTGCTTCTGGGGCGCGCAGGACCTGTTGCGCAAGCGCCCGGGGGTGCTCTCCACCCGCGTCGGCTACTCGGGAGGCGACACCCCGAACGCCACGTACCGCAACCACGGCGACCACGCCGAGGCGGTCGAGATCGTCTTCGACCCGGATGTGATCTCGTTCCGCGAGTTGCTGGAGTTCTTCTTCCAGATCCACGACCCGTCGACGAAGGACCGTCAGGGCAACGACGTCGGTCGCAGCTACCGCTCGGCGATCTTCTACACCAGCGAGGAGCAGCAGCGCGTCGCGCTCGACACCATCGCCGACGTCGACGCCTCGGGCATCTGGCCCGGCGAGGTCGTCACCGAGGTCGAGGCGGCCGGCCCGTTCTGGGTGGCCGAGGACGAGCACCAGGACTACCTGCAGAGGATCCCGTTCGGGTACACCTGCCACTACGTGCGGCCCGACTGGGTGCTCCCGCGCCGCGAGGCGCAGACCACCCGATGACCTGAGGTCGGGCGCGGACCCGAGCTGCAGCGGAGCTGGTGGAGGCGTGGGGCCTCCGCGGCGTCAGGTCCTGCCCACGTCGTGGGTGGGCCACGATGCTCGCGCGAGGTCCACTCGCACGTCGTCGCCGCGGTGCAGCAAGGGAGTGGACTCCTCGAGGAACTGCTCGAGTGCCTCCTGGGCCGCGCCCTCCACCGGCCGCCCCCTGGCGTCCACCACCCGCCACCACGGCACGTGGTGACCGCTGTTGCGCAGGACCTGACCGACGGCGCGCGCGCCCGTGCCAGCCGCCTCGGCGACGTCGCCATAGGTCATCACGTGCCCGCTGGGGATCGAGGACACGGTGCTCAGGACCCGCTCGGCCACGTCGTTCATGATCGCCCCTCCCTGCCTCCGTCGATCGGGTGTCCCGTGGAGTTCGCGTCGACCATCCCGACCGACTCCGGTCCACCTCCGGCAGAGTCGGCGGCGTGGTCATGACCGTCCTCCTGCCCGTCTGCCCTTCCCAGGACGAACCCCTCGGGTGGAGAGAGGACCCCGTTCGCCTGCACGGTGACGTGGTGCGGCCCCGGGTGGTAGGTCCGGGTGGTGATGGGGCGGAAGGAGTGGGTCTTCGTGACGACGCTGCTCCCGCCGGCGGGGATGCGTCGTGACCCGAGCTTGAACGTCTTCGCGCTGACGGACCCGTTGGCGCGTCGGAACCCGATGGAGTAGTCGATCGCCACGGTCGCCTCCGTCTCCCCGTCGTTTGTGACGACGGCCGTGAACGTGAGGTCCCCTCCCCAGGGGACGACGTCGGCGGGGATCCGCAGTCTGGCCACGCGCAGGCTGCTCCCGGTGAACCCGACGAGTGCCAGTGCGCTGGGATCGGCCTGCTTGATCAGCGTCCTCAGGCCGTGCCGCAGCACCCAGGGGGTGTTGGCGTCCGGCTCGCCGGCCCACGCGGCGGCGGCGTCCGTGACGACGGAGGGCTCGACGCGACTGAGGTCGTTGAGGTGGTTGGCGACCGAGCGCCGCACGTACTCGGCAGGGTCCCGATAGGTGGCGTCCAGGATGGCTCGTGTCGCACGAGGATGGCCGAGCAGCCAGGGCACCCGTTTCGCCCAGGGCAGGTAGGCGCGAGAGCCCTCGGTGGCGAGTCGCCGCACGTGCTCGCTGTCATGCCCCGTCCAGGTCTGCATGATGCGGAGGCCCCGCTCGGGGCGCGCGTTGAGGAGCTCACGGACGGCGAACTCGCCCGTCAGACCGACGGTGAGCCGGGCCAGGAGCGCCATGGCGGCATCGAAGTCCCGCGTCGACCCGGTCTCGAGTGCTCTCGACGCGATGAACTCCGTGGTGGGCCAGATCATCCACCCGCCGAAACGCGGCTCGTCCACGACGTCGAGCACCACTCGCTCGGCGGCGGCGAACCCCGCCGGGACGTCGCTGAGGAGAGCATCGCGGACGACGTCCACCCGTTTCCGTAGGCGGACGTCCCGTACGGCACCTTCCGCCTCGACCAGAGCGGGGAAGTCGCTGCTGGGCGCAACCGCCGCCAGCGCAGCCCGAAGCCGTGCAACGACGACTGGGCTGATCAGTTCGTCCATGGTGCCCACAGCTGCTCCTCTCCCGCAGAGACGCACGGTTGCTCGCGGCGGCCTGGATGCTCGTCGGTCTAGGTCGTCGGGACGGTCCCACCGTCGATCACGTACTCCGCACCGACGATCGCCGACGCCTGGTCGGACACCAGGAAGCCCACCAGATCGGCGATCTCCTCCGTTCTCGCGAAACGGCCGAGAGGAACTCCGCCGAGGGAGTCGAGGATCTTCTGCTTCGCCCCCTCCCGGCTCAGGCCGTTCCCCTCCGCGATCCGGTCCACGAACCTCTCGTAGGCCTCGGTCTCGATCCCACCAGGACTGATCGCGTTGACCCGCACACCGTGCGGCGCGAGCTCGTTGGCCAGGCCCTTGCTGTAGGTGCGCAAGGCGGCTTTCGCAGCCGCGTAGGCGAGAGACGCGTCGTACTGGGGCATCTGCCGCTGGATGGACGTGAAGTGCAGCACGACACCGTGCCCGGACCGGACCATCGACGGCAGCAGCGCTCGATCGAGCCGCACGGCGCCGAGGAAGTTCAGCTGGAGCTCGGTCGCCCACTGCTCGTCCGTGATCGCCGCGAACCCCCCGGACGGCGTGGACGCACCTCCCACGACGTGCACGAGGACGTCGACGCCACCGGCCTCCGCGATGCTCGACGCGACGAGCGCCGTGCCCTCGGCGGTCGAGGTGTCGGCCGCGATGAAGCGGTCCGGGTGTTCGTACCCCTCGGGCATCGTCCGGGCCGTCACGTAGACGTCGGCACCGAGCTCGCGAAGCCGTTGAGCCACGGCTGCACCCGATCCCTTCGACCCGCCGGTGACCAGCGCTCGACGCCCGTCCAGGCGCCCGCGATCCACACTCCCCATCTCTGCTCCTCCGTCGTCGTCTTCCACGGCCGTGCCTCTACGACGCCTCTCTGGTCTCGTCCCGCAGCTGCTCGACGGCGGTCCGGGCGTCCTCGAGGACCAGGTCGACGTTGATCGCGGTGGCGGCGGCCATCCCCTGCGCCGCCGAGGCCATCACCTGTGCCGTCACGTCGGCGGCGTTGCCGGCCACCCAGACCCCGGGCGCCTCCGTCAGGCCGGTCGGGTCGGCGGGCACGCGGGTGCCGCGGACGGCGCCGTGGACCAACTGGTCGACCGGCTCGATGCCCAGGCCGGCGAGCAGCCCGGCGTTGGCCGTGAGCCGCGGTGCCACGACCAGCGCTGCGCGGGCGACCACCGCCCCCGTGGCCCGCCGGACCCCGGCGAGCGCACCGTCGGTGACGTCGAGCGCGGCCACCTCGCCCTCGACCACCCGCACCCCGCGGGCGGCGAGCAGTTCGCGCTGCTCCGGCGTGGGCGCAGCGCCGGTATGCGGGAAGAGGACGACGTCGTCGCTCCACTGCCGCCAGAGCAGCGCCTGCACCGTGCTCTGCGGTCCGGAGCCGAGCACGCCGATCGCCGCGTCCCGCACCTCCCAGCCGTGGCAGTAGGGGCAGTGCAGCGCGCTCCTCCCCCACAGCTCCGCGACGCCCGGGACGTCGGGCAGCTCATCGGTCAGCCCGGTCGCCACCAGCAGCCGGCGCGCCCGCACCGACCGCCCGTCGGCCAGGTCGACGCGGAACCCGCCGTCCACCCGGCTCAGCGCGGAGACCCGGCCCTCAGCCACGGTGCCCCCGTAGCCCTCGACCTCGCGGCGACCGATCGCCAGGAGCTCCACCGGCGGCGTCCCCTCGCGGCCGAGCACGTTGTGCATGTGCTCCGCCGGGGCGTTGCGCGGGCTGCCGGCGTCCACCACCAGCACACTGCGCCGCGCCCGGGAGAGGGCGAGGGCCCCGCTCAGGCCGGCGGCGCCACCGCCGACGACCACCACGTCGTACCGCTCGTCCGTTGTCATGTCGTTCCTTCTCTCGTTGCGTCAGGGAGGTGGCGGTCCGCCCACCGGGGACGGGCCGACCGGAGGTCGCCGCCCGCGCGCCCGCGGACCGCGCCAGTGGCGCTGCAGGGCGAGCACGCGGACGACGAAGACGGCGCAGGCGACCCCCGCGCCGAGCGCGGGTCCGTCGGCGTCGGAGGTCGAGGCGGTGCCGACGACGAGCGCCCCGACCAGCGCCGGCACCGCGTAGAGCTCGGAGTCCGCCCGGAACAGCGCCGGGGTCTCGCGGGCGAGGACGTCGCGGAGGACGCCGCCCCCCACGGCGGTCGTCACGCCGAGCAGGGCGGCGGCCACGGGCGCGAGCCCGTGGTCGAGCGCCTTCTCGGTCCCCGCGACGCAGAAGAGCCCGAGTCCGGCCGCGTCGAAGACGAGCAGGGGTCTGCTCAGCCGCCCGAGCCAGGGGTGGGCGACGGAGGTGACCGCGGCCGCTGCCAGGGCCACGACCAGGTACTGCCACCTGGTGAACGCGGGGGGTGGCGTGTCGCCGAGCACCAGGTCACGGGTGATCCCGCCGCCCAGCGCGGTGACCACCGCCAGGATCGCGATCCCCACCACGTCGTGGTCGCGGCCGATCGCCATCAGGGCGCCGGAGACCGCGAAGGCGAAGACGCCGATCAGGTCGAGGACCTGCATGTCGTCACCGGCCTCCTGTTGGCTGGGTGGCGGCGCCGTCCCGACCGCCCCGCTCCGTCCGCTGGATCCCGGAGTGCGGCGGGACGGTCGTGGTTCGGCGGATCAGCCCGCCGTCGCGCGGGCGGCCTCGACGATCAGGTCGGCGACCGCGCCGGGCCGGGACACGGCGACGGCGTGGGAGGCGTCGACCTCGACGGCCGTGGACTGCGCGCGCTGCGCCATGAAGGCCTGCGCCTCGGCCGGGACCGCGAGGTCCTGCCGCGTGACCAGCGTCCAGGACGGGATCGTCCGCCAGGCCGCCGCCGTCGCCTTCTCCTCCAGTGCCTCGCTGGTGATGGGCCGCTGCGTCGCGACCATCAGCTCGGCGACCTCCGGGGGGACGTCGGCGGCGAACACCTGCCGGAACTTCTCCGGCTGGATGTACAGGTCGGTCACCGTGCCGCCGTTCCCGTCGGGGACGGGAACGGACTCCAGGGCGGACCCCAGTTCGTTGCCGGGGAACCTCCCGGCCAGGTCACCGGTGCTCTCCCCCTCCTCCAGCAGGAAGCTGCCCACGTAGACCAGCGCCCGGACGCCGGGGTGCCCGTCCGCGGCCACGCTCATCACCGAGCCGCCGTAGGAGTGACCGGCCAGCACGATCGGGCCGCGCACCTGGTCCAGGACGCTGCGCAACTGGAGGGCGTCGTGGCGCAGGCTCCGGAGCGGGTTGGCCGCGGCGACGACCGGGTAGCCGTCGCTCCTGAGCTGCTCGATCACCCCGTTCCAGCTCGCGGACTCGGCGAAGGCGCCGTGCACGAGCACCACGGTGGGCTTCTCCTGGTCCGGCCGGCGCTCGTCGCTGTCGATGGTCATCGTCGTTCCTCTCGATCCGCAGCGACCGGGACGACCGGATCGGTCGCGTCAGCGCTGATGGACCGACCGTAGGAAGCGGTGCCCCCTGCTCGCGTACGTCAGATGACCGTCGCACCGACGGTGGATCGGGCGGCTTCCGGGCCGATCGCGGCACGCAGGGCCACGCGGGAGGTGATGCCCAGCTTCGGGAAGATGCGGTGCAGGTGCGTGCCGACCGTCCGGTGCGAGAGGTACAGCCGTGCGCCGATCTCCCGGTTGGTCAGGCCCTCCGCAGCGAGCTGCGCGATCAGCAGCTCCTGCGGGCTCAGCTGCTCGCGTGCCTCCGGGGTCCGCGGCCTGCTCTGCTCCCCGGAGGCGCGCAGTTCCTGCCGCGCCCGGTCGCCCCAGGCAGCGGCGCCCAGGGCGTCGAAGGTGTCCCGCGCGGCCCGCAGCGGGGCCCGGGACTCCGCCGCCCGCCGGCACCGCCGCAGCCAGGCCCCGTGGGCCAGTTGCAGGCGGGCACGGGCGAAGGGCCAGGGACCCAGGTCGGCCGCCAGGGCGGCCGCGAAGAGCTCCTCGGCCTCGTCCTCGGAGGCCAGGAGCGCTCGGCCGTACCGGAGCCCGATGTGCAGCACCGGCGACGGGGTCCGCGCCGCGATCGCCTCGAGGTCCGCCACCATCGGCTCGACCTCGGCCCGGTGCCCGCTGTGGACGGCGGCCTCCACCAGGTCGCCGACGGCGAAGCTGCGCACCACGGGGTGGTGGGCGGGGTCGGCGGGGTCGGAGAGGCGGACGAGCTGGTCCCAGGCAGCCTGGTGCAGCCCCTGGTCGAGCGCGACCATGCCCCGGGCGAACTGCACACCCGCCAGGACGGCGTTCGAGTCCACCTGCAGGCCCAGCCGGGCAGCCTCGGCGAGGCCTTCCTCGACGTCCTCGGCGCCGCAGACCGCGGCGACCACCGACTGGACCACCAGGGCGACGGCCCCCATCAGCGGCTGGGCGGAGTCGGCGGAGAGCCGGGCGGCCTCGTCGGCAGCCGTGGCGGCGAGGTCGAACCGCCCGACGTTGAGCGCGCTCCACGCCTGTACGGCCAGGGCCCGTCCCAGGAGTCCGAGCCGACCGTCGCCCCGGAGGCCGGTCAGCGCCGACGTCAGGAAACCCACGGCGAGCGGGAAGTCGCCCACGACGCTCGCCGCCTCGCCGGCGGCCTGGGCCCGCGCCGTGTCGAGCGGACCGTCGGCCACGGCACGCAACCGCTCGTGGAGCAGCGCCCCGCGGTCGAACGGCGCCACGTAGGAGAGCACCTCGAGCACGAGCACGTCGTCCGGATCGAGTGCCCGCTCGACGACCTCGAGCAGGTGGGCGCGCGCCTCGGCGCCCGGCTCGGCCCACCAGCACCGCAGCGCCGCTGCCCGGAGGAACCCCAGCGCCTGGTCGGCCCGGCCGTCGACCGCGGCTGCGGCCGCGACGTCGGTCAGCATCCGGGTGCCCGCGCGGACGTCGCGGATGCCCTCCTCGAACCCCTCCCGGATCACCGTCATGCGTGCCCGTTCCCGAGCCGGGACGTCGAGGACCGCGGTCTGACGCAGCAGGCGGTCGACGACGTCGGGCCGCCCCCACTCGAAGGCGAGCTCCGCTGCTCGCAGGTAGCGCCGCGCCCGCTCCGCCGGGTCGGCGGTCAGTCGGGCGGCGCGCTCGAGCGCCGCCTGCGCCGCTGCCACGCCACCTCGGCGCTGGGCGCGGGCCGCGGCGTCCTCCAGTTCGGCGGCGACCGCGTCGTCCGGTGCATCGGCTGCGGCGGCCCGGTGCCAGATCTGCCGGTCGGTGCCGCGCAGCGTCCCGGCCAGCGCGATGTGCGCGCGCTGCCGCTCGGCGAGGGTGGCCCGCTGGCGGATCGCGTGGCGGACCAGCGGATGACGGAAGGTCAGCTTCCCGCCGTCGGCGGCGACCAGCCCGACCTCGACGGCCGAGGTCAGTGCGTCCGCGGTGACCTCGTCGCCGCGGAGGGTGGACGCCGCGGCCAGCGCCTCCCCCAGGTCGCCCTCGTCCTCCAGCGCTGCGACGAGCAGCAGGTCCCGGGTCGCGTCGGGCAGCCCGGGCAGCCGGGCTGCGAACGCGTGCTCCAGCCGCGCGGTCAGCGTCAGGGGCGCCCCGTCGTCCCGCGCCCGCTCCAGGGGCAGCTCCACCAGCGCGAGCGGGTTCCCCGCGGCCTCGGCCAGCAGGCGCCGGCGGTCGGCCGGCTCGAGCTGCGGTGCCCGGCGCGCCAGCACGTCCTCGGCGGAGCGACGGTCCAGGCGCTCGAGGCGGTGCTCGCCCACCGCCGGGCCGGCGAGGGCGGGCGGGAAGCCGTCGCGCTGGGCCGCCACCATCACCACTGCCTCGGACTCGAGCCGACGGGCCACGAAGCCGAGGACGTCGGCGCTGGGCCGATCGAGCCAGTGCGCGTCGTCGATGACCAGCACGACGGGCTGGTCGGCGGCGCTGTCGCTGATCAGGGTCAGGGCCGCCAGCCCGATCAGGAAGAGCTCCGGTGCAGCGTCGTCGGTCATGCCGAACGCCGCCTTCAGCGCGCGCCGCTGCGGGGCGGGCAACGCGGGGAGGCGACCGAGCAGCGGCCGCGCCAGCTGGTGGAGGCCGGCGAACGGGAGGGTCGTCTCGGACTCCACGCCGGTCGTGGCCAGCACCCGCAGCCCGCGTTCGGCCGCTGCTCCGCACACGTGGTCGAGCAGGGCGGACTTGCCGATCCCGGCCTCGCCGCGGACGAGGACGGCGGCGCCGCGGTGCCGCACGTCGCGGAGCAGCCGATCGAGTGCGTCGATCTCCGGGTCCCGGCCCACCAGGCCCGCCGTCGCCGTGTCCACGCCCATCAACGCTCACCACCGTCCGGCTGCCGCGCGGATCGCGATCCCCCTCGACGACGGCAAGCTAGTGCGCGCGGGACGATCGGGGAAAGGTCCGAGGCGAGCCCCCCGGCTCCGACCCGGCAGGCCGACCTGCTCATCCGGCACTCGACGCGGGCCATTTCCCAGCACACGCCGACGAGGAGTGCACGGTCGTCACGGCGCGATGAGGAGCTCCGCGATGGAGTCGCCGTCCATCGCGAAGCGGTAGCGCAGGTCGACGACGCCACCGGGGAAGTCCCCCTCGAGGTGCTTGGTGGCGACCCAGTGCGCGTCGCCGGTGCGCTCCGCGGCGACGAGGGTGCTGGTGTACGTGAACTCGGCCCCGGCCTTGGCCAGGAAGCGTCGGATCTCCTCGGTCCCGCGGTAGGTGAGGCCGTCGTCGACGACCACGGCGGTGGGAGTGAAGGCGCGCAGCGCGGTGTCCGCGTCGCCGGCGTCGTGCGCAGCGAGGTAGCCGCGGATCGTCACGGGGAGCTGGTCGGGCTGGATGCTGGTCGGTGAGGTCATGTCCCCACGGTGCGGCCTCCCGATGCGGGAGGGTCAAGCGCTGGACTCTCCCCCGGGGAGAGGGGGCAGAGTGCACGCATGCTGGCGATCGGCGAGTTCTCCCGGCTGACCCACCTCAGCGTGCGCACGCTGCGCCGCTACCACGACGCCGGCCTGCTCGAGCCCGCTGCGGTGGACGCCACGACCGGGTACCGCTACTACAGCGCGGACCAGATCCCGGCCGCCCAGGTCATCCACCGGCTGCGCCAGCTGGACGTCCCGCTGCCCGACGTGCAGCGCATCCTGCGGTCCCCTGACCCGGGTGCCCGGGCCACCCTCGTGGCCGACCACCTGCAGCGGCTCGAGGCGGAGCTCGATCGGACCCGCGCCGCGGTGGCATCGCTGCGCCGGCTGCTCCGGCCGGAGCCGGCGCCGTTGGACGTCGAGGTCCGTGCGGTCCCGGCGACGACGGTGGCCGCGGTCGAGGACGACGTGGCGCTCGAGGAGGTGCTCGGCTGGTACGCCGGTGCCATGGCCGAGCTGGACGCGGTGGTCCGCCAGCCGACCGGCGTCCCGGGCGGGCTGTACGACAACGCGCTGTTCGAGGACGGCCACGGGCACGTGCTCGTGTACCGGCCGACGGCCGCGCCGCCGCGCAGCGGCCGGGTGCACGCGGTCACCCTGCCTGCCGTCGAGCTCGCCGTCACCACCCACGTCGGCGAGCACGACGACATCGACGTCACGTACGGGGAGCTCGGTCGGTGGGTGGTGACCAACGCACTGGCCGTCGCCGGCCCGGTGCGGGAGACCTACCTCGTCGGCCCACGCGACACCCCCGAACCGGACGCCTGGCGCACCGAGATCGGCTGGCCGGTCTTCCGGATGGCCCCGCCGGTTCCCCGTGGTCCCGGCGCCGTCGAGCGACGACCACGCACGTCGCCGTCCTCGCCCGGCCGCTGACGACGATCGGTCGGTCGCTCGTCGAGTGGTGCGGTCCGTCGCTCGACGTGCTGGCCGGCTGATCCGATGGCACCCTGCAACGCGGGCGCGACGAACTCCTGACCCTGCCGTCCTGGACGGCAGCAAGGCGCGACGTCGCGCGCAGCACCACCTCGCGAGCGCTCGGCTGACCCTGCCAGCACAGCGCGACCCGGCACAGCACAGCGGCGAGACCAGCCGCTCGACCACCGCAGGAGCCCATGAGCACCGACCAGGCAGCCGGGTGGGCGCACCGCCTCCCACCGACTCCCACCGCAGTGCACGACAGCTGGGCCTGGACCATCGCCCGACCAGCCGAGCTGACCGCCGCTCGCAACGAGTTGCGTCGCAGTCTCGCGTCCGGGACGTTGCCCTCAGGGGCTGACGAGGACGACGTGGACCGGTTGTTGCTCGCCTTCGAGGAGCTCGCCTCCAATGGGCTGCGGCACAGCGGCGCGCCGGTCCACGTTCGTGTGGACGGGTGTGACGGCGGCTGGCTCGTCGATGTCAGCGACGCCCTCCCCGACCACCCGCCGGTGCCCGCGGTCGACCGGGACCCGGCCCTGGGCGGACTGGGCCTGCACCTCATCGCCCGGCTGTCCACGGCGTTCGGCTGGGCGGCCGACGGACCCCGCAAGCACGTCTGGGCCGCGCTGGTGCCCGCCGGTTGACCATGTCGGTGTGGGACGGGGCTGTCGCCGTACCGGTCACCGTCGTGTCACGATCGAAGGGTGAGGAGACCGGGGTGACCGAGCGGGTCGAGACGTCGATCGAAGCCCGTCTCGCCCGGTCCCTCGAGGAACTCGCGTCCTCGCGCGAGGAGACCGCGGTGTCGCGGGCCGAGACGGCGACATCCCGCGAGGAGACGGCGGCGGCTCGCGTGAGGGTGGCCGACCTCGAGGCGGCGCTGCGGAGCGCCCGCACCATCGGCATGGCGATGGGGATCCTGATGAGCAGCCGGCGCATTCCCGAGCAGGCCGCGTTCGACGCCCTGGTCAACGCCAGCCAGCACCAGAACCGGAAACTGCGGGAGGTGGCCGAGGACGTCGTCCTCGCCGGGCGCCTCTGACGCCGCGACCGCGGAGGTCACCCAGCGCCACCGACCGGCGCCACCTCTCCCGCGAGGACCGGTCGGGAGGCGTAGGGTCAGGTCCAGCGCGTTGACCGATCGGCGCGTGTTAGCGGGACTCCAGCTCGGGGTTCCTGCCGCGGTGATCACCCCGGTGTCCACACCAGAGGCGTGTCATGCCCAGAACCCAGCACTTCCCCAGACGAACTGCATCGGACGCCCGCCTCGTGCCCCATTCGAGTGGTCACTCGGGCTGGACCGGGCAGTGACCCTCGACCAGCGGCATCGGCAGATGGACGCCGCCCGCGTCCACGCCGAGCTGACGCTGGAGGCGCTGTGGCTCCGCTACGCGGCGTTGACCGGCAGCGGCGACCTGTTCGACGTGGACGGGTACCTGGCCGGGCTGATGCCCTGGGAGACCGGTCAGCAGGACGTGCTGGCGCTCGCGCTCAACGAGGCGTTGGCCGACGGCTACCGCGCACACCGCGTCGACTACTGCTCACCCACCACATCCGCACCCGGCGGCAGCCGTGATCGCTGGGCAACTGCCCCGCCGTCCGTCACGGACGCACGCCCAGGAACGTGACGACGGTGTCGGCGGTCGCACACCGCTGAGCGAGCGGCCCGGCTGACCGGGCACCCGGTCACGCCGGCCCCCCGACGTGGGTCTCGACCAACGCCACCGCGCCGTCTGGACGTGCTGACCGTGCCGGGCGACGCCCGTGACCCGGTACACCGGACACCAGTTGGTCCAGTCCGCTGAGGGCGACCAGTCGATCGACGTACCTGCTCGACCGGTGCAGGTACAGCTCGCGCCCGTGGGCGACGGCCAGGGCATGGGCTGCCGCGAGTGCGCGGAGGCCACCGACGTCGCACCAGGTGACGGCGGCGCTGTCGACCGTCCACCGCGGATGACCTGTGGTGAGCAGGTTGCCGAGGGCATCGACGAGGTGGTGCGCCCCGTCGCGGTCCAGCTCGCCGGAGAGGACGACGGTCGCTGTGGCGAAGTCGATCGACACGGACAGCGCCGGGTCGTCCTCGGTCCCCGGCGACGAGGTCACGGGTGCGGTCACGGTGGTCTCCCCCAGAGAGGCGCGGGACACGGCAACCGGCCGGTCCCGGCCCGGGTGCCCCACGAGGCGATCGGCCGGAGGTTGGACCGGGCCGAACGGTACGCGACCTCGTGAGCCCGCTCAGGACCGCAAGCCACCTGGCGAGAGTCCAGCAGCGCCGTCCCCAGGAGGCGTGCTCGGTCGACGAGTGCAGGTCGAGCACCTGGCGTGCGACGGCAACAGTCACAGGTGGCGGAGCCGAGCGACCCGCCCGACACGGGCCCGCCTCAGCGGTCGAAGAGGTCCGGCAGCTCGCCGGTGTGCACGAGGCGTTCGGCGACCTCGCGCAGCTTGGTGTTGGTCCGGCTGGAGAACCCGGCCAGGAGCTGGAAGGCCTGGTCCGCCGTCACCCTGTGCCGTTCCATCACGATGCCCTTGGCCTGGTCGATGACCGCGCGCGACTCGAGAGCGACCTGGAGGTTGTGCGCCACGTCCTGGGCGCTCTCGTAGGCGTGCACGTTCCCGACCGCCACGGCCGCGTACGGGCCGAAGCGGGCGGCTGCCTCCCGGGCATCGTCGTCGAAGGCGTTCGGCGTCCGGGCATAGACGTTCAGCGCGCCGGAGAGGTCGGCGTCCATGTCCAGCGGCACCGACAGCGAACTCAGGTTGCCGTGCTCGACCGCGCGCCGGGCGTACTCCGGCCAGCGGGTCTCGCTACGGGTGTCGGGGATCTCGGTCAGCTCGAGCGTGGTGGCTGCGTGCAGGCAGGGCCCGTGGTGCTCGGCGTACTGCACCTCGTCGAGGTCCGTGGCCAGTTGCCCGGTGGAGACGACGGTGAACCGCCGATGGCCGGTCTGGACGGTGATCGACACCTCCGGGTCACCGGGCATGACCGACTTGGCCAGCTCTGTCACCGTCTGGAGCAGCGACTCCATCGAGTAGCGCTGCAGCGAGATGCCGCCCAACTGCTCCAACGCGCGAGCGGCCTCCTGGCTTCGGGAGGGGACGTCAGGGGGGAGGTCGGCGCGCGACATGGCTCAGCTCCGGTCAGGTACACCGGGGTGGTGACCTCGGCAGGAGCCCCGACCTGGGACCCCGCGAACACGCGCCGTCTGTGTGCCACGTCGGAGCTCCACGAGCCTAGGCCACCCGGGTGTCGACAGAACGCGGGCAGCCGGGCGTGCGCGGCGGCCCACCAGCCGTGGTCCGGCCGATGGAGCCTGACCGCGAGAGCTGGTCGCTCAACTCCCCGCCGGCTGACCTCCACGCTGCGCACGTCCGGTCCCCGACGGGACCCTCGTGTGCCGTGTCCGCGCGCACGGGGGCCAGGCACCACGATCGCCCTTCGTCGTGTTCGGGCGTTAACCTGCTCTCGTCACGGGAGCACAGCCCGAACGGTCTCGGTGCATCACGCAGAGGCGCACCTCGACCGGGGCACCTGTCGGTGCCGATGCCGCGGAGACCCACTCGCGGTCGCACCGATGGAGCTCCTCGTGTCGAACACCACGTCGTCGTCCTCAGCCACCCGCTCCGCCCTGCAGCAGATCAACTCGTTGGTGTTGCGCGAACACAGCATGGACACGCTCCTGCAGGCGGTCGTCGACGCCACGAAGGCGACGCTGCCCGGGTACGTGGACTCGTCGATCTCCCTCGTCGTCGGCAACCGTCCAACCACTGCCGTGTACAGCGGCCAGCTGGCCCTGGACCTGGACGAGTCCCAGTACGAGCGCGGCCACGGCCCCTGCCTGCACGCCGCGACCACCGGGGAACTCGTCGAGATCACCGACGCCCGCAGCGACACACGGTGGCCCGACTACACCTCCCGAGCGGTCGAGCGCGGCAGCCGCAGCTCGCTGTCGGTGCCGCTGCCGATGACGGGCCTGCAGGCGGGGCTGAACGTCTATGCCACCGAACCGCGCGCCTTCGACGACGACACCCGGACGGCCGCCGAGGAGTTCGCCCGCGCAGCGGCGGTCAGCATCAGCAACATGCACGCCTACCAGACGGCCCGGGACGTCGCCGACAACCTGGAGGTGGCCATGCAGTCCCGCTCGGTCATCGACCAGGCCAAGGGCATCCTCATGGAACGGCACGAGCTGACCGCGGAACAGGCGTTCCAGGTCCTGGTCCATGCCTCGCAAGGGACCAACAGAAAGCTCCGGGAGGTCGCCGATCACCTGGTGGCGACCGGGGAGCTCGTGCAGCCGCGACGCCGCCGGTGAGTCGATGAGCGAGCGACGTCGATGCGGGCGCTCACTTCGTGGAGAAGGTGGGGACTGCCCCCGGCTCGCGAGGCGACCGAGCCAGGACCTCCCTCTCACCCCTGGCCTCAGCTGCATGCGAGCAGTCCAGACCACCCACTCCGGCGGCCGTGAAATCTTCCACGTCGCGGACCTCCCCGACCCCGTCCCCGGCGAGGGCCAGGCCACCTACGACATCTCCTCGTGCGGAGTGGACTTCGCCGACACCCACCACCGGGTGTCCGGCAACTGACGTCACGCACAGGCACGTCGCCCGCCCACAGCCCGCCGCAGCGTCCGGAGTGGAACGGATGGCTCTCGCGGTCAGCGAGCTGCCGCACCGGCCCGACGCAGTGCCGAGCGGACAGCCCATCGACCCGCCGACTCACGCCGGTTC
The DNA here is from genome assembly GCF_000761485.1 of Modestobacter caceresii. GTDB lineage: Bacteria > Actinomycetota > Actinomycetes > Mycobacteriales > Geodermatophilaceae > Modestobacter > Modestobacter caceresii. The sequence goes on from NZ_JPMX01000091.1 coordinate 135,754, forward strand.
CTCCGCGGCCCCGACCGCACTGTCACGGCCCCGCGCGCTGACGCGCAGGTCGGTACCGGTCAGCAGGTCCTGAGGTGCTCGGTCGTCCCGTCGGAGGGCGACGGTGCCGATGACCGCGGCGACCAGGCCGGCCCACAGGACCAGTGGTGCCACGACGACGAGGCCGGGCAGCTCCGCGGCCCTGTCACTGGCCCACCGCGACAACGCAGCGACGACGAACCACGGGCCCGAGACCAGGACGCCCCGCACGAGCAGTGCACGACGTGCGGCGGGGCGGCCGTCCCGCTGCACCACTGCGGCCCGCACCAGGCGCTGCCCGGGGGTCACGCCGCCGGCGAGGACCGGGACGGCGACGAAGACGAACAGCAGTGAGACGCCCAGCCCGATCAGTGAGTCGCCGTCGAGGAGGCCGACGAGCAGGAAGTCGACCGCCGCAGCGGTCGCTCGGCGCAACGGACCGGACCGGCCCGAGCGCGCCGCCCCGTGGCCCGGGTGCGGCACCACCACGACCGCCGGCGCCAGCAGAGCGCCGATGAGGGCGCCGCCGACGTTGGTCAGGACGTCGTCGACATCGAGGACGCGGTAGGCGCAGTCGTAGAGGCCGAGGACGCCGCTGCCCTGGACCGCCTCGATCGCCGCGGAGGCCGCCAGTGCGACCACGACGACCCGGGGAAGCGACCACCGGAAGGAACGCCGGAGCAGCACACCACCGGGGACGAACATCGCGACGTTGTAGAGCAGCTGGAACAGGGCGGGACTGGACAACGGGGAGTGCCCCTCGGCGAGGTCGCCGCGAACGGCCCCGACGAAGGCGAACGGCTCCAGGTTCCTCCCGACGCAGACCACGTCATCGGGTGACGGCAGTGGGAGCAACGTCAGCGCGACCACGAAGACGGCGTAGACGGCGAAGAGGTAGACGCCCGCCGCACGCCCCCGGTCGACCACCCCGAACCGTCGGTACTGCACGACCAGCACCGGGACGGCCAGAACTCCCAGCGCCAGCAGGGCGAGGACCGCGCCCAGGCTGAGCTGCCCGCGGAAGGCGTCGAGCACCGTGGTCACATCGGCTCCCTCGTCGACCGTGCACGTCCCACCCGCATGCCGTGCATCCCCCCGGACCGGGCGTCGGCGCCCGATGTCCGTCTCGGCTGCCTCGATGCGTGCACGAGGCCGGTGGTCAGGCCGCAGCCAGGGACAGCCCGGCCAGGCCGGCCATGCCCACCACGGCGAGTCCGGAGAGCGCGAGCAGGGCGCGGTGGTCGAGCATCACCGCGACGAACTCCCGGAGGTAGGCGCTCGGCCAGTAGTAGAGCGCGGTCGGGCAACCGATCGCCTGGGCGTCGATCCCCAACCGCCGCGCGAGCAGCGCCGCGCGAGGAGCGTGGTAGTTGCTGGTGACGATCAGGTAGGGCTCCGGCACACCTCGTTGCTCCAGCAGCCGCGCGCTGAACCGGAGGTTCTCCCGCGTGGTACGTGACCGGTCCTCCACGAGGACGTCTTGGGCGGGGATGTCGTGCCGGCGCAGCCACTCGGCCATGGCCACCCCCTCGGCGCGCGGCTCGTCGGGGCCCTGGCCGCCACTGGGGACGATCGGCAGCCCACCCGTCCGTCCCCTCCGTTCCTCGATGGCGGTGACCGCACGGTGCAGGCGCGCGGCGAGCAACGGCGAGACCTCGCCCTCGACCAGACCGGCCCCGAGCACGATCACTGCCCGGGCCTCGGCCCGCCGGGCGAGCCAGGCGTAGAGCGCGGTGTGCGTCGCGAAGGCCAGGAAGAGCAGGCCGGCGCAGGCCTGTGCGGTCAGCAGGCCCACGGCCAGGGCACCGGTCACGGGGTTCTCGTGCCGGAGCAGAGCGACGAGGACGACGGGGAAGCCGATCATCGACAGCCCTGCCAGCAAGGAGAGGGCATTGGCCAGCGATCTGCTCTCCCTGCGCAGCACCAGGACACCGTCGACGACCAGGAGCAGCGGCAGGAGGGCGAGACCGAGCCCGACCAGTGCTGCCGCCGCGAGGAGGACGACGCCGGTGACGACCTCCAGTTCGGTCGACCGCGCGGTCAGCAGGGCGACCGAGCCCAGCAGGTAGTGGCCGAGGAGGACCACCAGCACGCCGTTGCGGAGGGCCCGCGGGTCCCTCCGCAGCGACCAGACCAGCGCTGCGCCCACGACGAGGACCCCGAGGAGCGGTGCCAGACCCCGCGCGGCGAACTCCGTCGGCGGGCCCACTCCTCGATCCAATCACCCCGGTCGGGAGCGCGTGCAGCGCACTCGGGCAACCCGGGCGATGTGCAGGTGGGCGGCCCCCTAGGGTGCGGTCATGCCGGTCGGGAGCCCGTACCGCCGCCTGAGCCGCCGCGTCAGGGCACTGCCCGGACTGATGTGCCGTGCGCCGTCGTGGGTGCTCCTCCTCGTCGGCGTGGTGACCACGGCGCTCGGGGTGCTCCTGGCCGTGCGCCCGCTCAGCTCGTTGACCGTGCTGGGTGTCTACATCGGCCTGAGCTGCGTCGTCTCCGGAGTCGGTGACCTCGTGACGCACCGCGACGGTGCCGGATGGCGGCCACTCGTCAGCGGCTCCGGCTGGGTCCTCACCGGCGTCGCCGTCCTGGGGTGGCTCGGTCGGAGCCTCGAGCTCCTCGGCCCCTCCGTTGCCGTCCTGCTCATCGCCAGTGGCGCCGTGCGGCTGCTCGACCTGCGCCGCGGCCCGACCGCGGACCGGGCGCTGTCCAGCGTGTTCGGCCTGTCGGAGATCGCGTTCGGCGTCGTCGCACTCGCGTGGCCCGATGCCACCCTGCTGGTCGTCGCGTTCCTGTTCGGCATGCGCACCGCCGCCTTCGGTCTCTCCCTGCTCTGGCGAGGAGTCGCCCGTCGAACCCCCTCGGGTGCCCGGCGGCCGTCCCGCGGCCCCGTGCCGCGAGGTGGACGGCCGCAGGCGTCGTCCTGCTGGTGGCAGGCACGACGCTGGTGGTGAGCCACCAGCTCCGGCAGGGCATCCCGGTGCTGGACGGCTTCTACGACGCTCCGGACGCCGTCCCCGACGAGCCCGGGCAGTTGCTGCGCGTCGAGCCGTACGGCGGGGACCTGCCGCCGGGGCTGGAAGCCCACCGCATCCTCTACACGACGACCGCGGACGACGGCGTCCCCGCGCTGGCGAGCGGTGTGGTCGCGGTGCCCGCCGAGCCCACGGGGCCGGTCCCCCTGATCGCCTGGGCGCACGGCACGGTCGGCGTCGCGCGAGCGTGCGCGCCCAGCCTGGGCCGCGACGCCATCTCCACCGAGGGCATGCCCGCGATGGACGCCCTGGCCCGCAACGGGTGGGGGATGGTCGCCACCGACTACACCGGCCAGGGCACCGAAGGGGACTTCCCGTACCTGATCGGGCAGGGAGAGGGGCGCTCGGTCCTGGACGCCGTTCGCGCCGTGCACCAGGTCGCGGAGCTGGACGTGTCCCCGGAGACGGTCATCTGGGGGCACTCCCAGGGAGGCCACGCCGCCCTGTGGGCCGGCCAGCTCGCCCCGACGTACGCGCCGGACGTCGCCGTCGTGGGCATCGCCGCACTGTCGGCGGCGAGCGACCCACTGGCACTCGCGCAGGTCGTCACCGCACACCCCGGCGCCCTCGGCGCGAGCCTGGGCATCTCCTTCGTGGTGGCCGCGTACAGCCGGTGGTACCCGGACATCTCCCTGGACGACGTCACCCCGGCGGCGCGGACGCTCGTCCGGGAGGCAGCCGCCCGCTGCACCAGCGAGCCAGGGAGCCTGGTCACCGTCCTGACCGGCGTCGCGGTCTCCGCGGACACCCCGATCCTCCGGACGGACCCGGCGACCGGCGCGATCGGCCGCCGACTGCGCGAGAACGTGGCGCTGGGCCCCTGGCAGGCACCCCTGTTCCTGGGCCAGGGAGGCGCGGACGAGGTCATCGTCCCCCGTCTGCAGGACGACTACGTGTCGCGGCTCTGCGCTGCCGGGCGCCCCCTGCTGTACACGAAGTACCCCGGCAGGTCGCACATGGGCGTGCTCGAACCCGACTCCCCCCTGAACGCCGACCTGGAGCAGTGGACGCAGGACCGGCTGGCTGGCCTCCCTCAGGCCACCACCTGCCCCTGACCCATCCCCGGACCGGGACAAGAGGTCCTCGACGTCGTCGACCTACCCGACCATGTCCCCGCCGAGGGCCAGCGCCTCGACGACAGCTCGTCGTCCGAAGTCGACCTCGCTCATGCTCATCACGGGGTCGCCACCGGCGGACAGCGGACGTCGTCCCGGAGTCGCGACTCGACACCGTGCCGAGTGCCCGCACCGTCACGAACGTCTCGCTGGCGCCGCTGGACCGGGCGTTCGACGACGACGCCCGCCGGCGGGACAGCCGAGCCGCTGCGTGCCCGGTGGACGGAGAGCCCTTGCGGGTCCCCAGGGCCGGACGCTCTACGACATCAGCTCGTCCGGCGTCAACTTCCCTGAGGTGCACCAGCAACACGACGGGTTCCCGTCCAGGTCGACCGCCGTCGGCTGGAGGCCGTCACCTCCGCCAATTGATGGGCCAGGCGGCTGGCCGCGACGCCGTGGCCCGTCGACCGAACCGGCTGCAGACAGCCGACCTTGCCCAAGGTGGGGGCAACGCACCGGGCACGCAGCAGGCCGAACACCGCAGGTGGAGAGCCTGCCTCAGGAGCTCTTTCCGCGGTCTGGAAGGAGCGCGTCGGCGAGCCGGGCGAGCGCCTCGGTGAACTCGGCCGGTGGTAGGTGGCCGAATCCGAGGCGGAACACCCGGTCCTCATCGCCGAACCAGGAGCCGGGGGCGACTCGAGCGTCGTTCTGCGCGAGCCGCGAGTAGAAGTCCGGCACGGCAGCGTCCGGCACTCGGTCGCGGGGAAGGCGCAGGCAGCACAGCGCTCCCCCGTCAGGGCGGACGAACTCCACGGGCTGATCGCGCACCCACTGCTGCAGCTCGGTGAGTGCACGCTGCAGCAGCGCCGCCCGTGGAGCGAGCACCTCCTTGCTCCGGCGCAGCAGCTGCACGGCGAGGAACTCAGCCGGTGCCGAGCAGGCGATCGTCGTCAGGTGCTTGGCGTTACGCAGCCGCTCGTAGAGATCGGCATCGGTCGTCGTCAGCCAGCCCAGCCGGAGGCCCGGCGCGCCGTGCGCCTTGGACACAGATCCACACGTCACCACGCGGGGGGACAGGGCGGCCGCCGACGCGGGCACCGGCGCGTTCCCGTAGGTGGATTGGCGGTAGGTCTCGTCGACCAGGACCACGGCTTCGGGCGCACGCTCTTCGACGGCGGTCAGCAGCCCGTGAAGCTCCCCCTCGGTCAGCCGGACCCCGGACGGATTCTGGGGTGAGGCGACCGACACCAGTCGGGTCTTCGGTGTGAGGGCGTCTGCGACCGCATCCATCGGGAGCCGGTAGCCATCGCCGAAGCGCATCGCCACGACATCCACGCGCGCTCCCAACCCCTCGGGGATGCTGCGGGCCGGTGGGAAGCAGGGGCTCGCCAGCACCACCGCGTCGCCGGGCCCGAGCCGATCCTGGGCCAGCAGGAACATCCCCTCGATCGCCCCCACGGTCAGCAGCACCTGTCCGGCGTCCACGCCGGCTTCCGCACCGATCAGCGCCCGCAACTCCGCGTCGCCGGGGGAGCTGCCGTACCCGAGCGTCATATCCGCCAGCGCGTCAGGATCTACCAGATCCCCGACGCGCAGCGCTGGTGTGGTGCTCGCGGCCAGGTCGTAACGGACAGGGGCGTCCACCAGGCTGCTCATCGGGCTCGTCGCAAAGGTCGCCATGGACTCCATCCTCACCGCGCACGACATGTGATTCGAGCCGGTGCTCACGGTGGGGCCCTCCCCGGGCGCTGCCGCTGGCAGGGGGACTGCCCCGAGTTCAGTTGACTGGCCCAGGGCATGGACCGCCCTGTTCTTCATGAGACCGCTACCCGCGGTGCAGTCCTGCCCCGCCCGAACACCTAGCCTCGGATCATGCGAGCCGTACAGATCACCCGCTTCGGCGGCCCCGAGGTCATGGACGTCGTCGAGCTGCCCGACCCGGTCCCCGGGGACGGGGAGCAGCTGTTCGACATCTCCTCGTCCGGCATCAACTTCGCCGACACGCACCACCGACTGTCGCGAAACTGACCTGACGGCCGACGGGCGGGCGGGTCGTAGCCGGCGCGAGCGGGCTACCGGATCAGGTGCACGCGCAAGGGGAGATCGAGGGACGCCCAGGCGCGATCGGCTGTGAGCACCTCGGCCGGGCGGCTACGCATCGCGAGAGCCAGACAGCACCGGTCCCCCAGGGAGAGGGCTCGGCCCCCGTCGATCCAGCGCAGCGCCCCAGCCAGCTGAGCGTCGTCCTCTGTCAGCGGCTCGATCGCCACTCCGGCAGCCCGTAGCAGGTTCCGTACCGCTCGTACGTCCACGCCCGCGTCGACCAGCTTGCCGACGACCTCGGCCAGGTTCACCGTCCCCAGACTCGCCGCACCGACCGCGGCCGCCACGACATCTGCGCCTGGCTCGTCATGGACCAGGGCGAGCACCGCTGAGGCGTCGAGGACGGTCACTCCTCCGCCACTTCCCGTCGCCGCTCGGCGAGCAGTTCGTCCACCAGTGACCGACTGGTCGGCACAGTGGTCGCCAACCCCCGCAACTGGGCAAGCGCGTCGACCGGCCGCTCGAGGACCAACTGCCGCCCGTTGAGGTGTAAGTGCAGCTCGTCTCCCGGCTGGAGACCCAGCGCAGCGCGCACCTCCGCGGGTATGACGACCCGTCCTTGACGACCGACCACCACTGTGGCATCCATGCCCAGATGGTGGCACGTCAGGGCGGCATGTGCCACCTAGCCACCCGCGTTCCGGTTCCCCCGGCACGTCACGTCCGGGTCGCGCCCTCACCAGCAGGGCGCGACGGCCAACCGCCGGCGAGCATCGAGCGCAGATCAGCACCTCGAAGCTGATCCGTCCGATGTCAGCCTTGCTCAGCGGTTCAGATGACCACGGCCTCGCCTCTGCACCGGGTAGCAGCGGGCCCCGGTGGTTCACGGCGCTCCAGGCTCATGCGGCCGAGGTGGTCCGTGTGCGCCGTCCGCCGACGACAGGCGCCCCGGGACCACCCGTGACACCCACCCCCGGCTCGGCCCGGCGGATCGGTGAGATCGACGCCTCGGGCCGCGGAACTCGGTGGACCGGCGGCCCGCCACTGGTGGGCGGGGTACCGATCGCACAGGGGAAGTCCTCCCCGGACGAAGGCTGCTGGCACACGGTCGGTACGCGCCCGACAGTAGCCCTCCCCCGTCGCCCCGGCCGCGCGGCGGGGAGCGACGCCCCGTCACCTCGCCGAGCTGGTCCGAGGACGACCCGTGCTCCGCGGCGGGTCGGCGGTGTCGACGTCGTCGACCGCGCGGCCCGGGAGGAAGAACGGTGCGGCCCCGGCCGGATCAGGCGGTCAGGGACAGCCAGGTCGCGAGCATCATGCCTGCGACCGCCAGGCCGGAGAGCACCAGGAGGAAACGGTGCTCGACGAGCACCGCCACGAACTCGCGGAGGTAGGCGCCGGGCCAGTAGTACCGGGCGGTCGGCGCACCGATCGCCTGCGCGTCGATGCCGAGCCTCCTCGCCAGCAGCGCCGCCCGGGGGGCGTGGTAGTCGTTCGTGACGACGAGGTAGGGCTCGGGCACACCGTGCTGCGCCAGCAGGTCCGCGCTGTAGCGGAGGTTCTCCCGGGTGGTGCGGGACCGGTCCTCGACCAGGACGCTGTCGGCGGCGACCCCGTGCCGGCGCAGCCACTCCCCCATGGCCACGCCCTCGGGGTACGGCTCGTCCGGGCCCTGACCGCCGCTGGCGACGACCGGGACGGACCCGGCCCGCTGCTCCACGGCGGCGACGGCCCGCCGCAGCCGAGCGGCGAGCAACGGCGGCACCTCTCCCCTGACCAGGCCCGCGCCGAGGACGATGACCGCCCGTGCCGGCGCCCGGCGGGTCGTCCAGGCGTACAGCGCCGTCTGCACCGCGAACCCCAGGAAGAGCAGACCGGCGCAGGCCTCGGCGGTGACCAGCCCCACGGCGAGCGTGCCGGTCACCGGGTTCTCGTGGCGGAGCAGGCCGACGACCACGACGGGGAGCACCACCAGGGACAGCCCCGCCAGCAGTGCGAGGGAGTTGCCGAGCGACCGTCGCTCCCGGCGGAGCACGACGAGCCCGTCGACGACCAGGAGCAGCGGGAGGAGCAGGAGCCCCAGGGCGATCAGGCCGAGGGCAGCCACGGAGACGACCCCGGTCAGGGTCTCCAGGACCCGGGACCGCGAGGCGGCCAGGGCGACGAACCCCAGCAGGTGGTACGCCGCCAGCACCAGGAGGAAGCCGTTGCGCAGCGCCCGTGGGTCCCTCCTGAGCGACCACACGAGCGCTCCGAGCAGGACGAGGACGCCGAGCAGGCCGGCGAGCACGTGCACGACGAACTCGGTCGTGGGGTCCACGCGACCGAGCCAATCACGCCCGGCCGGCGCGCGGGTGACCGGAGATCGACGGCTTCGGCTGCCGGGGACCCGGCCGGGTCCTACGGTCGGGCCATGCCGACCGTCACTCCGTACCGACGGCTGGACCGGCGGGTGCGGGCGTTGCCGGGGCTCGTCGGCCGTGCGCCCTGGTGGGTGCTCGTGCTCATCGGCACGACGACCGCGGCCCTGGGCGTTCTGCTGGCCGTTCGGCCGCTGAGCTCGCTGACCGCCCTGGGCATCTACACCGGCGCGAGCTGCGTGGTGTCCGGGCTGGGCGACCTGGTCGCGCGCCGCCACGGGGAGGGGCGGCTGCCACTGGTCACCGGGATCGGCTGGGTCGTCGCCGGGGTGGCCGTGCTCGCCTGGCTCGGCCGGAGCCTGGAACTGCTCGGGCCGTTCGTGGCGGCGCTCCTGCTCCTCACCGGCGCGGTCAGGCTGCTCGACCTGCGTCACGGCCCGACCGCCGACCGGCTGCTCAGCGGCGCGTTCGGAGCGTCCGAGGTGGCCTTCGGCCTGGTGGCGTTGCTGTGGCCGGACGCCACCCTGCTGGTCGTCGCCCTCCTCTTCGGCGTGCGCACCGCGGCCTTCGGTCTCTCCCTGATCTGGCGGGGCGTCGCCGCCGGCCGCCTGGGTTCGCCGGACAGGGCGCTGCCCTCGACGACGCGCACGAGGCCGCGGGCCCTGCAGTGGGTCGCCGCGGGCGTCGTGCTGCTGGTGGCGGGGGCCACGCTCGTCGTGAGCGAGCAGTTCCGCAGCGGCATCCCGGTGCTCAACGGGTTCTACGACGCACCGGAGGACGTCCCCGACCGACCCGGCCGCCTGATCCGGGCGGAGCCCTACGACGGGGACCTGCCGGAGGGGCTGACGGCCCTCCGCATCCTGTACACGACGACCGCGGACGACGGCGTGCCCGGCTTGGCCAGCGCGGTCGTGGCGGTACCCGCGAAACCGACCGCGCGGCCGGTCCCGCTGATCGCGTGGGCCCACGGCACGGTGGGGGTCGCCCGGGCCTGCGCGCCCAGCCTGGGGCCGAACGCCATCTCCACCGAGGGAATGCCGGCCATGGACGCCCTTGCGCGCAACGGCTGGGGCATGGTCGCCACCGACTACATCGGCCAGGGCACCGAGGGGAACTTCCCCTACCTGATCGGTCAGGGGGAGGGGCGTTCGGTGCTCGACGCCGTCCGGGCCGCGCACCAGGTCGACGGCCTCGACCTGGCCTCCGAGACGGTGATCTGGGGGCACTCGCAGGGCGGGCACGCCGCGCTCTGGGCCGGGCAGCTGGCGCCGACGTACGCACCGGACGTCGATGTCGCCGGGGTCGCGGCGCTGTCCGCGGCGAGCGACCCGCTCGGCATGGCCGTGCTCGTCACCTCGCACCCCGGTGCGCTCGGGGCCAGCCTGGGGATCTCCTTCGTGGTGGCCGCCTACAGCCGGACCTACCCGGACATCTCCCTCGACATCGTCCACCCGGCGGCGCGCACCCTGGTGGAGGAGGCGGCCGCCCGGTGCACCAGCGAGCCGGGAACCGTCCTCACCATCCTCACCGGCGTCGCCGTCTCCCGCGACACCCCGATCCTCGAGCAGGACCCGACCACCGGGGCGGTGGGCCGGCGGCTGCGCGAGAACGTGCCGCTGGGGCCGTGGTCAGCTCCCCTGCTGATCGCCCAGGGGTCGGCGGACGAGGTGATCAGCCCGCGCCTGCAGAACGACTACGTCGCCCGGCTGTGCGCCGCCGGCCACCCGCTGCGGTACGAGCGGTACGAAGGGCGGAACCACATGGGCGTCCTGGAGCCCGACTCGCCGCTGAACGACGACCTCGAGCAGTGGACGAAGGACCGGCTGGCCGGTGTCCCCCAGGAGAACAGCTGCCCGTGACCGGCCGGTGCCCGCGGTCACGGCCGGCCCCGGTGGCCGCGCGGCGGCGGATGGACGACCCTGCTGATCGACAGGGCACGCCGGGACACACCGACACGAGGACTTCATGGTCGCCGACGACGCGCACCCGCCCACCCGCCGCTGGCTGGTCATCGCCGCGGCCGCCACCGTCCTCCTCGCCCTCACGTACTGGGCGGCGGTGTGGACGGTCACCGGTCAGCGCATCGAGAACGCCGCGCTGCGCGGAGCAGACCAGGTCGCCGGCCAGGCGCGCCTCGCCGCGTCGGACGAGCTGTCCTGGATCACCCTCTCGTCGTTCGCCCTGGTCTCCGCGCTCCTGGTGCTGGCCGCTTGGTGGCGCGGCGGGCTCCGGCTGGCCGTCGGTGTCGGTATCATCCTGGCCGGGTCGACCGTGATCACGCAGACGCTCAAGCGGGTGGTGCTGCCCCGGCCGGAGCTGGTCCCGGTCACCGGTGACTACACCCACAACAGCTTCCCGAGCGGGCACACGACGATCGCCATGTCGGCGCTGTTCGCGCTGGCCGTGGTCGTGCCCCATCGCTGGCGCGGGATCGCCGTGGCCGCCGGGGGCGCGTACGCCGTCGCGATCGGGGCTCAGACGGTCACCGCGAAGTGGCACCGGGTCAGCGACACCATCGGCGCCGACCTCGTCGCGCTGGCCGTCACCTGCCTGGTGCTCGCCTGGCTGGCGCGGCGTGGGTCGCTGCACCCGGTCCCCGAGCGCCGGCGGTTGCGCGTGTGGACGGTCGGTGCGGCGCTGGTCGTCGTCACCGGGCTGGCCCTGGCCGCGGGGGGCACGGTCCTGGTGCTGGCGGAGGTCCCCGTGGCGCCCGATGCCGTGCTCGACTACAACTCCTACCTCGCCTCCCAGAGCCTCGCGCTGGCAGGTTCCGGCCTCGCTGCGCTCGTCCTGTGGTGCAGTCTCCACCAGCTGGAGGTCGGGCCGGCGCGCCCGCGGACGCCCTCCACGGACACCTCGCCGGTCATGCCAGCCGGTGGGCCGCCAGCGCGGCCAGCGTCCCCAGCCCGTTGACCGCCAGGCGCAGCAGCACCGGCGCGAGCAGGCTGCCCGAGCGCAACCGCAGCAGGACCAGCACCACCCCGGCTCCCGCAGTCGCCAGGACCGCCAGCCCGACACCGAGGGTGACCGCGAGGGGACCGCCCTGCTCGCCGACGAGCGGACAGCAGGGCTGGACGCCGGTACCAGGACGGCCACCGCGTAGGCGAGCGCGACCAGCCCAGCGCACCCGGCCCCCCACGTGAGACCGCTCCGCAGCCGGCCTCGGGCCCGCCCCAGCTCCGTCGAGGTCGGCCCGACTGCCCGGGCCGCGGGGAGCAGCACCCCGGTCGCCACCAGGTTGGCCGGGACGTAGGCGGCTGGGGACCCGGGGAACGACCACGTCGTTCCCCGGGGTGAGCAGCACGACCAGCACGAGGACCAGCGCGACGGTCAGCGCGCGGGTGCGGCCGCGTCCAGTCGTCCACCTGCGCATGCCCCCAGGCTGCACCGCCGCTCAGCGCTCGAGGACCTCTTCCAGGCGTCGGGTGTCGGCGCGCGTCCACCCCGGCGGTCGCAGGACGGCGGCCCAGGCAGCCACCGCCTCCCGGTCGTAGCGGTGCCCGTGACCCGACGGCACGTCGGTGGCGAACGGCAGGTCCAGGGTGACCTGCCAGAACGTCACCAGCGGGATCCACGCCATGTCGTCCAGCACGTCGTCCCCGGGCGGCTCGGCGAGCCAGTCCGGACGTTCGAACAGCAGCGAGGGGCTCCACCACACGACCGGGTCGGAGGGGTGCTGCACGTAGAGCACCCGGGTGCCGTTCCACGGGCCGTCCGGCGAGGGATGCGCACCGCCGTCGGGCTCCGTGCTGAAGCGCACCGTCCGCCCGTCGCGGTACACCGGCTCCACCTCGGGACTGCCCGGGTCCCGGTCGTCGCGGAACTCGGTGAACAGGGTGTTGAACGACGGCGGCCCCACGAACACCGCGCCCGAGGTCCGGTTGTGCAGGTCGTGCTCCCCGCTGAACGCGGCCTCCGCGCCGAAGGAGCCGAGGCTCTCTCCGAACACGTACAGCTCGGGCCGGTCGTCGGCGGGGAGCGCGGTCCAGCGCTCGTAGACGGCGTCGAAGAGCTCCCGCCCCGCGGCCCGGGCCCGGTCCTGGTCGACCAGGTAGGACAGCGCCGAGGGCAGGTACGAGTACTGCATGGAGGCGATGGCCGAGTCCCCTCCGGACAGGTACTCGAACGCCGCCGCCCAGTCACCGTCCACCCACCCGCTGCCGGTCGTCGTCGCCACCAGCAGGCGGGCGCGCTGGAAGCCCCCGGTCCGGTCCAGCTCGGCCGCCACGGCCCGCGCGCGCTGCTCGACGTCATCGGTGAGCTCCAGCCCGGCATACACCCGGACGGGCGGTCGCGCCGGCCGGCCGGTGACGGCACCGATCTGCGCCGCCGACGGTCCACCCGCGACGAACACCCGCCCCTCCCGGCCCAGCGCCTCCCACGGCACCGCGGACCCCGGCCCACCAGAGCGGAGCGGGCTGTCCGGTCGCGCCACCCCGTCCGGGGTGTCGTCGTCCGCGAGCGAGAACGTCCGGTCGGCCGCGGCGACGAAGCCGTCGACGGCGACGTCGGTGACCACCAGGACCACCGCGGCGCCCACCACGAGTGCACCCACCGTCCGCGCCGCCCGGACGCCCATCCACCGCGACAGCAGCCGCCCTGCTCCCCGGGCGGCCACGTGCAGGATCCGGCCGGTGCCCACCAGGACGGCGTAGACGACGACCGCCACCACCGGCGCGAGCAGCGCGTGCCACAGCGGCTCCTCCGGCGCCCCCATGAGCCGGCGCAGCTCGGCCTGCCACCGCCGGCCGAGCACGAAGGAGACCGTCAGCAGCACCGCCGCCAGGACCACGAACAGCCGCCAGGCGCCACCGCGGGCCGACCGCGGCCCGCGGTCGGCGAAGGCCCGCCAGACCGCAGCGGCACCGAGGCCCAGCGCGTGGCCGCAGGCCGCGGTGATGCCGCTGACCAACCCCTGGACCTCGCCGCTGCGCGGTAGCAGCGAGGGGGTCAGCGACACGCCGACCAGCAGGATCGCTCCCCATGCCGCCGGCAGCGGGACGGTCCACCAGCGCGGGCCGCCGGGGCGGCCGCGGGACGGGCGCGCGGGTGAGCCGGACGGCTCCGGTGACCCGGTGTCGCCACGACGACCTGTCGCCCGGCGGGCACCCGGGACGGGGCGGATCATCGTCCCGGGTCAGGAGGGCAGGTCGGCCGGGGTGACGGTGCGGTCCTGCCGACGGTCCCCTCGACGGATGGTGACCGTGACGGGTTCACCGGCCGGCAGACCGGCCAGCAGGTCCCCGAACCGGCCGATCGTCAGGGATCCGGCGCGGTTCATCGAGAGGACGACGTCGCCGGTGCGGAGCCCCGCCCGGTCGGCCGGTCCGCGGGCTCGACGGAGACGACGCCCACCCCGCGAGGGCGCCCGACGCCGTCGAGGACCGTGGTCAGCTGAGCCCCGACGTCGGCTCGGCCGGACCGGGTGACGACGCCGTCGGCGATCAACTGGTCCGCCAGGCTCCGCACGTCGTCGGCCGGGATGGCGAAGCCGGCGGGAGCCGCGTCGACGCCGGCGGTCACCCATGCCGTGGGCACGCCGACCACCGTGCCGTCGAGCGCGACCAGTGCCCCTCCACTCGTCATCGGATGGACGCCTGCCGAGGTCTGCACCATGTCCGGCAACGTGAGCTGCGGGGAGGCACCGGTCGCCGGGACGGTCACCGTGCGACCGGTCGCGCTGATGATGCCCTCGGTGACCGCGCCCTCGAGGGCGAGGGGGTTGCCCATCGCCAGGACGGCGGCGCCCACGACGAGGTCGGCGGAGTCCGCCCAGTGGGCCGGTCGGAGCCCTCGGGGTGGATCGATCCGCACCACCGCGACATCCTTCGGCACGGCCACGGCCACGAGCAACGCGCAGGAGCCCCGTCGCCACGCGGGCCGGACGCGCCCGTGCTCCAGACCAGGCATCTGCACTCCTCACCGACGGGCCCCGCCCAGGTAGCTGGTGGTGGGCCGTCGCCGCGACCGTGGTGACAACTCCTCGTTCTGGCGTCGTGCTGGCGCGGCAGTGCACGCTGTCCCGACGCTGCCCACCCGGCGCCCCCGTCGCCTCATCCGCAGCGGGTGAGCCGGGCCCCCCGCGCAGCAGCAACTGCGCCCCGTGCGGGCAGGCCGTCGGCTGCGGTGAGCGCCCGTCCTGGAGGGACGTCATCCGCGGCGGGTGAGGCCGGTTCCCCGCACCGGCTCGTACAACGGTCGGAGTGACCGGGCGAGTCGAGCGGCAGCGTCCGGACTCCCCCGGCGACGAGGGTGGGCCCCTGTGGCCGCCCGGCGTGACCGCGACGGTCGGAGCGGCGGCTGCGGTCGCCGTCGTGGCCGGGGTGCGGGAGGTGTCCTGGCTGGTCGCCCCCGCGTTCCTCGCCGCGGTCATCGTGATCACCGTCCTGCCGGTGCAGCGGTGGCTGCGGGCCAGGGGCGTGCCGAGCTGGCTGGCCACCACTCTGCTGGCCGGGGTGGTGTATGGAGCCCTGATCGCGCTCACCGCCGTCCTGGTCGTCTCGCTGGCCCAGCTGGCGGCGGTCCTCCCCCGCTACCGCGACGAGGCGACCGCGCTGGCCGACTCGGTGACCCGGGCGGTCGCGGACCTGGGGGTCGACGCCCACCAGCTCGGCGGCCTGGCCGCGGGCGCCGACTACGGCGGGCTGGTTTCCTGGACCGGCGACCTGGTCCGGGGCGTCAGCGGTGCGCTGAGCAGCTTGGCGCTGCTGCTGACCTTGCTGTTCTTCCTGTCCATGGAGGCCGCCGGCGCCCGGCTGCGGCTGGCGCTGCTCGCCGAGGACCGGCCGCGGCTGGCCGACGCGCTCCGCGGCTTCGCCCGCTCCACCCGGCGTTGCGTCGCGGTCAGCACCGCGTTCGGACTGCTCACCGGGTTGGTCGACGCGGTCGCGCTGGCCCTGCTCGGGGTGCCCTTGGCACCGTTGTGGGGCCTCCTGGTCTTCATCACCAACTACGTGCCCTACGTGGGGTTCTGGATCGGCATCGTGCCCCCGACCCTGCTGGCGCTGCTGGAAGGCGGTTGGCACCTCGCCCTGGCGGTCGCAGCGGTCTACACGCTGGTCAACTTCGTGCTGACCCTCCTGATCGAGCCCAAGTACATCGGCGACGTGGTCGACCTTTCGGTGACCGTCACGCTCGTCTCCCTGGTGTTCTGGGCCTGGGTGCTCGGCTCGGTCGGTGCCATCCTTGCCGTGCCGCTCACCCTTCTCGTCAAGGCGCTGCTGGAGGATGCGAATCCCCGCGCTCGGTGGGCCGACGCGCTGCTCCGGTCGGATCGGGAGATCCGCGCCCGGTCGGCACGGTCGCGGCGGGAGCCGACAGCGCCGGGCCTCCCAGCGGCCGAGGAGCCCCCCGGCTGACTCGTCGACGGCGCAGACCCTCCCGTCCGGCCGGCCGGGACGATGACCCGGGCACCGACGACCAGCTGCCGGGATGGTTCCGTCACGGAGCCGACCGGCTGGCGGACGCCACCGCGCAGGCCGCGGCCGTGCGGTGCCTCGCCGGCGGCCCGGCACGTCCCTCGGCCTTGTAGTTGTGCTGAGCACCCGGGCGACCTAGCGTGGCCGCGGATGGCCTCGCTGCGGGTCGTCCACCCAGGCACTGCCCCATCACCCTCGCCGAGCGGATGAGCATGCGATGCCCCGTGTTGAGCCACCGCAGCGTCTCGCCGACGAGCGTCCGCCGGACGTCGGCCCCAGGCGGCCGGGACAGGTCAGCACCGGGTTGCCGTCGCTCGGCGAGGCTCCGTCCGTCGTGGTCGCGCTCAAGACCCGCCGACCCCGGACACCGCGCCGGCTGGTGGCCCGCCCCCGCCTGGACGCCATCCTCGACGGCGCGATCGTGCCCGGCGACGATCCGCCCGACGTCGTCCTGGTCACCGGACCCGCGGGGGCCGGCAAGACGACCTGGCTGTCGAGCTGGGCCCGCCGTCACTCGACCACTGCCCCCGACCCGTCGCCGACGGCGTGGGTGACCGTCGACTCCGGCGATGACGTCCGATCCCTCCGGGCAGCGGTCCTGACCGCCTGCGCCCAGGCCGGTGGTCTGCCCGCTGGCCGGCTGCTCGGCGATGCGCTGCCGGGCCGTGATGCCGCCGCTCACGAACTGGTCGCTGCGCTCACCCATCAGCTCGCCGGGCTGGACCGGCCGCTGTGGCTGGTCCTGGACGAGGTCGACGCCCTCGAGGATGCGGACGCGCTCCGTTCCCTCGACGCGCTGCTGCGCTGGACTCCCCCGCGGCTGCGCCTGGTCCTCGTCGGACGCCGGGAACCTCGGCTCGCCCTGCACCGGCTGCGCGTGGAGAGCCGGCTGCTGGAGGTCCGCGCCCAGGAGCTGGACCTCGACCGCGCCGAATCGGTGGAGCTGCTCAGCGGACACGACCTGCACCTCGAGGACGCGGACATCGACGTGGTGCTCGAGCGGACCGAAGGGTGGGCCGCCGGCGTGCGCCTGGCCGCGATCTGCCTGGAGACCGCGAGCGACCAGCGGGCTGCCCTCTTCGCATTCGCCGGTGATGACCGGGCCGTCGGCGACTACCTGGCGGGCGAGGTGCTGGGCCGCCTGCCGCCGGAGGTGCGGGACTTCCTCGTCCGCACCTCCGTGTGCGACCGGATCACCCCCGACCTGGCCGATGCCCTGACCGATCGCGACGACGCCGGCCTGCTCCTGGAGGAGCTCGCCCGGGCCAACGTGCTCACCCTCGGCCTGGGTGGGAAGCCCCGTTGGTACCGGTACCATGGCCTGCTGCGCAGCCACCTGGCCGCAGAACTTGCCCGGCGGCCGCCCGCCGTGCGGGCCGAGTTGCACCGGAGGGCCGCGCTGTGGGCGGCCGCGCACGGCGACCACCGAGCCGCCATCGAGCACGCCTGCCGGTGCGACGACCCGGCGCTGGCCGTCGCTCTCGTGCGCCGGTCGGGCCTGCGGCTGATGCTCGACGGCCACGGTGCGGCGGTGACCCGGACGTTGCGCGACGCACCGGCCGAGGTGCGAGCCACACCGACGGTGGCGCTGGTGGCTGCTGCGGCCGCGCTGGATGCGCAGGACATCACCAGCGCCGACGAGGCCCTCGCGCTGGTGCCGCCCGCGGAGATCGCCGAGCGGGAACCGGCGCTGAGCGCCACGGTGTCGCTGCGCAGGGCGCACCTGCTCGGCGACGCCGGACGTGAGTTGCAGGTCCCGGGCAGGGCCGACACCGGCGGCCCGGCGGACCCCGAGCTGGACCTGCTGGCAACCGTCGAGCGGGCCACGACGAGGCTGCTCCGCGGCGAGCTGGACGCGGCCGAGCCCGATCTGCGCTGGGCGGCGGAGGTCGCCGGATCCGCGGGACACGACCACATGACCCTCCGCGCACTGACCGGGCTCGCGGCGGTCGCCGCGAGCCGCGGCGACAGCGCCGAGATGGGGAGCCGGGCCGGCACCGCGCTCGCCTTCGCCGCCGAGCGGGGCTGGGACCGGGTTCCGCAGTGCGCCGCGGCGCACGTGATCGCCGCCTCGGCCGCCTACTCGCGGCTGGACCTGCCCACCGCCCGTGACCACATCCGGGCAGCGGTGGAGCTGACCAGCGATGTGGTGGAGCCGCCGCTGCGGTTCGCCACCGAGCTGCTGGACGCCGTGCTGTCCCCCGGGCACGCCGGCGACTGCACCGCCCGGTGCCGGCGGGTCAGCCGGTCGTGGCCCTCGTCGAGGGTCGACCTCCCCCCGGTGCTGGTCGCGCACGCCTCCCTGGAGCAGCAGCACCTGGCGCTCCAGGCAGGAGAGCCGGCGTTGGCGGCAGAAGCGCGACAGCAGGTGGAACGCCGCCTCGGCGTGGGTGGCGAGGCGCAGTACCTGCGCGCGGTGGTGCAGGCGCACCGCGGGCACCCGGCCAGCGCCCGGCAGCTGCTCGCCCCGATCTGCCAGCGCGTGATCGTCTGCGTGGCCGATCGCACGCTCATCCAGGCGCTCGTGCTGGACGCGGTGCTGGCCGACGCCACCGCGGACGGCTTCGCCGCCCACCGCGCGCTGACCGAGGCGCTGGCCGTCGCCGAGCCGCTGCAGACCATGCGCTGCCTCACCCTGGCCGGCTCGGCGGTACGGGACCTGCTCGCCCGGAACCTCGGGCGGTACGGCCGGTACGAGGCCTTCGCCACCCGGCTGCTCACGCTGTTCCCACCCGGCGCCGTGGGTGCTATCCAGCAGCTCACCGGGAGGGAGCAGGAGGTCCTCGTCGAGCTGCCCTCGCTGCGCACCGCCGAGCAGATCGCGGCGCAGCAGTTCGTGAGCGTCAACACCGTGAAGACCCACATGCGCGGTATCTACCGGAAGCTCGGGGCACGGAACCGACGCGAGGCCCTGGAGATCGCACGGACACGCGGACTGCTGTAGGCCCCTCGAGATCACCCGTTGCGGATGAGCCCCGACCGGCCGCTCAGCCAGACACTTGCCAGCACCCGCCCCGTGCGTGAGGAGGTGCCGGATGCGTTGTGAGTTCACACTCGCCCACTGCCCCTCCGGGACCGTGCTCGCCGCCCTTCCCGAGCTGCACGGCCGCGCCGACACCACCGCGGTCCTGGCCGACCAGGTGGTGCCGGAGGCCCTCTGGGCCCTGGCCCGTCGCCGCCGCGCCCGGGACGGGATCCGCTGGACCCAGCCGTGCCTCTGCTCGCCGACCGCTGCTCCACGACCCGGGAGACCCAGACATGACCGCGCACCCCCTCGACCCGCTCGACGCCGCCGAGTTCCGCGCTGCCGCGGCCGTGCTCCGCCGGGACAGGGGCGTCGACGAACGCTGGCGCTTCGCCTCGATCGAGCTGGAGGAGCCCGCCAAGGACGTCGTCCGCGCCTTCGCTCCCGGCGACCCCATCCCGCGTGTGGCTCGGGTGACCTGCTGGAGCCGCGAGGAGGGCACCGTCTACAAGGCCGTCGTCTCACTCACCGCCGACGCGGTCCTCTCGTGGGAGGCGGTGCCTGGTGAACAGGCCAACATGACCCTCGACGAGTGGCACGAGGCGCACGAGGCGCTGATCGCCCACCCGACCGTCATCGAGGCGCTCGCGGGGCGCGGCATCACCGATCTGGACCTGGTGCTCATCGACACCTGGGCCTACGGTCACTCGCTCATCCCGGAGGGGCTGCACGGCCGGCGGGTGGGCTGGACCGACGTGTGGCGCCGCTCGGTGCCCGGCGGGAACCCGTACGCCAACCCGGTCAGCGGCCTGCACGCCGTCATCGACCTCGACACCATGGAACTGCTCCAGGTCGAGGACACCCCACCGGCCGGCCCGAATCTGGCGATGGGCGAGTACGCACCGGCACTGGTCCCCGGGCTCGTGCAGCGCGGGGACATCACGCCGCTGGAGATCACCCAGCCCGAGGGCGTCTCTTTCGGCCTGGACGGCTACGAGCTGCGCTGGCAGAACTGGACCATGCGGCTGGGCTTCAACCACCGCGAAGGTCTGGTGATCCACCGGGTCGGCTACGACGACGGCACGGGGACCCGGTCGATCGCGCACCGGCTCTCCTTCGCCGAGATGGTGGTCCCCTACCGCGACCCCGGCCCCGACCACTACCGCCGCACCGCCTTCGACATCGGCGAGTGGGGACTGGGCTTCATGACCACGTCGCTCGAGCTGGGGTGTGACTGCCTGGGCGAGATCACCTACGTCGACGCGGTGCTGCACGACTCCCGTGGCGAGCCCTACACGATCAAGAACGCGATCTGCCTGCACGAAGAGGACGACGGCGTGCTGTGGAAGCACGTCGACCAGAAGGCGGGCACCGAGGTGAGGCGGTCGCGGCGGATGGTCGTCTCCTTCCACGCCACGGTGGCCAACTACGAGTACCTGACCTACTGGCGCTTCTACCAGGACGGCACCATCGAGTGCGAGGTCCGCGCCACCGGGATCCTGGTGACGACGTCGTACGGGGACACCCCGCCGCCCCACGGCACGGTGGTCGACGAGCGCACGTACGCCCCCTTCCACCAGCACTTCGTCGTCGCCCGCCTGGACATGGAGGTCGACGGTCCGGACAACACGGTGCTGGTCTCGGAGAGCGAGGTGGCGCCCACCTCACCGGAGAACCCGTACGGCCTCGCGGTGGTGCACCGCACCCGTGCTCTCGAGCGCGAGTCCGAGGGGGGGCAGGACCCCGACTGGCGCACCCAGCGCAGCTGGACGGTGGTCAACCGCGCCCGGCTCAACCGGCTGGGCACCCCGACCGGCTACAAGCTGGTTTCCTCCGCGGGCATCCCCGCGTTGGCCGACGCCTCCTCACCGATCATCCAGCGCGCCGGGGTGGTCGCGCACCCGCTGTGGGTCACCCGGTACGCCGAGGACGAACGCTGGCCGGCCGGCGAGTTCTGCAACCAGAGCCGGCAGGACGCCGGGCTGCCGCGATGGATCGAGGCCGACCGGTCCATCGCCGACACCGACATCGTGCTGTGGCACGTGTTCGGCATCCACCACGTCACCCGGCCCGAGGACTGGCCGGTCATGCCGGTGGACGCCGTGTCCTTCCAGCTGAAGCCGGTCGGGTTCTTCGACCGGAACCCGGCGCTGGACGTCCCGCCGAGCGCCTCCCGCCACTGCGGATCCGGCCCCGCCGGGTGCCACTGAGACGAGCCCGCCCAGGCGGGTGTGCGCGCCGGCTCCAGCAGCGGGGCCCCGGTCGCGGACCAGCCTCACGGCCTGCCCGACGACCAGCGCCGGCTCACGCGGTGGCGGCGCCGCTCCGGCCCACGGAGCGCATGCGCCGCGCGGTGTAGACGCTGGCGACGAGCGCGGTCCCCGCCAGCAGCCAGAGGCCGGCCGCGTAGTTGCCCACCCACCCGTAGATCGCACCCATGACCAGCGGAGGCGCGAAACCGCCCAGGCCGCCGGCCGCGCCCACGATGCCGGTCACCGCCCCGACCGTGCCGGCCGGCGCCGCGATCGCCACCAGTGCGAAGACGGCGCCGGATGCGGCTCCCAGAGCCGCAGCCATCGCCAGGAACGCGACGGTGCCGGTCCAGTCGAGCTGCCGCTCGACCGCGGACACCCCCGCGAAGACCGCCACGACCGCGAAGCAGACGACCAGCACGGGGACCGGGTGGAACCGGTCGGACAGCCACCCCCCGACCGGGCGCATGACGACGGCCAACACGACGAAGCCGGCCGTCCTCAGGGCCGCGTCCCCGGGTGAGAGGCCGAAGGCGTCACGCAGGTAGGTGGGGAGGTAGACGCTGAAGGCCACGAACCCGCCGAAGCCCACCGCGTAGAGGAAGGACAGCTGCACCGTCACGGGCATCCGGAGGGTGTCCCACGCCCGACGGACGGCGCTCCCGGTCGGCACCGTCCGCCCGGGAGCGTCCCGCAGGACGACGTAGGAGACGACCGCGTAGAGCCCCAGGAGGACCGCCACCAGGGCGAACGGGAACGACAACCCGAACGCCTCCCCGAGCTGGACGGTGCTGAACGAGGAGATCGCAGTCCCGCCCATGCCGACCCCGAAGACGCCCAGCGCACTCCCCCGCTTGGCCGGCGGGAACCAGGCGTTCACCAGCGGGACACCGATGGCGAAGGTGGTACCGCCCAGACCGAGGACGAAGCCGCCGAGCAACAGCATGCCGTAGGAGTCGCGGCCGACGTACCCGATGAAGAGGACGGGCAGGATGGTCAGGGCGCTGATCAACGGGAACATGACCCGGGCCCCGAAGCGGTCGGTCATGGCGCCCACCGGCACGCGGCCGACCGAGCCGACCACCACGGGAACGGCCACCAGCAGGGACTTCTGCACGGCGCTCAACCCGAGCTCGGCGGCGAAGAAGGCGCCCAGCGGGCTGATCAGGGCCCAGGCCCAGAAGTTGATCGCGAAGCCCAGGGTGGCCACGGCGAGCATCGTCCAGGCCTGACGCGGCACGGCCTCTCCGGTGGCCCGGCCGGCCGGCCGGGCTCCGGCCCCCTCCTCCGAGCGGGTCACCGCCGGCCCCCGCCGACCCGCTCCCAGCCGCGCGGCACGGGCCGGGTGCCCAGCTGGGCGTCCCTGCTGCGGTACACGATGTAGGGCCGGGTGAGGTAGCCGAGCGGCGCGCTGAAGACGTGCACCAGCCGGGTGAACGGCCAGATCGCGAACAGCAGCAGAGCCGACAGCGCGTGCAGCCGGAACCCGACCCCGGCCTCGGCCATCAGCTCGGGCCGGGGCTGGAGGTAGAAGATGCTGCGGAACCACGGGGACACCGTGTCGCGGTAGTCGACCCCCTCCTGCCCCAAGGCGCCGAGGACCGTGTTGCTCAACCCGAACAGGATCGTCGCGGTCAGTACGACGTACATGAACTTGTCATTCCTGGTCGTCGCCGAGAACACCGGCCCGACCGTGCGGCGCCGGTAGATCAGGATGGCCAGCCCGACCAGGGTGCAGAACCCCGCGATGGCGCCGGTGACGACGGCCATTGCGTGGTAGCCCTCCTCCGAGAGTCCGACCGCGTTCGTCCACGACTTGGGGATCCCCAGCCCGGCGACATGGCCGAGCAGCACGAAGAGGATGCCGAAGTGGAACAGCGGACTGCCCCAGCGCAGCAGCCTGCTCTCGTAGAGCTGACTGGAGCGCGTCGTCCAGCCGAACTTGTCGTACTTGTAGCGCCAGTAGTGGCCGACGACGAAGATCGCCAGGCTGACGTACGGGACGACGACCCAGAGCAGGATGTCGAGGGCGTTCATGCGGACGCTCCGGGGGTGGGCTGGGGGATGAACTCCGGGGGCGCGAACGGCAGGGCGCCGTAGGGGTCGAGGCCGACGTCCTCGCCGGGCGGCCCCTGCTGCGCCAGCCGGAGGACCGCCGCCCGGTCGGCGGCCTCGACCGGCGGCAGGGTCGCGCACACCGCCTGCACCACCGACGCGTACGGCGACCGCCGCTCCTCCAGGGCCAGCCGGATGAGCTCCAGCCCCGGGCGGTATTCCGTCAGCAGTCGCTCCCCCCGCGCCGCGTCACCGGTCGCGGTGAACTCCAGCACGACGGCCAGGTGGTCGGGCAGCTCCTCGTCCGACAACGTCATGCCCGCCCGGGAGTACAGGTGCTTGAACTGGACCAGCGCCATGCCGCGCTTGCGGGTGTCGCCGTGCGTGAAGTACGTGAGATAGAGGCAACAGCGCCGCCGCAGGTCGAACGTCTCCACGTACTCGGCCTGCTGCCGGCCCAGCGGCGTGGTCTCCACGTGGTCGAGGAAGCGGCCCAGCGGACCGGCGAACGCAACCGGCAGGGCCGCGATCGAGGCGCGAAGCAGTGGCAGCCGCGCGATCAGCTCCTCGTCCGGATACCCGAGCAGCAGGGACGCCGCCTGCCGGGCGGTGGCCAGCTGGGCAGCGGCCGGTCCGGACCGACGCCCAAGAAGCCGGCGGCTCATGGCCTGGGGTCCCTGACCGCGGGCGAGTCGTCGCCCACACCGCCGCCGTCCGGGCCGTGCAGGGCCTCGGAATCCTCGGGACGGGACGGGAAGAGTCCTTCCGGCGCGCCCTTGCCGTCCCAGTTCAGCAGGTTGACCCGCTGGTCCTTCGACCCCGGCGCCGCCATGGTGTCGGCCGTCTGCCGTGCGGCGAGCATGTGGAAGTTCTCCACCGCGATCGGGGTCGAGCCACCTGAGGTCTCGCCGAAGGGTCCCCAGCCGCCCATGCCCGGGCCCTCGTCGTAGTCGAGGGAACAGCCGCTGTCGAACTCCTCCTGGCCGGGGCCCTGCTCGGCGTGTGCCAGTGGGATCACGTACCGCTCGTCGTACTTGGCGACGCCCAGCAGCCGGTGCATGTCCTCGATGTCGCGGCCGGTCATGCCGATCGCGGTCGCGATCGACTCGTCGGCCGGCCGGCCGAGGTTCAGGTCGCGCATGTAGGAACGCATCGCGCCGAGCTTCTTGAGCACGCCGGTGACCAGGTTCGTGTCACCGGCGGTGAACAGCTCGGCGAGGTACTCCACCGGGATCCGCAGCGACTCGATGGCGCCGAAGATGTTGCCGACGTCCTCGCCGTCGTGCCCGGTGTCGGTGAGCGCGTCGACCACCGGCGACAGCGGTGGGATGTACCAGACCATCGGCATGGTCCGGTACTCCGGATGCAGCGGCAGGGCGACCTCGAAGCGGTTGATCAGCGCGTAGATCGGCGAGCGCTGTGCGGATTCGATCCAGTCGCGGGAGATCCCGGCCTGCTCGGCGGCGCGGATGACCTCCGGGTCGTGCGGGTCCAGGAGGATCGAACGCTGGGCGGCGTACAGGTCCCGATCATCTGGAGTGGACGCGGCCTCCAGCACCTTGTCGGCGTCGTAGAGCACGATGCCGATGTAGCGCAGCCGGCCGACGCACGTCTCCGAGCAGACCGTCGGGATGCCCACCTCCACGCGCGGGAAGCAGAACGTGCACTTCTCGGCCTTGCCGGTGCGGTGGTTGAAATAGATCTTCTTGTACGGGCACCCCGTGACGCACTGCCGCCAGCCACGGCAACGGTCCTGGTCGACGAGGACGATCCCGTCCTCTTCCCGCTTGTAGATCGCGCCCGACGGGCAGGAGGCTGCGCACGAGGGATTGATGCAGTGCTCGCAGATCCGCGGCAGGTAGAACATGTAGGTCTGCTCGAACTTGTCCTTGATCTCCGCCGAGATCTTCTTCAGCACCGGGTCGTCCTGGGTGAGTTCCGGAGCCCCACCGAGGTTGTCGTCCCAGTTGGCGCTCCACTCGATGTTCATCGGCTTGTTCGTCAGCAGCGACCGCGGCCGGGCGACCGGGGTGTGCTCCTGGACCGGGGCGTTGGTCAGCGTCTCGTAGTCGTAGGTCCAGGGCTCGTAGTAGTCGTTGATGGACGGCTGTACCGGGCTGGAGAAGATCTGGAGCAGGCGCTTGAGCCGGCTGCCGGTGCGCAGTTGCAGCCTGCCGTTGCGGCCGACCTGCCAGCCGCCCCGCCACTTCTCCTGGTCCTCGTACGTCCGCGGATACCCCTGCCCCGGCCGCGTCTCCACGTTGTTGAACCACACGTACTCGACGCCGCTGCGGTTGGTCCACGCCTGCTTGCAGGTGACCGAGCAGGTATGGCACCCGATGCACTTGTCGAGGTTCATCACCATGCCCATCTGGGCCATGACGCGCATCAGTACTGCACCTCCTGGTCCCGGCGCCGGATGACGGTCACTTCGTCGCGCTGGTTCCCGGTCGGGCCGAGGTAGTTGAAGGCGTAGGACAGCTGCGCGTAACCACCGATGAGGTGCGTGGGCTTGAGGAACAGCCGGGTCAGCGAGTTGTGGATGCCACCGCGCCTGCCGTTGGTCTCCGTGAGCGGGACGTCGATCAGCCGGTCCTGCGCGTGATACATGTAGACCGTCCCCTCCGGCATGCGGGAGGACACGATGGCCCGGGCGGCCACGACGCCGTTGCGGTTGACCGCCTCGATCCAGTCGTTGTCGCGCACCCCGACCTTGGCGGCGTCCTGGGTGCTCATCCAGACGGTCTGCCCACCCCGGGACAGCGACAGCATGAACAGGTTGTCCTGGTACTCCGAGTGGATCGACCACTTGTTGTGCGGTGTGAGGTACCGGACGGTGATGCCCAGCTCCCCCTGGTCACCGACCTGCGGCTCCCCGAACAGGGTGTGCAGGTCCAGCGGTGGCCGGAACACCGGCATGTTCTCCCCCGCCTCGGTCATCCAGTCGTGGTCGAGGAAGAAGTGCATCCGCCCGGTCAGGGTGTGCCAGGGCTTGAGCCGCTCCACGTTGATGGTGAACGGCGAGTACCGCCGTCCGCCGTGCTCGCTGCCCGACCACTCCGGGGACGTGATCACCGGCGTGGGTGCCGCCTGGGTGTCGGCGAAGGTGATCAGCTTGCCCTCGTGCTCGGCGGCCAGATCGGCCAGCCGCACCCCGGTTCGCTCCTCGGCGAACCGGAAGCCCTGGGTCGCCAGCCGGCCATTCGTCGTCCCGGACAGCGCCAGGATCGCCTCGCACCAGTGCACGTCCCGGGCCAGGGCCGGTTGGCCGGCCGCGACGCCGTCCCGGATGACCCCGTTCTTGTGCCGGAGGTACTCGACCTCCTTGTCCGGCGTGGTGGTCACCCCCTTGACCTGCAGGCCGAGCTTCTCCACCAGCGGCCCGAGCGCCTGCCACTTCTGCGCGACTGCCGCGTAGTCCCGTTCCTGGACGACGAACTTCGGCATCGTCCTGCCGGGGACCGGGTCGCACTCGCCGGCCTTCCAGTCCCGCACCACCCCCCGCGGATTGGCCAGCTCGTCGGGGGTGTCGTGCAGCAGCGGCAGCGCCATCAGGTCCTTGCGGACGCCGAGGTGCGTGGCGGCCAGCCGGCTGAAGGCCTTGGCGATCGTGCCGAAGGCGTCGAAGTCGGTGCGCGTCTCCCACGGCGGCGCGATGGCGGGGTTGAACGAGTGCACGTAGGGGTGCATGTCGGTGGTGTTGAGGTCGTGCTTCTCGTACCAGGTGGCTGCCGGCAGCGTGATGTCGGAGTAGATCGTCGTGCTGGTCATCCGGAAGTCGAGTGCGAGCAGCAGGTCCAGCTTTCCGGTGGGCGCCTCCTCCCGCCAGACCAGGTCCTTGGGGCGGGCCTCGGGCGGTGCTTCCTCCGCGCGGACGGCGTTGTCGGTGCCGAGCAGGTGCTTCAGGAAGTACTCGTTGCCCTTCGCCGACGAGCCGAGCAGGTTCGCCCGCCAGATCGTCAGCACCCTCGGGAAGTTCTCCGGAGCGTCGGGATCCTCGGCGGCGAACCGCAGACTGCCGTCGCGGAGCGCGTCGAGGACGTGCTCGCCCGGCTCCTTCCCTGCGGCGGCCGCCTCGTCGGCGAGGTCGAGCGGGTTCCGGTTGAACGTCGGGTACGACGGCATCCAGCCCATGCGCGCGGACTGCGCGAGGACGTCGGCCGGCGTCTTGCCGTCGAAGCGCCCCTCGCCCAACGGCGAGGCGAAGCCGTCGAGCGTCGTCTGGTCGTAGCGCCACTGGTCGGTGTGCAGGTACCAGTAGGCCGTCTGGATCATCTGCCTCGGCGGGCGGGCCCAGTCCAGCGCGGAGGCCAGGGTCATCCAGCCGGTGACCGGCCGGCACTTCTCCTGGCCGACGTAGTGCGCCCACCCGCCGCCGTTCACCCCCTGGCAGCCGGTCAGCGTGGTCAGGGTGAGGAACGCGCGATAGATCGTGTCGGAGTGGAACCAGTGGTTGGTGCCCGCGCCCATGATGATCATGGACCGGCCGTTGGACTCGTCGGCGTTCTGCGCGAACTCCCGGCCGATGCGCGCCGCGGCGGCAGCAGAGACACCGGTGAACTGCTCCTGCCAGGCAGGGGTGTAGGGCTGCGAGGCGTCGTCCAGGCCGGTCGGCCACTCCCCCGGCAGGCCCGCCCGGCCCACGCCGAACTGGGCGAGCAACAGGTCGTAAACCGTCGTCACCAGGTGCTCGCCGAGCCGGCGGACCGGCACGCCGCGGCGCATGGTGGCGCCCTCGCCGCGCGGGGTGTCGAACCGGGCCAGGTCGACCGTCACCGACTCGTCCGCGGCGCCGTGCAGGCTCAGCAGCGGATCGACGTCCCCGAGGTCGAGGTTCCACTTGCCCTTGCCGGCCTCGCCGAAGCGGAAGCCCAGTGACCCGTTCGGGACGTGGGGTTCGTTGGTGGCGGAGTCGACGAGCACGGTCTTGAACTCCGCGCCCTCCTCCATGGCTCCCAGGTCGGCCGCGGTGAGGAACTTGCCTGGCACGTAGCTGTCCCCGCGCGGGGTCAGGGTGAGCAGGAAGGGCAGGTCGGAGAACTTCTCCACGTACTCCTGGAAGCGGGGAACCTGCCGGTCGACGAAGAACTCCTTGAGGACGACGTGTCCCATCGCCATCGCCAGGGCGCCGTCGGTGCCGGGGTGTGGAGCCAGCCAGTCGTCGGCGAACTTGGTCGCGTCGGAGTAGTCCGGGCTCATCACCACGACCTTCTGGCCGCGGTAGCGCGCCTCGGTCATCCAGTGCGCGTCGGGCGTGCGGGTGACCGGGACGTTGGAGCCCCAGAGGATCAGGTAGGCGGCGTCCCACCAGTCGCCGGACTCCGGGACGTCGGTCTGGTCACCGAACATCTGCGGCGACGCGACGGGGAGGTCGGCGTACCAGTCGTAGAACGAGAGCATCGGCGCGCCGATGAGCGACATGAACCGGGCGCCGGCCGCGTGCGAGACCATCGACATCGCGGGTATGGGCGAGAATCCGGCGATCCGGTCGGGGCCGTACTGCTTGATCGTGTGGACGTGCGCGGCGGCGATCATCTCGGTCGCCTCGTCCCAGCTCGCCCGCACCAGCCCACCCTTGCCGCGCTGGGACTTGTAGGCCTGGGCGCGCTCCGGGTCGCCGACGACGTCGGCCCACGCCAGCACCGGGTCACCGAGGCGCTGGCGTGCCTCGCGGTACATCTCCAGCAGCGAGCCGCGCACGTACGGGTAGCGCACCCGGGTGGGTGAGTACGTGTACCAGGAGAACGCCGCGCCTCGGGGGCAGCCACGGGGCTCGTACTCCGGGCGGTCGGGCCCGGTCGAGGGGTAGTCCGTCTGCTGGGCCTCCCACGTGATGATGCCGTCCTTGACGTACACCTTCCACGAGCACGACCCCGTGCAGTTCACCCCGTGCGTGGACCGGACCACCTTGTCGTGGGCCCAGCGGTCCCGGTAGAAGGCGTCGGCATCACGCCCGCCGATCTGGTGCAACGAGCGCAGATCGGCACTCACCTCGTCCTTGCGGAAGAACCGGGACGTCCGCACGAGCGCCTCGGCGATGCCGCCGTCGAAGCCGGTCGCCCGGGCGTCGTCGCCTGGTCCGCGCTCCCGCGTGCCGGTCACCGCCCCGCTTCCCTGCGTCGCTCCCGGCGGGGAGCGATCGGGCTGCGGTGACGAGCACCGTCGTCGTGCGGCTGGTGGCGATCAGCTGGCTTCGGGGTGGACATCCAGCCCTCCCTCTCGGGGTCGGTGGTCGACCGCACCTGCACGGCCCTCCGTGTACCTGGCGGAGCGCGAGCCCCGTGCTCACGCTGCTCGACGGCCCCTCCGGGCGGCCTCGACCGTCGCGGGTGAGATGACAGCGCGGCAGAGGTCCTCGGCGGGCGGCACGGAGTGGTGGAGAGGCCGCCGTGCTGCTCCCGGGTCGGGCATCTCACCCGTCGTGGGTGAGGCCGGTCAGGTAGCCGGGGCGTTCGTCCCGCCATCGCGGACGACAGATCTCCCCGGTCACCGGCGCGGCCGCCAGGATCAGGGCCGCTCGGCGACGGGCAGGAGCACGGCGGCGTCGCTGACCGCCTCGAGGCTGTGCCGCTCCGAAGGGATGACCAGCAGATCCCCGCGGCTCCCCTCCCCTTGGTGGAGGTAGCGCAGGACGGCAGCGAGCCGGGCTACCGCACACGCTGCGTCAGACCGTCATCGCCCTCACCGCCGGCAGCGTGCTCGCCGAGCACGAGAACCCCGGCGAAGCGACGCTGGTCGTGCTCGACGGCTGCGTGCGGCTCGTGTCTCCGACGTGCACCTGCGTGCAGAGGACGCGAGTTCGGGCTGCCCGTTGCCGCGGCTGATCAGTGGAACGTGCTCTAGCCACCGGCAACGCACTCCCGGGGACGCGACGGCTTCGCACTCCGCGCCGAGCGCCCGGACGTGACCGGTGGGACGGATGAGAGCTGTGCGGCGCGGCGGCACCACCAGCGCTCCGGCCGTGCGCACGATGGGGCATGCCCGCCCGACCGGACGCCGTCGCCGCGCTGCCGGCCGCACCGGGGGTGTACCGCTTCCGGGACGCCGGCGGCCGCGTGCTGTACGTCGGGCGGGCCGGAGAGCTGCGCCGCCGGGTCAGCTCCTACTGGGGCGATCTGCGGGACCGACGCCACCTGCGGCGGATGATGCCCCGGGTCGCCCGGATCGAGGCGCTGGTCTGCGACTCCGCGCACGAGGCCGCCTGGGCCGAACGCAACCTGCTCGAGCGGTCGCTGCCACCGTGGAACCGGATCGTCGGCGGCCTGGAGGTACCCGTCAGCATCCGACTGGA
This sequence comes from Modestobacter caceresii, assembly GCF_000761485.1. Lineage (GTDB taxonomy): Bacteria > Actinomycetota > Actinomycetes > Mycobacteriales > Geodermatophilaceae > Modestobacter > Modestobacter caceresii. The sequence continues at coordinate 166,243 of NZ_JPMX01000091.1, forward strand.
CCCCTCGCCGGAGGCGCCGCGCCTCGGCCTCGCCTCCGTACACCAGCCCGCACCGGGTGTCCGCTACTTCGGCCCCTACCTCGGGGCCCGCAAGGTGCGACAGGCAGTGTCCGGACTGGAACGGCTGTACCCGATCGGCCACGCGGGCCCGACCCGCACCGCCGGCGAGCGCGAGCTGGCGCGGCTGCGCGGCGGGCAGGACACCCCCGTCGCGCAGCTGGCGAGCGCCGTGGCGTCCGTGCTGGACCGCGAAGCCACGGCGGTCGCCGACGCACTGGCGGCGCTGACCTCTCGGCGCGACGCCGCGGCCGGGGCCCATGCCTACGAGGCCGCGGCCCGGCTGCAGGAGGAGATCGAGGCGGTCGAGTGGGTGGTCGCGCCGCAGCGGGTCACCGCGCCCGACGAGGAAGGCGACGAGGACGTCACCGCCTGGGGGGACGACGTCCTGGTCCGGCTGCGGATCCGGAACGGCCGACTCCGTGCCTGGGAGCAGGAGACCTGCACCCGGTCGGTGCCCGGCAGCCGGGCGCCCGACGGATGGGTGCCCTTCCTGAGGCGCAACGCGGAACTGGCCGCCCGGCTCGCGGCGCTGCCCGTCAGCTGAGCTGCTCCCCGGCGAGGAGGTGGCCCCGGTGGCGTTCGGGCGCCGTCGACCGACGGGGCACGAGGAGGTCTGACGACGCCCTGACCTCGCCGGACATCCGGCGAGGCCCTGGGACGCCGCCGTAGCCTGACCAGCATGCGTGCTGTTCAGATCACCCGCTTCGGCGGCCCCGAGGTCCTCGACATCGTCGACATCCCCGACCCGCAGCCCGGCGAGGGCCAGCAGCTCTTCGACGTCTCCGCCGCAGGAGTCAACTTCGCGGACACCCACCAGACCGAGGACAGCTACCTCGCCAAGCAGCAGCTGCCGCTGATCCCGGGCGCCGAGTTCGTCGGCACCCCGGCCGGTGGCGGCCAGCGCGTGGTGGGGCTGCTGCCCGGCGGTGGCTACGCGGAGAAGGTCGCCGCGCACCCGCGGCTGACCTGGCCGGTGCCCGACGGGGTGACCGACGAGCAGGCGCTGGCCGTCGTCCTGCAGGGCGCCACCGCCTGGCACCTGCTGCGTACCTCCGCCCATCTGGCCGAGGGCGAGTCCGTCGTGGTCATCGCCGGTGCCGGCGGGGTGGGCACCCTGGCGATCCAGCTGGCCAAGCGCTGGGGCGCCGGCCGGGTCATCGCCACCGCCTCCAGCCCGGAGAAGCGCGAACTCGCCGAGTCCCTCGGTGCCGACGCCACGGTCGACCCGGCGCTGGCCAACGACGACCCGAAGACCTTCGCCTCCGCACTCCGCGAGGCCAACGGCGGCAAGCGCGTCGACATCGTCCTGGAGATGACCGGCGGCAACGTGTTCGACGGGTCGCTGTCGGCGCTGGCCCCCTTCGGCCGGCTGGTCGCCTACGGCATGGCCGGGCGTGAGGCCCCCGCCACGGTCGCCGTGCCCGCGCTGATGGGCACCAGCCGGGCCGTCATCGGGTTCTGGCTGGCGCACTGCATGACCCGGCCGGAGATGATGGACGCCGCGATGAGCGACCTGCTGTCGATGGTCGCCGACGGCACCCTGAAGCCGGTCGCCGGTGGCCGCTACCCGCTGACCGCCGTCCGCGAGGCGCACCAGGACCTGCTCGCCCGCCGCACCACCGGCAAGCTCGTCCTCGACCCCACCCGCTGAGCGACGGCCCCTCCCCAAGCCATTCGGGGAGGGGCCTACAGCAGCCGGTTGGTCCAGAGCAGGGACGCGACGACGCCGAGGAAGGCGAACAGCAGGCCGCCGCGGACGAACCACGGGCTGATGTCCTGCGGCTCGGTGGTGTAGCCGATCTGGCTGCCCAGGTCCTCGAACACCTCCGACAGCTCCTCGGCGCTGGCCGCCTCGCTGTAGCTGCCGTCGGTCTCCTCGGCGATCTGCTCCAGGGTGGCCCGGTCGACAGGCACCGGCACCCGCTCGCCGTTGATGTCCAGCGTGCCGTAGTCGGTGCCGAACGCGATCGTGGAGACCGGCACCGAGGCGGCGTTGGCCGCGTCGATCGCCTGCGTCGCCTCCCGGCCCACGGTGCTGTACCCGTCGGACAGCAGCACGATCCGGGCCGGCGGCGCCTCCATGCCCTCCGAGGCCAGCGTCGCCTGGTAGTTGGTGATGGCGGTGAGCGAGGTGAAGATCGCGTCCCCGATCGCGGTCGCCTCGGCCAGTTCCAGGTTGTCGATCGCGGTGAGCACCTCGCCCCGGTCCGTGGTCGGCGTGACGAGGGTGGCCGCCGTCCCGGCGAAGGCGACCAGCCCCAGGTTGATCCGCTCGGGGAGCACCTCGACGAACTCCTCGGCCGCGACCTGCATCGCCTGGAAGCGGTCGGGCTCGACGTCGGTCGCCCGCATCGACAGCGAGACGTCGACGGCCATGATCACCGTGGCACGTTCCCGCGGCACCCGGACCTCGGTGCTCGGCTGCGCCAGCGAGGTGACCAGCACCCCGAGCCCCAGGGCGACGAGCCCGAACGCGACGTGCCGGCGCCAGCCCGCCCGCTTCGGCACCAGCGAACCGAGCAGCGCCACGTTCGTGAAGCGGGCCGCGTACTTGGCCCGGCGGCGCTGCAGCACCACGTAGAGCCCGACGAGGGCCACCACCGCCAGCAGCGCGGCCAGCCACCACGGGGACTGGAAGGTCATCGGGAGGCCCCTCCGCTGCCGGCGCGCCGGCGGTCGGCGACGTAGCGGACGACGTCGGCCAGCCAGTCGCGGTCGGTCTGCAGTCTCAGGTGCCCGGCACCGGACCGGCGAAGGGCGGCGGCGATCTCACGTCGCTGCGCCGCGGCGCCCTCGGCGAAGCGGCGGCGGACCTCGGCGTTGCCGGTGGGCACCTCGAGCGTCTGGCCGGTCTCCGGGTCGACGACGGTCAGCAGCCCCACGTCGACCAGCTCCAGTTCGCGCGGATCGACCACCTCGATGGCCAGGAGGTCGTGCCGCGCCGACAGGCCCCGCAGCGGGCGCTCCCAGTCGGCGGTGCCCTGCGCGTCGGATCCGAGGAAGTCCGAGATCACCACGACCAGCCCGCGGCGCCGCGGCGGGCGGCGCAGCGACTCCAGCGCGGCGGCCAGGTCACCGCGCCGGCCGGCGGCGGCCCGCGGGGTGGCGACGACGGCGCGCAGCAGCCGGTCGGCGGCCAGCCGACCGGGGCTGGCGGGGTACCGGTCGACACGCTCGCCAGTGGTGACGACGGCGCCCAGCCGGTTGCCGCCGTGCACGGTCAGGTGGCTCACCGCCGCGAGCCCGGCGATCGCCAGGTCCCGCTTCTCGCAGTCAGCGGTGCCGAAGTCCAGGCTGGCGGACAGGTCGAGCACGACCCAGGTCTCCAGCTCTCGGTCGGCGATCGTCTCCCGGACGTGCGGCACCTGGGTGCGCGCGGTCACCGGCCAGTCCATCCGGCGGACGTCGTCCCCGGGGTGGTAGGTCCGCGAGTCCCCGGCCTCACTGCCCGAGCCGGGCACGAGTCCCAGGTGGTCGCCCTGCAGCAGCCCGTCCAGCCGATGGCGGACGGTGAGCTCCAGGCGGCGCAGCAACACCGCCGAGTTGCTGCCGGGGCCGAAGTGCGGCGGCGCGCCGTTCCCGGCCGCCCGGCCGGTGTCGTCCGGGCCGGTCACACCGACTGCGGCCCGAAGCCGCCGTCGGGACGACCGCCGCCCTGCGGGGCACCGTTCGGGCTGCCCTGCGGCGGGCCGAACGACGGGCCGCCGAAGCCGGGCACGGACGGACCACCGGGGGAACCGGGCCCGTAGCCGGCGGCGCGCTGCCGCGGGGTGACCTGCGGCAGCGGCACGCTCTGCACCACCCGCTTGACGATGTGGTCGGCCGGCACGCCGTCGGCCAGCGCGTCGTAGGAGAGCACCAGGCGGTGCCGCAGCACGTCACCGGTCACGTCGAGCACGTCCTGGGGCAGCACGTAGTCGCGGCCGCGGATCAGCGCGAGCGCCCGGCTGGAGGCGATCAGGCCCAGCGAGGCGCGCGGGCTGGCGCCGTAGGAGACCCAGCTGGCGACGTCCGGCATCCCGTGCTCCTGCGGCGCCCGGGTCGCCACCACCAGCCGGACGACGTAGTCGACCAGCGCATGGTGCACGAACACCTCCGAGGCGGTGCGCTGCAGCCGGCGCACGTCCTCGGGCCCCAGCACCGGCTGCGCCTCCGGCGGGGTCGAGCCCATCCGGTAGATGATCTCGCGCTCCTCCTCCGGGCTCGGGTAGTCGACGAGCACCTTGAGCAGGAAGCGGTCGCGCTGGGCCTCCGGGAGCGGGTAGACGCCCTCGTTCTCGATCGGGTTCTGGGTGGCGAGCACCAGGAAGGGATCGGGCAGCGGGTGGGTGACGCCGCCGATGGACACCTGCCGCTCGGCCATGACCTCCAGCAGCGCCGACTGCACCTTGGCCGGCGCACGGTTGATCTCGTCGGCGAGCAGGAAGTTGGCGAACACCGGCCCGAGCTCGGTGGCGAAGGTGTCCTGGCCGGACTTGTAGATCCGGGTGCCGATGATGTCGGCCGGCACCAGGTCCGGGGTGAACTGCAGCCGGGAGAACTTCCCGCCGACGACGGTCGCGAGGGTCTCCACGGCGAGGGTCTTCGCGACGCCGGGGACGCCCTCGAGCAGCACGTGCCCCCGGGCCAGCAGCCCCACGAGCATCCGCTCGACCAGCCGGTCCTGCCCGACGATGACCCGCTTGATCTCGAACAGCGCACGCTCCAGGCGAGCGGCGTCGACCGAGGGCGGGGTGGGCTGTTCGGGGGCGGGCGAGCTGCCTGCGGCGGTCACGCGTCGAGTGTCCTACACCTGCCTGTGCGGGCGACCCCGGCTGCGTCGTCCGAGGGACGACGACACCCCGTTCGGGCGTCGCCGTCCCCTGCCCGGAGACCGGCTGGACTGCTAGCCTGACGCTCGCGTCGGGCAGCTCCCCCCGTGGCTGCCCGACGCCTGAACGCGTGTGCCGGGGCCGACCTCAGGCGGTGGGGCGCACCGCACCGAAGTAGTCGCTGCCGAACCACATGGTGCTGATCCGCACCACGTCCCCGCTCTGCGGAGCCTGGATGACCTTGTTGCCGCCCAGGTACAGGGCCACGTGGTAGATCGAGTTGTAGTTGCTGCCGCTCCCCCAGAACACCAGGTCGCCGGCCTGCAGGTCGTCGCGGCCCACCGTCCGGTCGCTGAAGCGGGCCCACTGCGCCCGGCTGGTGCCACCGATGGCGATGCCGGCCTGGGCGTAGGCGTACTGGGTCAGGCCGGAGCAGTCGAAGCCCCAGATGCCCGTGTCCGGCGGGATGCCGTAGCTGGGCCCGTTGCTGCCGCCACCACCCCAGGAGTAGGGCAGCCCCTGCTGGGTCTTGGCCGCCGCGATGGCGGTCTGCACGGCCGACCCGGACGGGGCACCGGCGTTGTTCTGCACCGGGGCCGGCGCCGGGGCGGGCCTGGGTGCCACCGGGACCGGCGCGGGTGCGGGAGCGGGCGCGGGTGCCGGAGCCGGCGCGGGCGCCGGTGCCGGTGCCGGAGCGGGCGCCGAGCTGCCGCCCCCCGAGGACGACGACGGAGCCGACGACGGAGCGGACGGGGACGGCGAGGGGGCCGGGGCCGCGGCCCGCTGGGCGGCCGCGCGTTCCTCGGCCGCCTGCCGCGCCCCCTCCAGGCCGAACAGCGTCTGCTGCGCCTGCACGAGCTCCTGCTCCAGCTCGACCTGCTGGGTGGCCAGGGCGGCGGCCTGGTCGCGGGCGGCGACCTCCTGCTCCTGCGCGGCGGCCAGCAGCTCGGCGGCCTCGGTCTTCAGCGTCTCGGCCGCGCCGACCGCCTGCTGGGCGGCCTGCTCGGCGACGGTCGCCTGCTCCTGCAGCACGGTGAGCTCGGTGACGACGCCGACCCGGTGCTCCCCCACGGCGCCGAGCAGCGCAGCGCGCTCGATGAGCTCTGCCGGTCCACCGGCGGTCATCAGCGCCCGCGCACCGGGGTTCGTGCTGCCCTGCTTGTAGCTGTCCCGGGCGAAGGCGGCGACCTCGCCCTTGCCCACCGCGACGTCGGCGGCGGCCTGGCCGGCAGCGGCCTGCGCCGCATCGGCTGCGGCGCGCGCCTCGTCGTAGGCGCCCTGGCGCTCCTCGTAGTCCTGCAGCGCGATCTGCGACCCGATGCGTGCCTCGTCGACCGCGGCCTGCGCGCCGGCGAGCTGACCGGTGATCGCCCCGACCCGGGCGGCGGCCTCTTCGCGGTCCCGCTGCGCGGCGGAGATCTCGCTGTCGCTCGGTGCCGCCGCGGCCGTCCCGGGGACGACCACCAGACACGCGGCGACGACGGTGCCGGCGGCGAGCGCACGCTGCACCCAGCGGGCACCTGCTCGTCGTCCTGTGCTGACCTGCGTATCGACCTGTGCGTGCACGAACCCGACTCCTCCGTTGCCCGGCGCCAGGGTGTTCGGCGACGCCGGTCTCGACCAGTCCCGGCACACCCCTCGGGGTGTGCTCTCGCGGGGTCATCGACCGGATCGGGTGAACGGCTGAGCGCCGTCGGAGGGACCTCCCCCGTCGGGGTGAGGTCGATCAGCACGCACGGTGAGCACCGACGCGCCGGCGACGGGCCGCACGCCGCCCATGATCAGGTGACCTGGTCGTGCGGGTACCTACCGCGCGGTCTGCCACCGGGGAGGTGCCCCGACGACCAGGTCACCTGATCCCGGGGCGGAGCGCGTCGGACGCCGGCGGTCCTAGTTGACCTGGCGCTCGGAGTCGGCCCAGAAGGACTCGCGCAGCTTGAACTTCTGGATCTTGCCGGTGGCGGTGCGCGGGATGCCGTCGCGGAACTCCACCCGCTTGGGGGCCTTGTAGCCGGCCAGCGTCGTCCGGCAGTGCGCGATGATGTCCGCCTCGGAGGCGGTGGCGCCCTCAGCCAGGACGACGAGCGCGGTGACCATCTCCCCCCACCGCTCGTCGGGCACGCCGATCACCGCGACCTCGGCGACGGCGGGATGGCTGAAGACGGCGTCCTCCACCTCGATGGAGGAGACGTTCTCCCCACCGGAGATGATCACGTCCTTCTTCCGGTCGGAGATGGTGAGGAAGCCGGCGTCGTCGACGGTGCCGCCGTCCCCGGTGTGGAACCAGCCGCCGTCCAGGGCGTCGGCGGAGGCGTCCGGGTTCTCCCAGTAGCCGGCCAGCACGGTGTTGCCCTGCGCCAGCACCTCACCGGACTCGCTCGTGCTGATCCGGGTGCCCAGCGCCGGCACCCCCGCCCGGGAGAGCGCCCTCGCCCGGGTCTGCACGTCCATCTCGTCGTACTCGGCCCGGGGCCGGTTGATGGTCAGCAGCGGCGCGGTCTCGGTGAGCCCGTAGATCTGGTTGAACTCCCAGCCCAGCTCCTCCTCCACCCGGGCGATCGTGCGCGAGGGCGGCGGCGCCCCGGCGACGATGATCCGCACCCGGTCCCGCCCGGGCACCTCGCCGTCCCAGTCGGCGGCCGCGTCGAGCACGGCGTTCCAGACGGCGGGCGCCCCGGCCATCAGCGTGACGCCGTGCCGCTCGACCCGGCGGAGGATCTCGGCACCGTCGACCTTGCGCAGCGCGACCTGCGTGGCCCCCACCCCGGCCGCCGTGTAGGGCAGCCCCCAGCCGTTGCAGTGGAACATCGGCAGCGTGTGCAGGTAGACGTCGCGGTCGCTGACCTGCATGTGCAGGCCGAACGTGGTGGCGTTGACCCAGAGGTTGCGGTGGGTCATCTGCACGCCCTTGGGCCGCGCCGTCGTCCCGCTGGTGTAGTTGATCGTGGCGGTGGCGTCCTCGTCCGGCGCGGACCACGGCCGCGGCTCCGCGTCGTGCCGGAGCAGCCCGGACTCGTACTCCTCGCCCAGCAGGAAGCGGTGCGGGACGTCGATGCCGGACAGCTGCGACTCCACCTCCGGGTCGGCCAGCAGCACGCGGGCGCCGCAGTGCTCGACGATGTAGGCGAAGTCCGCGGGCGCCAGCCGGAAGTTGACCGGCACGAGGACCCGGCCGAACGAGGGGACGGCGTAGAGCAGCTCCAGCAGCCGGGCCGAGTTGTGGCTGACCACCGCCACCCGCTCCCCCTCGGCGATGCCCAGCGCGTCCAGCCCGGCGGCGACCGCCCTTGCCCGTCGGGCCACGTCGCGGTAGGTCAGCTCCCCCAGCGAGGGAGCCGGCTGGGTCGGCTCGTCGACGACGCCGAGCCGGTCGCCGTAGACCAGCTCCGCCCGGTCGAGGAAGTCACGGGTGGTCAAGGGCACGCGCATGCCGGGCTCCCCGGGGCCGAGGCCGGCTGCGGTGCCGGCCGCTGTCCGAACGTGGTCGCCGTCACGCTAACGGCCACGGCGCGCGACCACGAGCCGCTCAGTCCGCGGCGGCCAGCAACCGGGGCAGCGCCTCGCCGATCGGCTCCCGCACGACCAGGTCGGCGAGCCCGTCGTAGGGGGTCGGCTCGGCGTTGACGATGAGCACCCGGGCACCGGAGGCGGCGGCCACCTCCACCAGCCCGGCCGCCGGGTGCACGCCCAGGGAGGTGCCGACGGCCAGGAAGACGTCGCAGTCGGCGGCGGCCTGCGCGGCGGCGTCGAGCACGTCGGCGTCCAGCGCCTGGCCGAAGCTGATCGTCGCCGACTTGAGGACGCCGCCGCAGTCGGCGCAGGCGGGGTCGGGCTCGCCGGCGTCCACCCGGGCCAGCGCCGCCGTCATCGGCGTGCGCGCACCGCAGGCCAGGCACTCGACCTCGCGGACGGTGCCGTGGAGTTCCAGCACTCCGCTGCTGCCCGCGTCGGTGTGCAGCCCGTCGACGTTCTGGGTGAGCAGCGCCCGCAGCCGGCCCTGCCGCTCCAGCTCGACCAGCGCGGCGTGGCCGGCGTTGGGTCGCGCGTCGGGGGCGGTGTCCCGGCGCATCAGCCAGGCCCGGCGGCGGATCTCCGGGTCGGCCACGTAGTACGAGAGGGTCACCAGCTTCTCCGCGTCCGGGTCGCGGGTCCAGACGCCGTTGGGGCCGCGGTAGTCGGGGATGCCGCTGTCGGTGGAGATGCCGGCCCCGGTGAGCACGCAGATCCGGCGCGCCTCGGTGAGCCAGGCGGGAGGGGTCACCTCCCCAGGCTAGGCAGCCACCGCCTCCGGCAGCGGCGCGCCGAGCTCCGACCGCGGTGACGCGGCGGCCTCGGGCGGCAGCGCCGGGCGCCGGACCGCGCGGGACGCCGCCGCGACCAGCCGCGGCACGAGCAGCCACACCGCCCCGGCGTAGACCGCCCCGAGCAGCGTGTCGACCACGTAGTGCTCGCCGGACCACACCAGCACGACCGGCATCGCCACCGCGTAGCCGACCAGCGCCACCCGTTGCCAGACCCGCTGCGCGACCGGCAGCAGCACCAGCACGGTCAGGACGGCGAAGGCGGTGTGCAGCGAGGGCACCGCCGCCACCTGGTTCACCTGCCCCTGCCCGGCCGACAGCACGGCACCGGCCTTCTGCAGCCCCAGCACGGCCCAGCCGGAGTTGCTCAGCCGGTCCACGTGCTCGATGACGCCGTCTTTGGCGGCCAGCCACGGCGGGGCCGCCGGGTACAGCACGTAGGTGACCAGCCCGGCCGCCGACAGCCCCACCACCAGCCGGGCGTACGCCGTCCAGCGGCTCCGGTCGCGCAGCCAGAGGATGCCGAGGACCACCGGCGTCACCACGAAGTGGCTGCTGTAGACCAGCGACGCGAACACCGCCCACGCCTCGCCGCCCCAGTGCTCCTGCAGCCAGACGGTGGGCAGCACGCCACCGGCGAGCCAGCGGTCGGCGGCTGCGAGCTCACCGACGGCGACCGGCACGCCCAGTCCGTCGGCGAACCCGCGGCTGAGGTCGTAGAGCAGCAGGACCCCGGCCAGCGGCAGCCAGTCGGCGAGCAGCCGCAGGAGCACCGGCCACCCCCGGCCCAGGGACTGCACCGCCAGCACCGCCAGCACCCAGCCCAGCAGCACCAGGCGGTCGGTCGGCAGGCCGGTGACGAGGCAGGTGGCGAGGAAGGTGGCCAGCAGCCCACCGGTCCCCAGCAGGCGAGCGCCGCGGTACCGGTCGGCCGGGACCGGCAGCTCGACTGCGGACGTCGTCGTCCCAGTGGTGTCCGCGGGGGTCATGGCGCGGCACGCTAGGTGACCCAGCGCACGCGTGGGGGCCGCCGGTGCACGGCGCACCGCGGGTGCGGGTCCCTCGGGGCTGCGGTGACGGGCCGGACACGTGAGGTCGCCGCCGCACCCCGCGCCGACCGCCGTCCGTCATGAGACTGCTCACCGAGGGTGAGGAAAGGGTGGCCTTGCTCCACAGACCCGGCCGGGGGCTGGGATGATCGGGGGTGGCACATCGAGGCGCAGGACGCGCGCAGGACCAGCGAGGGTGAGGCGCAAGCAGTGGCAGCCAGCAAGAACAGCTTCGGAGCCCGTACGACGCTCGACGTCGACGGCACCGAGTACGACATCTTCCGGCTCGACGCGGTGGAGGGCGCCGACAAGCTGCCCTTCAGCTTGAAGGTCCTGCTGGAGAACCTCCTCCGCACCGAGGACGGCGCGGACATCACCGCCGACCACATCCGCGCTCTGGCGAACTGGGACCCGTCCGCGGAGCCGGACCAGGAGATCCAGTTCACCCCGGCCCGCGTGGTGATGCAGGACTTCACCGGCGTCCCCTGCATCGTCGACCTGGCCACCATGCGCGAGGCGATGGCCGACCTCGGCGGCGACCCGCAGAAGATCAACCCGCTGGCCCCGGCCGAGCTGGTCATCGACCACTCGGTCATCGCCGACGTCTTCGGCACGCCGGAGTCCTTCGAGCGCAACGTCGAGATCGAGTACCAGCGCAACGGCGAGCGCTACCAGTTCCTGCGCTGGGGCCAGGGCGCCTTCGACGACTTCAAGGTCGTCCCCCCGGGCACCGGCATCGTGCACCAGGTCAACATCGAGCACCTGGCCCGCGTGGTCTTCCCGCGGCAGGAGGGCGACCGCACCCTGGCCTACCCCGACACCTGCGTGGGCACCGACAGCCACACCACCATGGTCAACGGCCTGGGCGTGCTGGGCTGGGGCGTCGGCGGCATCGAGGCCGAGGCCGCGATGCTCGGCCAGCCCGTGTCGATGCTCATCCCCCGGGTCGTCGGCTTCAAGCTGTCCGGCCAGCTGCCCGACGGCGCGACCGCCACCGACCTGGTCCTCACGATCACCGAGATGCTGCGCGAGCACGGCGTGGTCGGGAAGTTCGTCGAGTTCTACGGCGCCGGCGTCTCCGCGGTCCCGCTGGCCAACCGCGCCACCATCGGCAACATGAGCCCGGAGTTCGGCTCCACCGCGGCGATGTTCCCGATCGACGAGGAGACCATCACCTACCTGGAGCTGACCGGCCGCAGCGCCGAGCAGGTCAAGCTGGTCGAGACCTACGCCAAGGAGCAGGGCCTCTGGCACGACGCGTCCCGCGAGCCGGTCTTCTCCGAGTACCTCGAGCTGGACCTGGCCAGCGTCGTCCCCTCCATCGCCGGCCCGAAGCGCCCGCAGGACCGGGTCGCGATCACCGACGCCAAGGAGGCCTGGCGCGAGGCGCTGCCGGCCTACGTCTCCGACGGCGAGGTCGGCGGAGAGGACCGGAAGCCCGGCGTCCCGTCCAACGAGCAGCCGTACGGCGTCGAGTCCGCCGCCGACGAGGCGTCCGCGGAGTCCTTCCCGGCCTCGGACCCGGTGAGCCCGTTCGGGCACGGCAACGGCGAGGCCGGCAAGCCGCACCCGTTCGTGGCCGACCACGTCCTCCCCGACCGGCCGAACAAGCCGACCAAGGTCGTGATGGAGGACGGCACCGAGACCTACGTCGACCACGGGCACGTGGTGATCGCCGCCATCACCTCCTGCACCAACACGTCCAACCCCCAGGTGATGATCGGCGCCGCACTGCTGGCGAAGAACGCCGTCGAGCGGGGCCTCACCAGCAAGCCCTGGGTGAAGACGACGCTGGCGCCGGGGTCCAAGGTGGTCATGGACTACTACGAGAAGGCCGAGCTCACCCCCTACCTGGAGAAGCTCGGCTTCTACCTGGTCGGCTACGGCTGCACCACCTGCATCGGCAACTCCGGCCCGCTCCCCGAGCCCGTCTCGGCCGCCGTCAACGAGGCCGACCTCGCCGTCGTCTCGGTCCTGTCGGGCAACCGGAACTTCGAGGGCCGGATCAACCCCGACGTCAAGATGAACTACCTGGCCAGCCCCCCGCTGGTCATCGCCTACGCGCTGGCCGGGTCGATGGACGTCGACCTGAACAACGACTCGCTGGGCAAGGACACCGACGGCAACGACGTGTACCTGCGCGACATCTGGCCCTCGCCGCAGGAGGTCCAGCGGGTCATCGACCACGCCGTCTCCGCGGAGCAGTTCGGCCGCAGCTACGAGGACGTGTTCGCCGGCACCGAGCAGTGGCAGGCGCTGCCCACGCCGGAGGGCGACACCTTCGAGTGGGATGCGGAGAGCACCTACGTCCGCAAGCCCCCGTACTTCGACGGGATGCCGGCCGAGCCGGACCCCGTCGAGGACATCTCCGGGGCGCGCACCCTGGCGGTGCTGGGTGACTCGGTGACCACCGACCACATCTCGCCGGCCGGCTCCATCAAGGCCGACAGCCCCGCCGGGAAGTACCTGCAGGAGCACGGCATCGAGCGTCGCGACTTCAACTCCTACGGCTCCCGGCGCGGGAACCACGAGGTGATGATCCGCGGCACCTTCGCCAACATCCGGCTGCGCAACCTGCTGGTGCCCGGCACCGAGGGTGGCGTCACCAAGAACCACCTGACCGGCGAGACCACGTCGATCTACGACGCCTCGCGGGCCTACGCCGGGGCCGGCGTGCCGCTGGTGGTGCTGGCCGGCAAGGAGTACGGCTCCGGGTCCTCCCGTGACTGGGCGGCCAAGGGGACGGCGCTGCTCGGCGTCAAGGCGGTCATCGCGCAGAGCTACGAGCGCATCCACCGGTCGAACCTGATCGGCATGGGCGTGCTGCCGCTGCAGTTCCCCGAGGGCGAGTCGGCCGAGTCGCTCGGCCTGACCGGGGACGAGGAGTTCACCATCACCGGGGTCACCGCGCTGAACGACGGCACGATCCCCCGCACGGTGAAGGTCAAGGCGGGCGACGTGGAGTTCGACGCCCGCGTCCGGATCGACACCCCCGGCGAGGCGAACTACTACCGCAACGGCGGGATCATGCAGTACGTGCTGCGCTCGCTCCGCGGCACCGTCTCCGCCTGATGGACCTGGGCCTGGGCGGCCGCGGGCTCCTGCTCACCGGCGCGAGCCGGGGGCTGGGGTTCGCGACCGCCCGGGCCCTCGTCGACGACGGGGCCCGGGTGCTGATCAGCTCCCGGTCCCCTGAGTCGGTCGACGCCGCCGTCGCCTCGCTCGGCGGGGCACCGGCGGCGTCCGGGCTGGCCGCCGACCTGGCCGACCCCGCGGCCGCCGAGGAGCTGGTGGGCGCGGCGGTCGACCGGCTGGGCCGGGTCGACGGCGCACTGATCTCCGTCGGCGGGCCGACACCGGGCAGTGTGCTCGAGGTCCCGGAGGACGCCTGGCGGGCCGGGGTCGAGAGCGTGCTGCTCGGGCCGCTCCGGCTGATCCGGGCGCTCCTGCCGCACCTGTCCCCCGACGCCGCGATCGGGCTGGTGCTCTCCACCTCGGTGCGCCAGCCGATCGGGCACCTGGCCATCTCCAACGGCCTGCGGCCCGGGCTGGCGATGACCACCAAGGCGCTCGCCGACGAGCTCGGGCCCCGCGGCATCCGGGTCTTCGGGCTGCTGCCCGGCACGATCGCCACCGACCGGGTCACCGAGATCGAGGCGGCCTCCGGCGACCCGTCGGCCGCGCGCGCCCGCACCGAGGCGTCCATCCCGCTCCGCCGGGTCGGCCGCCCGGAGGAGTTCGGCGCGGTCGCCGCCTTCGCCCTCTCCCCCGCCGCCTCCTACGTCACCGGCACCATGCTCGCCGTCGACGGCGGCGTCACCCGCGCTCTGTGACGCTCTCCCACTGGTCGCTGACGGCGGGCTCGATGCCCAGGAGGCAGCCATGAACGACCACTCGCAGCCCGTGCTGGTCGCCTGCGCCCACGGCACCCGGAACCCCACGGGCCGGCGGTTGATCGGTCAGCTCGCGCTCGCCGCCCGCGCGCTGCGGCCCGGGCTCACCACCACCGCCGCCTTCGTCGACGTGCAGCCGCCCACCGTCGTCGACGTCGTCCGCGGGCTGGGCGAGTCGGCCACCCCGGCCGTCGTCGTCCCGCTGCTGCTGTCCGGCGGCTACCACGTGCACGTCGACATCGCCGGTGCCGTCGCCGACCACCCGTCCGCAGTGGCGGCCCGGCCGCTGGGCCCCGACGCCCGGCTGGTGGGCGTGCTCACCGACCGGCTGGTCGCTGCGGGCGCCGACCGCGCCGACCCGGCCACCGCGATCGTCCTGGCCGCCGCCGGGTCCAGCGACCCGCGGTCGGTGAAGGACGTCGAGGACACCGCGGCGCTGCTCCAGCGCGACTGGGCCGGCCCCGTCACCACCGGCTACGGATCGGCCGCCCAGCCCCCCGTGCCCGACGCGGTCGCTGCCGCGCGCGCGGCCGGCGCCCAGCGGGTCGTCGTCGCCGCCTACCTGCTCGCGCCCGGGCACTTCCACGACAAGCTCCAGGGCGCCGGCGCGGATTGCGTCACTGCGCCATTGCTGCCCGACGAGCGGATCGCCGCCGTCCTGCTCGACCGCTACGACGCGGCCCTCACCCCGGCCTGATCCGGCGTCACTGCAGGGCGAGCACCAGGCAGACGACGGCCAGCGCCAGCGCGACCGGCGTCATCACCAGGCGCTCCGGGACGCTGCGCGAGACGGCGTTCATCAACACCCCGACGGCGAAGTACGCGGTGAGCACCCAGATGGCCACGTCGGCCACGCCGCGCGGGAGGACGTCCAGCGCACCGGCCACCTGCAGGATGAGCGCGGCGAAGAGCCCGTAGAGCACGAGCGACACCGCGCTGCCGATCCGCAGCGCCGTCGGCAGGACGACGTGCTGCCCGCCCCACGCGAACCGGCCCAGTGGCGCACCGGCGATCAGCGACACCTGGAAGACGGCCAGGCAGCCCAGCAACACGACACCCACGACCGCGGCGACCATGATCACCCGGCGCACGCTACCGACCCGGGACGATCCCCCACGACGCTGTCCACCCCCGCACGGCCACAATCGCGATCTTGGCCCCTCAGGGGCCGGTGGCGACCGGGCGGTCGAGGTCGGCGGACCACTGCGACCACGAACCGGGCCACAGGGCCGCCTCGATGCCGGCCTCGGCGAGCGCAGCCACCTCGTGTGCGGCGGTGACGCCGGAGCCGCAGTAGACGCCCACCGTCGTCCCCGGTCGGACGCCCAGCGCGGCGAACCGCTCGGTCAGTGCAGCCGCTGTAGCGAAGCGACCGCCGGTGACCAGGTTCTCCGTGGTCGGTGCGCTGACCGCACCGGGCACGTGGCCGGCCCGCGGGTCGACCGGTTCGACCTCGCCGCGGTAGCGCTCACCGGCCCGGGCGTCCAGCAGCACCCCGCCCGTCGCGGGCAGCGCAGCCGCCTCGTCCGCGGTGAGCACGGGCATCCCGCCGCCGGTCAGCACCACGTCGCCGGGGTCGGGGACGACGTCACCAGCCTCCAGCTCGCCACCGGCCGCGGTCCAGGCCGCCAGCCCGCCGTCGAGGATCCTGACGTCGGTGAGGCCGCCCCAGCGGAGCAGCCACCAGGCCCGGGCCGCCGCCAGGCCGCCCGTCGCGTCGTGGACGACGACCCGCGAGCCAGTGGAGATCCCCCACCTGCGGGCCGCTGATTGCAGTGTCTGTACCGAGGGCAGCGGGTGCCGCCCCGCCTCGGGTGACGCGTCGGCGGCGAGCTCGGTGGGCAGGTCGACGTAGACGGCGCCCGGCAGGTGGCCGGCCAGGTACTGGTCCCGGCCGTCCGACCTCCCGAGCGCCCAGCGGACGTCGAGCAGGACGACGTCCCCGGTGCGGTCGAGCAGCTCCTCGGCCGCGATCAACACGGTCACCGTGCTGCCTCGTGCCGCGCCGCCTCCAGTTCTTCGGTCAGCGCGTTCAGGGCGCCGGCCCGGCCGCCGTAGCGGGCCGGGGTGCTCTGCAGCAGGGCGACCTTCCAGCGCCCCCCGTCCTCGACGGCGGTGAGCGCGTGGACGGTGTGCCGGGACGGGTCGACGGCGTCGCCCCCGGGCGGCACCATCCCGGCCACCGCGTGCAGCACGACCACGCCGTCGGTCAGCCTGCGCACCGAGCGCACCACGCCGACGAAGGTGGGTGTGGCGTGCTCGGTGAACATCCGGCGCATGTCGGCGGCGATGCTGAGCCGGCCGCTGCGCAGGGTGCCGTCGAGGTCGATGAGCTCGCCGTCGTCGGCGAAGACCGAGGACACCGTCACGCCGCTGCGCTGGTTCCACCCCGCCAGGTACCGCGCGTACAGCGCCCGGATCTGGGTGTCCTGCGGATGACCTGCGCTCACGGGGGTGCTCCTGCGGGTGGTACGACTGGGTCAGGAGTGACGTTAGTGCGCCGACCCGGGCGCCCGCCGACCCCGCCCCCGGGGTCGGCGGGGATCTAGTGGTTCACCCGCGTCGGGTAGCCGGAGGTCCACCCCAGCAACACCGGCGACGAGGGCAGTTGACGGCCATCCCGGTGATCGTGGCGACGCCCAGCCAGACCAGCCTGGGCACCGTCAGCGCGTGCCGGCCACCCGGCGGCCGCAGCGGGTCGACCAGGAGCAGGCCGGGCACGTTCGAGCCGTCGGACGACGATCGAGGAGCCCGGGCGCCGCTCCGCTGGTCCCCTGCCTACCCACCCGAGGACGGGTGCGCGGCCTGGCGTCAGTACGCCCCGATGGACTCTGCGATGAAGAAGTCGTCCTTCTGGCAGACGTGCCAGACCCGAACGTCCTTGCCGCCGCCGGCTGCTGATTTCTCGTGGAACCGGACTATCTCGCCCAGCGTCACCCCGTGGCCGCAGACCAGCACCGGGCCGTCGACGCCGTCGATGGTGAACTCCGTGTCCCCGAGGAACTGGTCCAGCGACGCGGCGCTCCCGGCGAGGAGCCCCGTCACCAGGTAGGGCTTGCCGGAAGCGATCGAGTGCGACTGCTGAGCAGTCATGGGAGACCTCAGTTCGTGGAAGTGCGACGACATCCGCCGTTGCACTGAGAGTCCCATACGCGACCGGAGATACGGCGCTCATCGCGTTCGAGAAGACCGTTTCACGCCAGCAGGGCGCCGCCCGGCTACACGGCAGCGGGTTGAGTGTCCAGTGCGCCCCCTGCGGCGAACTGGGTGCGGTAGAGGTCCGCGTAGTGGCCGCCGGCGACGAGCAGCTCGTCGTGCGTGCCGCGTTCGACGATCCGGCCGTCGTCGACCACCAGGATCTGGTGGGCGCCGCGGATGGTGGAGAGCCGGTGCGCGATCACCAGTGAGGTGCGCCCGGCCAGCGCCGCGTCCAGCGCGTGCTGCACCGCCACCTCGGACTCGCTGTCCAGGTGCGCGGTCGCCTCGTCCAGGATCACGATGCCGGGCGCCTTCAGCAGCACCCGGGCGATCGCCAGCCGCTGCTTCTCCCCACCGGACATCCGGTGACCACGGTCGCCGACCACGGTGTCCAGCCCGTCGGGCAGGGAGTGCACCAGCGCGGCGATCCGTGCCCCGGTGAGCGCCGACCACAGCTCGTCCTCGGTGGCATCGGGCTTGGCGTACCGGAGGTTCGCCCCGATGGTGTCGTGGAACAGGTGGGCGTCCTGGCTGACCACGCCGATCGCGTCACGCAGCGAGGCGGCGGTGGCCTGCCGGACGTCGACCCCGCCGACCCGCACCGCCCCCTCGGTCACGTCGTAGAGGCGGGACACCAGGGCGGCGATCGTCGACTTCCCAGCGCCCGAGGTGCCGACCAGGGCGACCAGTTGGCCCGGCTCCGCGCGGAAGGAGACGTCGTGCAGCACCTCGGCCGGCAGCCCGTGCTCGGGGACGGCGACGTCCTCCAGCGACGCCAGCGACACCTCGGCGGCGGACGGGTAGCGGAAGGAGACCGACTCGAACTCCAGCGACCGGTCCTCGGCGGGGATCGGCACCGCGTCCGGGGCCTCGGCGATCATCGGCGCCAGGTCGAGCACCTCGAACACCCGGTCGAAGCTCACCAGCGCGCTCATCACGTCGACCCGCACGTTGGCCAGCGCCGTCAGCGGACCGTAGAGCCGGGCCAGCAGCAGGGCCAGGGCGACGACGTCACCGGCCGACAGCGACCCGGTGAACGCCAGCCAGCCACCGAGCCCGTAGACCAGGGCGGTGGCCAGCGCGGCGACCAGGGTGAGCGCGGTGAAGAAGGTGCGGCCGTACATCGCCGAGAGCACGCCGATGTCGCGCACCCGCGACGCCCGGCCGCGGAAGGAGTCCGCCTCGACCTCGGGCCGGCCGAAGAGCTTGACCAGCAGCGCCCCGGCGACGTTGAACCGCTCGGTCATCGTGGCGTTCATCGACGCGTTGAGCCCGTAGGACTCCCGGGTGATCGTCTGCAGCTTCTTGCCGATCCGCTGGGCCGGCACCACGAACAGCGGCACCATCACGATCGACAGCAGGGTGATCCGCCAGGAGAGGCTCAACATGACCCCGGCGGTCAGCACCAGGGCGATCACGTTGGAGACGACGCCGGACAGCGTGGAGGTGAAGGCCCGCTGCGCGCCGATGACGTCGTTGTTCAGCCGGCTGACCAGGGCACCGGTCTGGGTGCGGGTGAAGAAGGCGACCGGCATCCGCTGGACGTGCTCGAACACCCGGGTGCGCAGGTCGTAGATGACGCCCTCGCCGATCCGGGCGGAGTACCAGCGCTGCACGAGCGAGCTGGCAGCGTCGAGCACGGCCAGCCCGGCGATGAACAGCGCGATCCGGACGATGTCGCCGGCCGTGCCGGTCAGGTTGGCGATCCGGTTGACGATGTCGCCGGCCAGCAACGGGGTGACGACCCCGATCACCGCGGAGAACACGACCAGCGCCAGGAAGCCGATGAGCTCGCGCCGGTAGGGACCGGCGATTCCCAGGATCCGGCGCACCGTCCCCTTGGGGACGCCGCGCGAGGTCACCGAGCGGTCGGTGCTGAACGACCGCATCGCCGCCATGGACGTCATCGGTGAGTCCACGACACGCCCCCTGTTGCTGGATCCGGTTGATCACCGAGCCGAACAGCCGGGGCGGCCGTCCTGTTCCGTCCGGTCAGTCCCGCCCGGCCAGTCTCCGCAGCCGCCGCACCTGGGCCGCCCGCTCGGCGGCGTCCTGCTCGTCGGGGCCGTTGCGGACGGCCGAGCGCACCAGCGCCAGCGTCTCCCGGGCGGCGTCGGTGTCCGGCCCCAGCAGCGCGGCGACCAGGTCGGCCACCGCCCCGTCGAGCTCGGCGGTCGGGACGGCGAGGTTCGCCAGCCCGGTGGTCACGGCCTCGGCCGCGCCCACCGCCCGGCCGGTCAGGCAGATCTCCACGGCGCGGCTGTAGCCGACCAGCTCGACCAGCGTGCTGGTGCCGGTGAGGTCGGGCACCAGCCCGAGGCCGGCCTCGGGCAGCCGCAGTTGTGCGTCCTCGGTGAAGACCCGGAGGTCGCAGGCGAGCGCCAGCTGGGCGCCCGCACCGATGGCGTGCCCCTGCACCGCCGCCACCGAGACGACGCCGGGCGAGCGCAGCCAGCGGAACGCCGCCTGGTAGCCCCGGATGCGCTCCTGGGCCGCCTCGGTCGGGAGAGAGCCCAGCTCGGCCAGCCCGCCGGGCACGCCGGGGTCGGCGCTGAAGAGCGTGCGGTCCAGGCCGGCGGAGAACGCCCGGCCCACGCCACGGACGACGACCACGCGCACACCGTCGTCCAGTGACTCCCCGACCGCGCGCAGCGCCGCCCAGGTGGCCGGGGTCTGCGCGTTGAGCTGGTCGGCCCGGTCGAGGGTCACGGTGAGGACGGCGCCCTCGCGCGCCGTCCTCACCCAGCCGTCGGCCCGCTCACTCACGCAGACTTCTTGGCGTTCCGGTTCGCCCCACCCCGACCGCGGAGGGTGGCACCCGACTCCGACAGCAGACGGTGCACGAAGCCGTAGGAACGGTTGGTCGAGGTCGCCAGCGAGCGGATGCTCTCGCCGCTGTCGTACCGCTCACGGAGCTCGCCGGCCAGCGACGTCCGGTCGTCCCCGGTGATCCTCTTGCCCTTGCTCAGGTCCGCAGTGCTCGAGTCGGCCATGACTCCCCTCCGTGTCAGGGGTGCTGCCGACTCCTGCCGACGACATCCCGCTGATCCCCCGGCGCCGATGTCCCGGTGACCTCGGCGTCCCACTGGCCATGATCACCCAGGCCGGGAGGGTCGGCCACCGCAACAAGACCGCGCACCGCCGAATCTGCAGGTCACCGTGGGGCGACCGGCCCCCGTCGTTACGCGAGCGAGACCAGATCGGCGAAGTCGGCGCTCCAGGTGTCCTCGGTGCCGTCGGGCAGGATGATCACCTTGTCGGGGTTCAGTGCGTGCACCGCGCCCTCGTCGTGGGTCACCAGCACGATCGCACCCTGGTAGGTGCGCAGCGCCTCGAGCACCTGCTCGCGGCTGGCCGGGTCCAGGTTGTTGGTCGGCTCGTCCAGCAGCAGCACGTTGGCGCCGGAGACCACCAGCGTGGCCATCGCCAGCCGGGTGCGCTCACCACCGGACAGCGTGCCGGTCCGCTGGTCGACTGCGTCGCCGGAGAAGAGGAAGGCACCGAGGATCCTCCGCAGCTCGGTGTCGGTGCTGCCCGGAGCCGAGGACCGCATGTTCTCCAGCAGTGTGCGGTCCATGTCGATCGTCTCGTGCTCCTGCGCGTAGTACCCGACCCGCAGCCCGTGCCCGGCCTTGACCTCGCCGGTGTCGGGCTGCTCGGTGCCGGCCAGCATGCGAAGCAGGGTGGTCTTGCCCGCGCCGTTGAAGCCGAGGACGACGACCCGGGTGCCCTTGTCGATGGCCAGGTCGACGCCGGTGAAGATCTCCAGCGAGCCGTAGCTCTTGCTGAGGTGCTCGGCGGTGAGCGGCGTCCTGCCGCACGGGGCCGGCGTCGGGAAGCGCAGCTTCGCGACCTTGTCCTGCACCCGGACCTGCTCCAGGCCCGCGGCCAGTCGCTGGGCGCGCTTGTCCATGCTCTGTGCGGCCTTGGCCTTGGTGGCCTTGGCCCGCATCTTGTCCGCCTGGGCGGAGAGTGCGTCGATCTTCTTCTCGGCGTTGGCGCGCTCGGACCGGCGGCGTCGCTCGTCGGTCTCCCGGGCGTCCAGGTACCGCTTCCAGCCGAGGTTGTAGACGTCGACCGTGGCGCGGTTGGCGTCCAGGTGCCACACCTTGTTGACGACGGCGGCCAGCAGCTCGACGTCGTGGCTGATGACGACCAGCCCGGCGCGGTGGCTGGCCAGGTAGCCCTTGAGCCAGACGATGGAGTCCGCGTCCAGGTGGTTGGTGGGCTCGTCGAGCAGCAGCGTGTCGGCGTCGGAGAAGAGGATCCGGGCCAGCTCGACGCGGCGGCGCTGACCACCGGAGAGGGTGCGCAGCGGCTGCTGGAGCACCCGGTCGGGCAGGCCCAGGTTGGTGCAGATCCGGGCCGCGTCGCTCTCCGCGGCGTACCCGCCGAGTGCGGCGAACTGGTCCTCCAGCCGCCCGTACTGCCGGACGGCGCGGTCCATCTCGGCGTCGTCGGCGGGCTCGGCCATCGCCACCTGCGCCTTGGTCAGCTTCGCCTTCAGCACGTCCAGGCCGCGGCCGGACAGCACCCGGTCGCTGGCGGTGATGTCGAGGTCGCCGCTGCGCGGGTCCTGCGGGAGGTAGCCGAGCTCGCCGGTCACCTCGACCTTGCCGGCGTGCGGCACGCGCTCCCCGGCGAGGGTGGTCAGGGTCGTCGTCTTGCCAGCACCGTTGCGCCCGACCAGCCCGATGCGGTCACCGGGCTGGACCCGCAGATCGGCGTCGCTGATGAGGATCCGGGCGCCGGCACGCAGCTCGAGGCCGGTCGTCGTGATCACTGACCCCATGATAGGCGCTCGACCGCCATCGGCCGACCGGATTGCCGGGTGACCTGCACGTCACCTGGGGTACGCAGGACACCAGCCGTGGTCGCACGCGACGGTCCAGAGAGCGGAGGTGAGCGGTGCCCGGCAGCCCCGAGGTGGTCTACCCACCGCCGCTGGGCAGTCCCCCGCCGACCACGGCCCCGCCGGCCACGGCGCCGACGGACACCGGCACGGGCGACGTCGCCCCCCAGCAGGTGCTCCTGGGTGCCGGCGCGGTCGCCGTGGTCGCCGCCGGCGCGGCCACGCTCACCGACGCCGGTTCCGTCCCGGGCCTCCTCGTGGTCGCCCTGCTCACCGTCGCCGCGACCCTGGGGTCGCTGCGAGCCGGGCACCGGGGCCTCCGCAGCAGCGAGGAGGCGCTCGCCTCCGCCGCCGTGGTGCTCGCCGCCGTGGCCGCGTGGTCGGCCGGGGACGGCCCCGGCGGCCCGAGCGCGGTGCTGCTGTCCCTGCTCGCCGCGGTCTTCGTCGTCCTCGGCCTGATCACGCGGACGACGCTCACCTGGCCGATCGCCGCCTGGGGAGCCGGGCAGGGGGCGGTGCTGAGCGCGCTGACCGGCTCCGGGCTGTCGCTGGCCCCGCACGCCTCCGCCGTGCTGGCCACCGCCGTCGCCGGGCTGGTCGTCACGCTGGCCGTCCGCCGGGCCGTCGCGGCGGTCACCCTGGTCACCGCGGCCGCCTGGTGGGTGACGGGGGTCGTCGAGGCCGCCGCGCACGTGTGGACGACGGAGTCGGTCGCCGCCGCGCTGGTGCCCTCGGCGCTGATGCTGCTGGCGGCCGGCGCCCTGCTCGCGTTGCGCCGCCGAGCGGACCTGCTGCCCCTGCTGGGCCCCCCGGCCGCCGTCCCGGTCCTGGCCGGGCTGGTGGCCGGGGCGGCCGTCGCCGGGCTGCTGCAGGCTTCGGGGCCCGTCGGGGTCATGACCAGCGGCTACCTCGGCCTGGCGCTGGCGACGGTGGTCGGTGCGGTGGCCTCCCCGGGACCCGCCGGCCCGCTCCGCCCGTCGGGTCTCGCCGCCGCCGCGGTGCTCACCGGGCTGGCCGTCGTCCAGCTGCTCGGGTCGGGGCGCTGGTCGGCGCTGGCTGCCCTGGTCGCGGTCGCCGCCGTCCCCGCGCTGGTGGTCGCCGCCCGGCGGCCCAGCGACCGCCGCTGGGCGCTGCCGGCCGTGGTGGGCTGCCTGGCCGCCGCCGTGCTGCTGACCGAGGCCGACGGCGGTCTCGGGTCTGCGCCGGCCGGTCAGCTGCTGGTGCTGTTGTGCCTCCTGGCCCTCGGCGCCGGGACCGCCCTGCGCGGGCAGCCGGCGGAGCTGCCGTTGACCTGGACGGCCGCGGCGGTCGCCGCTGCCGGGCTGGCGCAGCTGGTCGGCACCGGACACCTCACCGGCCTGGCCCTCGCCCTGGGCGTCGTCGGCGCGGGCTTCATCGCCTCGGGCGCGGTCACCGACCGGGCACGCGTCCGGGCCGGTGGGTGCGCCGCGCTGGTCGTGGCCGCCTGGCTGGCCGCCGGCAGCGCCGGGATCGGGGTGCCGGAGGCCTACACGCTCCCGGCCGCCACGGTGCTGTGGCTGTACTCAGGACGACGGCTGGCCAGCGGCGCGTCCTGGCCGGCCTGGGGCCCGGGGCTGGTGGTCGCCTTCGTCCCGTCGGTCTGGCTGGCGGCCACAGAACCGGACCTGCTGCGGCTGGTGCTGGTCGTCCTCGCCGCCACGTCCTGCGCGACCGCGGGCAGTCGCTGGCAGGTGCAGGCCCCGCTGGTGGTCGGGGCTGCGTCGTTGACCGCAGTGGCTCTCGGTCGGCTCGTCGTCCACCTGCCCCTGACCGGTCTGCTCGCCGTCGGCGCGGCCGGCGCCGTCATGCTCGCCGCTGGCGCGGTCTACGAGCAGCGACGGACCCGAGCCCGCGCAGCCTTCGCCCGCGTCGCTGACCTGCGCTGACTCCCCCGCTACAGCGGCTGTAAGCGCCCATCCCGGGCCCACCGGCGAAGGACCCCCGGACTCCGAGCACGATGAGCCCCAGGGTCAGGAGCCGAAGAGGACCTCGGCGCCGACCGGGCGCCAGGCGGCCGCGAGGAAGGACCGCAGCGAGGCGGTGTTGGCCGGGGCGACCTGCGCCCACAGCGGCTCGCCGCCGGGTACGAGCGCCGGGGCGGCAGCAGCCAGCGCGGTGCCCAGGCCACGGCCCCGGGCCGACGGGTGGACCTCCACACTGGCCTCCCACCGGCCGGCGACACCACGGCCGAGGACCAGCAGGGCGGCGCTGTCCGGCGTCGTCCACACCCGCACGCCGGAGCGGTGCCACAGCGCCCGCCGCACCCTCGGGTGCTCGCCGGGCGCGACCTCCGCGAGCTCCAGGCTCGGGCGCACCGGGGCCGGCGGAGCGATCAGCAGCGCGTCCAGCACCCCGGGCTCCGCGCCCACCTGGTCGGCCAGCGCCGACAGGAAGCGGGCGCCCAGCGGTGCCTCGATCGGCTCGCGCGCGACCTGCGCGGCCACCCAGCCGGGGTCGACGTCGGCGGCCACGACGTGCCAGCCGGTCCCCCCGACGACGAGTGCCGGCGCCCGCCGTCCGTCGAGGAGGGCAGGCGCCGGCACTGTCGTGACGGTCGCGGCAGCTGGCGGGGTCTCCCCCACAGCCAGCTGGTCGAACAAGGTGCGGAGCTGCAGGACTAGACCCGGAAGCCGAGGGCCCGCAGCTGCTCGCGGCCGTCGTCGGTGATCTTGTCCGGGCCCCACGGCGGCATCCAGACCCAGTTGATCCGGATGTCGCCGACCAGGCCGGGGCCGGGGCCGCCGGTGAGGGCCTGGCGGGCCTGGTCCTCGATCACGTCGGTCAGCGGGCAGGCCGCCGACGTCAGCGTCATGTCGATGATCGCGACGTTGGCGTCGGTGTCGACGTCCAGCCCGTAGACGAGACCGAGGTCGACGACGTTGACGCCCAGCTCAGGGTCGACGACGTCGCGCATGGCCTCCTCGAGGTCCTCGATCAGGGCGGACTTGCCGCCGTACAGGCCGGCGTCGGGGGTGGTGGGCTCGGTCATCTCAGTTCGCCTCATTCGTCGTGGAGAGGGCGCGGGCGCTCGCGTCCTTCAGCGCCATCCAGCTCATCAGTGCGCACTTGACCCGTGCCGGGTACTTCGAGACGCCGGCGAACGCGACGGCGTCCTCCAGGTCGTCCTCGAGCTCCTCGGCCACGGTCGCGTTGCCCTTGCTCTGCATCAGCGTCATGAACTGCTCGCCGGTGCGCATCGCCTCGGTCACGCTCTTGCCGATCACGAGGTCGTACATCGCCGAGACCGAGGCCTGGCTGATCGAGCAGCCCATGCCCTCGTAGGAGACGTCGGCGATGGTCTCGCCGTCCAGGTGCACCCGCAGGGTGACCTCGTCACCGCACGTCGGGTTGACGTGGTGCACCTCGGCCTCGAACGGGTTGCGGAGACCGCGCCCGTGGGGGTTGCGGTAGTGGTCCAGGATGATGTCCTGGTACATCGACTGCAGCTGCATCACTTCACCTCGCTGGGTGCAACACCGAAGAAGCGCTGGGCTTCCCGCACGCCCTCGACGAGTGCGTCGACGTCGTCGTACCCCGTGTGCACGTAGAACGTCGCCCGGGTGGTGGCCGGGACGCCGTAGCGACGCACGACCGGCCAGGCGCAGTGGTGCCCGACCCGGACGGCGATGCCCAGGTCGTCGAGGACCTGCCCGACGTCATGCGGGTGGATGCCCTCGACGGTGAAGCTGATCGCGCCCCCGCGGGCCACGGTGTCCGGCGGGCCGATCACGGTGACGCCGGGGATGGCCTGCAGCTGCTGCAGCGCGTACTCGGTGAGGGCCTCCTCGTGGGCCTGCACCGCGTCCATGCCGAGTCGCTGCAGGTATTCCACGGCGGCGGCGAGCCCGATGACCTGTGCGGTCATCGGCACGCCGGCCTCGAAACGCTGCGGCGGGGGCATGAACGTGCTGCCCTCCATCCGGACGACCTCGATCATCGAGCCGCCGGTGAGGAAGGGCGGCAGCGCGTCGAGCACGTCGTAGCGGCCCCACAGCACGCCGACCCCGGTGGGGCCGAGCATCTTGTGACCGGAGAACACCAGGAAGTCCGCACCCAGCTCGGTGACGTCGACCCGCTGGTGCGGCACGGACTGGGCGCCGTCGACCAGCACCAGGGCGCCGACCTCCCGGGCCCGGGCGACGACGTCGCCCAGCGGGTTGATCGTGCCCAGGATGTTCGACTGCTGGGTCACCGCGACGAGCTTGGTGCGCTCGTTCACCACGGTGGCCAGGTCGGACAGGTCGAGCCGGCCGTCGTCGGTGAGCCCCAGCCAGCGCAGGGTCGCCCCCGTCCGCTCGCACAGCTGCTGCCAGGGCAGCAGGTTCGCGTGGTGCTCCATCTCGGTCACGACGATCTCGTCGCCCTGACCGACGGCGTACCGGCGGAACTCCGGCTCCTTGGCCGTCGCCGCGTTGGAGAGCGCGTAGGCGACCAGGTTGATCGCCTCGGTGCTGTTCCGGGTGAAGACGACCTCGTTCTCCGGCGCCCCGATGAAGGCCCCGATGGTGGTGCGCGCCGCCTCGTAGGCCGCGGTGGCCTCCTCGGCCAACTGGTGCGCACCGCGGTGCGGAGCGGCGTTGACGTTCTCGTAGAACCACCGCTCGGCGTCCAGGACGCTGGTCGGCTTCTGCGAGGTCGCGCCGGAGTCGAGGTAGACCAGCCGCTTCCCGTCCCGGACGGTGCGGGACAGGATCGGGAAGTCCGCCCGGATCGCCTCGACGTCCAGCGGGAGCGGCACCTGGTGCGCCCCGGCGGGACGCGAGACGGTCTCGGTCATGCGGATGCAGCCTCGCTGGCGGCCTGCTCGTTCGAGTCCTTGACGTAGGCGGCGTAGCCCTCGTCCTCGAGCTTCTGCGCGAGCTCCGGGCCACCCTCGTCGACGACCCGGCCGGCGACGAAGACGTGCACGAAGTCGGGCTTGATGTACTTGAGGATCCGCGTGTAGTGCGTGATCAGCAGGACGCCGACCGGGCTGTCGGCCTTGGCCCGGTTCACGCCCTCGGAGACGACGCGGAGCGCGTCGACGTCCAGGCCGGAGTCCGTCTCGTCGAGGATCGCCACCTTGGGCTTGAGGAGGCGCATCTGCAGGATCTCGTGGCGCTTCTTCTCACCGCCGGAGAAGCCCTCGTTGACGTTGCGCTCGGCGAAGGCGCTGTCCATCTCGAGCGCGGTCATCTCGGTCCGGACGTCCTTCACCCAGGTGCGCAGCTTCGGCGCCTCGCCGGTGATCGCGGTGGCCGCGGTGCGCAGGAAGTTCGACACCGAGACGCCGGGGACCTCGACCGGGTACTGCATGGCCAGGAACAGGCCGGCCCGGGCGCGCTCGTCGACGGTCATCGCGAGGACGTCCTCGCCGTCGAGGGTGACGGTGCCGCCGGTGATCGTGTACTTGGGGTGCCCGGCGATCGAGTAGGCCAGGGTCGACTTGCCCGACCCGTTGGGGCCCATGATCGCGTGGGTCTCGCCCGCGCGGACGGTCAGGTCGACGCCGCGGAGGATCTCCTTGGTCTCGTCCCCGTCGCCGACGGTGACGTGCAGGTCGCGGATCTCGAGCACGCTCCCGGCCGAGAGGCCGGTGGCGGCGGGGGTCGCGGTGGGGCTGGTCACGGGTGTGTCGCTCCTCAGATGCTGGTCGCGGCGAGGGGGGCGTCGACGTCCACCAGGACGTCGTCACCCTCCACCCGGACCGGGTAGACGGGGACCGGCTCGGTGGCCGGGAGGTTCGTGGGCTGGCCGGTGCGCAGGTCGAAGCACGAGCCGTGCAGGGCGCACTCGATGGTGGGCGCCCCGTCGACGTCGTCGACGTCGCCGTCGGTCAGCGGGACGTCGGCGTGCGAGCAGACGTCCTGGATCGCGTAGACCTCACCGTCGAGCTGGACGACGGCGACATCGATGTCCGCGAGCTCGATCCGCAGGGAACCCTCCTCGGGCACCTCGGACAGCGCGCAGACCCGCTCGTACGTCACGCGCCGACCTCGACCGGCTGCTCCTCGAGGTCCGGCAGGGCACCGAGGCGCGCCTCGATGGTGCCCATCAGCCGGTCCTGCAGGGCTGGGACGCCGATGTGCTGCACGACGTCGGCGAAGAAGCCGCGCACCACGAGCCGGCGGGCCGTCTCGGCGTCGATCCCGCGGGAGCAGAGGTAGAACAGCTGCTCGTCGTCGAACCGGCCGGTGGCGCTGGCGTGACCGGCGCCGACGATCTCGCCGGTCTCGATCTCCAGGTTCGGCACCGAGTCGGCGCGGGCGCCGTCGGTGAGCACCAGGTTGCGGTTCAGCTCGTAGGTGTCCGTGCCGGTCGCGGCCGGCCGGATCCGCACGTCGCCGACCCAGACGGTGTGCGCCTTCTCCCCCTGCAGCGCGCCCTTGTAGACGACGTTGCTGCGGCAGTTCGGCGTGCCGTGGTCGACCCAGAGCCGGTGCTCCTGGTGCTGGGTCTCGTCGGCGAAGTACACGCCGTAGAGGTCCGCCGAGCCACCGGGGCCGGCGTACTGCACGTTGCTGACCAGCCGGACCAGGTCACCGCCGAGGGTGACCACGACCTGCTTGAGCGAGGCGTCCCGGCCGACGACGGCGTCGAACTGCCCGCCGTGCACCGTGCCCGGCGCCCAGTCCTGCACCGAGACGACGGTCAGCTGCGCACCGTCACCGAGCAGGAAGGCGACCCCGCCGGAGTAGCGGGCCAGCCCCGAGTGGTCGAGGACGACGGTCGCCTGCGCGAACGCCCCCACCTCGACGACCAGCTGGCCCCAGACGACGTCGTCGCGGCCGGTGCCGGCGAGACCCAGGGTGACCGGGCGGTCGAGCACGGCCTCCTTGGCGATCCGGAGCACGGCTGCGCCGCCGCTGCGCTGACGGGTCAGCGCGGCCAGCCGGTCGACCGGCTCGGGCAGGCCCTTGAGCAGCGGGTCACCGGCCTCGACCGAGGTCAGCTCCGCACCCTCGGGCAGGTCGGACTCCCACGTCAGGTGGGCGTCCGACGGTGCGCCGTCCAGCAGCGCGCGGACGCGGCGCATCGGGGTGAAGCGCCACTCCTCCTCGCGACCGGTCGGTGCGCCGAAGGCGTCCGGGTCGGTGGAGGTGAGCCGCTCGGCCGGCGAGCCGGTGGGCGCCGGCCCGCCGTGCGAGTGCGACCCGGGGGGCGTGTCGCCGGCGGTGCCGGTGCCGGCCGCCGGGGTGGTCGGCGGCCCGGCCTGGGCCCCCACGCCGGGAGCGAAGAGCTCGCCGGCGAGGGTGGCCGAGTCCGTGGTCAGGGTGGTCTGGTCGTCAGTACCGGTGTTCTGTGGAGCCGACATCAGCCGACGGCACCTTCCATCTGGAGCTCGATCAGGCGGTTGAGCTCGAGGGCGTACTCCATCGGCAGCTCCCGGGCGATGGGCTCGACGAAGCCGCGCACGACCATCGCCATCGCCTCGTCCTCGGAGAGCCCTCGGCTCATCAGGTAGAAGAGCTGGTCGTCGCTGACCCGCGAGACGGTCGCCTCATGGCCCATCGACACGTCGTCCTCGCGGACGTCGACGTAGGGGTAGGTGTCCGAGCGGCTGATGGTGTCGACCAGCAGCGCGTCGCACTTCACCGTCGACTTCGAGCCGTAGGCACCCTCGTCGACCTGGACCAGCCCGCGGTAGGAGGTGCGGCCACCACCGCGCGCCACCGACTTCGACACGATCGTCGAGGAGGTGTGCGGGGCGGCGTGCACCATCTTGGCGCCGGCGTCCTGGTGCTGGCCCTCGCCGGCGAAGGCGATGGACATGACCTCGCCCTTGGCGTGCTCGCCGGTCATCCAGACGGCCGGGTACTTCATCGTCACCTTGGAGCCGATGTTGCCGTCGACCCACTCCATGGTCGCGCCCTCGTGGGCCACGGCCCGCTTGGTGACCAGGTTGTAGACGTTGTTCGACCAGTTCTGGATGGTCGTGTACCGGCAGCGCGCGTTCTTCTTGACGATGATCTCGACGACCGCGGAGTGCAGCGAGTCGGTCTTGTAGATCGGCGCGGTGCAGCCCTCGACGTAGTGCACGTAGGCGCCCTCGTCGATGATCATGAGGGTGCGCTCGAACTGGCCCATGTTCTCGGTGTTGATCCGGAAGTAGGCCTGCAGCGGGATCTCGACGTGCACGCCCTTGGGGACGTAGATGAACGAGCCACCCGACCACACGGCGGTGTTCAGCGCGGAGAACTTGTTGTCACCGGCCGGGATCACCGAGCCGAAGTACTCACGGAACAGCTCGGGCTGCTCGCGCAGCGCCGTGTCGGTGTCCAGGAACAGGACGCCCTGCTCCTCGAGGTCCTCGCGGATCTTGTGGTAGACGACCTCGGACTCGTACTGGGCCGCGACACCGGAGACCAGCCGCTGCTTCTCCGCCTCGGGGATGCCCAGCTTGTCGTAGGTGTTCTTGATGTCGTCGGGCAGGTCCTCCCACGAGGTGGCCTGCGCCTCGGTCGACCGCACGAAGTACTTGATGTTCTGGAAGTCGATGCCGGAGAGGTCGGAACCCCAGTCGGGCATGGGCTTCTTCCCGAAGATCTTCAGCGCCTTCAGCCGGCGCTCGAGCATCCACTCGGGCTCGTTCTTGCGGCGCGAGATGTCGCGGACGACGTCCTCGTTGATGCCGCGGGTGGCCGAGGCACCGGCGGCGTCGGTGTCGGACCAGCCGTACTTGTAACGGCCGAGCGCATCGATCGTCTCGTCCTGCGTCATCGGCGCGCTGGGCACCGGCTGCGTGGTGGTCATGCGGGGGTCCTCTCCCGGTCGATCGAGGGGGTGGTGCGAGTGCTGGCGCCGGCGCCGGAGGGCGTGGCGCGACCAGCAGGTACAGGGCGTGCGGGGGTGGCTTTGTTCCCGGCCTGGGAGCCGGCGCGGAGTCCGGCCCGGAGGGCCAGCTGCGCGGGGATGTGGGTCGTGCAGATCCCGTCGCCGTGGGCGATCGTGGCCAGCCGCTGGACGTGCGTGCCGACCAGCCGGCTGATCACCGCCGTCTCAGCCTCGCACAGCTGCGGGAACTCGGCCGCGACGTGGGCGACCGGGCAGTGGTGCTGGCACAGCTGCCCGCCGCTGGAGATCGCCGAGGCGGTCGCGGCGTAGCCCTCGGCGGTCAGCGCGACGGCGAGCACCTGTGCCCGGTCGACCTCACCGGCGCCCGGTGCGGCCTCCTCGAGCGCGGACTCGACGGCGGTGGAGCACCGCTGCGCCAGCCCGGAGAGCTGCTGCTCGGCGACGGCGCGGACGGCGTCCGGCCCGCCGTGCTCGGCGACGAACCGCAGGGCGGTGAGCGCCAGGTCGTCGTAGGCGTGCGGGAAGGACTCCCGTCCGGCGTCGGTGAGGGCGAACCGGCGGGCAGGCCGGCCCCTCCCCCGCTGACCGCCGGGCGCCTCGCGCTCGGTGTCACGGCGTCCTCGCTGGCGCTCGGCCACCGCGACTCCCAAGGTGCCCTGTCCACTGCGTGGCTTCGCCAGCTCAGCCACGTGGCCGGCGGCGACCAGGCCGTCGAGGTGCCGGCGCACCGCGGCCGGGGAGATGCCCAGCCGGCCGGCCAGCTCGGCGGCGGTCTGCGGGCCGTGCTCGAGGAGGAGGCTGCTCACCCGGTCACGGGTGCGCCCGTCCTCGGCCGGCGCACCGGCGGAGGGGACGGCGGCTCGGGCCGCAGCGGATTCCACAACACGATTGTGTGCTTAATCGGCGAGCCCGCAAGGAAGGTCGGCCTTACCTGCGGGCTGCCGGAGAGGCGCGTCACACGGCGGCGGAACCGCCCAGGGGGGCCGCTGCCGGATCGATCGGACCAGCGGCGAGGGGCCCCACGGTCAGTAGCATCGGTGCCGTGTCGGTCCTTCCCTCGCGGGTGCGCAACTCGACGGTCTCCCGGCTGGCGCTGGCCAGCGTCGTCGCCAACGGCCTGATCGTCCTCACCGGCGGGTTCGTCCGGCTGACCGGCTCGGGGCTGGGCTGCCCGACCTGGCCCCGGTGCACCGAGGACAGCTTCACCACGACGCCGGAGCTCGCCGCCCACGGCGTCATCGAGTTCGGCAACCGGCTGCTGACGTTCGTCCTGGTGGCCATCGCCGCGGCCACGTTGATCGCGGTCCTCCGGTCCGCCCGCCGCGACCTCCGTCTGCTGGCCGTGCTGGCGTTCCTGGGCATCCCCGCACAGGGCGTGGTGGGCGGGATCACCGTGCTCACCGGCCTGAACCCGTACACGGTCGCCGCACACTTCCTGGTCTCCACCGCTCTCGTGGCCCTGACGACCGTCATGTGGCTGCGGTCCCGGGAGCCGGGGGTGGGTCAGCTGGTCGTGCGCCGCCCCTTCGCCCTGCTGGTGTACGGCATCGCGGCCACGACGGCGGTGGTCCTGGTGCTCGGCACCGTGGTCACCGGCAGCGGCCCGCACAGCGGCGACCCCGAGGCCGGCCGCACCGGCTTCGACCCGGCGCTGATGAGCCAGCTGCACGCCGACGCCGTCTTCCTGCTGCTCGGGCTGACGATCGCGCTGCTGGTGGCGCTGTACGCCACCGACTCCCCCGGCCGGGTCCGCCGGGCCGCCCGCGACCTGCTGACCGTCCTGCTGGCCCAGGGGGTCGTCGGCTACGTGCAGTACTTCACCCAGCTGCCCATCCTGCTGGTGCTGCTGCACATGGCCGGCGCGGTGCTGACCTCCGCCTACGCCGCCCGGCTGGTGTGGTCGGTGCGTGGTCCCGCCTCCGAGCTGCCGGTCGAGGCCTCGCTGGAGCGCGCCGCCGCCACCCACTGACGGGGCCAGCTCGGCGTCGAGCAGGCGCCGAGCGGGCGCGACGGAGCGAGCCCGGCCCCGCCCACACCCGCGCGTGCTCGGCCCTCGGCTCCGGTGATGTGCAGCTGCGGCTGGTCCAGTGGCCAGAACCGGCCGTGGGTGCACATCGCCTCACCCGCTGGGCACGCCACCGCTGGCCGCGCGGTGGGTGGGTGCGTCCTCCGTCAGACGAGGACGTCGGCGACCAAGGCGATCGACAGCAGCGTCATGTAGGTGATCGACACCGAGAACAGCCGCATCGGACGGTCCGGGACGTCGGCCTTGATCCGCCGCAGCCAGGCGTGCGACTCCGCGACGTACCAGGCGCCCAGGCCCAGGGTGGCGACGCCGGTGACCCAACCCAGCTGCGGCGTCGCCGGGACCATGAGCAGCGACGTGCCCAGCGTGCCCCAGGCCCAGGCGACGGACTGGCGCCCGACGGTGACCGGCCCGGCGACCACCGAGAGCATGGGCACGCCGGCCCGGAAGTAGTCGAAGCGGAAACGGCTGGCCAGCGCCCAGAAGTGCGGCATCTGCCAGCAGAAGACGATCCCGAAGAAGACGAAGGCGGGCCAGTCCAGCGAACCGGTGACCGCGGCCCAGCCGATGAGCACCGGAGCGGCACCCGGCAGGCCACCGAACACGGTGTTGTGCCTGGTGCGGCGCTTGAGCACCATCGTGTAGAGCACCGAGTAGGCGAGCACCGCGGCCGCCGCGAGGGCCGTGGCCAGCGGAGTGGTGAACAGCCCGAGCAGGACCAGGGAGACCCACGCCAGCAGCACACCGAAGACCAGCGCGTTGCGGGGCGCGATCACCCCGCTGGGGATCGGTCGGTCGCGGGTGCGCGACATCAGCCGGTCGATGTCCCGGTCGTACCAGCAGTTGATCGTGTTGGCGGCCCCGGCGGCGAGCATGCCGCCGACCAGGGTGGCCACGACCAGGCCGGTGCCCGGCCAGCCCCCGGCCGCGAGCATCATCGCCGGCAGCGTGGTGACCAGCAGCAGCTCGACCAGCTTCGGCTTGGTCAGCGACACGTAGGCCGCCACCGTCGCGCGGGCGGAACGCACCGGCCGGGCGCGACCGACGGAGCGGTCGGCGATCGCCGTCACCGGGGGCCCAGGAGCGCAGCGTCGCGCGGGCAGCAGGGCACCACGAGGTCCTTCTCCGCCGGGGATGGGGTAGCCCGCCCACTGTAGCCCGGCCCACCTACGGGGAATGGCCGGACACCACTAGGGTTTGATCACGTTGACTCTGCGCGTGATGCGGGTAGGGCGGACGTCGAGGACGACGGCGCGCCCACGCTCACGACCTCCGACCGCGCCGACCGGGGCGGCCGTGGTGCGCATCGTCGTCCGCCCGGGGTGAACTGCCCCCCGCGCCCCCGGGCGGGTCCGACACCGACCGATCCCCGAGGGAGCTCCGAGCGCCACATGACCAGCGACAACGGAACCAAGAGCACCGCAGCCGAGGCCCCCGCCGAGGCCGCCACCGACTCCTCGACCGGCTCGCCCCGCCAGCCCAGCCCGACCCTCCCCGAGGGCTTCGGTGACCTGGACCGCGCGGCCATCGACACCGCGCGCGTCCTGGCCATGGACGCAGTGCAGAAGGTCGGCAACGGCCACCCCGGCACCGCGATGAGCATGGCCCCGGTCGCCTACCTGCTGTTCCAGAAGTGGCTCGAGCACGACCCCAGCGACCCGAACTGGGCCGCCCGCGACCGCTTCGTGCTCTCCATGGGCCACTCCAGCCTGACCCTCTACGTCCAGCTCTACCTCGCCGGTTACGGCCTGGAGCTGGAGGACCTGCAGGCGCTGCGCACCTGGGGCTCGAAGACCCCGGGCCACCCCGAGGTCGGCCACACCGCCGGCGTCGAGACCACCACCGGCCCGCTGGGCCAGGGCGTCGGCAACGCGGTCGGCATGGCCATGGCCGCCCGCCGCGAGCGCGGCATGCTGGACCCTGACGCCGCCGAGGGCGAGAGCCTGTTCGACCACACCATCTGGGCCTTCGCCTCCGACGGTGACCTGGAGGAGGGCGTCAGCGGCGAGGCCTCCTCGCTGGCCGGCACCCAGCAGCTGGGCAACCTCGTCCTGGTCTACGACGACAACAAGATCTCGATCGAGGACGACACCACCGTCGCCTTCACCGAGGACGTCGGCGCCCGCTACGCCGCCTACGGCTGGCAAGTCCAGCACGTCGACGACGGCGAGGACCTCGCGGCCGTCGACGCCGCCTTCGCCGCCGCCAAGGCCGAGACCACCCGCCCGTCGATCATCGTGCTCCGCACGGTCATCGGCTGGCCGGCGCCGAACAAGCAGAACACCGGCGCCGTGCACGGCTCGGCGCTCGGCGACGACGAGGTCAAGGCGACCAAGGAGATCCTCGGGTTCGACCTGGAGAAGTCCTTCGACGTCGCCCCCGAGGTCATCGAGCACACCCGCAAGGCCGTCACCCGCGGCCAGCAGGCACACGCCGAGTGGCAGCAGCGGTTCGACGCCTGGACCGCGGCCAACCCCGAGGGCGCCGCCCTGCTGGAGCGGATGAGCACCCGCACCCTCCCCGAGGGCTGGGCGGAGAAGCTGCCGTCCTGGGACGCCGACCCCAAGGGCGTCGCCACCCGCAAGGCCTCCGGTGAGGTCCTCGCCGCCCTCTACCCCGAGCTGCCCGAGCTGTGGGGCGGGTCGGCCGACCTGGCCGAGAGCAACAACACCGCGGTCAAGGGCGAGCCCTCGTTCCTGCCGGCCAGCCGCCAGACCAAGATGTGGTCCGGTGGCCCCTACGGCCGCACGCTGCACTTCGGTGTGCGTGAGCACGCCATGGGCGCGGTCATGAACGGCATCGCGCTGCACGGTGGCACCCGCGTCTACGGCGGCACCTTCCTCACGTTCTCCGACTACATGCGTGGCGCGGTGCGGCTGGCCGCCCTCATGCAGCTGCCGGTCACCTACGTGTGGACCCACGACTCGATCGGCCTGGGCGAGGACGGCCCGACCCACCAGCCGATCGAGCACTACGCCGCGCTGCGCGCCATCCCGGGCTTGGACTTCGTCCGACCGGCCGACGCCAACGAGACCGCGGTGGCCTGGCGCACGATCCTCGAGCACAACGACCGGCCCGCCGGTCTGGCGCTGTCCCGGCAGAACCTGCCGGTGTTCGACCGCACCCAGTTCGCCTCGGCGGAGGGCACCGCCAAGGGCGGCTACGTGCTGGCCGAGGCGTCCAACGGCCAGCCGGAGGTGGTGCTCATGGGCACCGGCTCCGAGGTGCAGATCGCGGTGGCCGCGCGGGAGCAGCTCGAGGCGCAGGGCGTGCCCACCCGGGTCGTGTCCCTGCCCTGCTGGGAGTGGTTCGCCGAGCAGGACCAGGCCTACCGTGAGCAGGTGCTGCCCCCGTCGGTCAAGGCGCGGGTCAGCGTCGAGGCCGGGGTGCCGATGGGCTGGCGGGAGTTCGTCGGCGACGCCGGGCGGATCGTCGGGCTCAACCACTACGGCGCCAGCGCGTCCTACTCGAAGCTGTACGAGGAGTTCGGGCTGACCGAGGACGCCGTCGTCGCAGCTGCACGGGAGAGCATCCAGGCCGCTGCCTCCGGCGCCAACCCGCCGAGCGGTGGCGGCGTCTCCCGCGGCGGGGTCTTCGGCTCCGACGCCACCGCCGACCACTGAGCACGTGACCCCGCCCCGGGTCCCACCGCCGCACACTCGAGGCGGGACCCGGGCCGGGTCCACCACCCGTCGACAACTCCCGAACGGGCCCCCCACCGAGGGGCCTGACCACACCGACAGGAGGGCATGACATGGCCCAGAACGAGAACCTGGCACAGCTGTCGAAGGCGGGGGTCGCCGTCTGGCTCGACGACCTCTCCCGGGACCGCATCCGCAGCGGCAACCTGCAGTCGCTGGTCGACGAGCAGAGCGTCGTCGGCGTCACCACCAACCCGAGCATCTTCGCCGCGGCGATCAGCGGCTCGAAGTCCTACGACGACCAGCTGCACGCGCTCGCCGTCCGGAAGGTCAGCGTCGAGGAGGCCCTGCGGACCATCACGGCCGCCGACGTCCGCGACGCCTGCGACCTGCTCGCGCCGGTCGCGGCCCGGACCGGCCGCGACGGCCGGGTCTCCCTCGAGGTCGCGCCGGGCCTGGCGCACGACGAGGACGCCACCGCCGCCGAGGCCGCCCACCTGTGGTGGCTCGTCGACCGGCCGAACCTCTTCATCAAGATCCCGGCGACGCAGGCGAGCCTCCCGGCGATCACCACCTCGATCGCCAAGGGCATCAGCGTCAACGTGACGCTGATCTTCAGCCTCGACCGCTACAAGGCCGTCATGGACGCCTACCTCTCCGGCCTGGAGCAGCGGCTGGCCGAGGACCCGGAGGCCTCCTTCGAGGGCATCGAGTCGGTGGCGTCGTTCTTCGTGTCCCGGGTGGACAGCGAGATCGACAAGCGGCTGGACGCCAGCGGAGCGGACGCCTCGCTCAAGGGCAAGGCCGGCGTGGCCAACGCCCAGCTGGCCTACCAGGCCTACGAGGAGGTCTTCTCCTCCGACCGCTGGAAGGCGCTGGAGGCCAAGGGTGCGAGCAAGCAGCGCCCGCTGTGGGCCTCCACCGGGGTCAAGAACCCCGACTACTCCGACACCCTGTACCTGTCCGAGCTCATCGCCCCGGACACGGTGAACACCATGCCGGAGAAGACGATGCAGGCCTACGCCGACCACGGCCAGGCCGGCACCCCGGTGCAGTCGGCCTACGCGGACGCCGAGAAGGTCATGCAGGCGGTGGCCGACGCCGGCGTCGACCTCGACGACGTGTTCCGCGTCCTCGAGGACGAGGCCGTGCAGAAGTTCGTCGACGCCTGGGACGAGCTGACCGGCTCGGTGCAGGAACAGCTGCAGGACAAGGCCTGACCCGCCGGGGCCCGGGGGGCGGCACACCCGTCGCCCGGGCCCCGCGCAGGTCCGCCTGTGCACCACCCTCTGGACACCGTCCGCCGTCCGGTCCGGCGCCGCACCGGACGGCGGCACCCTGCGAGCTGATCGAGGACGGACACGATGCCCACCAACCCGTTGCGCGACCCACGGGACCGGCGGCTGCCCCGGGTCCCCGAGCCCTGCGCCCTGGTCGTCTTCGGGATCACCGGGGACCTCTCGCGCAAGAAGCTCCTCCCCGCCGTCTACGACCTGGCGAACCGGGGGCTGCTGCCCACCAACTTCGCGCTGCTGGGCTTCGCCCGCCGCGACTGGGGTGACGTGGAGTTCTCCGAGCTGGCGCGTTCGGCCGCGCGTGAGCACG
The DNA here is from genome assembly GCF_000761485.1 of Modestobacter caceresii. GTDB lineage: Bacteria > Actinomycetota > Actinomycetes > Mycobacteriales > Geodermatophilaceae > Modestobacter > Modestobacter caceresii. The sequence goes on from NZ_JPMX01000091.1 coordinate 204,475, forward strand.
CCCGCACCCCGTGGCGCGAGGAGGTCTGGGAGCGGCTGGCGAACAGCGTCCGGTTCGTCCAGGGCTCCTTCGACGACGACGACGCCTTCGACGAGCTGGCCAGCAACCTGGCCGAGCTCGAGGGCAGCCACGGCATCGGCGGCAACGCCGCGTTCTACCTGTCCATCCCGCCGGCGCTGTTCCCGACCGTGCTGAAGCAGATGCAGCGCACCGGGATGGCCGAGAGCAGCATGGACCGCTGGCGCCGCGTCGTGGTGGAGAAGCCCTTCGGCACCGACCTGGCCTCCAGCCGCGAGCTGAACGAGCTGGTCGACTCGGTGTTCACCGCCGACGACGTCTTCCGGATCGACCACTACCTGGGCAAGGAGACGGTCCAGAACCTGCTGGCCCTCCGCTTCGCGAACTCGATGTTCGAGCCGATCTGGAACGGCCACCACGTCGACTCGGTGCAGATCACCATGGCTGAGGACGTCGGCATCGGCGGGCGGGCCGGGTTCTACGAGAAGACCGGCGCGGCTCGCGACGTCCTGCAGAACCACCTGCTCCAGCTCCTGGCCCTGACCGCCATGGAGGAGCCGGTCGAGTTCTCCGCGGAGGAGATCCGCACCGAGAAGCTCAAGGTCCTCCGGGCGGTCTCCGTCCCCGCGGACGACGACATGGTCCAGTTCGCCATCCGCGGCCAGTACGAGCAGGGCTGGCTCGCCGGTCAGCGTGCGTTCGGCTACCGCCAGGAGGAGGGCGTGGCCACCGACTCCACCACCGAGACCTACGCCGCCGTCCGGCTCGGCGTGGAGACCCGGCGCTGGGCCGGCGTCCCGTTCTACCTGCGCACCGGCAAGCGGCTGCCCCGCCGGGTCACCGAGATCGCCCTGGTCTTCAAGCGGGCTCCGCACCTGCCCTTCGCGCCCACCGACACCGAGGAGCTCGGCCACAACCAGCTCGTCATCCGGGTGCAGCCCGACGAGGGCATGACGCTGAAGTTCGGCTCCAAGGTGCCCGGCAGCGTGATGGAGGTCCGCGACGTCGCGATGGACTTCCTCTACGGCGAGCAGTTCACCGAGGCGAGCCCCGAGGCCTACGAGCGGCTGCTGCTCGACGTGCTGCTCGGCGACGCCACGCTGTTCCCCCGGAACGCCGAGGTGGAGGCCTCCTGGGCGGTCATCGACCCGCTCGAGGCGTACTGGGCGTCCACCGAGCCGCACCCGTACCGGGCAGGCGAGTGGGGTCCGCGGGCCGCCGACGCCATGCTCGAGGCCGACGGCCGCCAGTGGCGCCGACCGTGAGCGGCCACCCACCCACCGCCCGCGCGACTCCCCAGGAGGGGACCTCATGACCACGCTGTGGGACACCACCGGATCCGCGGTGGTCAAGGAACTGGCCGCCCAGCGCCGCACCGGCGGCGCCGTGATGAGCGGGGTGGCACTCACCCTGGTCGTCGTCGCCGACGAGGGCCGGGTGGCGGAGGCCGAGCAGGCCGCGTCGGCCGCGGCCGAGGTGCACCCCTGCCGGCTGCTGATCGTGGTCCGCCGTCAGGTCGAGGCGCCGGTGCCGCGGCTGGACGCCGAGGTGCTCATCGGTGGCCGGCTGGGCCCGGGCGAGGCCGTCGTCATGCGGATGTACGGCCGGCTGGGTCTGCACGCGGAGTCCGTCGTGCTGCCGCTGCTGGCCGCCGACGCCCCCGTCGTCACCTGGTGGCACGAGGCGCCGCCGGAGCAGATCGCCCGGGACGCGCTCGGCGTCATCGCCGACCGCCGGATCACCGACTCCGCCATGAGCGCCGACCCGGTGGCCGCGCTGCGGACCCGGGCGCACGACTACGCGCCCGGTGACACCGACCTGGCGTGGACCCGCAGCACCCCGTGGCGGGCGACCTTGGCCTCGACGCTGGACTCGGTCTCCGGTCGCCGTGGCGACTCGGTGCGCGTCCGGGGTGGGCAGGTCGAGGGAGACCCGGAGAGCGCGACCGCCCAGTTGGTCGCCGGCTGGCTGTCCGCCCGGTGCGGCTGCGACATCCCGGTGGTCGGCACGGCACGGGTGCCCGGGTCCGCCGGCATCGACAGCGTCGAGCTGCGACTGGACCAGGACGAGGTGGTCCGGGTGCAGGACGACCGCAAGGGCGGCGCGGTCATCAACCAGCCGTTCCGCCCGGAGGCGATCGTCGCACTGCCCGACCGCAGTCTCGGTGAGCTGATCGGTGAGGAGCTCCGCCGGCTGGACTCCGACGAGCCGTACAGCGAGGCCCTGGAGGCGGTGACCGGGGCGGCCGGTCTCTCCGACCGGCCGGCCTGCCGTGACCACGTCTGGTACGACCCCATGCGGCCACAGCAGACCTCCGAGCCGGTCAACGGCAACGGCAACGGCAACGGGGCATCGGCCGCGACGCCGGCCCCCACGGTGCCCGACGACTCGGCCGACGCCGACGAGGTGGCCGAGGCCGGCGAGCCCGACTCCCCCGCCGACGACTCCGCCGAGCAGGGGGCCGTCCAGGCCCCCGACGCACCGTCGGCGGCAGGCGGCAAGGCACCGGCCAGGAAGGCGCGCACGCGATGAGCCAGCAGGAGGACCAGACGCCCGACGTGGTCGTGCTGCCCGACGCCGACCACCTGGCCCGCTCCGTGGCCTCCGCGCTGGTCGCCCGGCTGGCCGCCGCCCAGGCCGTGCACGGGACGGCGTCGGTCGTGCTCACCGGCGGGGGCATCGGGACGGCGGTGCTCGAGCGGGTCGCCGCACTGGCCGCCGAGCCCGAGCACGCCGTCGTCGACTGGGGCCTGGTGGACGTGTGGTGGGGTGACGAGCGCTTCGTGCCGGTCGACCACCCGGACCGCAACGAGCTCGGGGCCCGCGAGTCGCTGCTGACCAAGGTGGCGCTGGACCCGGAGCGGGTGCACCCGATCCCCTCCTCCGACGCGGGCTTCGACGAGCCGGAGGAGGCAGCGGCCTGGTACGCCGACCAGCTCGCCGCAGTCGCTGGTGACGGCGAGACGATGCCCCGGATCGACGTGTTGCTGCTGGGCATGGGGCCGGAGGGCCACGTCGCCTCGATCTTCCCGGAGTCCCCGGCGGCCACCGACGACCGTCCGGTGGTCGCGGTCCGCGACTGTCCGAAGCCGCCGCCGACCCGGGTGAGCCTCGGGTTCACGGCGATCACCGCGGCGGAGGAGGTCTGGCTGCTGGTCAGCGGCGAGGGCAAGGCCGAGGCCGTCGCCCGGGCGCTGTCCGGCGCCGACCCGGTCCAGCTCCCGGCGGCCGGGGCGCAGGGCAAGCAGGCCACCCGCTGGCTGCTGGACACCGCAGCGGCCGGCCAGCTCCCCCGCGCCTGAGCCCAGGACAGCCGAAGGCCCGGTCACCCCAGCTGCTCATGGGGTGACCGGGCCCGGTGACGTGCTGGAACGGCCCCGCTGCAGGGTCCCGCCGCGAGCGCGCGAGTGGCGGGGGGCAGCGGGGTCCTTGATCAGGCGCCGCGACGGGCGCGCAGGCGGCTCAGGGCCTCTTCCAGCAGAGCGTCACCGTCCGCATCCGACCGGCGCTCCCGGACGTAGGCGAGGTGCGTCTTGTACGGCTCCGTCCGCGGCGCCGGCGGCGGGTTCTGCTGATCGGTCCCGGCCGGGAGCCCGCACCGAGGACAGTCCCAGGTCTCCGGGACGTCGACGTCCGTCGCGAAGGCGACCCGCGACTCGTGGTTGTTCGCGCACCAGAAGCCGATCCGGTTCCGAGGCGCTGCCTCGCCACGTTCGGCCTCACCCATCGGTCCCGCACCGACCCGGCTCCCCCGGATCGCGTTCCCACCAGCCACGAGAGGCCCCCCTGATCGCTGCCACGTCGCGGTGACTGAGTTGATCACCGCGGGGGCAGTCTAGGGCCTGACCAGCCCGTTCAGGGTCACGATGTGAACACCCTGTGTGCCGCCACGCGCCCTTGCACCGATGGGAACGATCGCACGGGCCGGCCCGCACAGCGGCCCTCTCCCGGGGGCCCGCGCCGGGCTCGTGAGGAGAGGGTCGTTCGTCAGACCTTGAGCAGGATCCCGAGCGCCACGATGCAGACGGCCCACAGCAGACCGGCGAAGACGGTCAGCCGGTTGAGGTTCTTCTCCACCACCGAGCTGCCGGACAGCTGCGAGGACACCGCACCACCGAACATCGAGGACAGACCGCCGCCCTTGCCGCGGTGCAGCAGGATGAGCACGATCAGCAGCAGGCTGGTGAGCACCAGCAGGACGTTGAGGAACAACTCCATCGTTCTTGGTCTCCTGTCCCGTACACAACGGGGTGGGTGGGCTCGCACCCGTCGGGTCGGGGGCTCTCGACGGTCCAGCCTAACCGACGGGGCCAGGGCATCCGCTCAGCCAGGGCCGGTCAGCGGACGCCGGCCGTCGCGACGTCGTAGCCCCCGTAGGGCTGCATGACCACGCCGTTGCGCAGCCGCTGGCCGGCCAGCAACTGCACCCGGTTCTCCACCAGCGGGACGTAGGCCGACGTCTCCTGCACCGCGTACCCGACCTGGCGCCAGGCGTCGGCAGCCGCGGCCGGCTCGGTCGCTGCCCGGGCGGCGTCCACCAGCCCGTTGACGGCCGGGTCGTCCAGGTACGCGTAGTTGGTGTTGCCGACCTTGCGGATCGAGCGCCCGTCGACCAGTGGGAGCAGGAAGGACGCCGAGGTCGGGAAGTCCGCGGTCCAGGTGGCGAGCACCATCCCGTATCCCGCGGCGGTCACCGCATCGGGGTTGCCGACGTCCGTGGCGTAGTAGGTGGCCGGGTCCAGCGGGCGCACCTCGACGGCGATCCGCACCTCCGCGAGGTCTGCAGCGATGGCCTCGGCCACCTCGACGCTGGACGGCACGTCCGGGACGGCCAGCACCGTGCTGAAGCCGTCGGGCTGACCGCAGGCGGCCAGCGCCGCCCGTGCAGCGGCCAGATCCGGCTGGGGGTCGGACTCCTCGGGGGCTCCGGCGACCGCGCGCGGCCAGAGCACCGACGTCCGCACGGCGTTGCCGGCCCCCAGCAGGGCCTGCTGCACGGCCGACCGGTCGACCGCGGCAGCCACGGCAGCCCGGCAGGACGGGTCGTCCATCGGGGCCACCGTCGTGGGCAGGGCCAGCAGCCGGACCGTGCCGGTGGTGACGTCGTCGATCCGCGCGGCCAGGTCCTCGTCGTCCAGCCGGCTGGTGGTGGCCTGCTGCACGCCGGTCCCGGAGAGGTCCGCGTCGGCCGACCCGGCCAGCAGGGCCTGGTCGCGGGCGACGCCGGAGAGACCGGTGCGCACCACCACCTCGTCCGGCAGGGCGGTGCGGACGTCGTCGGTGGCCGGGTCCCACTGCGGGTTGCGGGACAGCACGATGCCGGCCACCGGGTCCACGGAGGTGATCAGGTAGGGGCCGGAGCTGACCGGACGGGCACCGTAGTCGCCGCCGGTGTCGCTCTCCGCCGGCACCGGGCTGCTCGAGGGCAGGGCCATGACGAAGGGGAAGTCCGGCGCCGGACTGGTGAGCCGGAAGACGATCGTCCGGTCGTCGGGGGTCTCGATCGAGGCCAGCCCCAGCCGGTCGGCGGTCTCGTCCTGGTAGGGCCCGGCGTAGGGGTCCGCCGGGTCGTCGAGCAGGTCGACGACGTAGGTGGGGCCGCCGACGACCACGTCGGAGGCGAAGGAGCGTTCGATCCCGTACTTCACGTCGCGCGAGGTGATCGGCCGGCCGTCCTCGAACCGCACGCCCTCGCGCAGGGTGAAGGTCCAGGTGCGGCCGCCGTCGGTGCTGGTGCCGAGGTCGGTGGCGAGGTCGGGGACCAGTTCGTCGGTGCTGCCCGGCTCGGCGGAGTAGGTGACCAGGGTGCGGGTGTACAGCCGCATCAGGTTCCACACCGACGGCATGTAGGAGCGCTGCGGGTCCAAGCTGTCGATCTCGCCGGTGACCAGCCGCAGCGTCCCGCCGGGCTCCTCCGAGGGTGCGCGCACCCCCTCGACCCCGCTGTCGGGCTCCGCCGCCACGGTCGGCACCCCGGCCAGCCCGCTGTTCTCGCTGCCACAGCCGGTCAGCACGGCCAGGGCGGCGGCCAGGAACACGACGACGACCGACCGCCCCGCTCCCCGAGGGGTGCGCTGGGCGGCCGGTCGCCGTTCCGTGCTGTGCGTCAACGTGGGTGCTGCTCCGCCCGGTCAGTGCCGGCGGCGGTCAGCTCCCACCGGCAGCGGTACGACAGATCTGTACGAACTCGTCGGCGTCCAGGCTCGCCCCGCCGACGAGTGCACCGTCGACGTCCGGCCCGGCGAGGATGCCGGCGGTGTTGCCGGCCTTGACCGATCCGCCGTAGAGGATACGGACCGCGGGGGCCGTGTCCGCGCCGTGACGCTCGGCGAGCCGTGCCCGCAGCGCCGCACAGACCTCTTGCGCATCATCCGGCGTCGCCACCTCACCGGTGCCGATCGCCCACACCGGCTCGTAGGCGACCACCAGCTCCTGGAGCTGCTCGGTGGGGACGCCGTCCAGGGCCCGGTCCAGCTGGTCGGTGCAGTGCGCGACGTGGGTGCCTGCCCGACGGACGTCGAGCCCCTCCCCCACGCACAGCAGCGGGACCAGCCCGTGCCGCAGCGCCGCCTGCACCTTGGCCGCGACCACCGCGTCGTCCTCACCGTGCAGCGTGCGCCGCTCGGAGTGGCCGACCAGGACGTAACGGCAGGCGAGCGCGGCGAGCATCGCCCCGCTGACCTCCCCGGTGTAGGCGCCGGAGTCCTGCGCCGAGACGTCCTGCGCGCCGTACCCGATCTCCAGCTTGTCGCCGGCCACCAGCGTCTGCACGCTGCGCAGCGCGGTGAACGGCGGGACGACGACGACCTCGGCGTCCTCCAGCTGCGGCTCGGTCAGCGAGAAGGCCAGCTTCTGCACCAGCCCGATCGCCTCGAGGTGGGTCAGGTTCATCTTCCAGTTGCCCGCGATGAGCGGACGGCGGCCCTCCCGGGGCGGCCTGGGCTTCGTGCGTGCCATCGTCGCCCCTCAGTCCGCGAGCACCGCGAGCCCGGGGAGCTCCCGGCCCTCGAGGTACTCCAGCGACGCGCCGCCGCCGGTGCTGATGTGCCCGTAGGCCGCCTCGTCCAGCCCGAGCTGGCGCACGGAGGCCGCGGAGTCGCCGCCGCCGACGACGGAGAGCCCGTCGATCGCGCCGACGGCCTGCGCCACGCCCCGGGTGCCGCCCTGGAAGGGAGCGAGCTCGAACACGCCCATCGGCCCGTTCCAGAACACCGTGCGTGCGCCGGCCAGGGCCTCGGCGAAGAGCTCGACGCTCTTCGGCCCGATGTCCAGGCTCATCTGGTCGGCCGGGATCTCGGTGGCCGGCAGCACGGTGGTCGGCGCGTCCGCGCTGAACTCCGGGGTGCAGACCACGTCGACCGGCAGCACGATCCGGTCGCCGGCCTCGGCCAGCAGCCGCCGGCAGCTGTCGACCTGGTCGGCCTCCAGCAGCGACGTCCCGACCTCGTGGCCCTGCGCGGCCAGGAAGGTGTAGGTCATCCCCCCGCCGACCAGCAGCCGGTCGACCTTGGGCAGCAGCGCCTCGATCACGCCGAGCTTGTCGCTGACCTTGGAGCCGCCGAGCACGACGACGTAGGGCCGCTCCGGGCTCTCGGTGAGCCGGGTGAGCACCTCCAGCTCGCGGGCGACCAGCCGGCCGGCCGCGTGCGGGAGCCGCTCGGCCACGTCGTAGACCGAGGCGTGCTTGCGGTGCACGGCACCGAACGCGTCGTCGACGTAGAGGTCGGCCAGCCCGGCGAGCCGGTCGGCCAGCTCGCCGCGAGCGGCACCGTCCTTGCCGGTCTCGGCGGCCTCGAAGCGGACGTTCTCCAGCATGAGCACCTGGCCGTCGGCGAGCGCCGCGACCTTCGCCGTGGCGTCGGGGCCGGCGACGTCGGCGGCCAGCGGCACCTCGGTGCCGAGCAGCTCACCGAGCCGTGCGGCGACCGGCGCCAGGGAGTACCGCGGGTCGGGCTCGCCCTTGGGGCGGCCCAGGTGCGCGGCGACGACGACCCGGGCGCCGGCCTCGCGGAGCGCCGAGATCGTGGGCAGGCTGGCCCGGATCCGGCCGTCGTCGGTGATCGCGCCGCTGTCTGAGTCCAACGGGACGTTCAGGTCGGCGCGCAGCAGCACGCGCCGACCCGACACCCCGTCGGCGATGAGCTCGTCGACGGACCGCATCAGAGCTTGCTGCCCACCAGCACGACGGAGTCGACGAGGCGGTTGGAGTAGCCCCACTCGTTGTCGTACCAGCCGACGACCTTGACCTGGTTGCCGAACACCTTGGTCAGACCCGCGTCGTAGATGCACGAGGCCGGGTCGGTGACGATGTCGGAAGAGACGATCGGCGCGTCGGTGTAGACCAGGTACGGCGCCAGCGGGCCGGCGGCAGCCGCCTTGTAGGCCTCGTCGACCTCCTCGAGAGTGACCTCGCGGGACAGCGTGACGGTGAGGTCGGTCGCCGAGCCGGTCGGCACCGGGACGCGGAGCGCGTAGCCGTCGAGCTTGCCCTTCAGCTCCGGCAGCACCAGGCCGATCGCCTTGGCCGCACCGGTGGAGGTCGGGACGATGTTCAGCGCGGCGGCGCGGGCGCGGCGCATGTCCTTGTGCGGGCCGTCCTGCAGGTTCTGGTCGGCGGTGTAGGCGTGGATCGTGGTCATCAGGCCACGCTCGATGCCGAAGGCGTCGTGGAGCACCTTGGCCAGCGGGGCCAGGCAGTTGGTGGTGCAGGACGCGTTGCTGATGATCGTCTGCGAGCCGTCGTACTGCTCGTGGTTGACGCCCATGACGATCGTCAGGTCGTCGCCGGTGGCCGGCGCGGAGATGATGACCTTCTTGGCCCCACCGGCGTCGACGTGCTTGCGCGCGTCGTCGGCCTTGGTGAAGAAGCCGGTGGACTCGACGACGACGTCGACGCCCAGCTCGCCCCAGGGCAGGTTCGCCGGGTCGCGCTCGGCCAGCACCTTGATGGTGGCGCCGCCGACCTTGATGCCGTCACCGACGACCGAGACGTCCTCGGCCAGCTTGCCCAGGATGCTGTCGTAATTGAGCAGGTGCGCGAGCGTCTCGGGCGTGGTCAGGTCGTTGACCGCCACGACCTCGACGTCGGCCCCGCTGGCGGCGACCGCCCGATAGAAGTTGCGGCCGATCCGACCGAACCCGTTGATGCCGACCCGTACCGTCACTGAGGACCTCCCAGACCGTGATGCCCAGCCGGACCGGTCGGCCCAGCGGCGCCCGTGGGCCGTGCGTGCGCACGACCACATTCCGGCGACAGCCTATCGGCCCGCCGAGCAGCCTCCGACCGCGCACCCGCTCCGCCGGACGGGGCGTGCACAGACGTCCGCGACGTCTCCCCCGGTGGCCGGGAGAGACGTCGCGGACGTCTCGTGCCGTGCTGGAACGCCTGCCCCACGGGGCTCGCAGCGAGCGGGGCAGGGTGCTCCCGCTGCTACTGGGCCAGCATGTCGTCGGTCACCACGGACTCGGTGTCCGGGATGCCGAGGTCCTTGGCGCGCTTGTCGGCCATCGCCAGCAGACGCCGTATGCGCCCGGCAACAGCGTCCTTGGTCATCGGCGGGTCGGCGCGCTGGCCGAGCTCCTCCAGCGACGCCTGACCGAACTCCAGCCGCAGCCGCCCGGCGACCAGCAGGTGCTCCGGGGCCTCGTCGGCCAGGATCTCCAGTGCCCGCTCGACCCGGGCACTCGCCGCGACCGCGGCCCGCGCCGAGCGGCGCAGGTTGGCGTCGTCGAAGTTGGCCAGCCGGTTGGCCGTGGCCCGGACCTCGCGGCGCATCCGCCGCTCCTCCCAGGCCAGGACGGCGTCGTGGGCGCCCATCCGGGTCAGCAGCGCACCGATCGCGTCGCCGTCCCGTACGACCACCCGGTCGGTGCCGCGCACCTCACGGGCCTTCGCCGCGATGCCCAGCCGACGGGCCGCACCGACCAGCGCCATCGCCGCCTCGGGCCCGGGGCAGGTGACCTCCAGGGACGACGAACGCCCCGGCTCGGTCAGCGACCCGTGCGCCAGGAAGGCGCCCCGCCAGGCCGCCTCGGCGTCGCCGATCCCGCCGGAGACCACCGACGGCGGCAGGCCACGGACCGGCCGGCCCCGCTGGTCGACCAGCCCGGTCTGCCGGGCCAGGCCCTCACCGTGCTTGGCGATCCGGACCAGGTAGCGCACGCCCCGGCGGATGTTGCCGCCGGCCAGCACGCTCACGCCACTGGTGTAGCCGTACACCTCGCTGATGTCCCGGCGCAGCCGCCGGGCCACCGAGCCGGTGTCCAGCTCCGCCTCGATGACCACCCGGCCGCCCACGATGTGCAGGCCACCGGAGAAGCGCAGCAGCGCGGTCACCTCGGCCTTGCGCTCCGAGGTCTTCGTGCACTCCACGCGGGAGAGCTCGTCCTTCACCATCGCCGTCATCGCCATCAGCGGTGTTCCCTTCCCCCTGTGTGCCGGCCGGTGTCACGGTCGTCCCCGTGTCCGGCCACTGCCCTGCCGGTCACCGCGCACCGACCACGGAGGCCAGTGCGGCAGCGAGCCGGGAGGGATCGTGCTGTGGTGTCCCGTCGGGTGCAGCCACCGGTGCCAGCACCAGTTCTGCACCACATGCCTGCACAGCAGACAGCAGACCACGCCGGTCAACAACCGCAGCGGTGTCCGCGATCACCGTGTGCAGCGACACGCCTCCCAGATGGGCCAGCAGGACGCGCAGGTGCTCCTCCGGCGAGAAGCCGTCGGTCTCCCCCACCTGGGGCTCGAGGTTCAGCACCACGACCACCCGCGCCGCGGTCTCCGCCAGCGCCGTCCGCAGCCGCGGGACGAGCAGGTGGGGCAGCACGGAGGTGTACCAGGAGCCCGGCCCGAGGCTGACCACGTCGGCCGCCGCGATCGCCGCCAGCACCTCCGGTGGCACCGGGGGGTCGGCCGGGGAGACCCGGATGTCCTCGACGTGCCCGGGGGTGGAGGCGATCGCCACCTGACCCCGGATCCGGCGGGTCTCCTGCGGGTCGTCGGGGTCGACGCTGGCCACCGTGGCCACTAGGTCCAGCGGGACGTCGGACATGGGGAGCACCCGGCCACGCGTCCCGAGCAGCTCCTCCAGCACGCCGAGGGCCCGGACCGTGTCGCCGCCGTGCATCTCGGTCAGGCCGGTCAGCATCAGGTTGCCGACGGGGTGCCCGGCGAGCACGCCGGTGCCACCGAAGCGGTGCTGGAGCAGGTCGGCCATCTGCTGGGTGCGCGGGGACTCGCCGGCCAGTGCGGCCAGCGCCATCCGCAGGTCACCGGGTGGCAGCACCGGCATCTCGCGCCGGATCCGCCCCGAGGAACCGCCGTCGTCGGCGACGGTGACCACTGCGGTCAGCTCCGCGGTGAGCCGTCGCCAGGCAGCCAGGGCAGCGGCCAGCCCGTGCCCGCCGCCGAGGGCGACGACCCGCAGGCCGGGGGTCTCCACTACTCGCGCCCCAGGTCACGGTGGCGCGCGGTCGCCGGGACGCCCTCGGCGTTGAGCCGACGGGCGAACTCCTCGGCGATGGCGACGCTGCGGTGCTTGCCGCCGGTGCACCCCACCGCCAGCGTGAGGTACCGCTTGCCCTCGCGCCGGTAGCCGGGCAGCAGCAGCCGCAGCACCTCGCCGTAACTGTCCAGGAACGCCCCGGCGTCGTCCTGGGCGAGCACGTAGTCGCGCACCTCGGCGTCCCGGCCGGTCATCGGGCGCAGCTCCGGGACCCAGTGCGGGTTGGGCAGGAACCGGGCGTCGACGACGAGGTCGGCGTCCAGCGGCAGGCCGTACTTGAAGCCGAAGCTGAGCACGGTCGCCACCACCTCCGGCAGCTCGCCGTCCGGTACGAACGACGCCTCCAGGGTCGCGCGCAGCTGGTGCACGTTGAGGTCGCTGGTGTCGATCCACAGGTCGGCGTCGCCGGCGATGCCGGTGAGCAGCTCCCGCTCGGTGTCGATGCCGTCGATCAGCCGGCCGTTGCCCTGCAGGGGGTGCTCGCGCCGGACCGACTCGTAGCGCCGGATCAGCACCTCGTTGCGCGCGTGCACGTAGACGACGCGCGGGCGGTGCCCGGCCTCGGCGAGCTGCCGGATGGACTCCTGCAGGTCGCTGGAGAAGGCCCGGCTGCGCACGTCGACGACGGCGGCGAACCGGCGCAGGTCGCCGCGGGCGCCCAGCTCGACCATCGGCTGGAGCAGGGCCGGCGGCAGGTTGTCGACCACGAAGAAGCCGAGGTCCTCCAGCACCCGGCCGGCGCTGTTCTTGCCCGCTCCGGACAGACCCGTGACGACCACGACGTCGAGCGGGGCGAGCTCGGTGCTCGACCCGTCGGCCGCCGGCGGGACGTCGCTCTGCGGCCCGGCCGGCGTTGCGCGACCGGCGGTCATGCCGGCTGCCCGGCGGCGGGGTGGACCCGGCCGGACTCGGCGGTCTGGTCGGCGTCCGGCCCCTGGGCCGGCGCCCCGGTGGCGACCGATGGCTCCAGCTCGACGGCGTCCTCGGCGACCACGTCGGGCGAGGCGCCCGCGGCCACCGGCTCCGCGGCCCC
>NZ_JPMX01000091.1:217128-260857 GCF_000761485.1 Modestobacter caceresii
TGCCGGGCACTGCCGTGAGGTCCTCGACCGAGGCCGCACGCAGCCGCTTGAGGGATCCGAACTGCTTCATCAGTGCCTTCCGCCGGGTGTCGCCGAGCCCCGGGACGTCGTCCAGGAGCGAGACCAACATGGTGCTGGATCGCTTCTGCCGGTGGTAGGTGATCGCGAACCGGTGTGCTTCGTCGCGCACCCGCTGCAGCAGGTAGAGCGCCTCGGAGGTGCGCGGCAGGATGACCGGGTCGGGGTCGTCGGGCAGCCAGACCTCCTCCATCCGCTTGGCCAGGCCGCAGACGGCGACGTCGACGATGCCCAGCTCGGCCAGCGAACGGCTGGCCGCGGCCACCTGCGGGGCGCCGCCGTCGACCACCAGCAGGTTGGGCGGGTAGGCGAACCGGCGCGGCCGTCCTTCCTCCGCGGCGACGCCCTGCTCGTCCCGGCGGTCCTGCTCCTCCTTGAGGTGCCGGGCGAACCGGCGGCGCACGACCTCGGCCATCGCCGCGGTGTCGTCGGTGCCCTGGGCCACGGAGAAGCGCCGGTAGTCGGACTTCTTGGCCAGGCCGTCCTCGAAGACCACCATGCTGGCGACGACGTTGGTGCCCTGCACGTGCGAGATGTCGATGCACTCGATCCGCAGCGGCGCCTCGGGCAGGTCCAGGGCCTCCTGGATCTCCGACAGCGCCAGCGACCGGGCGGTCAGGTCGCTGGCCCGCTTCACCCGGTGCCGGGTGAAGGACTCCTTGGCGTTGCGCTCGACGGTCTCCATCAGGCTGCGCTTGTCCCCGCGCTGCGGCACCCGCAGCGACACCCGGGAGCCGCGCAGCTCGCTGAGCAGCTCGGCGTAGACCTCCGCATCGTCGGGCAGCTCGGGCACGAGCACCTCGCGGGGCACGGACTCCCCCACCTCGCCGGTGCCGGTCTCCTCGTCCACCCCGCCGTAGACCTGCAGCAGGAACTGCTCGACCAGCTGGCCGGTGGTGACGTCCTCGACCTTGTCGATGATCCAGCCGCGCTGGCCGCGCACCCGGCCACCGCGGACGTGGAACACCTGGACGGCGGCCTCCAGCTCGTCCTGCGCGAAGGCGACGACGTCGGCGTCGGTGCCGTCACCGAGGACGACGGCCTGCTTCTCCAGGGCCCGGCGCAGCGCGCCGAGGTCGTCGCGCAGCCGGGCGGCCCGCTCGTAGTTCATCTCCTCGGCGGCCTCGGTCATCTGCCGCTCGAGCCGGCGGATCATCTGCTCGGTGCGGCCGCCCATGAAGTCGCAGAAGTCGTCGACGATCTCCCGGTGCTCCTCGGCGCTGACCCGGCCGACGCAGGGCGCTGCGCACTTGCCGATGTAGCCGAGCAGGCAGGGCCGGCCGATCTGCGCCGCCCGCTTGAAGACGCCGTTGGAGCAGGTGCGGGCCGGGAAGACGCGGGTGAGCGTGTCGACCGTCTCGCGGATCGCCCAGGCGTGGGCGTAGGGGCCGAAGTACCGGACGCCCTTGCGTTTGGGGCCGCGCATGACCTGCAGCCGCGGGTACTCCTCGTTCAGCGTCACGGCGAGGCTGGGGTAGCTCTTGTCGTCCCGGTACCGGACGTTGAACCGGGGGTCGAACTCCTTGATCCAGTTGTACTCGAGCTGGAGGGCCTCGACCTCGGTGCCGACGACGGTCCACTCGACGCTCGCCGCGGTGGTGACCATCTGCCGGGTGCGCGGGTGCAGGCCCCAGACGTCGGCGAAGTAGCTGTTCAGCCGCTGCCGGAGGCTCTTGGCCTTGCCGACGTAGACGACCCGGCCGGCCGGGTCGCGGAACTTGTAGACCCCGGGGCTCTCCGGGATGCTGCCGACCGCTGGGCGGTACGTGGACGGGTCGGGCATGCCCCCCAGGTTAGGTCCGCACACCGACACTCCGTCGGCCGCCCGACCCCCGCCGCGGGGCGTGTCCCCCATCGGCCCGCTGACCTGCACGGGACCGGCCGGGCCACCCGCCGCCCTCGCCTGTGGACGACGCCGGCACCACTCCGGCTGCAGCTGCCAGGGTGGCCCGGTCGGTGACCGGGGACGAACGGGGTGGGCATGCGTGCGACGGCGAGCAGCGAACGGGACGGCGTGGTGGTGGCCGATCGCCGGGGTGGGCACTGGCGGGTCAGCTGTCACCGCGCCGGGGTGCTGCCGTCCCCCGCGACGCCGCCGGACAGCGGTGCGGTCGGCCGGCTGCTGCTGCCGTGGGCTGCTGCGCCGGAGGCACCCCCGGCCCTGCCGCGGGCCAGTTGGGTGCTGGGCCGCTCGGCGCGCTGGCAGGGCCCGGGCGCGCCCGGCGCGAGCGAGGACCCGCTCCGGGACGAGGCGGTGGCACTCCGCGACGCGCTCGCGGTGACCGGCGGCGGGCCGGCCGCCCTGGGCCTGGTCATGTGGGCCCGGCGGGCGTGGCAGACGGGGCAGCGGGAGCGCACGCACCCGTGGCTGGTGCAGCTCTGCAGCGCCGACGGCGCTGATCGCCGGGCCACCTGGGCGGTCGCCGGCCCGGAGGCCGCCCAGGCCGCGGTGGCCGACGTCGCCGGGGCCGTGGGCGCCGGCCGGCTGCCGGAGCCGGTCGGCGCACGACTGCTCGACGTCCGCGACGATCGGCGCTGACCGCCGCGCCGCCCTCGGGCGGCACTGCCGTCAGACCGGAGCCGCCAGCTCCAGGGCGGGCGCCGGTGGCCGGGGCGGCCAGCTCCAGGGCCGGAGCCGGGTGTCGGAGCGGCGGGCTCAGCCGGCCAGACGGTCGTCCAGCCAGCCGAGCAGGTCGGCGACGACCTCGTCGCGGTTGGTCTCGTTGAAGACCTCGTGCCGCGCCTCGGGGTAGACCCGCTGGTCGACCGGCAGACCGCGTTCCCGGAGCAGCCCGGCCAGGGCGGTGACCTGCTCGGCGTCCCGGCCGCCGACCGGGTCGTGCTGCCCGGACAGCAGCAGCACCGGCAGGGCTGCGGGCAGTGCGGCGACCCCCTGCGGGCTGGCCGCGCGGACCGACATGCCGAAGACCCCGGCCGCGTACCCGTGGGTCAGCGGCACCTGGTCGCCGGCGAGCGGGTCGGCCAGGTAGGCGTCCACCTCGGCCGGGTCACGGGACAGCCAGTCGTAGGGGGTGCGGGCCGGCTCGAACGGCTCGTTGAAGGCGCCGAGGGCGTCCAGCGGCTGGTCCCCCAGCCCGGCAGCCACGGCACCGTCCAGGGCGGACACCGTCTCGGCCAGCTCCGGCGACACCCCGATCGGTCCGGACAGCACCAGCCCGCTCAGCCCCGCGCCGTCCCGCTCGGCGCTGGCCAGCGCGATCACCGAGCCCATCGAGTGGCCCAGCAGCACCCGTGGCGGGCCCGGGTGCTCCTCGGCGGCGAGCCGGTGCAGGGCCTCGACGTCGTCGAGGACGCCGTCGGCGCCGGGCACCCCGAACCGACCGGGGCCGGTGACCTCGGCGGTCCGGCCGTGCCCGCGCAGGTCCATCGCGTAGACGGCCAGGCCCCGCTCGGTGAGCGCACCGGCCAGCCGCTCGTAGCGGCCGGAGTGCTCGGAGGCGCCGTGGACCAGCTGCAGGGTGCCCCGGACCTCGCCGGCGGGCAGCCAGCATCGGTAGGGGACGTCCACCCCGTCGGGGCGCGGGAGCACGGGCAGGTCGCCGGACGTCGTCGTCACGGTGGGTCCTCTCGTTCGGGGGCGCACGAGGCGGCCGCAACCGCCCCGTGCACCGGTCAGCTGGCCTTCTTGCGGGCCTTCTTCTTCGGGCCTGCGGCCACCGCCGCGACGGCCTCCGGATCGAGGATCTTGGCGAGGAACCTGCCGGTGTGGCTCTCCGGGACCGAGGCGACGAGCTCCGGCGGCCCCTCGGCCACGACCACGCCGCCGCGGAAGCCACCTTCCGGCCCCATGTCGATCAACCAGTCGGCGCTCTTGATCACGTCGAGGTTGTGCTCGATGACGATGACCGAGTTGCCCTTGTCGACCAGCCCCTGGATGACCTGCAGCAGCTTGTTGATGTCCTCGAAGTGCAGCCCGGTGGTGGGCTCGTCGAGGACGTAGATCGTGCGGCCGTTGGAGCGCTTCTGCAGCTCGCTGGCGAGCTTGACCCGCTGCGCCTCGCCACCGGAGAGCGTGGTGGCCGGCTGGCCGAGCCGGACGTAGCCGAGGCCGACGTCGGTGAGGGTGCGCATGTAGCGGGCGATCGCCGGGATGGCCGCGAAGAACTCGGCGGCCTCCTCGATCGGCATGTTGAGCACCTCGGCCACGGTCTTGCCCTTGTAGTGCACCTCGAGGGTCTCCCGGTTGAACCGGGCGCCCTTGCAGACCTCGCAGGGCACGTAGACGTCGGGCAGGAAGTTCATCTCGATCTTCAGCGTCCCGTCGCCGGAGCACGCCTCGCACCGGCCGCCCTTGACGTTGAAGGAGAACCGGCCGGGCTGGTAGCCGCGGACCTTCGCCTCCGACGTGCTGGCGAACAGCTTGCGGACGTGGTCCCAGACCCCGGTGTAGGTGGCCGGGTTCGACCGCGGGGTGCGCCCGATCGGCGACTGGTCGACGCCGACGACCTTGTCCAGCTGGTCCAGGCCGGTGATGGTGCGGTGCCGGCCGGGCACCATCCGCGCGCGGTTCAGCTCGTTGGCCAGGGTCGTGTAGAGGATGTCGTTGACCAGGCTGGACTTGCCCGAGCCGGAGACGCCGGTGACGGCGACCAGCATGCCCAGCGGGAACGCCACGTCGATCCCGCGCAGGGTGTTCTCCCGGGCGCCCTTGACGACCAGCTCCCGGCCCGGCGTCCGCTCGCGCCGGATCTTCGGGATGGGGGTCTCCCGGCGGCCGGACAGGTACGCACCGGTGATCGACCGCTCGCTGGCGAGGAGGTCCTCGTAGGTGCCGCTGACCACCACCTCGCCACCGTGCTCGCCGGCGCCGGGACCGATGTCGACGATCCAGTCGGCCTGCTTGATGGTGTCCTCGTCGTGCTCGACGACGATCAGCGTGTTGCCCATGTCGCGCAGCCGGACCAGCGTCTCGATCAGCCGGACGTTGTCGCGCTGGTGCAGTCCGATCGACGGCTCGTCGAGCACGTAGAGGACGCCGACCAGCCCGGAGCCGATCTGGGTGGCCAGCCGGATGCGCTGCGCCTCCCCACCGGCCAGCGTGGCGGCCGGACGGTCCAGGGACAGGTAGTCCAGCCCGACGGAGACGAGGAAGGAGAGCCGGGCCTGGATCTCCCGGAGCACCTGGACGGCGATGGCCCGCTCGCGCTCGCCGAGCTCCAGGGCGTTGAGCCACTCGGAGGCCTCGCCGATGGACAGCCCGGTGACCTCGGCGATCGACCGGCCCATCATCTTGACGGCGAGGATCTCCGGCTTGAGCCGGGTGCCGTGGCAGATCGGGCAGGGCACGTCGCGCATGTAGCCCTCGTACTTGTCCTTCATGAACTCGCTGTCGGTGTTCTCGTGGCGGCGCTCGAGGAAGGGCAGCACGCCCTCGAAGGCGGCGTAGTAGCTGCGCTCGCGGCCGTAGCGGTTCTTGTACTTCACGTGGACCTGGTCCGGGGACCCGTGCAGGACCGACTTCTGGACCTTCGCGGGGAGCTCCTCCCACGGGGTGTTCATCGAGAAGCCGTTCATGTCGGCCAGCCCGCCGAGCAGCCGCTGGAAGTACTCGTTGCTCATCGAGCCGGCCCACGGGGCGATGGCGCCCTCGGCCAGGCTCTTGCCCGGGTCAGGGACGACGAGGTCGGGGTCGACCTCCTTGCGGGTGCCGATGCCGGTGCACTCCGGGCACGCGCCGAACGGCGAGTTGAACGAGAACGACCGCGGCTCGAGTGCCTCGAAGGACAGCCCGTCGTCGATGCAGGCCAGGTGCTCGGAGAAGGTGCGCTCCCGGTGTGCGTCGTCCTCGGGGAGGTCGACGAAGTCGAGCACCACCAGGCCACCGGCGAGCCCGAGCGCGGTCTCGACCGAGTCGGTCAGCCGCCGCTTGGCGCTCTCCTTGACCGTCAGCCGGTCGACGATCACCTCGATCGTGTGCTTCTCCTGCTTCTTGAGCGTCGGCGGCTCGGTCAGCGGGTGGATGGTGCCGTCGACCCGCACCCGGGAGAAGCCCTGGGTCTGCAGCGAGCTGAACAGGTCGACGTACTCGCCCTTGCGCGCCCGTACGACCGGTGCCAGCACCTGGAACCGGGTGCCCTCCTCCATGGCGAGCACCTGGTCGACGATCTGCTGCGGCGTCTGCCGCGAGATCGGCTTCCCGCAGTTGGGGCAGTGCGGCTGACCGGCCCGGGCGTACAGCAGCCGCAGGTAGTCGTAGACCTCGGTGATCGTGCCGACCGTCGACCGCGGGTTGCGGTTGGTCGACTTCTGGTCGATCGACACCGCCGGGGACAGGCCCTCGATGAAGTCGACGTCGGGCTTGTCCATCTGGCCGAGGAACTGGCGGGCGTAGGCCGACAGCGACTCGACGTAGCGGCGCTGCCCCTCGGCGAAGATCGTGTCGAAGGCCAGGCTGGACTTGCCCGAGCCGGATAGCCCCGTGAACACGATCATCGCGTCGCGGGGCAGGTCGAGGTGGACGTCCTTGAGGTTGTGCTCTCGGGCGCCGCGGACGACGAGCCGGTCCATGTGATCCCTGTCGGTCGCAGTGGTTCGGTGCTGGTCCGTTCGCGGGGCGGCGGGGACCAGTGGTGCAGTGCGGAGCTCGAGGCCGGTGAGGTGCATCGCCCAGTGGAACGGTGGCCCGACAGGCGGGCTTCCCGGCGCGGGTGTCGGCTGGGTCTCCCCCGCCCGCGCTGGGCGACGCTGCCCGGTCAGCCGGCGGGGCCGCCGACCCGTCCGGCCGGGTCGAAGACCGGCGCGTGCCGGCGCCAGGGCAGCCGGTCTTCGAGCTCCCCGGCCAGCCAGAGTAGCCGCGTCTCGGCCCCGGCCGGGCCGACGAACTGGACGGAGCTGGGCAGCCCGTCCCGCCCCGGGCCGGCCGGCAGGACGAGCGCCGGCAGACCCGCCACGTTCCAGGCCGACGTCCACGGCGCCCAGCGGGCGTTGGCCGTGATGTTGGCCAGGAAGCCCCGCTCGTGCCAGGGCCGGGCGGCGAGCGGCGGACCGGAGACGACCGGGCTGAGCAGGACGTCGACGTCGGAGAAGAAGTCGGCCATCCGGGCCCGGAACGCCGCCGCCGTCTGCGGCCGGACGAGGCCGGCCCGGCGCACCCAGCGGCCCAGCCGGGCGTGGGTGCGGCTACGCGGCTCCAGGGCCTGGCGGTCGAGCCCGAGGGCCTCGGCGTCGGAGTCCGCGCCGGCCAGCCACCGGGTGATGGTGCCCAGCGCCGCAGCCGGGGTGATCAGCGGCTCCTTCTCGACCACGACGTGCCCGGCGGCCCGCAGTTCGGCGACCACGGCGTCCAGCGCAGCGCGGCCGGCGGCGTCCAGCCGGACGCCGGGCACGGGCGACCGGGTCGACACCGCGATCCGCAGCGGGCCGACCGGGGCCGCCGGCTGGGCCGACTCGGTGCCGGCCAACACGGCGAAGCCGACGGCCAGGTCGGCGACGGTGGTGGCCAGCACACCGTTCTCCGCCATGCCGGACCAGCTGTCGGCACCGATCTGGGCCGGGACCACGCCGGAGCCGGGCTTGAGGGTGACCAGCCCGCAGGCGGCGGCGGGCAGTCGGAGTGAGCCCATGCCGTCGTTGCCCTGGGCCAGCGGGACGACGCCGGCGGAGACCGCGGCGGCGCTGCCCCCGGAGGAGCCGGCGGCCGAGCGTGCGGTGTCCCACGGGTTGCGGGTGACCGTGCCCGGACCGTCGGTGGCGCAGTACAGGCAGAGCTCGGGCACCCGCGTGATGCCGACGACGACCGCCCCCGCGGCCCGCAGCCGGGCCACCACCGGGTGGTCGGCGCTCGCCGGCGCCGGCAGGTGGGCCGACGACCCGTCCGTGGCCACCTCGCCGGCCACCGCGACGTTGTCCTTGACCGCGATCGGGACACCGGCCAGCGGCAGCCGGGCCCGGTCGGGACGGGCGTCGACGGCGGCGGCCTCGGCCAGCGCGGCTCCGGTGCGGACGACCCGGAACGCCCCGATCCGCGCCTCCACCGCGGCCAGGTGCCGCAGATGGGCACGGACGACGCCGACCGCGGAGAGCTCACCGGCGCGGACCCTGGCGGCCAGCTCGGTCGCCGGGAGACCGACCACCCCGTCGAGCGTCGGCTCCCCGGAACCCGCCGCGGCCGGCGCGCCGGAGGGCCCGGAATCTGCACTAGCGTCCATGCCGACGAACCTAGACGGCGGCACCGACAGTCTCAGACGGGAGCGCGATGAGCGGGCAGACGTACACCGGGGACGTGCAGGTCGGTGGCCCCGCCGACGTCCGCGAGCTCCCGGGGCTGACCATCCGGAAGCTGGCCGTCAGCGAGATGGCGAACAACGTCTACCTGCTCACCAGCACGGCCAGCGGGGAGTCGCTGCTGGTCGACGCGGCGGCCGAGCCGGCGGCGCTGCTGGAGCTGATCGGCGACGCCGACGTCCGCACGGTGGTGACCACGCACGGCCACTGGGACCACCACCGGGCACTCCCGGAGGTGGTGCAGGCGACCGGCGCGGAGACCGTCGCGCACCCTGCCGACGCAGCCGACCTGCCGGTGCCGGTCACCCGCCCGGTCTCCCACGGCGACACCGTCCCCGTGGGCGACCAGACCCTCGCGGTGGTGCACCTGCGCGGGCACACGCCGGGCAGCATCGCGCTGGTCTGGCGCGGCCCCGAGGGCGCCGGCACGCACGTCTTCACCGGCGACAGCCTGTTCCCGGGCGGCGTGGGCAACACCCAGTCCGACGCCGCCCGGTTCACCAGCCTGGTCGACGACGTGGAGAGCCGGCTGTTCGCTGAGCTGCCCGACGACACCTGGGTCTACCCGGGCCACGGCGCGGACACGACGATCGGCGCCGAGCGCCCGAACCTGCCGGAGTGGCGCGCCCGCGGCTGGTGACCGGCGCAGGGCCCGGTCTCGAAGCGTTCCGGCCATCGAAGAGCCCTCGTCCTCGAAGAGCCCTCGTCCTCGAAGAGCCCTAGTCCTCGAAGAGCTCGACGAGCTCCTCCGCCGTCCCTGCCACGTGCAGCGGCACCACCGAGATCGACCAGTCGGGGCGGCGCTCGTCGAGGTCGACCGCGAGGTCCCAGGCCGCCCTCGCGGTGAGCGGGCCGAAGCACGCGTCGTCCCCGTCCTCCCCCACGGCGATCTCGACCAGCCAGTTGTCGGAGAGATCCGCCGCGAGCTCGTCGAAGTCGGCCTCGCTGTCCTCGTCGGGCTCCGGGAGGTCGGCCTGGACGGGGTAGATGAGCGCCATGCGGACACGCTAGACCGGCTCGCGGCCCGGACCGCCCTCCTCCGCCGCCTGCTCCGGTCGCCGGGTCGTCGACGCCAGACCGGGTAGTGCGCAACCGGAGCCGTGGACGAACGCGCCGCGGCCCGTCCGGAAGCGCCGTGTCCTTGCGGCCACCGCCCGAGCGAGGAGAGCTCCATGACCATGTCGAACAGCGACATCGCGACCGGCAAGCGCGACATCAAGTCCCACGAGACGACCAGCTTCGCCGATTTGGGCAAGGAGATGTGGGCCTACCTGACGGGCAAGGGCGCGGCGATCAACTACGAGTTCGTGGACATGACCGTCGAGGTGCCGCGGGAGACCAGCCCGGACGCACCCCGCGCCACCTGGCGGCTGAACGGGACGCTGCGCATCACCACCGCCGAGAACGCCAGCAGGGGATGAACCCGGAGGTGGCCCGCCTCGACGTGACGGGCGACCTGTCCATCGAGGTCGACGGTGCGCCCGTGCGGGTCACCGCCGCCGGCGGTGACGTCCACGTGGTCGCCGACGACGTCCGCGGGTTCGTGCTGGGCCTGCGGGCGGCGGCCACCGCCCGCACCGGGACCCGGCCCGGCCGCGCCGATCTCGCCGAGCTGGCCGGCGCGCTGGCCGATGCCGGGCTCACCGCCCGGCTCGACTCACCGTCGCAGCACATCGTGACCGTCGGCGCGGGCGTCGACTCGTCGCTCGGTGGAGCGCTGCTGGGCACCCGGCAGGCGCGCCCGGACGCCGTCGGCATCGTCCGCGCCAGCATCCGGGCCCGGGCTGTCGAGACGGCGCTGGGCGCGATGCTGCTCGCCCTCGGCTACGCGGTGGTCCGCCGCCGCAGGTGAGCGGGGGCGCGGACCAGCGCGCTCCTCAGTCGACCCTGGTCGCCTGCACGGTCAGCGGCTCGGCCGGGTCGGGCCCGGCCGGGCCGGACCCGGCCGGAAGCGCGCCCATCGCCGGGCTGTTCTGCGGGGTCGGCAGCCAGCGGCTCCACCAGCGCAGCACGTGCTCGAGGCGCGCCCGGCGGTGCTCCGGCCGGCCGGACCGGGACAGCTCGTGCCCCTCCCCCGGGAAGAGCAGCAGCTCGGTGGGGACGTCGCGGCGCTTGAGCTCCACGTAGAGCCGGGTGCCCTGTTCCAGCGGGCAGCGCCAGTCCTCCTCCGAGTGGATCACCATCGTGGGGGTGGTGATCCGGTGCGCCGAGGCCATCGGCGACTGCGCCGCGACGCGCTCGGGATCGGTGCCCACGTACTCGTCGGGGAAGAAGAACCCGATGTCGGAGGAGCCGACGAAGCTCACCGGGTCGTTGAAGCCCCGCTCGCTGATGCCGGCGACGAACCGATCGGTGCGGCCGAGCAGCAGCGTGGTCATGAACCCGCCGTACGAGCCGCCCATCAGCCCGACGCGGGTGGCGTCCAGCCCCGGATCGGTCAGCGCCGCGTCGAGGAAGGCCAGCACGTCGTCGGCGTCCAGCTCGCCCATGTGCTCCTTGATCACCCGGCCGTGCGCCTGGCCGTAGCCCGACGACCCGCGGGGGTTGCACATCAGCACGGCGTAGCCGGCCTCGACGTAGGCCTGGGTCTCGTCGAACAGCGTCCAGCCGTACTGGCTGAACGGCCCGCCGTGCACGGTCAGCAGCACCGGGTGCGGCCCCGGCCCGGGCGGTGTGGTGATCCAGCCGTGCACCGGGTAGCCGTCCGGGGCGGTCGCCGTCGTCTCCCGCATCCGGTGCAGCCGGCCGGTGGCCTGCAGCGGCGCACCGAAGCCGGTGATCAGCCGGCGCCGTCCGGGGGTGACCGCGATGAGCTCGCCCGCCGAGCGGTCGTGCGCGACGGTGGCGACGACGACGCCGCCCCCGACGGCCATCCCCCGCACCGTGTACTGCCCCTCGACCAGCACCTCGGGCTCGCCCCCGCCGAGCGGGACCCGCAGCAGCTCGACCGCGCCGCGGCGCTGGACACCGATGAGGGCGGCGCCACCGGCCACCACGGTCGCCGGGGTCTCGTCGCCGCGGTCGTGCTCCTCCGGGTCGAGCAGCGGCACCACCGGGCCACCCGCGGCGCTGACCTGCGCCAGGGTGGTGTTCCGGCCGACGAAGTCCCGGCCGAGCGGGCCCAGGTCGGGGATCGCCGAGAGGTAGATGGTGCTGCCGGTGGGATCGTCCGGGTCGTAGGCCGGGTGGCTGCACGCGGACCGGGATTCGGTGACCCGGCGCAGCCCGCTGCCGTCGGGCCGGACGACGTACACGTCGGAGACCAGGTCCAGGTCGGCGCCCTCGTGCCGCGCGGAGACGAAGGCGAGCACGGAGCCGTCCGGACGCCAGGCCACGTCGGTGTCGTCGACGTCGCCGCCGGTGACCTGGAACGGCGTGGGCTGCTCGACGGCGTCGTCGTCGGTGTCCGCGGGCAGGTCGACGACGAAGACGTGACTGCGGCGGTCGTTGGTGAAACCGATGTCGTCGGCCCGGTACTTCAGGGTGGTGATCAGCCGGGGAGGCTCCGCGCCCGGCGACACGTCCTCGTCGGTGCCGTACCGCCCCTGCTCGGGCACCCGCGCGGTGTAGGCCAGCCGGCGGGAGTCCGGCGACCACACGGGGGTGCCGGCGCCCAGGTGGTGGTCGGTCAGCCGCCGGGCCGTGCCACCGCCGGCGGGCAGCACGTGCAGCTGCGGCTTCCCCTTCGGCTCGGCTGACAGGTAGGCCAGCCAGTGGCCGTCCGGGGAGAACGCGGGTGCCGAGTCGTGGTGGCCGTGGGTGAGCGGTCGGGCCGGCGCCGAGCCGTCGGTCGGGACGGTCCACAGCTGGCTGCGGTACTCGTCGGCGTCCAGGTCCAGCCGGCTGACGGCGACGACGGCGGTCGCCCCGTCCGGGGACACCGTGGGCACACCGGGAACGCGCAGCAGGGAGAGGTCGGTCGGCCGCATGCCGGGCACGCTAGCCCAGCGCACGGCGGCGCAGATGGTGAGCCCCGCTAAGGGGTGAGCGCTCCCGGGTCGCGCCGTTCCGCCCGGATGCTGCGGGCCAGGCCCAGCGCACCGAACAGCGGCAGTGCGGCGAGCAGCAGCAGACTGCGGTCCAGCCCGAGCACCTCGCCCGCACCGCCGACCACCGCCGACCCCACCCCGCCGCCCACCAGGAAGACCAGCGTGGCGATGCCCAGCGCGACGCCGCGCACCTCGTCGGGGACGGCGCCGCCGACCGCGGCCATCAGTGCCGGCTGGCCGAGCCCGAAGGCGACCGTCACCAGGACGACGGCCGTCACCAGGCCGGGGGCGGAACCAGCGCTGGCACCGAGCGCAGCGACCAGCAGCGCGACGGTCGCGATGACCCCGGAGATGGCCAGCGACCGGGCGGGGCCGAGCCGGGCCAGCAGCGGGCCGGCGAGCCGCGGGGCGAGGAAGCCGGTGACCGCGCTGGGCACCAGCGCCAGGCCGATGTGCAGCGGCGTCCACCCCTCGCCCGCGAGCACGGCGGGGACGGCGATCAGCAGCGCGAACCAGGCGGCCGGGACGGCCGAGGCGGCCAGCGCACTGCGGACCACCACCGGCTCCCGGAGGACGGCCGTGGGCAGGAAGCCCTCCGGCCGGCGGCGCACCTGCGCGGCGACCGCCGGGACGCCCAGCCCCAGCAGCGCGGCACCGACGGCGGCGATCACCACCCCGGAGGCCGGGGACTGCACGAGCAGCACCAGACCGGCGGCGGTGCCGGCGACCAGGACCGCGCCCAGCACGTCCAGCCGGGCACCGGTGCCCACGGCGGGGACCGAGCGCCACAGCACCGGCACCAGCAGCAACCCGAGCGCCGGCAGCACCACGACCGCCCGCCAGCTGGCGACGTCGGCGACCAGCCCACCGACCAACGGCCCCAGGGCGCTGACCGCCGCCGCGGTGCCGGCGACCTTGCCCAGCGCGGCGGTCCGCACTGCTCCCTCGTACCGCGCGCTGACGATCGCCATGCCGAGCACCGGGACCGCAGCCGCACCGAGGCCCTGGAGGACGCGGGCACCCAGCAGCACCGGGTAGCTGGGGGCCAGGCCGCCGAGCACCGCCCCGGCGGTCATCAGGGCCACGCCGACGACCAGCGGCAGCCGGATTCCGGCCAGGTCGGCGATCCGGCCGTACACGGCGGTCGCCACGGCCAGCATCAGCGCGTAGAGGCTGATCACCCAGGAGACGCCGCCGGTGGTCAGGTCGAGGTCGGCGGCGATGGCCGGCAGCGTGACCGCGACCGCAGCACTGCCCATGCCGGCGAGCCCGAAGAGGACCCCGACCAGGCCGGCGACGCGGCCGGCGTCGGTCGGGGGGCTCATGACCGGGAGCCAACCACGCGCCGACCCGACCTCCCCCGCCGCACGGTCCTGCGGCCCACTGACGGATCGCTAGTGTGACCCGGATGACACGACGGGTGTTCGCCGGTGGCCAGGTGTTCGACGGCACGGGCGGGCCCGCTGCCCGCGCCGACGTCCTCGTGGAGGACGGCCGCGTCCTGGACGTCGGCACGGGGCTGGACGGCGACGAGGTCGTCGACTGCGCCGGCACCACCGTGCTGCCGGGCCTCTTCGACTGCCACGTGCACGTCATGCTCAGCGGCGTCGACATGCTGCGGCTGCTGCAGACGCCGTTCAGCTACGGCTTCTACGAGGCGGTGCACAACCTCCGCCGCACCCTGGCGCTGGGCATCACCTCGGTGCGGGACGCCGGCGGTGCCGACCTGGGAGTGGCCCAGGCCGTGCGCGACGGGCTGATCGCCGGGCCGCGGATGCAGATCGCGATCAGCATGCTGTCCCAGACGGGTGGGCACGGCGACGGCTGGCACGTCTGCGGCGCCGAGGTACCGCTGATGGGGCCGCACCCCGGGCGGCCGGGCACCGTCGTGGACGGCGCCGACGAGATGCGCCGCACCGTGCGCGAGCTGCTGCGCGCCGGCGCCGACGTGCTCAAGGTGGCCACCAGTGGCGGCGTCCTCTCCGCCCGGGACGACCCGCGGCACCCGCACTTCCGGCCGGCCGAGCTCGACGTGCTCGTCGAGGAGGCGGTGGCGGCCGGAGTGCACGTGATGGCGCACGCGCAGGGCGCGGAGGGGATCAAGGCCGCCGTCCGGGCCGGGATCCGCTCGATCGAGCACGGCATCTACCTCGACGACGAGGCGATCGACCTGATGCTGACCCACGGGACGTGGCTGGTGCCCACCCTCGCCGCGCCCCGGGCGGTGCTCACCGCCGTCGCCGCGGGGGCGTCGCTGCCCGAGGCCGTGATCGAGAAGGCGCGCGCGGTGCAGTCGGTGCACGACGAGTCCGTCCGCCGGGCGGTCGAGGCCGGGGTTAAGGTCGCGATGGGGACCGACAGCGGAGTGGGCCCGCACGGCGACAACCTCTCCGAGCTCGGCCTGATGGTCGGCTGCGGGATGACCGCGGACCAGGCCTGGCACGCCGCGACGCTGTCGGCCGCCGAACTGCTGGGCGTCGACGGCGAGCTGGGCAGCCTGCAGCCCGGCAAGCGGGCCGACCTGGTGGTCCTGGACGGCGACGCGGGCGACCTCACCGGCCTGGCCGGGCGGGTGCGCGAGGTGTGGCGGGACGGCGTCCTGGTCGCCGTCGGCGGCTCGACCGTCGAGCCGGGGACGATCCCGCCCCGCTGACCACACGGCGGCGGCCCGGGAGGCCGGGCCGCCGCCGCGCTCAGCTGGTGCGGTGGGGGTCCTCGCCGGTGGCGGCGCGGGCGCGCTGCTCGTCCTCGGTCAGCGCGCCGGGCCGGCCGGGCTCACCGGTGTCGGTGACGGCCGGGTCGATCGCGGCACCCTCGGCGTCGGGCACCTCGCCGCGGGTCTTGATCAGGCTGGCCACGGTGGCGACCAGCAGGACCACCAGGATGACCGTCAGCGACAGCCAGGTCGGGATCGCCGGGATGCTCTCCAGCGGCTCACGCTCGCCGGCGAAGGGGTACTGGTTCTCGTGCAGTGCCTCGAGGATCAGCTTGACGCCGATGAAGGCCAGGATGACGGCCAGCCCCAGGGACAGGTAGACCAGGCGCTTGAGCAGACCGCCGAGCAGGAAGTACAGCTGACGGAGGCCCATCAGCGCGAAGATGTTCGCGGTGAAGACGATGAACGGTTCGCGGGTCAGCCCGAAGATCGCGGGGATGCTGTCCAGCGCGAACAGCAGGTCGGTCGTGCCCAGTGCCAGGAACACCACGATCATCGGCGTCCACAGCTTCTTGCCGTCCTGGACGACGCGGATCTTGCTGTCGTGGAAGTCCTGGGTCATCGGCAGGACCTTGCGCATCCGCCGGATCAGGCCGTTCTCCTCGTAGTCCTCGTCCTCCTCGCGGTGCCGGACCAGGTTGATCGCCGTGTAGACGAGGAACGCACCGAAGAGGAAGAAGACCCAGATGAACCGCTCGATGACGGCGGCGCCGGCGAGGATGAAGAGGCCTCGCAGCACCAGCGCGATGATGATCCCGACCATCAGGACCTCTTGCTGGAGCTTCCGGGGCACCCGGAAGCGGGCCATGATGATCACGAAGACGAACAGGTTGTCGACCGAGAGCGAGTACTCGGTCAACCAGCCGGCGTAGAACTCGGTGGCGAACTGCCCGTTGGTCACCGCCAGCACGATCCCGCCGAAGGCCAGCGCCAGGGCCACGTAGAAGACCACCCACGCCGTCGCCTCCTTGACGGAGGGCTCGTGCGGACGACGGACGACGAGGGCGAGGTCGGCGAGCAGCAGGACGGTGAGCCCCACGAACGTCGAGATCTCGAACCAGACGGGGAGCTCCACGTACCGGCACTCTACGGGTTCGTTGCCTCGTGCATCGGTCGACGACCCGTGTCCCCGGCCGCTGTGGCGCGGGGCCAGGGGCGACGTTCGTCACCCCCGGCCCCGCGCCGCGCTCAGTCGGTGCGCGACTCCGGCCGGCTCACCGGCACCTCGCGCGGGTCGGCCGGCGCCTCGGCCGTGTCGGCGCCCGGGTCGCCCGGTGCGCCGATGTGCCGCCCGGCGCTGTCGGCCCCCGGCTCCCCGGCGCCGCGCTCCGCGCGCCGCTGGGCGTCCTTCTTGTTCTTCCGCAGGCTCGCCCAGGTGGTCACCAGCAGGGTCACCAGGATGACCAGCAGCGACAGCCAGGTCGGGATCTCCGGGACCAGGGTGACGTGCTCGCCGCCGTTGATGAACGGCAGCGTGTTCTCGTGCAGCGCGTGGATCAGCAGCTTGATGCCGATGAACCCGAGGATGACCGACAGGCCGTAGGCGAGGTACACGAGCTTGTCGAGCAGTCCGTCGATGAGGAAGAACAGCTGGCGCAGACCCAGCAGGGCGAACGCGTTCGCGGTGAAGACCAGGTAGGTCTCCTGGGTGAGACCGAAGATCGCCGGGATCGAGTCGACGGCGAAGAGGATGTCGGCGCTGCCGATGGCGATCAGCGCGATCATCAAGGGGGTGATGAACCGCTTCCCCTTGATCTTCGTGACCAGGCGGTCGGAGTGGTACTCCTCGGTCGTCGGGAGCACCTTGCGGGTCAGCCGCAGGACCGAGTTCTCCTTGAACTCCTCCTCGTCGTCGTGACCGCCACTGCGGGCCTGGGCGATCGCGGTCCAGATGAGGAAGCCGCCGAAGATGTAGAAGACCCAGCTGAAGTTCTCGATGGCCGCGGCCCCGAGGAAGATGAAGATCGTCCGCAGCACGAGCGCGAAGGCGATGCCGAACAGCAGGACCTTCTGCTGCAGCTCACGCGGTACGGCGAAGCTGGCCATGATCAGCACGAAGACGAACAGGTTGTCGACCGAGAGGCTCTTCTCGGTGACCCAGCCGGCGAAGTACTCACCGGCGTAGGTGCCGCCCCAGAAGACGAGCACCACCAGCCCGAACAGGAGGGCGATGGCGATGTAGACCGCCGACCAGGTGCCGGATTCCTTCAGGGTCGGCGCGTGCGGCGTGCGCACGTGGCCGAAGAAGTCGAAGACGAGCATCCCGATGATCGCAGCCACCGTGATGCCCCACACCCACAGGGGGACGTCCATGCATTTCCTCCGGTCGTCTGGCTCATGTCAGCACCGGAGGTCTCTCCCACCGACCCGCCAGGCGGGTCGGCCGGCAGCGCCGGGGACCGTGGGATCCCGTGTTGACGACACTGCCGCGGGCGGGATACTCCCCTCCACGTGGGGCCTGCCCGGTCCGGCGCGGCAACGCACCGACCCCGGCGGTCCAGGTCCCAGGGTCCCCTACGAACGACCGCCCCGCAGAGTTCCCGCGGACGGCGATGACCTGTGCCCGCGGACGGCGAGGACTTGGGCACCGGCTCAGGCGTGCGCGGCGTCGAACTGCCGCAGCTCCTTCTTCAGCTCGGTCAGCTCGTCGCGCAGCCTGGCTGCCACCTCGAACTGCAGCTCGCGGGCCGCCGCCAGCATCTGCTCGTTCATCGAGGTGATCATGTCGGCGAGCTCGTTGCGCGGCAGACCCTGGACGTCGATCGACCCGGCCTTCGCCCGGCTCCTCGACGACAGACCGGGCACCGGCGACTTGCCGCGCGACTGCTGACGCCCCGAGCCGCCCAGCAGCTCGGTCGTGGCCCCGCCGGTGACCTCCTCGGTGTCCTCGGCGGCCTTGTAGATGCCGTCGAGGATGTCGACGATCTTCTTGCGCAGCGGTTGCGGGTCGACACCGTGCTCGGTGTTGTAGGCGATCTGCCTCTCGCGCCGCCGGTTGGTCTCCTCGATCGCCTGGGCCATCGACGGGGTGATCTTGTCGGCGTACATGTGCACCTGACCGGAGACGTTGCGCGCCGCCCGGCCGATGGTCTGGATCAGCGAGGTGCCCGAGCGGAGGAAGCCCTCCTTGTCCGCATCGAGGATGGCCACCAGCGACACCTCGGGCAGGTCGAGCCCCTCGCGCAGCAGGTTGATGCCGACCAGCACGTCGTACTCACCCTGGCGGAGCTCCCGCAGCAGCTCGACGCGGCGCAGGGTGTCGACCTCCGAGTGCAGGTAGCGGACCTTGATGCCGAGCTCGAGCAGGTAGTCGGTGAGGTCCTCGGACATCTTCTTGGTCAGCGTGGTGACCAGGACCCGCTCGTCCTTCTCCGTGCGCAGCCGGATCTCGTGGACCAGGTCGTCGATCTGGCCCTTGGTCGGCTTGACCACGACCTCCGGGTCGATCAGCCCGGTCGGGCGGATCACCTGCTCCACGACGTCGCCCTGGACCCGGCCGAGCTCGTAGTGACCCGGGGTCGCCGACAGGTAGACGGTCTGGTGGATGCGGTCGGTGAACTCCTCCCACTTGAGCGGGCGGTTGTCCATCGCCGAGGGCAACCGGAAGCCGTGCTCGACCAGCGTGCGCTTGCGGCTCATGTCGCCCTCGTACATGCCGCCGATCTGCGGCACCGTGACGTGCGACTCGTCGATGACGAGCAGGAAGTCGTCGGGGAAGTAGTCGATCAGGCAGGCGCCGGCGCTGCCGGGTGACCGGCCGTCGATGTGCCGGGAGTAGTTCTCGATGCCGGAGCAGAACCCGACCTGGCGCATCATCTCGATGTCGTAGGTGGTGCGCATGCGCAGCCGCTGCGCCTCCAGCAACTTGCCCTGCTTGTCCAGCTCGGACAGCCGCTGCTCCAGCTCCGCCTCGATGCCACCGATCGCCCGTTCCATGCGCTCAGGTCCGGCCACGTAGTGGGTGGCAGGGAAGACGAAGAGCTCGTCGACCTCGCGGATGACCTCGCCGGTGAGCGGGTGCAGGTAGTACAGCCGCTCGATCTCGTCGCCGAACATCTCGATCCGGCAGGCGAGCTCCTCGTAGACCGGGAAGATCTCGATCGTGTCGCCGCGGACCCGGAACGTGCCGCGGGTGAAGGCCAGGTCGTTGCGGGTGTACTGCTCGGTGACCAGGGTGCGCAGCAGCTCCTCCTGGGAGCGCTGCTCCCCCACCTTCACCTTGAGCGCGCGTTCCACGTACTCCTGCGGCGTGCCCAGGCCGTAGATGCAGGACACGGTCGAGACGACGATGACGTCGCGCCGGGTGAGCAGGCTGTTGGTCGCCGAGTGCCGCAGCCGCTCGACCTCCTCGTTGACCGAGGAGTCCTTCTCGATGTAGGTGTCGGTCTGCGGGACGTACGCCTCGGGCTGGTAGTAGTCGTAGTAGGAGACGAAGTACTCGACCGCGGCGTCGGGCATCAGCTCCCTGAACTCGTTGGCCAACTGCGCGGCCAGCGTCTTGTTCGGCGCCATCACCAGGGTGGGGCGCTGCACCTGCTCGATCAGCCAGGCGGTGGTGGCCGACTTCCCGGTGCCGGTGGCGCCGAGCAGGACGGTGTCCTGCGCACCGGCGTCGACCCGCTCCGCGAGGGCCTTGATCGCCGTGGGCTGGTCGCCGGAGGGCTCGAACTCGCTGACGACACGGAACCGCCCCTGGGTGGGCCGGATGTCGGTGGATGCAGGCACGCCGACGACGGTACGACGGGCCTGTGACAGAAGTGGCCGGAGCGGCCCCGGGCCGGCGGCCCCGTCGGGATGGGCCGCACGGGACACGTGGGACGACTGATCGGCCGGCCGTCGCCGTGGGGAGTTGTCGACACGCCGACGTACCCCTAGCGTCAGCGCCCGCAGGAGCGAGCAGCACCGGTCGCCGCCAGTGCCACCCGGGTCACCGGGCGAGGTCGGCGGTGCCCGGGCTGCCGGTCCCGGCCCGGCCCGGCGCAGACACTGCCGCAGCCGGGCGCCGACGCCCTCCCCGGTCCGCCGCGGAGGGCGTCGCCGTCCCCGGGACACGGCCGGCGTCGTCGTCCCCGCGGCGGAGCCCGTGGCGCCGGTGGGTCGGCACTGCGCGGGCGAGCGGACCGGCCTTGGCAGACTCCCTCCGAGGACTGCCCGCGCTCGTCCTCCGGACATCGCCCGTGTCCTGATCGTCACAGGTGTGCGGAGGCCGCTCTGCGGGCATCCGACGACGAACCCCCGGTTCAGCCGTGACGACCCGCGCCCCTGCTCCGAGCCCAGGGGCGACCAGCTCAGGAGGACGACCTTTCATGACCACCCAGGTGTGGCCCGGTTCCGCATATCCCCTCGGGGCGACCTACGACGGCACCGGCACCAACTTCGCGATCTTCAGCGAGGTGGCCGAGAAGATCGAGCTGTGCCTGTTCGACGATGCGGGCAACGAGGAGCGGATCCGGCTCCCCGAGATGGACGCCTACGTCTGGCACGCCTTCCTCCCCGGCGTCCAGCCCGGCCAGCGCTACGGCTTCCGCGTGTACGGCCCGCACGACCCCGAGCAGGGGCACCGCTGCAACCCGAACAAGCTGCTGCTGGACCCCTACGCCAAGGCGATCGACGGGCAGGTCGACTGGGACGAGGCGGTGTTCGGCTACCACTTCGCGACCGGGGCGAAGAACGACGACGACTCGGCGGCGCACATGCCGAAGTCCGTCGTGATCAACCCCTACTTCGACTGGGGCGTGGACCGCCCGCCGAAGACCCCGTACAACAAGACGGTCATCTACGAGGCGCACGTCAAGGGCCTGACGATGACCCATCCGCGGATCCCCGAGGAGCTGCGCGGCACCTATGCCGGCGTCGCCCACCCGGCGATCATCGAGCACCTGCTGGAGCTCGGGATCACCGCGATCGAGTTGATGCCGGTGCACCAGTTCGTCCAGGACGACACGTTGCTGCAGAAGGGCCTGCGCAACTACTGGGGCTACAACACGATCGGCTTCTTCGCGCCGCACAACGAGTACGCGCAGCAGACCGACGGCCAGCAGGTGCAGGAGTTCAAGGGCATGGTCCGGGCCATGCACGAGGCGGGCATCGAGGTGATCCTCGACGTCGTCTACAACCACACCGCCGAGGGCAACCACATGGGCCCGACGCTCTCCTTCCGGGGCATCGACAACCAGGCCTACTACCGGCTGGTCGAGGACGACAAGCAGTACTACATGGACACCACCGGCACCGGGAACTCACTCAACGTCCGGACGCCGCAGTCGCTGCAGCTCATCATGGACTCGCTGCGCTACTGGGTCACCGAGATGCACGTCGACGGGTTCCGCTTCGACCTGGCGTCGTCCCTGGCCCGCCAGTTCCACGAGGTCGACCGGCTGTCGGCGTTCTTCGACCTCTGCCACCAGGACCCGATCGTCAGCCAGGTGAAGCTGATCGCCGAGCCCTGGGACATCGGCGACGGCGGCTACCAGGTCGGCAACTTCCCGGCGCTGTGGACGGAGTGGAACGGCAAGTACCGCGACACCGTCCGCGACTTCTGGCGGGGCGAGAACGCCACGATCGGCGAGTTCGCCAGCCGGATCACCGGCTCGGCCGACCTCTACCAGCACTCCGGCCGGCGTCCGGTGGCCAGCATCAACTTCGTCACCGCGCACGACGGGTTCACGATCAACGACCTGGTCTCCTACAACGAGAAGCACAACGAGGCCAACGGCGAGGACAACAACGACGGCGAGAGCCACAACCGCAGCTGGAACTTCGGCGTCGAGGGCGAGACCGACGACCCCGAGATCCTCGCGTTGCGGGCCCAGCAGCGGCGCAACTTCATCACCACGCTGATGCTCTCCCAGGGCGTCCCGATGCTGCTGCACGGCGACGAGCTCGGCCGCACGCAGCGCGGCAACAACAACGGCTACTGCCAGGACTCCGAGCTCACCTGGATCGACTGGGAGAACATCGACGAGGGCCTGCTGGAGTTCACCAAGCTGGTCACCAAGCTGCGCACCGACCACCCCACGTTCCGCCGCCGGCGGTTCTTCCACGGCCGCCCGGTGCGCCGCGCGGAGGGCGACCCGGTCCAGGACGTCGCCTGGTTCACCCACGCCGGCGAGCTGATGAGCGAGGAGGACTGGGACGCCCACTACGCCAAGTCGATCGGCGTCTACCTCAACGGCCACGGGATCCGCTCCACCGACGAGCGGGGCGAGCCGGTCGTCGACGACTGCTTCTACCTGGTGTTCAACGCCTGGCACGAGGACATCGAGTTCACCCTGCCCAGCAGCGAGTACGCCGAGGGCTGGACCGTGGTGGTGGACACCGCGGAGATGAGCGAGGTCGAACCGGTCGTGGTGAAGGCCGGTGACACGTTGACCGTGGCCGCCCGCGCCACCGTCGTCCTGCAGTCCGCCTCATGAGCCAGGCGGCCGGAGGCCAGCCGGACGAGAGCCGCCGCCGGGAGGTGCCCGCGGGCACCTACCGGCTGCAGGTGACCGCCGACTTCACCCTCGACGACGCGGCGACCGTGGCCGGCTACCTGGCCGACCTCGGCGTGACGCACGCGTACTCGTCCCCGCTGCTGCGCTCGGCGGCGGGGAGCACGCACGGGTACGACACGGTCGACCACGCGCACATCGACGAGCCGCGCGGCGGGCGGGCCGGGCTCGACCGGTTCGTGACCGCGTTGCACGAGCACGGGCTCGGCCTGGTGCTGGACCTGGTGCCGAACCACATGGGCGTCAGCGACCCGGCCGAGTCCGGCTGGTGGTGGGACCTGCTGCAGCACGGGCGGGAGTCCGACCACGCCGACGCCTTCGACGTCGACTGGGACTTCGGCGTCGGCCGGATCCGCATCCCGGTGCTGGGCAGCACGGACGACGTCTCCCAGTTGGAGGTCGTGGAGACCGACGACGGCCCCGAGCTGCGCTACTACGACAACCGATTCCCAATCGCCCCGGGCACCGGGACCGGCACGCCGCAGGAGGTGCACGACCGGCAGCACTACGAGCTGGTCGACTGGCGGCGCGCGGACGACCAGCTGAACTACCGGCGCTTCTTCGCGATCAACACCCTCGCCGGGTTGCGGGTCGAGGACCGGGACGTCTTCCGGGCCACCCACGCGCTCGTCGTCCAGCTGGTGGAGAACGGCTCGGTCGACGCACTCCGGATCGACCACCCCGACGGGCTCGCCGACCCGAAGGGCTACCTGGACCTGCTCGCCGAGGCGACCGGTGACCGGTGGACCGTGGTGGAGAAGATCCTCGAGCCCGGCGAGGAGCTCCCCGAGAGCTGGAAGACGGCCGGGACGACGGGGTACGACGCGCTCGCCGAGGTCGACGACGTGCTCATCGACCCGGCCGGCGAGGCCGCGATCACCGCGCTGGACACCGAGCTGGCCGGCGGCCGGGTCGACTACGCCCAGCTCGTGCACGACTGCAAGCGCGAGGTCACCGACGGCATGCTCGGGTCGGAGGTGGCCCGCCTGCACCGGATCGTCGGTGAGCTCCCCGGCGTGACCGCCGAGCAGGTGACCGAAGGGCTGGCCGAGCTGCTGGCCGGCTTCCCGGTCTACCGCAGCTACCTGCCCGACGGCCGCGAGCACCTGGACGCCACGGTGGCCGCGGTGAAGCTCCGCCGTCCCGACCTCACCGCCGCCGTCGACGCGCTGCACCCGCTGCTGGGTTCGGCCGGCACCGAGCTGGCCACCCGGTTCGAGCAGACCTCCGGTCCGGTCATGGCCAAGGGCGTCGAGGACAGCGCCTACTACCGGTGGTCGCGCTTCGTCGCGCTCAACGAGGTGGGCGGCGACCCGGCCCGGTTCGGGACGACGGTCGAGCAGTTCCACGCGGCGCAGCAGCACCGCCAGGAGGTCAAGCCGGCCTCGATGACGACGCTGTCCACGCACGACACCAAGCGCAGCGAGGACGTCCGGGCCCGGCTGGCCGTGCTCGCCGAGGTCCCGTCCGAGTGGGCCGGCCTGGTCCGCGACTGGCTGGACCGGCACCCGCTGACCGACCGCCCGCTGGCCCATCTGGTGTGGCAGAACCTCGTCGGCGCCTGGCCGCTCTCCCGGGAGCGGGCGCACGCCTACGTGGAGAAGGCGGCCCGGGAGGCGGGCACCTCGACCACCTGGACCAACCCGGTGCAGGAGTTCGAGGACCAGCTGCACGCCCTGGTGGACGCAGCGTTCGACGACGCCACCACGCACGCGGAGATCGAGCGGTTCGTGCAGCGGATCGCGCCGTTCGGCTGGTCGAACTCGCTGTCGCAGAAGCTGCTGCAGCTGACCATCCCCGGCGTCCCGGACGTGTACCAGGGCACCGAGCTGTGGGACTTCTCGTTGGTCGACCCGGACAACCGGCGTCCGGTCGACTACGGGGTGCGGCAGGAGCTGCTGGCCCGGCTGGACGAGGGCTGGGTGCCGCCGGTCGACGAGACCGGTGCGGCCAAGCTGCTGGTCGTCTCCCGCACGCTGCGGCACCGGCGCGACGCCCCGGATTCCTGGTCCGGGTACACCCCGGTGCCGGCCCGCGGGCCGGCGGCCGACTCCGTCGTCGCGTTCGACCGCGGCGGCGTCGTCACCGTCGCGACCCGGCGGCCGGTCCACCTGGCCGAGACCGGCTGGGGCGACACCGCGGTCGGCTCGCGGACCGGCGCGTGGCGGGACCTGCTCACCGGCACCCGACTGGTCTCCGACTCGGGCGGCATCCGGCTGAGCGACCTGTGCGCACAGCTGCCGGTCGCCCTGCTCGTCCGGGACTGAACCGGCCCGGCCCTCGCCGCCGCCAGACCTGGTGGCGAGGGCCGGACCGTCAGAACCGGATCGCGTCGATCACCTTCACCCGGACGGCGATCAGCGCGGGCACCAGACCGGCCAGCGCGCCGACGGCCGTCGCCGCGACCAACCCCTCGATCGCCGCCGAGACCGGGAACCCGGGCGCGTCGACCAGCGGGACGCCGCCGGCCAGCCACCTCTCCAGCGGCAGGTTCCGGACGATCGCCACCGACATAGCCACCGCGGCGAGCCCCGCCAGCGCGGTGGCCACGACGCTCTCCAGCACGACCGCGGAGAAGACCCGCGCCGAGGTCGCCCCGAAGCTCCGCCGGACGCCGATCTCCCGGATCCGCTGGCGCACGGTGACCAGCCCGATGTTCAGCACGCCGAGCCCGCCGAGGGCCAGCACCACCAGCCCGGCGGCACGGACCGCGAGCCGGAGCTTGGCGATGGTGTCCTCCAGGTTCTCCGGGTCCTGCCGGTAGGCCTGCACCTCCGCCCCGGGCAGCAGCCGGGCCAGGTCGGTCTGCACCGCCGCCACCACCGCGTCGGCCTGCTCGGAGGGCACCCAGAGCTCCAACGTGGGCGACGCCCCGAACCCCGGGCCGCCCGCCGCGGTCACGGCGTCCCCGGCCGAGGAGTCGATCCGGTAGGTGCTCGGCCAGCCCTCGTTCCAGGCGACGACCCCGACGATCGTGGCCAGCACCGGCTGGGAGCCGCCGATCACCACGGTCGGCCGGGTGCTGAGATCGGTCACGCCGAGCAGCGTCAGGAAGTCCTGGTTGACGACCAGCGCGGGCGACAGGCTCTGCCGGTCACCGGCGCGGAACCAGCGGCCCTCGACCGGCTGGATGCGGTGCAGCGGCCCGTAGGACGGCGAGACGCGCCGGGTCTCAACGGACTGGGTGCCCCCGGGGAACCGGTACAGCCCGCTCTCCTGGGCGAGGGTGGCGACCGCCTGCTCGGGGAGTCCGTACCGGGTGACCAGCGCCTCGACCCCGGCGTCCCACTCCTGCCGGGGCACGTTCCCGGTCATCGGGTCGTAGGCGGAGACCCCGATGGTCGCCGTCCGTCCGCCGCTGGCCTC
Organism: Modestobacter caceresii; assembly: GCF_000761485.1. GTDB lineage: Bacteria > Actinomycetota > Actinomycetes > Mycobacteriales > Geodermatophilaceae > Modestobacter > Modestobacter caceresii. The sequence continues at coordinate 243,015 of NZ_JPMX01000091.1, forward strand.
GGCCTGCTCCTGCTGCACCTGGGCGGCGATCTGGCCCAGCGCGGTCACCGTGGTCATCGCCAGCACGGCCAGGAAGACCCCGACCAGGGACAGCAGCACCCGGGCCTTGTGCACCCGGACCTCTCCCCACGCCTCGCTGAAGGTGCCCAGCAGCCCGGTCATGCGTCGGTCCGGTCGCTGGTCGCGGCGGCGAGGGCGTCCCCCGCCGCCACCGGGGTGAGCCGGCCGGCGTCCAGCCGGAAACGGCGCCCGGCCAGCGCGGCCACCGAGAGGTCGTGGGTGATCGTCACCAGGGCTGCACCGTTCTCGGCGGTCACCTCGGTCAGCAGCGCCATCACGGCGGCCCCGGTCTCGACGTCCAGCGCGCCGGTCGGCTCGTCGGCGAGCACCACCCGCGGCCCACGGACCAGCGCCCGGGCGATCGCCACCCGCTGCTGCTCACCGCCGGAGAGCTTCTCCGGCACCGAGAGGGCGCGGGCGCCCAGCCCCACCCGGTCGAGCATGGTTCGGGCCGCCCGGTTGCGGGTGAGGAAGTCCCGGCCACGGGCGTAGAGCAGCGGGGCGGCGACGTTCTCCTCCGCGGTGCGCCGCGGCAGCAGGTTGAACTGCTGGAAGACGAAGCCGAAGGTCTCTCCCCGCAGCCGGGACCGCCGCCGTCCACCGAGGGAGTCGGTCGGCTGCCCGTCGAGCAGGTAGCTGCCGGCGGTCGGGCTGTCCAGCAGCCCCAGCACGTTGAGCAGGGTGGACTTCCCCGATCCGGACCGGCCGACGATGGACACGTGCTCGCCGGCCGCGACGCTCAGGTCGACCCCGGCCAGCACCGGCAGCAGGCTCCCGTCGGGGAGCCGCACGTCCCGGCCGATCCCGGAGAGCTCGAGCAGGCTCACCCGTACGGCCCGCCCATGCCGTAGGGGTCGGCGGCCGCGTCGTCGGGCACCGGCACGAACTCCAGCACCGACTCGCCCTCGGTCAGGCCGCCGGTGATCTCCACCTGCTGACCGTCGGTGAGCCCCAGGGTGACCGGCCGCTCCTCGGGGGCGCCGTCGGCGCCGGGCACCCACACCATGCCGTTCTGCACCGAGCCCTGCACCGCGGTCACCGGCACCACCAGCGCGTCGGCGACCTCACCGGCCTGGACGGCGACGGTCGCCGCCATCCCGGCGAAGACGGTCACCCCGGCCGGGACGGCGCAGCGGGCGGTCGTGGTCGCGGCGATCGGCATGCCGGTCATCGGGTCCACGCCGGCGTTCGCCTGGTCGTCCTCGCCGGGCGGGGCACCGAGGGTGAGCCCGGTGCAGGTGAACGGCGCCGGTCCGCCGGTGACGGTGACCTCGGCCGTGCTCGGCGGGCTCAGCAGCCGGAACTGGTCGGCCTGCGACAGCGACGCGGTCACCGAGAGGGTGCCCGGGGAGATGGTGCCGACGGCGTCCCCGACGGCCACGACCTGGTCCTTGAGGACGTCGAGGGTGGCCAGCCGGCCGGCCGCCGGGGCGGTGACGGTCACCACCTTGACCAGCGGGTCCCGCGGCGTCGAGGTCGGGTTCCCCTCGGCGTCCGTGCCGACGACCGGGTCGCGCTCCTCCTCGTACCGGACGTCGAGCAGCTTGTCGCCGACCACCACCGGCGCCCCGGCGCTGACGTGCAGCCGGCTCACCGTCCCGGCGGCGGTGGCCTTGACCGGCACCGCGGGGTCGGCGGCGATGGCGCCCTGCACGGAGACGGTGTTGGTCACCGTGCCGCGGGCGACCGGGATCGAGGGTGACGCCAGGTCGACGCCGGGGGCACTGGTGTCGCCGGCGGGCCCGGTGTCGCCGCTGCCGCGGAAGGCGAGGACGACCAGGGCCACCGCGATCACCGCCCAGATCATGATCCTCAGCACGGGCAGGACCCAGGTCCGGACCACCGTCATGTCGGCTCTCTTCGTCGCGCGGAACGGAAGCGTGCAGAACCTAGCGGCGCTGCGCCCCTGTCGGGGTCATCCCGGCGACGGAAACGCCGTCGTCAGCAGGTCGTCCTCCAGGTGGACGCCGCCCGGCCCGAGACGTGCGCACCGGCGACGGTTGACCGCCGGGTGCCCGGGCATGATCGACCTGCCCGTCCCCCGCACCGCCCTGGAGGCCCCCGCATGTCCGAGCCCGTCGACTTCACCGTCTGGGCGCCGCTGCCCGAGCGGGTCCGCCTGCAGGTCGACGGCGGGGTGCACGACATGCAGCGGGACGACGCCGGCTGGTGGCGCGCCACGGTCGACGCCTCCCCCGAGGCCGACTACGGCTACCTGCTCGACGACAACCCGACGCCGCGACCCGACCCGCGCTCCCGGCGTCAGCCCGACGGCGTGCACGGGCTCTCCCGCCGCTTCGACCCGTCCGCGTACCGCTGGGGCGACGGTGCCTGGACCGGGCGCCCGCTCGCCGGCGGGGTGGTCTACGAGCTGCACATCGGCACCTACACCCGCGAGGGCACCTTCGACGCGGCGATCCGGAACCTGGACCACCTGGTCGACCTGGGCATCGACTTCGTCGAGCTGCTGCCGGTGAACGGCTTCAACGGCACGCACAACTGGGGCTACGACGGCGTCGCCTGGTACGCGGTGCAGGAGACCTACGGCGGCCCCGCGGGCTACCAGCGCTTCGTCGACGCCTGCCACCAGCGCGGGCTGGGCGTCATCCAGGACGTCGTCTACAACCACCTGGGCCCGTCGGGCAACTACCTCCCGGAGTTCTTCCCGGTCTTCGCCGAGGGCGCGAACACCTGGGGCAACTCGATCAACCTCTCCGGCCCGGACTCCGACGAGGTGCGGCGCTACGTCCTGGACAACGCCCTGATGTGGCTGCGCGACATGCACGCCGACGGCCTGCGACTGGACGCGGTGCACGCGCTGGTCGACGAGCGGGCGACGCACGTGCTCGAGGAGATGGCTGCCGAGGTCGCCAAGCTCTCGGTCGCCGAGGGCCGCCCGCTGACGCTGATCGCGGAGAGCGACCTCAACGACCCGCGGATGGTCACGCCCCGGGTGGCCGGCGGCACCGGTCTGGACGCGCAGTGGAGCGACGACTTCCACCACTCGCTGCACGCCCAGCTGACCGGCGAGGGGCAGGGCTACTACGCCGACTTCGAGGCGGCCGGGCTCGGCGGGCTGGCGAAGGTGCTGACCGGCGCCTTCTTCCACGCCGGCGACTGGTCCAGTTTCCGCAGGCGGCACCACGGCCGCCCGGTCGACACCGCGGCCCTGCCGGGCTGGAAGTTCCTGGCCTACCTGCAGGACCACGACCAGATCGGCAACCGGGCGGTCGGCGACCGGATCTCCGCCTCGCTCTCCCCCAGCCTGCTCGGCGTCGGCGCCACCCTGGTGCTGACCAGCCCGTTCACCCCGATGCTCTTCATGGGCGAGGAGTGGGGCGCCTCGACCCCGTGGCAGTTCTTCACCAGCCACCCGGAGCCCGAACTGGGGCGGGCCACCGCGGAGGGCCGGATCGGGGAGTTCGCCGAGCACGGCTGGGACGCCGCCGTGGTGCCCGACCCGCAGGACATGGAGACCTTCACCCGCTCGAAGCTGGACTGGTCGGAGGTCGAGCAGGAGCCGCACGCCCACGTGCTCGCCGTGCACAAGGCGCTGCTCGCGCTGCGCCGCCGGCACCCGGAGCTGGTCGACCCGGACCTGTCCGCGGTGCAGGTGCACTGGGACGACGCCGACCGGTGGCTGGTCGTGCACCGCGGCTCGCTGCGGGTGGTCGCCAACCTGTCCGACCAGCCGCGGGAGATCGACCTGGACACCGCGGCCACCCAGGTCCTGTTCGCCAGCGGGGAGCTGCCCGAGCTGGACGGGGCGCAGGTGACGGTGCCGGCGGAGAGCGCCGTCGTCCTCGCCACCCACTGAGCGTGGACCGGCTCCCCCGGGACCCAGCCGAGCTGGCCGACGCCTACCGGGTGCCGGCCGGCCGGCACCTGCGGGTCAACTTCGTCGCCTCGCTGGACGGCGCCATCACCGTCGACGGCCGCAGCGGCGGGCTGGGCTCGGACGGCGACCGGCGGGTGTTCCGGATGCTGCGCGCGCTCTCCGACGCGGTGCTGGTCGGGGCCGGCACGGCGGCGGCCGAGGGCTACCGGCCGGTGCTCCCCGACTCCGCCGTCGGCCGGCTGCGCGCCCAGCTCGGCCGCCCGTCGGCCGCCCCGGTGGTGATCGTGTCCCGGCGGGCCTCGCTGGCCCCGGACGACCAACTGGTCACCGCCGCCGTGACGCCCACCCTCCTGGTGACCTGCGCCGCGGCCGACGCCGACCGGCGGGCGGCGCTCACATCGGCCGGCGTCGAGGTGCTGGTCTGCGGCGACGACGAGGTGGACCTGCCGACCGCGCTGGACGCCCTGGCCGGACGGGGCCTGGAACAAGTGCTGTGCGAGGGCGGCCCGGCGCTGTTCGCCGCCGCCCTGGCCGCGCGGGTGGTCGACGAGCTCGACCTGACGATCGCCCCGCTGCTCGTCGGCGGCGGGCCGGGCCTGTTGCCGTCAACGTTCTCGGCGCCGCCCCGGGCCGAGCTCGTGCAGGCGCTCATCGAGGACGACGTCCTCTTCACCCGCTACTCCCTGCGCTGAGGCCCGGGCCTCCGGAGGCTGGGGCACTGGTCGGTGAGTGGGCCAGGATGACGCCGTGGCGGAGACCGGTGGGACGGCGCTCAGCATGCAGGAACTCCGTGCGGTGACCAGGTACGCCGCTGAGAGCGCGCAGGAGACGCTCGAGGTCTTCGAGCGCGCTCGACCGGCAGATCTCAGGCCTCGCGACGCCATCGACGCCGCCTGGACCTTCGCCCATGGCGGCGAGCGCGGGAGGCGCCTGCGGGACACCGGCTGGGCCGCCCACAGAGCTGCCCGCGACGCCGGTACCGGAGCCGCCGGCGACGCGGCACGAGCAGCGATGCACGCGGCATCAGCCGCGTATCTGCACCCGCTGGCCGACGCCCACCAGGTCAAGCACGTCCTCGGGGCCGCGGCGCACGCGGCGAGAGTGGCCGAGCTCATGGCGGGCGACGATCACGAGGTGGGCGCCCACCAGCTGGAGCGAGCGCGTCACCGCGCGACGCCCGTCGTCGTGGACGTGCTCAGCCGCTACCCCGCGGCCCCACCTGGTGGAGGCCGCGTCGGGGAGCTGCTCCGTGAGCTGGACGCGGCGCTCCGCCGACCGTGAGACCCCGCCTCCCGGGCCGCTCGCTGTTTCGACCGACGCCGGAAACTGTCAGACCCCGTACGTACGTTCGAATGCGTGACGACGACGGCGATGCCACCGGGCTTCTGGGGTGTGGCGGTCGACGTCTTCTTCACCGGCACTGCGCACGGCGCGCGGGAGGCTGCTTCCTCCGATGAACAGCTGGCTGCCCGACTGCGGTCGGTGCAGCGCCAGCGGGCGATGGACGCCGCCGAGGAGGCCGAGCTGATCTTGCAGCTGGCCGGTCGGCGGCCCGCGGCGCTGGAGCCGGATGGCCCCGGTGCCCGCCGGCCCGGCTGGACGGCTGAGGTCGATGGCGCGGAGATCAGTGAGTTCTTCCTCGCCGAGCTGTCCGCGGTGCTCAACCTGGGCCGTGGGACGGCGGCGGTGCGGCTGCGGCGAGCACTGACCTGGTCGGAGAAGCTGCCGCGCACCTTCGCCCTCGCCACCGGCCAGCTGGACGAGCGCCGGGCCCAGGTGCTCGCCGACGTGCTGGAACACACCCCGGCGGCGATCGCCGGGCAGGTCGAGGCCGCCCTGCTGGGTGAGGCGCGCGAGCTGTCGGTGGCCCGGCTGGAGAAGCGGGCCACCGAGGAGTTGCTGCGCCTGGACGCCGCCGCGGCCGAGGAACGCCGGGAAGCCGCCGCCAAGAACGCCGACGTGCGCGTGTACCCCTCCCCCACCGACGGGCGGTCCACCCTCGCCGCGGACCTGCCCACCGACGAGGCCGTGGAGTGCCACGACCTGCTCGACCAGCTGGCCCGGATGCTCAAGGCCGACGGCGACCAGCGACCCATCGGCGCCCTCCGCGCGCACGTCCTGTCAATGCTGATCCGCCGGCCGGCCGACTCCGGGCTGCCCGCCGTGGCCGCCAACGTCACCATCACCGCAGACCTGCACGCCCTCGCCGGGGCGAGCAGTGCACCGGGGGAGGTGAACGGACTGCCGATCACCGCCGCCCACCTCCGCGAACTGCTCACCCGGGTCGGCGCACTCGGGCTCACCACCCCCGAGGGCGGCACGTTGACCTACGCCCTCACCGGCCCCGCCGGGCAGCTGCTGGCCACGATCACCCCAGCCGAACTGGCCCGCCTCGCCCGCCGCGGCTGCCCGAACCACCCGGATGCCACGAAGTGCGAGTGCGCGGTGCTCGGCCCGCCACCGGCCACCAGCGCCTACTCCCCCACCGAACGCCAGCGGTCGTTCGTGGTCACCCGCGACCGTCGGTGCCGGTTCCCCAACTGCGGGCAACGCGTCGGCTGGACCGACCTCGACCACGTGACCGCCCACGCCTGCGGCGGCCCCACCGACTGCACCAACCTCTGCTGCCTGTGCCGCTCCCACCACCGGCTCAAGACCTTCGCCCCCGGCTGGCAGTACCGCCTCGACAGGAACGGCACCCTGCACGTCACCACCCCCTCCGGGGTCACCCGCATCACCAGACCACCCGGCCAGCGCCCACCCGACTCCCGACCACCGGACACCCCGACCCGACAGTCCGGACCACCACCGGGAGCACCACCACCGGCCGACGACCCACCGCCCTTCTGATCGGTGGACAAAGCCGGGCTGCGCAGCCGACCTGCGCGGCCCGGTCATGCCGTCGATGCCTGCCGCCCGATCCCGCGCGACGCCGACTCCCGCGCCATGCTTGCGCGTGCCCCTGCCTACGCGAACCCCTGCCTACGCGAGCCTCTGCCTGCGCGCGCCCTGCCTGGCCCGCCGTCGCGCCGTCTCGAGCCCGCTCCCCCGCGGTCCCTGGCCGACAGCGCGGACCGACTGCCCCGGCGTCGTCCCGGCTGCTTGACTGGCCGGCATGGACCTGCCCGTGAACCCCCCGGTCAAGCCGATGCTCGCCAAGCCGGTGGCCAAGCTGCCCACCGGCGACGGCTGGTTCTACGAGCCGAAGTGGGACGGGTTCCGGTGCATCGTCTTCCGCGACGGCGACGAGGTCGAGCTGGGGAGCCGCAACGAGCGCCCGCTGACCCGCTACTTCCCCGACGTCGTCGAGGCGGTGAAGGCCCAGCTGCCCGAGCGCTGCGTGGTCGACGGAGAGATCGTCGTCCCGCGCGGGGACCGGCTGGACTTCGAGTCGCTGCTGCAGCGGATCCACCCGGCCGCCTCGCGCGTGACCCGGCTGGCCGAGGAGACCCCGGCGTCCTTCGTCGCCTTCGACCTGCTGGCACTGGGGGACGACTCGCTCATGGACTCCCCGTACGCCGACCGGCAGGCCCGGCTGCGCGAGGCGCTGGCCGGCGCGCAGGCGCCGGTGTACGTCAGCACGGTCACCTCCGACGCCGAGGTGGGGCAGCGCTGGTTCGCCGAGTTCGAGGGCGCGGGCCTGGACGGCGTCATCGCCAAGCGGGGCGACCAGCCCTACTCCCCCGACCAGCGGGTGATGACCAAGGTCAAGCACGTCCGGACGGCGGACTGCGTCGTGGCCGGCTTCCGCTGGCACAAGAGCGGGCCGGTGGTCGGCTCGCTGCTGCTGGGCCTCTACGACGACGCCGGCACGCTGCAGCACATCGGCGTCGCGGCGTCCTTCACCATGAAGCGCCGGGCCGAGCTCGTCGACGAGCTCGCCCCCTACCGGGCCGAGGCGCTGGACGGACACCCCTGGCAGGACTGGGCCAACGCCCAGACGGGTGAGGACGGCGAGCACCGGATGCCGGGGGCGACCAGCCGCTGGAACGCCGGCAAGGACCTCTCCTGGGTCCCGCTGCGGCCGGAGCTGGTGGTGGAGGTCAAGTACGACCAGCTGGAGGGCAGCCGGCTGCGGCACACCGGCCACTTCCTGCGCTGGCGCACCGACCGGGACGCCCGGTCGTGCACCTACGAGCAGCTGGAGGTCCCGGTCCGCTACGACCTCGCCGAGGTCCTGGGCGGCTGAGCAGCGGGTGGGTGAGCAGCGGGTGGGGTGAGCAGCGGGCGGCTGATCTCGCGGCGCGCTGAGCGGTTCCTCACGCCGTACCTTGCTGCCACTCCCAGGTTCGCCTCCTACCCTTGCCGATCATGACCGCGCACCGCCGCCTGGCCGCCACCGGAGGAGCGTTCCTCGCCCTCGCTCTGACCGTCGCCGGGTGCACCTCCTCCGACGAGGGCGAGACGGCCGCGACCAGCGCTGCTCCGGAGACGCCGGCCGCGCCGGAGCCGCAGCTGATCGACTGGACCGACTGCGACAGCCAGATCGACCCGATCATCGCCGGGCGACCAGGTGCGGAGCGCGACCTCGTCTTCTCCTGCGGGACGACGACGGTGCCGGTCAGCTACGACGACCCCGAAGGCGGCACCCTGCAGCTGTTCCTGGTGCGGGCCAGCCTCGCCGGGCAGACCTACCCGATCGGCTCGCTGATGGTGAACCCCGGTGGCCCCGGACAGTCCGCGGCCGATGCGGCCATCCAGGCGGCGCTGACCCTCCCCGAGGCGGTCGTCAACCAGTTCGACATCGTCGGCCTCGACCCTCGCGGGACGGGGCTGTCCACCCCCGTCGAGTGCATCTCCGACGAGCAGAAGGACGAGCTGTTCGCGGCCGACCCGCGGGCCACCGACGCCGCCGCGCAGGACGCCCTGTTCAGCCAGGTCGAGGAGGTCGCCGCCGGCTGCGCCGAGGAGTACCAGGAGGCGCTGGGCGCCTTCGACACGGTCGACGCGGCCCGCGACATGGACCTGGTCCGGCAGTCCCTCGGCGACGACCAGCTCAACTACCTGGGTTACTCGTACGGCACCACGCTGGGCTCCACCTACGCCGAGCTGTTCCCCGAGCAGGTGCGCGCGATGGTGCTCGACGGCGCGGTCGACCCCGACACCACCGCGCAGGAGGCGGCCGAGGCGCGGGCTCAGGGCTTCGAGGCCGCCTATGACGCCTTCGCCGCCAACTGCCTGTCGCTGATCAGCGGCTGCCCGCTCGGGCCGGACCCGCGGGCGTTCCTCGACGACCTGCTGGCCCAGGCCGCCACGACCCCGATCCCGAGCAGCCGCGAGGGCGAGACCCGGCAGGCGACGCCCGGGCTGATCCTGGGCGGCGTCCGCTCGGCGCTCTACCAGCCCTCGGCCTGGCCGCAGCTGGCCCAGTCGCTGGCCGCCGCCCGCAACGGTGACGCCGCCGGCATCCTGACCCTCGCCGACACCTACACCGGCCGCAACGACGACGGCACCTACAGCAACGTGGTCGACGCGAACCTGGCGGTGAACTGCGCCGACACCGACGAGGAGTACGCGGCCACCGACGTGCAGGCCCTGGTGGCGGACTGGAACGCCCGGTACCCGCTCTTCGGCGCCGACGCCGCCCTGGGGCTCTACACCTGCTCGGCCTGGGAGGCCCCGCGCACGCCCCTGCCCGAGCGGGACGCCGCGGGCAGCCCGCCCATCCTGGTCATCGGCACGCAGGGCGACCCGGTCACTCCCCTGGCCGGCGCCGTCGACCTCGCGGAGGACCTGGAGAACGGCGTCCTGCTCACCTGGGAGGGCAACGGGCACACTGCCTACCCGAAGACCGAGTGCGTGACGGCGGCCGTGAACGCCTACCTGATCGACCTCGCCGTACCGCAGGACGGGCTGACCTGCCCCGCGTGACCGGCTCCGGCAAGATCGGCCTCCCACCCGGTCCTGCCTGACCCGAACGGAGCCCCATGGCCAGCAGCAAGGACGCCGTCGTCCTCGAGCTCGACGGCCACGAGGTGCGGGTGAGCAACCCGGAGAAGCCGTACTTCGGGGACAAGGGCATCCGCAAGATCGACGTCGTCGAGTACTTCGTCGCCGTCGGCGAGGGCATCCTGTTCGCGCTGCGCGACCGGCCGACGACGCTGGAGCGCTGGCCGGGCGGGGTGTTCGAGGGCGCCCGGCTCTCCACCCGGGTCGACAACACCGGCGACGCGTTCTACCAGAAGCGGGTGCCGAAGAACGCCCCCGAGTGGGTGCCGACGGCGCACATCACCTTCCCCAGCGGGCGGACGGCCGACGAGATCGCCCCGGACTCGGTCGCCGTCGTCGCGTGGTGCGCCAACCTGGGGACGCTGACCTTCCACCCGTGGCCGGTCTCCAAGGGCGACGTCGAGTCCCCCGACCAGATCCGGATCGACCTCGACCCACAGCCGGGCACCGACTTCTCCGACGCCGTCCGGGTGGCCCCGCACGTGCGCGAACTGCTGCACGAGTTCGGCATGGAGGGGTGGCCGAAGACGTCCGGCGGACGGGGCGTGCACGTCTACGTGCCGATCCAGCCGCGCTGGACCTTCCCCGAGGTGCGCCGGGCGGTGATCGCGTTCGGCCGGGAGCTGGAACGGCGCATCCCCGACCGGGTGACGATGAACTGGTGGAAGGAGGAGCGCGGCGAGAAGATCTTCATCGACTACAACCAGATGGCCCGGGACCGCACGATCGCCAGTGCCTACTCGATCCGGGCCAAGGCGCACGCTCCGGTGAGCGCCCCGGTCGACTGGGACGAACTGCCCGACGTCTCGCCCTTCGACTTCGACGTGCTCACCATGCCGGCCCGGTTCGCCGCCGTCGGCGACAAGCACGCCGGCCTGGCCGACCACGCCTTCGACATCACGCCGCTGGTCGAGCTGGCCGACCAGCAGGAGCGCGACCTCGGGCTGGGTGAGATGCCCTATCCGCCGGACTACCCGAAGATGCCCGGCGAGCCGATGCGGGTGCAGCCCAGCCGCGCGAAGAAGGTCCCCGCCACGGAGGACTGAGCCGAGGGCTCGCCGCGCTAGCGTCGCACCGTGGCCGATCAGCCGACGCAGGCCTGGGACCTGGTGGCGGAGGGGCGCCGGCACCGAGTGGAGACGACCGGTTCCGTCTCGCGGACGGTGCGGTGGCGCGTCGACGGGCGGGTGGTGGCCGCCACGAAGTCCAGCGAGGACACCGTGCGGCTCAAGCCGGGTGACCGGCTCCAGGGCGAGGACGACGTCAGCCCGGACGACCAGCCCGCCGCCGTCGAGCCGGACGTCGGCTCGGTCACGGTGCAGTTCACCGGCCTCGGGAAGCCGAAGCGGGCCACCTGGTACCCGCCAGCAGACGGCGCCGCCGTGCGCGCCGCACTCGGCACCGGCGGGATCGACCTGGAACCGGAGCCGGGGTCCCCGGCCGCGCTCCGGGAGGAGCGGATCCGTCAGCACCCTCGCCGGTACGCGGTGCTCGCCGTGGCCGGCGGCGTGGCGAAGGTGGTCCTCCCGCTGCTGCTCGGGCTGCTCGCCGTCCGGCTGACCGTCGCACTCCCCTGGCCCGACTGGGACCTGCCGTCGCTCCCGTGGCCGGACGTCGACCTGCCCTCTATCCCCTGGCCCGACGTGGACCTGCCCGACGTGGACCTGCCGGACTGGCAGGCCCCGGCCTGGGTCCGGTGGGTCGCCGACAAGGCCCAGTTCGTCTGGCCCGTCCTGCTGGCCGCCTACCTGGCCCGGCGGGAGATCCGGCGCCGGCGCGAGCAGGACGCCCTGCGCGCGGCGCGCCGGGCGGAGCAGCAGGCCCAGACCGGCCGCGAGGACGACCGCGAGGCCGGCCGTAAGGACGACGACCGGCCGCCGTCGCAGTGACGGGCCGCAGCCGACGCCGGTGACGCTCCCCCGGCCGGCGACGGGCGGGCAACGACGGCCCCCTCACCCGCTGGGGTGAGCGAGCCGGACAGCGCTGTCGCGCGGGGCGCTTCCTGTCGTTGAGGAACCGTTCGGTCCCACGGTCAGACAGGCGGAGGAGCAGGGTCATGCGGGTCGCGGTCCTGGTGTACGGCGTGCTGTACGTCGTCATCGAGGTCGTCGGCCACCAGTTGGAGCAGGTCAGCTGGCCCGAGCTCACGCCCCTGGACGTCGCGACCGCGCTGACCAACGCCTTCCTGACCGTCGCCGTGCTCGTCGCGGTGTTGGTGGGGATCGACCTCGCCGGACACCGCTGGCGCCGCCACCTGCGGACGGTCGCGCAGGAACGGGCCCGGCTGGCGCTCGAGGAGTGGGCGGCCCCCGAGCCGCTGACCGTGCAGGCCTGGCGGCCGGGGCCGCTCGCGCTGCCCGCTGCCCCACCCCGTCCGACGGGGAGGACCAGGAGCGGCCCGGCTCAGGAGAACTGCACGTCAGATGCCTACGCACCGAACGCGTACGCCCGCCAGGCCTGGTCCGAGGACGCCGCCCGGGACGCCTCCGGACGGCTGCTCTGACCCTCCGCGTGACGGCCCGGACCGGCTCGCCGGGGATCTTCTTGCCCCTGACCTCCCAAAGATCGCCGGAACCCGCTAGGGTCGTACTCGTCGGGAAGGCCCTGCGCATTGGCAGGACCCCGACGCACGACCTCAGCTAGGAGCGAGCAATGCCCGAAGGAACAGTGAAGTGGTTCAACGCAGAGAAGGGGTTTGGCTTCGCCACCCCGGACGGCGGCGGCCCGGACGTCTTCGTCCACTACTCGGCCATCCAGACCAGCGGGTACCGCTCGCTCGATGAGGGCCAGCGCATCTCGTTCGACATCGAGCAGGGCCAGAAGGGCCCGCAGGCGGCGAACGTCAACCCGGTCTGATCTCCAGACCGAGGAGCTGAACGCAGCCCTCTCGAACCACCGACAGTGCCCCCGCCCGGGAAACCGGACGGGGGCACTGTCGCGTCCGGCCCCGGTGGTCAGCGCGCCCGGGGCACGTACCCGCCGATCAGGGCGGACATCAGCAACGCCCCGTCGTCGGGCCCGATCGCAGCCGCGGCGTCGGCGAAGGCCCGCCAGCGCTCCCGCTCCACGTCGGTCATCGCGCTGGCAGCCCGGGCGCCGGCCTGCTCCAGCAGGCGGTCCCACTCGCTCTGCGGCGTGGGCCACAGACCGGTGAGCCGGCGGGCCTCCCCCGAGACGGCGGTGAACCGGACGATCTCGCCGGCGTGGTTGGTGAGCGCCTCGGCGTAGCCGGCGGTGACCAGCGCGTTGGCCGCGGAGACGACCTGCGGCTTGGGCAGGCCGCTGGCCGGCACGACCGCCCCGAGGTAGGGGGCGCTGCCGTGCGGCGGTTCGTCGATCAGCCGGACGATCGCCCGGAGTACGGGGAGATCGCGGGTGAACCAGGTGTCGGCCAGGGGCTGCGGGGTGCTCATGGGTCCTCTCGGCGGACGGCGGCGCCACCGGACGCGGCGCCGCGCCCACGGTACGAGCACCGGACCAGGGCAGCGCGACCGCACGCCGCCGGTCACCCGACGGCTGCTTAGCGGGGCGAACTTCGTTACCGGATGTTGATCGACCCTTGCACTGGGCGATGACAGGATCGGAGTGTCCACCGCCCCGCACGCGAGCTCGCGCCGCCCGCCCGAGGAGACCCGTGTCCCGACGCAGCAGGCCCCGTGCCGTCGTCCTCGGCCCGGTCCTCGGCTCCCTCCTCGGTCTGACCCTCGCGGTGTCCACCGTCGGGCCGGCCGGCGCCGCGCCCACCTCCGGCTCCGACCCGCTGCCCGTGGTCGTCACCGCGACCGACGGGCTGAGCGAGCCCGGTGACCTCGCGGCCGACCCGGGCGCGACGGTCGCCGCTGACGCCGGACCCGCCGCGACGGTCAGCGACCCGTGGCCACTGCGGGAGGAGGAGCTGACCGTCCTCGGGACGGGGTTCTCGCCGGAGGAGAAGGTCACCGCCGAGCTGCCCGCGCGCCTCCGAGGGCAGCTCGGCACTGCCGTGGTCGGCCCGGACGGCACCGTCGCCATCCCCGTGCGGGCGCCGACGGCGCTGCAGGCCGGCGCGCACGAGGTGCTGCTGCGTGGCACCTCGGGTGCCACGGCGAGCACGAGCATCCAGCTCCGTCCGGTGGTCGAGGACCAGCTCACCCGGCTGGCCCGCTGGTGGCCGCGCGGCTGACCGCAGCCTCCGGCACCCGGCCGGGACGCCGCTGACCAGGGCGGCACGGGCCCCGGCACGGGTGGCGGAGCCGCCGTACCGTGGGGTCATGACCACTTCCGCCCACCAGCCCCAGGTCGTCAAAAGCGACGAGGAGTGGCGCGCCCAGCTGTCGCCGGAGGAGTACGCCGTGCTCCGCCAGGCGGGTACCGAGCGGCCGTGGACCGGTGAGTACGTCGACACCAAGGCGGTCGGCACCTACTCCTGCCGGGCCTGCGGCGCCGAGCTCTTCCGCTCCGAGACGAAGTTCGACTCGCACTGCGGCTGGCCGTCGTTCTACGAGCCGTCGGACCAGGACAACGTCGTCCTCCGCGACGACACGACCCTCGGGATGCGTCGCACCGAGGTCCTCTGCGGCAGCTGCCACAGCCACCTCGGCCACGTCTTCGCCGACGCCCCCCAGACCCCCACCGGCGACCGCTACTGCATCAACTCCGTCAGCATCAAGCTGGACCCCGCCGACAGCTGAGCAGCACAGACCGAAGACGACGAAGGCCCGTCCCCCACTGGTGGGACGGGCCTTCGTCATGCCGGACACGAGTCGGGAACGGCTTCGGTACGACCGGGCTACGAGTACGGACCCGCCGCTCTGTCGCGCCAGCGACCCCGCGGGACCCGGCGCGGGCCCGGAGGGTCCCGCCGGGAACCGCGGCCAGCGGCTCGGCGATCCTGACGCGGGGCCCGGAGGGTCCCCGGCAGGACCGCCGGCAACGGCTCAGCGCAGCCTGGGCACGGCTCCTGGCCGCGGTGTCGTCCGGAGGACGACCATCGTCAAGGCAGATCAGCCACCAGCTCTGCGACCTGCTTGCGGGTGCCGGTGTAGAACGGCACCTCCTCGCGCACGTGCCGGCGGGCCCGGCTGGCGCGCAGGTCGCGCATCAGGTCGACGATGCGGTGCAGTTCGTCGGCCTCGAAGGCGAGCATCCACTCGTAGTCGCCGAGCCCGAACGAGGAGACGGTGTTGGCCCGTACGTCGGGGTAGGGCCGGGCCTGCATGCCGTGCTCCTTGAGCATGTCCCGCCGCTCCTCCTCGGGGAGCAGGTACCACTCGTAGGAGCGCACGAACGGGTAGACGCAGACGAAGCGGCGCGGCTCCTCGTCGGCGAGGAACGCCGGCACGTGGCTCCGGTTGAACTCGGCGGGGCGGTGCAGCGCCATCTGCGACCAGACGGGCTCGAGGCGGCGGCCCAGGGTGGTGCGGCGGAACCGGCCGTAGGCCTCCTGCAGCGCCTCCGGGGTCTCGGCGTGCCACCAGATCATCAAGTCGGCGTCGGCGCGCAGACCGGCGACGTCGTACACGCCGCGGACGACGACGTCCTTGCCGGCCAGCTCCTCGAACAGCGCGGTGACCTCGTCGGCGGCAGCGCTGCGCTGGTCGTCGCCGAGCGGCCGGGCCAGTTTGAACACCGACCACATCGTGTAGCGGATGAGGGCGTTCAGCTCGTTCGCCCGCTTGCCGATGCTGCGCTCTTCGGTCTGCTCGCTCATGTCCTCATTGTGGACCGCCGGTCCGTGGGGCGGTGCGGGACGTCGGTCCACCCGGACCGTGAGGCACGACACGGGCGTGCACGTCCCTCCGGGGACCGGGAACACCAGCCTCAGTCTGGATCTTGTACCGGACGTACACCTTCCCGACCGTAGGAGGAACAGCATGGCCGTGATCGAGAGCCCGTTGTCCGAGGACGTCCAGAAGGTCACCGGCGAGGCGCTGCAGGGTGCCGTCGTCGACCTGATCGACCTGAGCCTGATCGGCAAGCAGGTGCACTGGACGCTGGTGGGCCGCAACTTCCGCAGCATCCACCTGCAGCTGGACGACGTCGTCGCCACTGCCCGCGAGTACCAGGACACCGCCGCCGAGCGGGCCGCCGCGATCGGCGTGCTGCCCGACGGCCGCGCCGGCACCGTGCAGGCCAGCGGCATCCCCCAGCCGCCGGTGGAGTGGGTGCACGCCGACGACGCGATCCGCTACTTCGTCGACGTCTTCACCCTGATCGTGGCCCGGATGCGCGACCGCATCGAGGCCACCGAGGACGACGAGGTCACCCAGGACCTGATCATCGAGATCACCGGGGCGCTGGAGAAGCACCACTGGATGTGGCAGGCCGAGGCAGCGCAGAACTGAGTCCGCTGCACTTCCCACCGGAGGCCGGCACCCCGAGCGGGGTGCCGGCCTCCGGTGCGTCGGGCGGTGCCAGCTAGCCCAGCGCCTGGACCGCCCGGCGTGCGTCACGGATGCAGGCCGGCACGCCGACACCGCCGTAGGCCGCCCCGGCCACGGCGAGCCCCGGGACGGCGTCGACCGCGGACCTGATCGCGGTGACCCGCTGCGGGTGCCCGACCAGGTACTGCGGGAGCCCGTCGACCCAGCGGACCAGCTCGGTCTGCACCGGCTCAGGCCGCCCCAGATCGAGCAGCTCGGCGACGTCGGCGACCACGGCGGCGGTGAGCTCGGCGTCGTCCCGCTGCAGGGCGGCGTCGTCGCCGAACCGGCCCACCGACGACCGGACCCGGAGCACCGGAGCGCCGTCGGGGCCGGACAGGTGCGGCCACTTGGACGAGGAGACGGTGACGCCCTTGACCAGCCGGCCGGTCACCGGCGGCACGAGCAACCCCGAACCGGCCGCGACCGGCTGGTCGGGGAAGGCCATGGCGACCACGGCCATCGACGCGTACGGGATCTCCTGCAGCGGCTGCACGGCATCGGGGGCGACGTCGGCGAGCAGCCGGGCGGCCGGACCGGCCGGGGTGGCCAGCACGACGGCGTCGGCGATCAGCGTCCCGCCGCCGTCGACGTCCAGCTCGAAGCCGGCGGGGGTGCGGCGCAGCGCCGTGACCCGGGTGTCCAGCCGCACCTCGGCGCCCGAGGCACGCACCAGGGCGTCGGGCAGCGAGCCGATGCCGTCGCGGACCGTGACGAACACCGGGCCGTCGACGTCGCCGCGGCTGCGGGCTCCGGCGTCCCGGGCGGCGACGGCGGCCCCCAGCAGGGAGGTGGCAGCCGGCAGCTCGGCGGCGAGCGCGGGCATGGTGGCGGCGAGGGAGAGGTCGTCGGGGCGACCGGCGTAGACACCGCCGAGCAGCGGCTCGACGAGCCGGTCGACGACCTCGTCGCCGAGCCGCTCTCGCAGCAGGCCGCCGACGGAGACGTCGCCGTCCAGTCGCAGCGGGGGCAGTTCCGCCTCGGCCCGCACCCGGGCGACCCCGGCCGGGGTCAGCACGCCGTCGAGGCCGTCGGCGGTCGTCGGCACGCCCTGGAGCGTGCCGGCCGGGAGCGGGAACCGGCCCTCGGGCAGCACGATGGCGGCCTGGGTGGTCTGCGCCGGCACCAGCTGGTCGGCCAGGCCGAGCTGCTCGATCAGCTCGACCGCCTCGGGCACCCGGGCGAGCACCGCCTCGGGGCCGGTGTCGTACCAGCGACCGGCGAGGTCGACCCGGTCCAGCTTGCCGCCGATGCGGCCGCCGGCCTCCAGGACGACGACCTCGCCGTCCGGGTGGGCGCGGTGCCACTCGAACGCCGCGCTGAGCCCGGTGATCCCGGCGCCCACGACGACCAGCTGGGGCGCGCTCATCTCGCGGTGAGCTCGTGCACCAGCTCCACGACGTGGGTCAGCACGCCGGGGTCGGTGTCCGGCAGGACGCCGTGGCCGAGGTTGAACACGTGCCCGCGGGCGGCCCGGCCCTGCTCGACGATGCGGCGGACCTCGCGGTCGACGGTCTCCCGGTCGGCCAGCAGGACGGCGGGGTCGAGGTTGCCCTGCAGCGAGTACCCGGGTCCGACACGGCGGGGGGGGGCGG
>NZ_JPMX01000091.1:260960-281761 GCF_000761485.1 Modestobacter caceresii
GCCGATCAGCGGCAGCAGCTCCCCCGTGCCCACGCCGAAGTGCACCTTGGGCACCTCCGGGCGGGCCAGCCCGTCGAAGACGGCGCGCGAGTGCGGCAGCACCCGCCCGGCGTAGTCGGCCGCGGACAGGACCCCCGCCCAGGAGTCGAAGAGCTGCACGGCGCTGGCGCCGGCGTCGACCTGCACGCGCAGGAACGTCGCGGCGCTGACCGCGAGCCGTTCCAGCAGCCGCTGCCAGGCCGCGGGCTCGGCGTACATGAACGCCTTGGTGCGGGCGTGCTCCTTGGAGGGGCCACCCTCGATCAGATAGGTCGCGAGGGTGAACGGCGCCCCGGCGAAGCCGATCAGCGGCGTGGCACCGAGCTCGGCGACCAGCCGCTGGACGGCGGTGGCCAGGAACTCCAGCCGGTCGGGCTCCAGGGCCGGGAGCGCGTCGACGTCGGCGACGGTGCGCAACGGCGAGGCGATCACCGGGCCGACGCCCGGCTTGATCTCGATGTCGACCCCGGCCACCACCAGGGGCAGCACGATGTCGGAGAAGAGGATCGCCGCGTCGACGCCGTGCCGGCGGACCGGCTGCATCGTGATCTCGGTGACCAGGTCGGGGTCCTGGCAGGCCTGGAGCATCGCGGTGCCCTCACGCAACGCGCGGTACTCCGGCAGCGACCGGCCGGCCTGGCGCATGAACCAGACCGGCGTGCGCGAGACCGGCAGGCCCCTCATCGCCCGGACGAGATCGGAGTCGGCGGCCGGTCCTGCAGCTGTTCCCACGGACGCCGATCCTCCCAGACGTCACCGTGGCCGGCTCTGCCCCTCTCCACCAGGCCCCTCCACCGGGCCGGGGGCAGCGGAGGTCACGGCTGTGCGTCGGCTGGGCGGGGCGGCGCGTCGGGGCGGCCACTCCGGTGGTGGGCGACCTACCCTGCGCACGTGGCTCAGCAGCGCAAGCGCCTCGACGACGGCGCCCCGCCGCCGGAGCGGCCGGCCGCGTTCCAGGCCGCCCTGGAGGCGCTGGCCACGGTGCGCCCACGGCCGGAGGTCGTCGTCGAGCAGATCCCGGCGCCGCAACGACTCGCTCCGTGGTCCTCCGCCATCGGCGTGCGGGTCGCCCACCCCGAGGACGAGGAGGAGGAGCTGGCCAGCGGCCGGTTCATCCTGCTGTACGACCCGGAGGGGCACGACGCCTGGCAGGGCACCACCCGCTGCGTCGGCTACGTCTCGGCCAGCACCGACTCCGACATGGTCGACGACAGCATGTTCTCCGAGGTTGCCTGGAGCTGGCTGACCGACGCGCTGGCCGAGTCCGGGGCCGCCCACCACTCCGTCGGCGGCACGGTCACCCGCACCGCCTCCACCCGCTTCGGTTCGATCGCCGCCCCGGAGCACTCGGTCGACGTCGAGATCCGCGCGTCCTGGACGGCGGAGGGCACCGACCTCGACCGGCACCTCACCGCCTTCCTCGAGGTGCTCGGCGTGGCCGCCGGGCTGCCGCCTCCGGGGATCCGGCTGCTCGCCGCGACCGAGCAGACCGGCCCGGACGACGCCTAGACTCGGCGTCCGTACTCCACTCGGCGTAGTCGGACGTCGGCCGAGTGCGCGGACACGCCGGGCCGCTCGCCAGGTGATCACCCGTTGATCACCTGGTCGTCGGCCCGGTCCGACGACGGGAGGGCCGATGCCCCAGGGCCAGCCGTGGTCCGACGGCGTCCTCTTCGGTCCGCACGCCAGCGCCCTGGTCGTCGACCCGTTCCCGCTCGTCCGGGAGGCCCTGGCCGGCCGGCTGCGCACGCTGGGCGCCCGGGACGTCGAGGAGGCAGCCTCCCTGGAGGAGGCTCGGGTCCGCGCGCACGTGTCCGGCCCGCGGGCACTGTGCGTGCTGGAGGTCGACCTGCCCGAGGTCGAGCCGGAGGCCGCGGGCCGCGGCGGGGACCACGGGCGCGGACTGGAACTGCTCCCCACCCTGCGCACCGAGGGCTGGCCGGTGACCGTCGTGCTGACCTCGGTCACCGACCCGGCCGTCGTCCGTGCAGCCTTCCTGGCCGGGGTGCAGGGCTACCTGCTCAAGACCAGCCCGCTGGCCACGGTGACCGGAGGGCTGCGTGCGTCGCTGTCCGGGGAGGTCTTCGCGGACCCCGGGATCGCCACCAGCCTGGCCCGGGGGCTCACCCGGAGCGGGGTGGAGGAAGCTGTCGGGGAGTTGTCCGCCCGAGAACGGGACATCCTGCGGCTCGTCGCCGACGGGCACACGAACAAGGAGATCGGCGAGAAGGTGGACCTGTCCGCACTGACCGTGAAGAGCCACCTGGCGCGCATCGCGCGCAAGCTGGGCACCGGCGACCGGGCGCACATGGTGGCGCTGGGCCTGCGCTCGGGGGTCATCGAGTGACCACCGACCCGGGCACCGAGGTGCCCACCGACCCCGGGGCGGAGCCCGCCGTCGACGAGGGACCGCCGGCGACCCCGCTGCTCGCCCCGCGCGACGGGCTGCCCCCGGTCGTCGAGACCTCGACCGCACTGGTCGCCTACGCCGACGCCCTGGCCGCCGGCAGCGGCCCGGTCGCCGTGGACGCCGAACGCGCCTCCGGGTACCGCTACGGCCAGAGCGCCTACCTGGTGCAGATCCGCCGGGCCGGCGCCGGCACCGGCCTGATCGACCCGGTGCCGCTGCCGGACCTCACGGCCGTGCAGAGCGCGATCGGCGACGCCGAGTGGGTGCTGCACGCGGCCAACCAGGACCTGCCCTGCCTGGCCGAGCTCGGTCTGGTGCCCGCCCGGCTGTTCGACACCGAGCTCGCCGCCCGGCTGGCCGGGCTCCCCCGGGTCGGGCTGGGCGCCGTCGTCGAGTCGCTGCTGGGCCTCTCGCTGCAGAAGGGCCACTCGGCGGCCGACTGGAGCACCCGCCCGCTGCCCGAGGACTGGCTCGTCTACGCCGCGCTGGACGTCGAGGTGCTGGTGGAGCTCCGGGACGCCCTGGCGGAGATCCTGGAGGAGCAGGGCAAGACCGAGTGGGCCCGGCAGGAGTTCGAGGCGATCCTGGCCGCCGGTCCCCCGGCGCCCAAGGTCGACCCGTGGCGGAAGACCTCCGGTATGCACGGCCTGCGCAATCGTCGCCAGCTGGGCATGCTGCGCGCGCTGTGGCAGGCCCGGGACGACCTCGCCCGGCGGCGCGACATCGCCCCCGGCCGGGTGCTGCCCGACGCCGCCATCGTCTCCGCGGTGCAGGCCGACCCGAAGACCGAGGGCGCGCTGCTGGAGCTCCCGGTGTTCCGGGGGCGGGCGAACCGGAAGCTGGTGAACACGTGGTTCGGCGCGCTGAACCGGGGCCGCGAGCTGCCGGAGGACCAGCTGCCGCCGCACAGCCGCCCCGGTGACGGGCCGCCGCCGGTGAACCGCTGGGGCGACCGCGACCCCGCTGCGGCCGCCCGGCTCAAGGCCGCCCGGGCCGCGCTGGCCCAGGTGTCGGAGCAGTGGTCGGTACCGGTGGAGAACCTGCTCTCCCCCGACCTGGTCCGACGGCTGATGTGGGCGCCGCCCAGGCCGGCCGACGCGGCGGCGGTGGCCGAGGTGCTGCGCGCCGGCGGTGCGCGGGAGTGGCAGGTCGAGCTCACCGGCGGCCTGCTCACCGAGGCGATCGCCGCGGGCTGACCGCCGGTCCGGGGAACGCCGGGCCGTCTCGCCCACCGTGCTCCGCGGGGACGTGCGCAGGGACGACGGCCCGGCCTGCCGTGGGCCGGGCCGTCGTCACGGCATCAGCGTGCCGTGGCCGCCCGACGGCGGGCCAGCGCGTCCACCGATGCGGCCAGCAGCAGCACCCCGCCGGTGATGACGAAGTTCAGGTACGCCGCCACCCCCAGCAGCCCCAGCCCGTTGGCGATGATCGCGATGACCAGGCCACCGAGCAGTGCGTCGCGGGCCCGCCCCCGCCCGCCGAAGAGGCTGGTGCCACCGATGACCGCGGCACCGACCGCGTACAGCAGCGTGTTGCCCGCACCGGCGTCCGGCGTCACCGAGCTCAGCCGCGAGGTGGCGAGGATGCCGCTGATCGCGGCCAGGCTGGAGGAGATGACGAACGCCATCACCCGGATCCGGGTCACGTTGATGCCCGCCCGGCGGGCCGCCTCGGCGTTGCCGCCGACCGCGTACATGTGCCGGCCGAAGCTGGTGCGGGACAGCACGAAGGTGACCACCAGCAGCAGCAGGATGACCAGCGGGATGGCGTACGGGATGCCGGCCAGGTCGACCGCCGCCGACAGCGCCCGGTCCTGGCTCAGGATCCAGGTCACGCCCAGCACCACCACGGCCATGAGCACCACGCGGAGGACGACCAGCACCAGCGGCTGGTGGGCCAGGTCACGGGCCCGCTTGGCCCGCCAGCGCCAGAGCTCGATCGCGGCGTAGCCGACCGCCACCAGCACGGCCAGCGCCCAGCCGACCGCCAGCGGCAGGTTCTCGTTGGCCAGTGCGCGGATCACCGGTTCCCGCACGGGCACGGTGCCGCCCTGGCCGATCAGCCGCAGGGTCACGCCCTGCCAGCCGAGGAACAGCGCCAGGGTCACCACGAACGACGGGATCCCGACCATGCCGACCAGGCTGCCGGTGAACATCCCGATCACCGCACCGGTGACGATCGCGGCGAGCACGGCGACCGGCCAGCCGAACCCGCCCTGCACGAGCAGCTGAGCCAGGACAGCGGAGCAGACTCCGCTGACCACCCCGGCCGACAGGTCGATCTCGCCCAGCAGCAGGACGAAGACCAGGCCCATCGCCAGCACGATGATCGGGGTGGCCTGCACGGCGAGGTTGGCCAGGTTGAGCGGGGTCAGGAACGTGCCCGGCCGCAGCACCGTGAACAGGATGCCGAGGGTGATGATGCCCAGGACGGCCGGCAGCGCCCCCAGGTCACCGCCGCGCAGCTTGTCCAGGTAGCCCCGGACGGCGCCGCCGAGGGTGTTGTCCTGCCGGTCGCCCTCGAAGCCCGCGGCGGGCTTCTGCGGACCGCTCGCCTCGGCGGCGGTCAGTGTGTTGCTCGACATGACGTCCTCTCAGTCCTCGAGGTCTTCGGCCGAGAGGCCCAGGTCACCGGACTGGCCGGAGGTGATGAGCTCGATGACCTGGGTGCGGTCGACCTGGTCGATCGGGACGTCGGCGGCCACCCGGCCCAGGTAGAGCGCCGCCACCCGGTCGGCGACCTCGAACACGTCGACCATGTTGTGGGTGATGAAGACGACGGCGTGGCCGGCGTCGGCCAGCCGGCGGACCAGGTCCAGCACCTGCCGGGTCTGGGCGACCCCCAGCGCGGCGGTCGGCTCGTCGAGGATGACGAGCTTGGACTCCCACAGCACCGCCTTGGCGATGGCGACCGTCTGCCGCTGGCCACCGGAGAGGCTCGACACCAGCTGCCGGACGGACTTCAGCGTGCGGACCGACAGCTTGCCGAGGGTGTCCCGCGCGGCCTCCTCCATGGACTGCTCGTCGAGCAGGATCCCGCGCTTGCGCTCCCGGCCCAGGAACATGTTCTGGACGACGTCGAGGTTGTCGGCGAGCGCGAGGTCCTGGTAGACGACCTCGATCCTCAGCCGGGCGGCGTCCCGGGGGCTGTGCAGGGTGACCTTCTCCCCCTCGAACTCCACCTCGCCCGAGTCGAACGGGTGGATGCCGGCGATGCCCTTGATCAGCGTGCTCTTGCCCGCTCCGTTGTCACCGACCAGCGCGGTGACCTTCCCGGGGTAGACGGTGAGGTGGACGTCGTGCAGCACCTGGACGGCGCCGAAGCTCTTGTCCACCCCGCGCAGTTCGAGGGTGGGCCGGCC
Organism: Modestobacter caceresii; assembly: GCF_000761485.1. Lineage (GTDB taxonomy): Bacteria > Actinomycetota > Actinomycetes > Mycobacteriales > Geodermatophilaceae > Modestobacter > Modestobacter caceresii. The sequence continues at coordinate 266,771 of NZ_JPMX01000091.1, forward strand.
GACGGCCGTGGTGCCGTGATCGCGCTCTGGAGCGGACACGTGGGTCCCTTCCTGCCTGGACAGGCCGACAGGGGCGCCCCCCGGAGAGGGCGCCCCTGCTGACGGTGGACTACTGGATGCCGAGCTCGGTGCAGGCGGCGGCGTACTCACCGGTGCACAGGTCGGCGGCGTCGACGAAGCCGTCGTCGACGACCTGCTTGACGTTGTCCCGGAAGACCGAGACCGGGTCCAGCAGCACGGCCGGGACGGTGCGACCACCCTCGACGTCCTCGACCTCGCCGTCGACCTCGGGGCTCTCGCCGTTGACCAGCGCGACCGCGAGGTCGGCCAGAGCGGTGGCCTCCGCCTCGATCGGCTTGTAGACGGTCATGCACTGGTTGCCGGCCAGGATGTTCTGCAGGCCCTCGGTGGTGGCGTCCTGCCCGGTCACCGGCACGGTGCCGGCGACGTTGTTGCGGCCCAGGATGGAGATGACCGCGTTGGCGAGGCCGTCGTTGGCGGCGAGCACGCCCTGGATGTCACCCCCGGCCTGGGTGTACATCTGCTCGAAGATCGTCGCGGCCTGCTGGTTGTCCCACTCGGGCACGGCCTGCTCGGCGACCTGGGTGTACTGGGTCATCGGGTCGAGCACCTCGTGGGCGCCCTCGGAGAACAGCGTGGCGTTGTTGTCGTCCGGCGAGCCGTTGAGGAAGGCGATGTTCGCCGGCTCGTCGCCGAGGCACTGGGCCAGGCCCTCGCCCTGCAGGCGGCCGACCTCGGTGTTGTCGAAGGAGACGTAGTAGTCCGACTCCCCACCGAGGGTGAGCCGGTCGTAGTCGATCGTCTGCACGCCCTGCTGCTCGGCCTGGCGCTGGATGGCGGCACCGGAGGCGGAGTCCAGGTTGGTGATCGCCAGGACGGTCACGCCGCCGGTGATCATCTGCTCGGCGATCGTCGCCATCCGCTGGGCGTCGCCCTGGGCGTTCTGGATGTCGGCCTCGACGCCGGCCTCCTCGAAGGCGGCCTCCAGCAGCGGGCGGTCTGCGCTCTCCCAGCGGGCCGAGGACGCGGTGTCGGGGAGGATCACCCCCACCTTGCCGGCGGCCTCGGCGGCGTCCCCGCCACCGCCGCCGCCGCCGGAGTCGTCGCTGCCGCAGGCGGCCATCGAGAAGACGAGTGAGGCTGCGAGAGCAGTCATCAGGGTGCGCTGTCGCGCCATGTTCGACCTGCCGTTCCGTCGTTGGATCCGGGAGATTTCCGGAAGGGATCGTGTCTGCCTCCAGGTGTGACTGCAAGCACATGCCAGCACTGTTGCCGGACCGTGATTCGGAACGGCCTGGTCACCCCGGCGGGTGTGGAGCCTCCGGTTACCAGCGGGTAACTTCGGGTCGCCGCCTCGCTCGGGCGGCACCGAACCCATCGCGGAGGTCCTGTGTCATCTGCAGAGCGACGACCACGCTCGTTGCGTGAGGTCGTCTTCGTCGACGGCGTCCGCACCCCGTTCGGCAAGGCGGGCCCCACGGGCATCTACGCCGAGACCCGCGCCGACGACCTCGTCGTGCGCTGCATCCGCGAGCTGCTGCGCCGGAACCCGTCGCTGCCGGCCGAGCGGGTGGACGAGGTGGCCATCGCCGCCACCACCCAGATCGGCGACCAGGGCCTGACCATCGGCCGCACCGCCGCGCTGCTGGCCGGGCTGCCGAAGAGCGTGCCCGGCTTCGCGATCGACCGGATGTGCGCCGGGGCGATGACCGCCGTGACCACCACCGCGTCGGGCATCGCCTTCGGCGCCTACGACGTCGCGATCGCCGGCGGGGTCGAGCACATGGGCCACCACCCGATGGGCGAGGGCGTCGACCCGAACCCGCGGTTCGTCAGCGAGAGGATCGTCGACGACTCCGCGCTGGTGATGGGCTCCACCGCGGAGAACCTCCACGACCGGTTCCCGCACCTGACCAAGGAGCGGGCCGACGCGTTCGCGGTGGCCAGCCAGCAGAAGTACGCCGCAGCGGTGGCCGCGGGCCAGATCGGCCCGGAGCTGGTGCCCGTGGCGACCCGCTCGGCCGAGGCCGGCTGGGGCCTGGCCACCGTCGACGAGCCGCCGCGGCCGAACACCACGCTCGAGGGCCTGTCGACGCTGAAGACGCCGTTCCGCCCACACGGTCACGTCACCGCCGGCAACGCCGCCGGGCTGAACGACGGCGCCACCGGGTGCCTGCTCGCCGCCGAGGAGGTCGCCGAGGAGCTGGGGCTCGACGTCGGCATGCGGCTGGTCGGCTTCGGCTTCGCCGGGGTCGAGCCCGAGGTGATGGGCGTGGGCCCGATCCCGTCGACGGAGAAGGCGCTGGCCCGCACCGGGCTGACCATCGACGACATCGGTCTGTTCGAGCTCAACGAGGCCTTCGCCGTCCAGGTGCTGGCGTTCCTGGACCACTTCGGCATCGCCGACGACGACGCGCGGGTCAACCCCTGGGGCGGCGCGATCGCCGTGGGTCACCCGCTGGCCTCCTCGGGCGTGCGGCTCATGACCCAGCTGTCCCGGCAGTTCGCCCAGCGGCCCGACGTGCGCTACGGCCTGACCGCCATGTGCATCGGCATCGGCATGGGCGGCACCGTCATCTGGGAGAACCCGAACTGGGAAGGTGCAGCGAAGTGAGTGCAGTGTTCGCCGACGAGGTCGTCACCGTTGCCAAGGTGCGGTACCTGCGGGTGCCCGGGCTGGCCGGTGAGCTGGCGCTGATCACGCTGGACAACGGGCACGACCACACCCGACCCTCCACGTTCGGCCCCGGCGGGCTCGCCTCGCTGGACACCGCCCTGGACGAGATCGCCGCCCACTCCCCCGCCCCGGCGGCCGTCGCCGTCACCGGGAAGCCGTTCATCTTCGCCGTCGGCGCCGACCTCTCCGGCGTCCCGTCGATCACCTCGGCCGCCGACGCCCGGGAGATCGCCGAGACCGGGCACCGGGTGTTCCGCCGGCTCAAGGAGTCGACGATCCCGACGTTCGCGTTCGTCAACGGCGCGGCGATGGGCGGTGGCCTGGAGCTGGCGCTGCACTGCCACCACCGGACGATCGCCAGCACCGCCGTCGTCGCCTTCCCCGAGGTCTTCCTCGGCCTGGTGCCCGGCTGGGGCGGCACCCAGCTGCTCCCGGAGCTGATCGGCATCGACGCCGCGGTCACCGTGATCGTGGAGAACGCGCTGGCGCAGAACAAGGTGACCCCGGCGCCGAAGGCCGCTCAGCTGGGCATGGCCGACGCGGTGTTCGAGCCGGCCGACTTCCTGGAGCGCTCGCTGGCGTGGGCGGCCGGGGTGCTCAGCGGGGACGTCGCCGTCCGCCGTCCCGAGGTCGACCGGACGGCCTGGGACGACGCGATCTCCCGCGCCCGGCAACTCGTCGCTGCCCGCACCCGCAACGCCTCCCCCGGGGCGCTGCGTGCGGTGGAGCTGCTGGACCTGGCCCGGGCCGGCGACGCCGGCTTCACCACCGGGACGGCGGCCGAGGACGACGCGCTCACCGACCTGCTGATGAGCGACGAGCTGCGGGCCGGCCTGTACGCCTTCGACCTGGTCAACAAGCGGGCCAAGCGCCCCGCCGGTGCGCCGGACCGGAAGCTGGCCCGGAAGGTGACGAAGGTCGGCGTCGTCGGTGCCGGGCTGATGGCCTCCCAGCTGGCGCTGCTGTTCGTGCGCCGGCTCGAGGTGCCCGTGGTGCTCACCGACGTCGACCAGGCCCGCGTCGACAAGGGCGTCGGCTACGTGCACGGCGAACTGGAGAAGCTGGCCGGGCGCGGGCGGCTCTCCCCCGACGCCCTCAACCGGCTGAAGGGCCTGGTCACCGGCTCCCTGGACAAGGGCACCTTCGCCGACGCCGACCTGGTCATCGAGGCGGTGTTCGAGGAGCTGTCGGTCAAGCAGCAGGTGTTCGCCGAGGTGGAGGCGGTGGTGACGCCGGAGTGCGTGCTGGCCACCAACACCTCGGCGCTGTCGGTGACCGAGATGGCCGCGCGGCTGCAGCACCCCGAGCGGGTCGTCGGCCTGCACTTCTTCAACCCGGTCGCGGTCCTGCCGCTGCTGGAGGTGGTGCGCGCCGAGCGCACCGACGACGCCACGCTGGCCACCGCCTTCGCCGTCGGCAAGCAGCTCGGCAAGTCCTGCGTGCTGGTCGCCGACGCCCCGGCGTTCGTCGTGAACCGGCTGCTCACCCGGTTCCTCGGCGAGGTCACCGCGGCCGTGGACGCCGGCACGCCCGTCGCCGTCGCGGAGACGGCGCTGGAGCCGCTGGGCCTGCCGATGACGCCGTTCGAGCTGCTGACGCTGGTCGGTCCGCCGGTCGCGCTGCACGTGGCGGAGCGGATGCACGAGGCGTTCCCCGACCGCTTCGGCGTCGGCGCGGGGCTGCGTCGGATGGTCGAGCTGGGCAAGAGCTCGGTCTTCACCGAGCCCGGCGTCATCGACCCGGAGCTCGCCGGCATCGACGCGGGTGACTCGCCGCTGACCGCCGACGAGCTGCGCTCGCGGGCCGAGCGGGCGCTGGCCGAGGAGATCGGGCTGATGCTCGAGGAGGGCGTCGTCCAGGCCGTGCAGGACATCGACCTGGCGATGCTGCTCGGCGCCGGCTGGCCGTTCTGGCTGGGCGGGATCTCCGCCTACCTGGACCGGGCCGGGGTGTCGGAGGCCGTCACCGGTTCGCGGTTCCTCCCCAGGGGCGTGGCCTCGCTCCCCGCCTGAGGTCGGACCCCCTGGGATCAGGTCACCTGGTCCCAGGGGCGCCTACCTGGTGGCAGACCGCGCGGTAGGTGCCCACACGACCAGGTCACCTGATCCTGGGGGTGCCGCCGCGGAAGGCGGTCAGCGGAACTTGTGGGTGAGGCTGTCCATCGTGCGGTCCACCGAGGCGATCTTCACGTGCGAGATGCCGGCCTTCGCGCCGGCGGCGATCATCGCGTCGTGCGCGGCCCGCAGGGTCGCCCACACCGTGTCGGCGTCACCCTCCAGCGTGGTGCCCAGCGCGCCGACCTCGGAGCGCAGCCCGGAGGCCTGGATCACCCGGATCGCCGCCTCGACGAAGGCGTGCGGGTCGTCCGGCGTGCCGGGTGGCGACGGTGCGACCTGGATCTCGGCGATGACCTGATCGGTCACTGCTGACCCTCGGCACCCTCGGGCTGCGGCTCGGTCGTCGCCGCGGCGCGATCGGCGACCCGGGCGGCCCACTCGACGATGCGGCGGGCGACGTCCTGCTCGGTGAGGCCGACGTCGGCCAGCACCTGACCCCGGCTGCCGTGCTCGAAGAACTGCTGCGGCAGGCCGAGCGTGCGCACCGGCACGTCGCAGTCGGCGTCCTGCAGTGCCTGCGACAGCAGCGTGCCCACCCCGCCGGCCCGGCCGCCGTCCTCGACGGTGACCACCAGCCGGTGCTCGCCGGCCAGCGCGACCAGCTCGTCGGCGACCGGCATCACCCAGCGCGGGTCGACGACGGTGACCTCGATGCCGTGGTCGGCGGCGCGCTCGGCGACCGCCAGGCACATCGGCACCAGGGAGCCGACGGCGACCAGCAGCACCTCGGGGGCCGCCCCCCGGCGCAGCACGTCGACCCGGCCGCGCCGCTCGAGCGCCGGCACCTCCGGCGGCAGCGCGCCCTTCGGGAAGCGGATGACGGTGGGCCCGTCGGAGACCTGCACCGACTCGCGGAGCGCCTCGCGCATCGTCGCCTCGTCCCGCGGCGCCGCCAGCTGCAGCCCCGGGACGATCGAGCAGATCGACATGTCCCACATGCCGTTGTGCGAGGCGCCGTCGGAGCCGGTCACGCCGGCCCGGTCGAGCACCAGGGTGACCGGCTGGCCGTGCAGCGCGACGTCCATCAGCAGCTGGTCGAAGGCGCGGTTCAGGAAGGTCGAGTAGATGGCGACGACGGGGTGCAGGCCGCCCATCGCGAGCCCGGCGGCCGAGGTGAGCGCGTGCTGCTCGGCGATGCCGACGTCGTAGGTGCGCTCCGGGAACCGCTCGGCGAACGGCGCGAGCCCGGTGGGGTGCAGCATCGCCGCGGTGATCGCCACGACGTCGGAGCGCTCGGTGCCGATCCGCACCAGCTCGTCGGCGAAGACGTCGGTCCACTCCGGGCCCTTGGCGGCCGAGGAGAGCCCGCTGTCGGGCTCGAAGACCCCGGTGGAGTGCCAGGCGTCGATCGTGTCGGTCTCCGCCGGCGGGTAGCCGAAGCCCTTGGTCGTGACGGCGTGCACGATGACCGGCCCACCGAAGGAGCGGGCCCGGCGCAGCGCCGACTCCATCATCTCCACGTCGTGGCCGTCGACCGGGCCGACGTACTTCATGCCGAGGTCCTCGAACATGCCCTGCGGGGCCAGGACGTCCTTGAGCCCCTTCTTGATCGCGTGCAGGGCGTCGTAGAGCTTCGTGCCGACGACGGGTGCCCGGTGCAGGGCCTGGCGGACGGCGGCCAGCGCCTCCTCGTAGCCCGGGCGGAGCCGCAGCGTCGCGAGCGCGTCGGCCACCCCACCGATCGTCGGGGAGTAGGAGCGGCCGTTGTCGTTGACGACGATGACGACGGGGCGGTCCTGCGCGGCGGCGATGTTGTTCAGCGCCTCCCAGGCCATGCCACCGGTGAGCGCGCCGTCGCCGATCACCGCGACCACGGGGCGGACGTCACCGCGGACGGCGAACGCCTTGGCCAGCCCGTCGGCGTAGGACAGCGACGTCGAGGCGTGGCTGTTCTCCACCCAGTCGTGCTCGCTCTCGGCCCGGCTGGGGTAGCCGGACAACCCGTCCCGCTGGCGGAGCTGGGCGAAGCCGTCGAGCCGGCCGGTGAGCAGCTTGTGCACGTAGGCCTGGTGCCCGGTGTCGAAGATGACCGGCTCGCGCGGGGACTCGAAGACCCGGTGGACGGCGATGGTCAGCTCGACCGCGCCGAGGTTGGGCCCCAGGTGGCCGCCGGTCTTGGCGACCGCGGCCACCAGCGCGTCGCGGATCTCGCCGGCCAGCACCGGCAGCTGGTCGGGGCGCAGTGCCCGGAGGTCGGCGGGCCCGGTCAACGAGCTGAGCAACGACACGACGGGGCAGGGTCCTCTCGACGTCGGCGGCGTCCGGTGGGGCGCAACCGGTGAAACCCCACTGTAACGGCGAACCGGCGACCTGCCCTCTGGGCAGCGGACCTAGAGCCGGGGCACCCAGCGTTCGCCGCGCAACGCCCCGGCGACCACCTCGACCCCGCGTGCGGCCCGGGTGAGCCGGGCGCCCTCCCGCTCGTAGGCGCTGATCGCCGCCTCCATCGCCTCCGGCGGCAGCTGGTCGGCGAGCTCCACCCGCACGGTGCGCCAGCCGGCCCGCGCCGCCTCGAGCCCCGCGGCGACGTGGTCACCGGCGAACCGGGCCAGCAGCACCGGGTAACGCCGGAGCACCTCGTGGGACCGGTAGTCCGGTGGCACGAGGTCGAACAGCCAGCTGACCGCGGTCCGCTCCCAGTCCGGGGCGCCGGGCGGCCAGACCTCGTCCGGCCAGCCCGGGGGCAGTGCGACGTCCACCCGGTCAGTGTGCGCGGACATCGCGGCGACCTCGACCGCGGATCGCACGTGTGTTCGAAGCGTGACCTGTCGGTGCCCGGCGCCGACCACCACGACCGAGTGAGGCGGACCCGATCCCAGTACGGGAGACGCTTCCAGCCGCCGATGACAGTCGTGACCCAGGACACACGGATCGACCGACAGGCCGACCTGGGGACGCCTGATCCGCACGCACTCGGCAGCACTGGAGGCACTGACGTGACCACCTACCGCAACGTCCGCGCCCTGCTCACCGAAGCCGTGCACGAGGCGTTCCTGCTCGCCGACTTCCTCATCCGCAAGGCCGACGACCGGTGGGTGCTGCCGCGCGAGGACGCCGCTCGCAGCCCGCTCTGACCCGCTCGCCTACGCCCTGACCAGCAGGGCCACGCACTCCACGTGGGCGGTCATCGGAAAGCAGTCGAACGCCCGCAGGTCCGCCAGCCGGTAGCCCGCCTGCCCGAACGCGGCGACGTCGCGAGCCAGGGACGCCGGGTCGCAGGCCACGTAGACCACGGCGCGGGCCCCGGCACCGGCGAGCACCCGGCTGACGTCCTGCCCGGCACCCGCCCGCGGCGGGTCCAGCACGACGACGTCCGGCCGGCCGAGGTCACCGAGCAGCTCGGTGAGCCCGGCAGCGTCCACGTCGCCCTGCCAGACCTCGGCCTGCGGCAGGTCGGCGAGGTTCGCGTCGGCAGCGGCGCAGGCCGCGGCGTCGGACTCCACGCAGACCACCCGGCCCGCGGCGCCCACCCCGGGCGCCAGCGCCCCACCGAACAGGCCGGCCCCGGCGTAGAGGTCCAGCACCGTCTCCCCCGGCTGCACCGCGGCGAAGCCGAGGACGGCGCCCACCAGTGCGTCGGCGGCGGCCGGGTGCACCTGCCAGAAACCGGTGCCCTCGACCTCCCAGTCCCGGCCACCGGCGGTCCGCTGCGCCCGCCCGGCCGGCTCCTCGGGCACCTCGGCGCCGGGCCGCAGCACCTGGGTCTCCAGCGGCCGGCCGCGGCGGTCCAGCGTCGTCGTCGTCACCACACCGGCCGAGTCGAGGGCGACGTCCACGGCACCGGCGTCCAACCAGCGCCGGGCCAGCACCGCCTGGGCAGCGGGCTCGGCGGTGATCGGGCAGTCGTCGAGCGGGACGACGTCGTGCGAGCGGTGCCGGCGCAACCCGGGCGAGCCCGTGCGGTCGACGGCGAACCGCGCCCGGGACCGCCAGCGCAGCGGCCCACCGGGCAGCGCCTCGACGGTGACGTCGACGTCCAGCCCGGCGAGCCGGGACAGCTGCTCGCGGACGACGTCGGCCTTGAGCCCGAGCTGGCCGGCGTGGCTGACGTGCTGCCAGTCGCACCCCCCGCACCGCCCGGGGCCGCTGTACGGGCACGGCCGCTCCACCCGGTCCGGCGCCGGCTCCAGCACCTCGACGGCGTCGCCGCGGCAGAAGCCCTTCTGCCGGTTCTCGGTCACCTCGACGACCACCCGCTCGCCGGGCAGCGTGTGCCGGACGAAGACGACGCGGCCCTCGTGCCGGGCCACGCAGTGCCCACCGTGCGCGACCGGGCCGACGGTCACCTCGAAGCGCCGGCCCACCCAGCCGCCGCCGGAGTCGGGGGCCTGGCGCTGCGGGCGGGCGGCAGGACGGCGACGGCGCTCAGCCATAGGGGGTCTGCTCGGCCTCGGAGGTCAGTCCACGTCGCAGGTCGCCAGGGGTCGGGCCGCCGCCGTTCCCGCCGTCGCGGTCGTGCGAGCCCTCCAGCTGCCACGGCACGCTGGTGATCATCACCCCGGGCAGGAACTGCAGTCGGGTGCGCAGTCGCAGCGCGCTCTGGTTGTGCAGCAGGTTCTCCCACCAGTGGCCCAGCACGTACTGCGGCACGAAGACCACGACCAGGTCCCTCGGGCCGGCGCGCCGGATGTCCTTGACGAAGTCCAGGACGGGGCGGGTGATCTCCCGGTACGGCGACTCCAGCACGGTCAGCGGCAGCGGGATGTCGTAGCGCTCCCAGTCCCGCTGGAGTGCGCGGGTGTCTGCGTCGTCCACGTTGACCGTCAGCGCGGTCAGGACATCGGGCCTGGTCGCGCGGGCGAAGGCCAGCGCCCGCAGCGTTGGCTTGTGCACCTTGGACACCAGGACGACCGCGTGCACCCTGCTCGGCTTGGTCCGCGCGTCGCTGTCGGGCACCAGCTGCGCGGCCACCTGCGAGTAGTGCCGGTTGATCCCGCGCATCAGCAGGAAGATCACCGGCATCGCGGCGAGCACGATCCACGCCCCGCCGGTGAACTTGGTGACCACGACGATGAACAGGACGACGCTGGTCAGCGTGCCGCCGACGGCGTTGATCAGCCGGGAGCGCTGCATGCGACCGCGGGCGACGGGCTCGGTCTCGCTGCGCAGCTCGCGGTTCCAGTGCCGCACCATGCCCCACTGGCCGATCGAGAAGCTGGTGAAGACGCCCACGATGTACATCTGGATCAGCTGGGTGGAGTCGGCCTCGAAGACGATCAGCAGCAGGATCGCGAAGCCGGCGAGCAGCAGGATCCCGTTGCTGTAGACCAGCTTGTCGCCGCGGGTGTGCAGCTGTCGGGGCATGAACCGGTCCTGCGCGAGCACCGAGCCCAGCAGCGGGAAGCCGTTGAACGCCGTGTTGGCCGCCAGGATCAGCACCAGCGCCGTCGCCGCCTGGACGAGGTAGAAGCCGATGGAGTCCGCGCCGCCGAAGGTCGCCGCCGCCACCTGCGCGATCACGGTCCGCTGCGGCTGGTTCTCGCAGTCGAAGCCCACCAGGTCGCAGGCGTTCTCCACGTACTTCACGTCCGCCAGCAGGGCCATCGCCGTGACACCGGCGAACATCGTGGCCGCGATGCCGCCCATCAGCGCCAGCGTCGTCGCCGCGTTCCGGCTCTTCGGTGGGCGGAACGCCGGCACACCGTTGGCGATCGCCTCCACCCCGGTGAGCGCCGTGCACCCGGAGGCGAAGGCCCGCAGCACGAAGAAGATCAGCGCCAGGCCGGTCACCTGCTCGTAGCCCGGTTCGGGCTGGATCGCGTAGCCCGCGCTCTCGGCCACCACGTCGCCGCCGGTGACGAGCTCCCGGATCAGCCCGGTGCCGATCATCACCAGGATGCAGGCGATGAACGCGTACGTCGGGAAGGCGAAGGTCTTCCCCGACTCCCGCACCCCGCGCAGGTTCACCGCCACGAGCAGGGCCACCAGCCCGACGGAGATGAGGACCCGGTGCTCGGCGAGCTCCGGGAACGCGGAGATGATGTTGTCCGTGCCGGAGCTGACCGACACCGCGACGGTGAGCACGTAGTCGACGAGCAGCGCGCTGGCGACGACCAGGCCGGCGAACTGGCCGTGGTTCTTCATCGCCACCTCGTAGTCGCCGCCGCCCGAGGGGTAGGCGTGCACCACCTGGCGGTAGGAGAGGACGACGACGGTCAGCAGCAGGACCACGAGCGCGGCCAGCCACGGGGTGAGGAAGAGGAACGTCGTCCCGGCCAGCGTCAGGAAGATGAGGATCTCCTGCGTCGCGTAGGCGACGGAGGAGAGCGGGTCGCTGGCGAAGATCGGCAGTGCGAGGTGCTTGGGCAGCAACGACTCACCGGCGCGGTCGCTGCGGACCGGCCGGCCGAGGACGAGTCGTTTCGGGAGTTGTCCGAGGTCGGACAGGCTTGGCACGGCGGCGATGGTACGGACGCTCAGCCCGCCGTTGGGGCGGAACGGGGCGACCTCACTCACACGAGCTGCGCACTCGGCGATCCGGCCCCCGCTGTGCCACGACGGCCCCGCTTCGGGTGTACGTTCGCGCGCTGTACGCCTCGGCGGTCCGCAGGGGCGGCACGGATGCAGCAGACGGGGTGGGACACAGGTGCACGTGGTCGTGATGGGCTGCGGCCGCGTCGGCTCGGCGATCGCCCGGCGACTCGAGGTGATCGGCCACAGCGTCGCGGTGATCGACCAGGACCCCGAGGCCTTCCGCCGGCTCGGTCCCGAGTTCGGCGGCCGCCAGGTGACCGGGCTCGGCTTCGACCGGCAGACCCTGCTGGACGCCGGCATCGACTCCGCCGGGGCGTTCGCCGCCGTGAGCAGCGGGGACAACTCCAACATCATCGGCGCCCGCGTCGCCCGTGAGACGTTCGGCGTCGAGCACGTCGTCGCCCGGATCTACGACTCCAAGCGGGCCGAGGTGTACGAGCGGATGGGCATCCCCAGCGTCGCCACCGTGCCGTGGACGGTCGGCCGGCTGATGCGGGAACTGCTCTCGGTGAAGGTGACCGAGATCTGGCGGGAGCCCACCGGCAAGGTGCTGCTCATGCGGATCACCGTCACCGACGGCTGGGTCGGCCGGCCGCTGGCCGAGCTGGAGAAGGCCTCCGGTGCCCGGGCGGCCTGGCTGGTGCGCTTCGGTGAGGCGCAGCTCATCACCCCGACCACGGTGCTGCAGACGGGCGACCACCTCGTCGTCGCCGCCACCGACGACCTCACCGAGCGGGTGCACCAGGCCGTCGAGCAGGGGCACACCGGAGGGCAGCGCTGATGCGCGTCGCCATCGTCGGGGCCGGCGCGGTCGGCCGGTCCATCGCCACCGAACTGCTGGGCAACGGCCACGCCGTGATGCTCATCGAGAAGAACGGCTCCCGGGTCAAGCCCCGGGCGGTGCCGGGCGCCGAGTGGGTCCAGGCCGACGCCTGTGAGGTCTCCTCCCTGGAGGAGGCCCAGCTGGCCACCTGCGACGTGGTCATCGCCGCCACCGGTGACGACAAGGCCAACCTGGTCGTCTCGCTGCTGGCCAAGACCGAGTTCGCGGTGGCCCGCGTGGTGGCCCGGGTCAAGGACCCACGCAACGAGTGGCTCTACACCGAGTCGTGGGGCGTGGACGTCGCCGTCTCGACTCCCCGGGTGCTCGCCGCCCTGGTGGAGGAGGCGGTCACGGTGGGCGACGTCGTCCGGCTGATGAGCTTCCGCAAGGGCGCGGCGAACCTGGTCGAGATCACCCTCGCCGACGACACCCCGTGGGTGGGCCGGCCGGTGCGCGAGGTGCCGCTGCCCCGGGAGACCGTGCTGACCACCATCCTGCGTGGCGACCGCGTCATCGCCCCCGACCCCGACGAGCCGCTGGAGGCCGGGGACGAACTGCTGTTCGTCGCCCACGGCGACATCGAGGAGCAGCTGCAGACGATCATGTGCCCCGACGGGAGCTGTTGAGCGACCCACCCGCAGCGGGGGCCGTCAGGTGGTGGGGCGGTCCTCGGACTCCGCCGTGTCCTCGACGAGCGGCGGCTCGGAGCGGTGCCGGTGCAGCCGGGCCACCACCCACAGGGTGACCACGAGCTGGGCCGCGGTCAGCGGCAGGCCCAGCACCAGCGAGGACGTCGCCAGCAGCTCGACCTCGTCGCGCAGGTAGAAGAACCCCTGGACGGCGGCCCGCAGCAGGAACACCGCCGCCCACAGCACGGTCAGCCAGCTGTAGGCCCGCAGCATCCGCGGGTCCTCGCGCCAGTGCCGCTCCGGCTCGGGGTCCGGAGCCCGGGCGCCGGACACCACCGGCACGGTGGCGCCCCCCTCCACCGGCACGGGCGTCGCGGCTGGGTCCCGGCGCGCGCGACCGCGCAGCGACGGCAGCCGGTGGGCGGACATCGCCCCGAGGTGGCTCGGCGCCAGGAACTCGGCGATCACCCCCACCAGCGGACGGCGGAAGAGGATCGAGCCGAGCAGGATCACGGCTATCGCGGCGCCGCGCACGATGCCCAGCACGAAGAAGTCCCGGGCCTGCCCGGAGTACGCGGTGATCGCCACGGCCACGGCGACGGCGAACAGCCCGCTGACGGCCTGCTGGATGCCCTCCCGGCGGACCAACCGCAGCAGGAAGACCAGCACCGCCGCGACCAGGGCCGCCCAGATGCCGACGGTCAGGCCGCCCACGGAGTTGGCCACGATGAACGCGATCGTGGGCAGCGAGGCGTCGACCATGCCGCGCCAGCCACCCAGCTGGTCCAGCACCAGGTGCCGGTCGAACGTCACTCCCCCGCGGTCGGGCTCGCTCACCACTGGGTCCCGTCGGGCCGTCCGGTCATGCCCGCACCGACGACCGGGTCACCCGGCGCTCAGCTCGTACCAGGGGTTGTAGATGACCTGCCGGCCCTCGAAGGCCGCGAAGCGCCCGCGTGCGGTGAGCCGGCGGCCGGGCTCGATGCCCGGGATCCGGCGGCGGCCCAGCCAGACCAGCGTGACCGACCCGGAACCGTCGAAGAGCTCGGCCTCCAGGGTGGGCACCGTCTCGCGCGGGGTGTAGACGACCGACTTCAGCCGACCGGTGACCGTCACGACCTCGCCCTTGCGGCAGGCGCTGACCGCCGAGCAGCCGGCGGACGCCACCCCGGAGCGGAGTTCCTGGGCGTCCACGGTCCGGTCGTCGGCGGTGAGCTTCTGGAGCTTGCGGGACAGCCAGCCCCGCGCACCGGGCTCCGTGGAGGCACCGGTCCTGGTCTCGGTCACGATCCCAGGGTAGTGCCGCCGGCGGCCGCTGTCCGACGGTCGGCCAGCCAGTCCACGGTGCGTCGCCAGGCCACACCGGAGACGTCGATCACGGCCATGTGGTCACCGGGGACGACCACCACCTCGACCGTGTCCCCGAGCGCGGCCGCGGCGGCGGCGAACCGCCGGCTCTGGTCCAGCGGCACGGAGGTGTCCTCCTCCCCGTGCACGCACAGGACCGGCACCCCGGTCGGCAGCAGCCGCACCGGGTCCGCCGCGGCGTACCGGTCGGGCAGCTCCGCCGGCGTGCCGCCGAGGAAGCCGGCCGTGGCCCCGTCCCCGAGATCGGCGGCGACCGCCGCACCCAGGTCCAGCACACCGGCCTGGGCGACGACTGCGCTGACCGGCACCCGCGGGTCGGCCCCCGGCGCCCCGGCGGGCAACCGGCCGCGGCCCGCGGTCCACGCCGCGAGGTGCCCGCCCGCGGAGTGGCCCAGGACGGTGACGTCACCGAGGTCCAGGCGCGCCGCGGACGGCACGTCGGGAAGGGCGTCCACCGCAGCGGCGACGTCCTGGAGCGTGGTGGGCCAGCCCCCACCGGCACCGACCCGGCGGTACTCCACGGCCACCGCGGCCCAGCCTCGGGCGGCGAGGTCGGCGGCCAGCGGACGGGCCAGCTCGATGCCGTAGCGGGCCCGCCAGAAGCCGCCGTGCACCACCACCACGACGGGCGCCGGGCCGTCGCCGGCCGGCAGGGAGACCTCCAGGAACTGGTCGGGCCCGGGGCCGTAGTCGTGCCGGACGGGCTCGGTCACCCGACGGTCCCGGGCTCGGTGGGCGGCGCAGCGGGCGGTCGACTGGTCGGCGGCGTGGCCGGCGGCGGCGCGACCGGAGACGCGGCCGGCGGCGTCGTCGGAGGTGCTGCCGGTGCGGCGGGTCGGCGGGCGGTCGGCCGCGGGGCCTGGCCCGCGGCCTGCCGGCGGG
>NZ_JPMX01000092.1 GCF_000761485.1 Modestobacter caceresii
CTGACCAGACATGAAGATCACGCGGTAGCCGTCACACACCACGCCAGCGGACTTGACCCTGAGCGAACGGTTCCCGGACGCCCGCTGAGAGGAGGCACGGACGAACTCGCACCGAGCTGGTGCGCGTCGACGCGACCTGCCTCGGGGCCACGGATACAGTGGCTGACACGTGAGGTGCGTCACCCCGCGCCCGCTCCGTCGCGAGGACAGGACCGCATGCTCTACACCGCCTACGACCTCCAGCGCCGCATCGCCTCTCCGCTGGTGACCGCGTCGGAGAGGACCGCACGGGCGCTGAACGCGGTGCCGGCCCCGCTCGCCGGGTGGGGCGTCCGTCACGCCCGGGCAGCCTGCGACATCCTCGCCCATGCCCGTCCCACCCACGACCGTCCGCCATTCGGGATCGACGCTGTCCCGGTAGGCGCCCAGATGGCCGTCGTGACGGAGCACCCGACGCTCCGGACGCCGTTCGCCACGCTCATCCACTTCCAGAAGCCGTCGGTGACCGGGCAGCCACGCGTGCTCGTCGTCGGGCCGATGTCGGGGCACTTCACGACGCTGATCCGGCCCACCATCCAGACCCTGCTGGGCGACCACGACGTGCACGTCCTGGACTGGCACAACGCCCGGGACATCCCCGTCGCGGACGGCAGGTTCGGGCTCGACGAGTACATCGAGCACGTCATGCAGGCGCTCCGTCACCTCGGTCCGGACACCCACGTCGTCGCGGTGTGTCAGCCCGCCGTCCCCGTCCTGGCGGCTGTCGCACTGCTCGCCGCCGAGGGCGACGTGGCCCAGCCGAGCAGCCTGACGCTGATGGCCGGACCGGTCGACACCCGGGTGAACCCCAACCGGATCAACACGATGGCCGCGACCAGACCGCTGTCCTCCTTCGAACGCAGACTCATCGACACCGTGCCGGCGCGGTACGCCGGCGCCGGCCGCCGGGTGTACCCGGGCGTCGTCCAACTGACGGCCTTCATGTCGATGAACCCCAAGCGGCACCTGGGGGCCCACCTCCGGCTCTACCTCGACCTGGTGACCGGCGAAGACGAAAGGGCGGCCACGACCCGCGCCTTCTACGACGAGTACGGCGCGGTGATGGACGTCCCTGCGGAGTTCTACCTCGAGACGGTCGGCCGCATCTTCCAGGAGAACCGGCTGGCCACCGGGCGGCTCACCTGGCGGGACATCCCGGTCGATCCGGGGGCCATCACCAGCACCGACCTGCTCACCATCGAAGGTGCCCGGGACGACATCTGCTCGCCCGGCCAGACCCTGGCCGCGCACGGCCTCTGCACCGGGCTCCCGGACCACCGCAAGCACCAGCACCTGCAGCCTGGGGTCGGCCACTACGGCGTGTTCAGTGGCTCCCGTTGGGAGGCGGAGGTCTACCCCGTCCTCCGTGACTTCATCGCCGAGGTCGAGTGCCGGGAGCCGCTGGCCCCCTCAGCCTGAGCCGCCCCGGCACTGGCCGGAGGTGGCGGTGGCCTTCGGTCCGCGCCGTTGGGTCGTGAGCTCCTCGCCCGCGCCAGGGTCTCGGCCAACATCCCGGTTTCGTCTGTCCTCGCCATCGGCATGTCCACCGGCTCCCTGCACTTCTGCATCGGCTGCCTTGTCCAGGACCGGTGGCGTTCGTCGCGGCCAACCTCTTCGTCGTGTTCTTCGGAGTGTCCTGGGGCCCGGCGGTGTGGGTAATGCTCGGCGAGTGCCGCAAACGACGGGCAAGCAGCTCGAGGACATGGCCTGACGGAAGATGCTGCGATGGAGGTCCTGAGCAGCCGCATCCTGCTGCGACCGACCGAGCCGGCGCGGTCACATGCGTTCTACGGCGACGTCCTCGGCCTGGCCGTCTACCGGGAGTTCGGCCCACCGGAGCATCGCGGCGTCGTCTACTTCCTGGGCAACGGCCTGCTCGAGGTCTCCGGTCATGCCGAGCAGCCACCTGTGGGGCTCGGTCTCTGGTTGCAGGTACGGGACGTCGCCCAGGAACACGAGCGGCTGGCGGACGCCGGTGTCACGGTGACGCGACCGCCTCGAGCCGAACCCTGGGGACTGGTCGAGATGTGGATCGAGGACCCCGACGGCGTCCGGATCGCCGTGGTCGAGGTCCCCGACGACCACCCGCTGCGTCGCGACCAGCGCTGAACCCCCATCGGCGCACGCCAACCGGCATGCCGGGCCGCCACCGGCGGGACCGCCGAGGTGTCGCGACCGCCCGGACGCGGCGGGCACAGCGGGCGCAGCGGACGGACGGGCGTGACGGCTGCGGCCGGTGGATCGGCGTCCGACCGGCTGTCGGCACGAGATCGACGGCTCGCCGGAGGCTCGGGTCACAGCCGGGACGTCACCACCGTCCTGGACGTCACCCGAGCCAGCGTCGCCATCGGAGAGTTCGGCTCCACACGTCGACTACTCGCCCAGCGTGCGGACAGCCTCGGCGATGTCGCTCGCGGTCAGCGTCGACACGTCGGCACGGTCGAGCGCATCCACACTCCGGCCCTTGTCCCGCGTCAGCCGCAGCGCCTGGCGGTTGAGCGCCTGTTCGAACAGCGTGCGCGCGAAGCGCGCGTTGCCGGACTCCTCATCGGAACTCAGGCCAGCGAGGGTGCGGCGGAGCGTCACCTCAGCACCGGGCTCCAGGACGTACTCGTGCTGGGCCACGATGTTGGTGAAGATCGCTTCGAGTTCCTCCGTCGAGTAGTCGGGGAACTCGATCTCGCGAGCGAACCGCGAGCGGAGGCCGGGGTTCGAGCGCAGGAACGACTCCATGAGCCGGGGGTAGCCGGCCACGATCACCACCAGGCGATGGCGGTGGTCCTCCATGCGCTTGAGCAGGACCTCGACCGCCTCGGGCCCGAAGTCCAGCCGGCCGTCGCCCTCCGGGGCCAGCGAGTAGGCCTCGTCGATGAAGAGGACACCGTCGAGTGCCCGGCGGACCACGCGGTCGGTCTTGATCGCGGTCGCCCCGACGTACTGCCCGACCAGGGCAGCCCGATCGACCTCCACCAGGTGGCCCTTCTGCAGCAACCCGACCGCCCGGTACATCTCGGCCAGGAGCCGCGCCACCGTGGTCTTGCCCGTACCTGGGTTCCCGAGGAACACGAGGTGCTGGGACGTCGCCGCCTCGGGCAGGCCGTGCACCTTGCGGCGCGCCTGCACCTGCAGGAAGGCGACGAGCGCCCGCACCTGCTCCTTCACCGCCTCGAGCCCGATGAGCCCATCGAGCTCCGCCTGGATCGCCGCCAGCGGCCGAGCCGGCCCGGGGCGGCCGCCGAAGAGGTCGCTCACCAGGTCGTCCACGCCCCGCAGACCGGACCGCGGCAGTTGATCCCCCAGGCGACCGACGGTCTCACGCAGGTCGTCGAGTGGCTTGCGGTTGGAAGCCATGCCGGGAGCTTATGGGCCATGGAGGCAGCGAGCCCATCGCCAGTACCGCCGCGGCCTCGGCGGCCGAACTCGGTGAGCTCCACCTCGACACCGACCTGCTGGGACGCCGCGAGACGGACCACGTCGCGGCGGGCGCCCCCGCCTGACGTGGCCCGGCGCGATGTCGAGCCGGCTCAGCCGACCGGCACCGGCACCCGCGCGGGAGTCGCCTCGACCTCGCCTTCCACACGCACCACGGGGAGCAGCCGGTCGAGCCACCCCGGCAGCCACCAGTTGGCCTTGCCCAGCAGCGCCATCGTCGCCGGCACGAGCACCATGCGCACCACCGTCGCGTCGAGCGCGATGGCGACGGCGAGCCCCAGGCCGATCATCTTGACGAACGGTTCCGGGGTCGCGACGAACGACAGGAACACCGCCGTCATGATGAGCGCTCCGCAGGTGATGACGCGGGCGCTGGACGCCAGCCCGCGCGCGACCGCCTCGACGTTGTCCCCGGAGGCGTCGTAGGCCTCGCGGATGCGCGAGACGAGGAAGACCTCGTAGTCCATCGACAGGCCGAACAGCACGGCGAAGAAGATGGCCGGCAGCGGCGAGGCGATGAGGTAGGTGCCCTCGAGCCCGATCAGGCCGCCCAGCCAGCCCCACTGGAAGACCGCGACGACGACGCCGTAGGCCGCGCCGATCGACAGCAGGTTCATGACCACGGCCTTGAGGGCGACCGTGACGGACCGGAACACCACGACCAGCAGCAGGAACGACGCGGCCAGGACCGACCCCAGCAGCAGCGGCAGGGTCGAGCTGAGCGAGGTGTCCAGGTCGATCGCGAGGGCGGCCTGGCCGGTCACGTGCACGCCGTCGGGCGCGCTGGACCGGATCCGCTCGAGCGTCCGCGCTGTGGCCGGGTCGGCCGGCGCGGTGGTCGGCAGCGCCGTCAGCACGGCGGTGTCGCCGTCCGTGGAGAGCCTCGCCTCGGCGACCGAGCCGATGCCGGGGTCGGCTGCGATGCGCTCGGCGAGCAGCGGGACGTCGTCCACGCCCAGGCCGGAGCCCGAGAGGTCGGCGACGACGAGCAGCGGCGCGTTGATGCCGGGCCCGAAGCCCTCGGTGAGCAGGTCGTGCGCCTGCCGGTGCGTGGTGCCCACCGGCGCGTCGCCGGCGTCGGGGAAGCCGGTCTTCATCGACAGCGCGGGCGCGGCCAGCGTCAGGAGCAGCAGCGACGCCACGACCAGGTACGGCCAGGGCCGCGCGGAGATGCGGTGGGACAGCCGCCACCAGACGGTCGCCTCGACGGGACGCGCGGGACGCCGCCGTCCGACCACCCGACCGGCGTCGATGCGGTCGCCGAGCAGCGACAGCAGCGCGGGCAGCAGGGTGAGCGCCGTCGCCACGGCGAACAGCACGACGAGCGACGTCGCGAGGCCGATCGACGCGAGCACGCCCATGCCGGTCAGCACGAGGGCGGCCATGGCGAGCACCACGGTCACGCCGGCGAAGAACACCGCGGTGCCGGAGGTGCCCATCGCGGCCGACAGGGCCGTCGCGTTGTCCTGGCCCGCGATCCGGTTCTCGCGGTAGCGGGACACCAGGAACAGCGCGTAGTCGATGCCGACGCCGAGCCCGACCATCGCGGCGATCACCGGCCCGGAGGTGGAGACGTCCATCGCGCCGGCGAGCAAGGTGATGCCGCTGAGCCCGGCGGCCACCGCGATCAGCGCCAACGCGATCGGCACGAGCGCGGCCACCACCGTGCCGAACGCGACGACGAGGACGACCAACGCGACGAGGACGCCGACCGCCTCGGCGCCCGACGGCTCGGGCTCGGTGTTGAGGAACACCGCCTCACCGCCGACCTCAGCGGTGAGCCCGGCGTCGCGCGCCGGGGCGAGGGCCGCGGCGAGCGCCTCGGCCGGCTCCGGCCCGAGCTCTCCGGACGGCGCGTCCATGACGATGTCGGCGAAGCCGATCTGCCCGTCGGGCGAGACGGCGCCGCTCGCGAAGGGCTCGGTCACCGCGGTGACGCGCTCCACCGCGCGCAGCTGAACGAGCGTTGCCTCGACGTCGTCCCGGTAGCCGGTGAGGAGCTCGCCCTCGGGCGCGGCGAACACCGCGACGGCGGAGCCGACGGCCGCCTCGGGGAAGCCCTGCTCGAGCAGCTCGGTGGCGGCGGCGCTGTCGCTGCCCCGCACGGTCAAGTCGTCGAGGTAGGCGCCGCCGAGCGTGCTCGAGAGCGCGACGACGAGCGCGGCGAGCAGGGCCCAGGCACCGATCGTCCGCTTCGGGCGGCGGGCGCTCGCGGTGCCGATCCGTCGGATCCAGCCGTTCATGGTCGCTCCAGGGAGTCGGTGGGAGGCGGTCACCTCGGACTGTCCGCGAGAGCCGCGCTGCCGTCGCCCGGCGCGGGACGGGCTCGGGGCGGCGCCGTCTCCCCCTGGAGGAGGAGACCGGCGCCCGACTCCGGACCGGCGACAGCAGCGCCGGGCGCGCCTACGTTCAGCGCATGCGACCCGGCCCGTTCACCCGCTGGCCGCGGGCGGCCGACGCCGTCCTCGCCGCGGTGCTGTTCGTGCTCACGGTGTTCTTCACGACCGGGCCGGACGACTCGTGGGTGCTGCGCGACCTCGGCGACGTCCCGCTCTGGGTCGTGCTGCTGTTCGCCGTCGGCAGCGGCGCGCTGTACTGGCGCCGCCATGCACCTGTCGTCGTCCTCGCCGTCGTCCTCGCCGCGTGGGCGCTGACCCTCGGCAGCGGCCACGCCGACCTCGGCGGCCATGCGCTCTTCGCCCTGTACGCCCTCGGGCGCTACGGGTCGGTCGAGCGGTGGGGACACGTCGGGGTCGACGTCGCGCTCGTCGTGCTGGTGCTCGACGGCGTCACCGGCGACGTCCCGTGGAGCGGGGTCGGGTTCGGCGTCGTCATCTTCTTCGCGGTCTGGTACGTCGGCCGCCGGCTCCGGCTGCGCGCCGAGCGCGCCGTGCTGCAGGAGCGTGAGCTGAGGGAGCGGGAGCGTCGCATCGTGACCGAGGAGCGGTCCCGCATCGCGCGCGAGCTGCACGACGTCGTCGCCCACCGGGTCAGCCTGATGACCGTGCAGGCCGGGGCGGCCAAGACCGTCGCGGCGGACGACCCGGTGGCGGCCGCGCGCGCGATGGGCGCGGTCGAGGAGGCCGGCCGGCAGGCGCTGGACGAGCTGCGGTACCTGCTCGGCGTGCTGCGCCCGTCCGCCGTCACGGACGACACCGCCCCCCAGCCCGGCCTGGCCGACCTCCCCGCGATGGTGGCGCGGATGCGCGAGGCAGGCCTGGACGTCGACCTGGACATCGACGGCGTGACCTGCGGGCTGCCTGCGCGGGTGGAGCTGTCGGCGTACCGCATCGTGCAGGAGTGCCTGACGAACGTGGTGAAGCACGCGGGTCCCGGCGCACGCACCGGCGTCCGGCTCACGACTGAGGGACGGGATCTCGTCGTGGAGGTGAGCGACGACGGCAGCGGAGCGACGTCGCTGCCCGGCGCCGGGCACGGCATCGTCGGCATGCGCGAGCGCGCGCAGCTGCTCGGCGGCTCCCTCGACGTCGGCCCGCGTCCGGACGGCGGGTTCGCCGCGCGGGCCCGCCTGCCGCTCGACGGCGGGGCGGCATGACGATCCGGGTGGCCGTCGTCGACGACCAGGCGCTCGTGCGTGGCGCGTTCGCGATGGTGCTGAACCACCAGCCGGACATCGAGGTCGTCGCGGAGGCCGGCACCGGCGTCGAGGCGATCCACGTCGCCCGCCGGGACCGGCCCGACGTCGTGCTGATGGACATCCGCATGCCGGAGATGGACGGCCTGGAGGCCACGGCGCGCATCGTCGCCGAGCTCGGCGACGCGGTGCGGGTGCTCATCCTCACGACGTTCGAGCCGGACGAGTACGTCTACCGGGCGCTGCGGGCGGGAGCGAGCGGCTTCCTCCTCAAGGACCTGCCGCCCGAGCAGCTGGTCGTTGCCGTCCGCACGGTGGCCGACGGCGGCGCGCTGCTGGCGGCGTCGATCACCCGGCGGCTGATCGAGCGGTTCGCGGCGCAGCGCTCGCCCGACACTGCCCTCGCCGGACGGCTGGAGAGCCTGACCGCCCGCGAGCGCGACGTCGTCACCGCCGTCGCGAGAGGGCGGAGCAACGCCGAGATCGCGCGCGAGCTGTACATCGGGGCGGCGACGGTGAAGTCGCACGTGTCGAGCGTGCTCACCAAGCTCGGCCTGCGCGACCGCGCCCAGGTGGTGGTGTTCGCCTACGAGGCGGGGCTCGTCGAGCCGGGCGCCTGAACGCCGGGCGACGTCAGTCGGCCCGTCCGGGCGGCCCACAGTGCGGGCAGAAGCCTTCCCCCATGGAGCTCGGAAGCCGGATGGGGTGGCCCTGGACATGTCCATGCGTTGGCCCACGCCCCCACGACGAAACAGGTGGTACGTCGCGTGACAAGTGCACCGACGTGTCACGTCGGTGGCCAACCCACTCGACGAGGCGCAGGTGCGGCGGCTCTCGCCGCTCAGCGCCGGTGACCGGTCCGCGGACCTACACCGTCGTCCTCTCCGCGGCCGCCAAGCGGGCGACCTAGCGCGACCTCCCCCAGCCGGTGGCAGTGGCGGTCGTCGGTCTCCCTCTACGGCCCGCTGGCCTCGGATCCCCACCGCGGCGGCAAGCCCCTGCGCTTCGAGCTCGATGGCCGTTGGTCCGCACGGCGGGGCCAGTACCGCGTCCGGGTCGTGCGCATCTCGCACCGCGCGGATGCCTGTGGCTGACCCGTTCGTGCGCACGGGTGGAGGCGCGTGCGGAAGTACCGTGTCGCGCCTCGGACACCAGCAGTGGACCCCTCGGTCACCGACCGCGGGGGTCCGGCGTCCATGGGCGGCAGGTCCGGGTACCGCGGACGGCCACGCCGCCGCACCATGGGAAGCGTGGTGGAAGCGCTCGAGCAGGCCCGTGCGGCCATGGACGTCCAGGCCTGGGACGTCACCTGCAGGCTGCTCGTCGCCGTGGACTCCCGGGGTGGTCTGGCTGAACCGGAAGATCTGCAGCGGCTGGCATTGAGCGCTTGTCTCACCGGCCGGGACGAGGTGGCTGACGCCGGCTGGGAACGGGCGTACCACGCCTTCCTCGACCGCGGAGAGGTGCTGCCGGCCGTCCGGTGCGCGTTCTGGCTGGGCCTCGTCCTGAGCACCGCCCGGGACGACGAGGCACGCGGGAACGGCTGGTTCGCCCGGGCGCACAGGATCCTCGGTGAGCGAGCGCCTCGGAACTGCGCCGAGCGTGGCTACCTCCTGCTCCCGGCGGCCCTCCGGGACCTGGACGGCGGTGATCCCCAGGGCGCACTCCGCGCGTTCGCGGACGCGGCCGCCATCGGCGAGCGCTTCGGCGATGCTGACCTGTCCACGCTCGGTTGCCTCGGGCAGGGGCAGGCGCTGATCCGCACCGGCGAGACCGCGCGGGGGCTGGCCCACCTCGACGAGGCCATGGTGACGGTCGGGACCGGCTGCGCCTCGCCGATCGCGGTCGGCATCGTCTACTGCGCAGCGATCATCGCGTGCCAGCAGGTTCTCGACCTGCGGCGGGCCCAGATGTGGACGGCGGACCTGGAGAGCTGGTGCGATGCGCATCCGGATCTCGTGCCCTTCCGGGGCCAGTGCCTGGTGCACCGATCCGAGCTCGCCCGGTGGCGGGGCGACTGGGACCAGGCGGTCATCGAGATCGACCGCGCCTGCCGGTGGCTGACCGGCTCGTCGGATCCAGCGGCCGGGATGGCCCACTACCAGCGCGGCGAGCTCCACCGGCTGAGAGGAGAGGACGCGCTCGCCGAGGCGTCCTACGAGGAGGCCATCGCCGTCGGCCACGACCCGCACCCCGGCCTCGCGTTGCTGTGGTTGGCCCAGGGACGCACGGAGGCAGCGGCCACTGCGATGCGCTGCGCCGTCCAGGCGTCCTCCCCCGACCTCCCGGGTGTCGTGTCGGAGCTCCGCGCCCCCCGGCCGCGTGTGCTGCTGCTGGACACGTACGTGGAGGTCATGCTCGCGGCGGGAGACGTCGCGGCGGCCCGCGCGGCGTGCGTGGAGCTGGACGGGGTGGCGGACGTCGTCCGCACGGGCGCGGTCAGGTCCATGGCTGCCCGCGCCCGCGGGGCGGTGGCCGTGGACGAGGGGCGGTACGCACCAGCGCTCCAGGCGCTCGGCGACGCCCGCGCGGGCTGGATGCAGCTGTCCGCGCCCTGGGAGCTGGCCCGGACCCGCATCCTGCTCGCCCGGGCCCTGCGCGCGCTCGGCGACGACGAGACCGCGGCGCTGGAGGAAGCCGCGGCCGAGCGGGTCTTCCAGGCGACCGGTGCCGCACGTGAGCTCGAGGGCTCGACGGCCCAGCCGGCACCTGGTCCGGCAACTCGGCTGACCTCGCGCGAGCTGGACGTGATCCGGCTGGTGGCTGCCGGCCACACGAACCGCGCGATCGCCGAGCGGCTGGTCATCAGCGACAAGACCGTGGCACGCCACCTCCACAACGCCTTCACCAAGCTCGGCCTCCCCAACCGAGCCGCGGTCACGGCCTACGCCTACGAGCACCACCTGGTGCACGGGGACGTGCACAGGACGGTGTAGCCCCAACCGGCGCGCAGATGCACCGATCGGCCGACGCGGGGCAGCCCGGGTCCTTCCTAGCGTGGGAACCCAGAGCACCGCCGAACCGAGGAGGGGCCGTGGACCACCTGGGGAAGCACGCGATCGTTCTGGGCGCCGGCATGGCCGGGCTCGCGCACGCCGTACCGCTGGCCGAGCACTTCGACCGTGTCACGCTGGTCGAGCGGGACTCCCTGCCCGCCCGGGCCGAGACCCGGCGCGGCGTGCCGCAGGGGCAGCACATCCACCTGCTCGTGCCCGGAGGGCTGACCCGCCTGGAGGAACTGCTCCCTGGGGTGGTCGACGATCTGTCCGGCCACGGGGCCGAACTCATCGGGTCGCCGGAGTGGCGCTTCCACATGGGCGGTGGCCGGCTGGCGCTGAGGGGTTCCGACTTCCACATCACCGGGGCGACGCACCCCCTGATCGAGGACGTCGTCCGCGCCCGGGTGCTGGCGCTCGCTGGTGTCGAGGTGCTCGACGGCTGGACCGCCCGCGAGCTGCTGACCACCGACGACCGGTGCCGGGTCACCGGCGTGCGGCTGCGGTCGGAGGCTGCTCCGGCCGAGGAACGCACCCTGGAGGTCGACCTGGTCGTCGACACCACGGGCCGGGGCTCCCGGTCACCGCGCTGGCTCGCGGACCTGGGGTATCCGCCGCCGGCCGAAGAGCGCCTGAAGGTCGACGTCCACTACACCACGCGCCTGTTCCGCAGGAGTCCCGGAGACCTGGGCGGGAGCCGCAACGTGCTGGTGGACGTCCCGCACGACGGACGCCGCGGTGGCGTGGCCCTGGCGGTCGAGGAGGGACGCTGGCTGGTCACGCTCATCGGGATGCTCGGCGAGCGTCCGCCCGCGGACCTGACCGGCTTCACCGACTACGCCGCCGGGCTCTGGAACGGCGACGTCCACGAGGTCATCTCGGGCGGGGCACCGACCGGGGAGGCCGTCCGGGCTGCCTTCCCCTCCTTCTCCCGCCACCGCTACGACCGGCTGCGGCGCCTGCCCGAGAGGTACCTCGTCGCCGGTGACGCGGTCTGCTCCTTCGATCCGCGCTTCGGTCAGGGCATGACCGTGGCGATCATCGAGGCCCTGGAGTTGCGCCGCGTCCTGGGCGCGCACAGCCTGGACCACATCGGTCCCCGGGTGCTGTCGGCGGCTCGGTGGGCCGTGCAGGACGCCTGGGACCTCGCGGCGGGCGGCGACCTCACCCACCCCGAGGTCGAGGGGCCGCGGCCGCCGTCGTGGCGGCTGACCACCGCCTACCTGCAGCGCCTGCTGCCGGTCGCGCACCACGACCCGGTGGTGGCGACGGCGCTCATCCGGGTCATCGGGATGCTCGATCGTCCGCAACGGCTGATGCGCCCGCAGGTGCTCCGGCGCGTGCTGGGCGGGTCCCGCCTGAACGGCGCAACGGCGGCGCAACGCCGTCCTGCTTCTGAGACGGTCCGACCAAGCACGTCCTGAGCCACGCTCGATCGGTGTCCATGGAGGCATGGCGATGGCGGCCGTGGCCATGAGCCTCAGGTGGCGGTGCGCCCAGGACGACGGCCGGCTTCAGCCACCCCCGGACGACGCGGCCCCACGACCGGTGACGGCTGGCGCCGGTCCCGATGACACCCTGGGACTGCCAGGCCCGATTCCCGCCGCCTCGAACTCCTCGAACAGGCGCTCCATGGCCAGGCGGCCGTAGACCTGCTGCTGGGTGGCCACCCGCTGGGCGCGGCCGCGGCCGAGGAAGCTGACCATCCAGTGCAGCACAGTGGTGATGCGGCTCCTGAAGCCGACCATGTAGAAGAGGTGAACGGCCAGCCACATCACCCAGGCGAGGAAGCCCCCGAACTCGACGCTACCGATCTGCACGACGGCGGAGAAGCGGGAGACCGTGGCCATCGAGCCCTTGTCGAGGTACCGGAAGGGCCCCCGCGGGCGCTTTCCGGCGCGCCGGCGCTCGATCGCGTCCGCGGCGTACCTGCCGCCCTGGATGGCCACCTGAGCCACCCCGGGTAGTCCGTCCAACGCCGCCATGTCACCCACGACGTGCACTTCGGGATGGCCGGGCAGCGTGAGGTCCGGCTGCACGACGATCCGTCGGGCATGGTCGATCTCCGCGCCGGACTGGTCGGCCAGGATGCGGGCGAGGGGGCTGGCTTGCACTCCGGCAGCCCAGATCGTGGTCGCGGCGTCGAACCGGTGGCCGTGGCCATCGCCGTCCTCCATCTCGATGCCGTCGGTGTCGACATCGGTGACCGTGGCGCCGACGTGGACCTCTACGCCCATGCCGCTCAGCCGACGGCGAGCGAGGCCACCGAGCTTCTCCCCGAAAGCCGGCAACACGCCCGGGGAGGCATCCAGCAGCACGACCCGGGCGCTGGTCGGGTCGACGTGGCGGAAGTCCTCGCGCAGGGTCCGCCGCGCCAGCTCGGCGACCTGACCGGCCATCTCCACACCCGTCGGACCGGCGCCCACGACGACGAAGGTCAGCAGCCGGTCGATCTCTCCCTGGGTCTCGGCCAGCTCGGCCAACTCGAAGGCCCCGAAGATCCGGCCACGCAGTTCGAGCGCGTCGTCGATGCTCTTCAGGCCGGGCGCGAACTCGGCGAACCGGTCGTTGCCGAAGTAGGACTGGCCGGCCCCGGCGGCCACGATCAGCTCGTCGTAGCCGTGCACCGTCGTGCGACCGAGGACGTTCGAGGTGACCGTGCGGGCGGTGAGGTCGATGCCGGTCACCTCACCCAGGACGACGCGGGCATTTTGTTGCCGGCGAAGGATCTCCCGGGTCGGTGCGGCGATCTCCCCCTCGGACAGGATCCCGGTCGCCACCTGGTAGAGGAGGGGTTGGAACAGGTGGTGACCGGTCGCGTCGATCAGCGTGACCTCGACGTGGGCGCGGCGCAGGGCCTTGGTGGCGAACAGCCCCCCGAAACCCGACCCGATCACCACGACCCGTGGCCGTGGGTGCGTGCGGTGCTGGTTGTTCATCGTTGCTCCACGTGACGAGTGGGATGGATTCATGCACGGCGGGTGGGTGACCAGGCCCCGCCGTCAGCCGCAGCCGAGGAGGCGATCCCAGTGGTCACGAGCCAACGGCGGTCTGCTGGTCCGCGGTGTGTCGTGCCTGGATGACGGTAGGGAGGCCACCCGCGCCACACAGGTGCCGGCGGTAACCGGTCCCGGCCATGACTTCCGGCACCCGCACAAGGGCCTCGCCGTCCCTACGCTCCGGGTGGGAGGTGGCAGCCATGATGTCCCGGGCCGCGGTGCGGACCATCGCCGTAGCCGCGCTCGTCTCGCTCGTCGCCGTGGGCGCGGTGGTGCTCATGGCGCAGTTGGACCACGAGCCGGGCTCCTCGCCCGCCCACCCGGCGTGGTGGTGGACGGCCTACCTCCTCTACGTCCTGGTCTTCCTCGTCATCGGCGATTGGCTACCGCGGCCGCCCGGGGTGGCCGACGACGCGTTGGTCGTCGCGGCGGTCGTGCTCGGCATCGCCGTCTTCATGCTGTTCCCAGACCCCGGTTGGACCGCGATCGTGCTGGTCGTCACGGCGGCGGGCGCGGCATTCGTCTGGCCATCGCGCGCCGTCGTGGCCGTCATCGCCCTCCAGACCTCTGCAGTGGGGCTGGCCTTCGGCATCGGTGTGGCGACCAAGGGCTGGCCCCTCTCCCTGCTGGTGCTCTCCGTGCTGGCGGACGGCAGCTTCCAGTTCTTCGCCGCGCTGCTGGTGCGGACGGCGCGGCGGGAGGCAGAGGCCCGCACGGACCTCGCCGTCGTCCACGCCGAACTGCGCGCCGCCTACACGCTGCTCGAGGTGACGAGCCGGGACGCCGAACGGCTGCGCATCTCGCGCGACCTCCACGACGTGGTCGGTCACAAGCTCACCGCACTCGTCCTGGAACTCGAGGTCGCCTCTCATCTGGTCGGCGAAGAGGAGGGCGAGCACGTGACCCGGGCCCGGACGATCGCCAAGGACCTGCTCGGTGACGTCCGTGCGACCGTCGGCCGGATGCGGGAGAGCGGGCACCTCCTCGAACCCATGCTCCACTCCCTGGCACGTGACGTGCCGGGACTCGAGGTGTCCCTGCACGTGGAGGCGGGCCCGGTCGAGGGAGACCAGGCCCAGGCGGTGCTGCGCTGCGTGCAGGAGGCCATCACGAACACCTTGCGGCACTCGGGGGCGAACCACCTGCACGTCGCCGTCGTCGCCGACGCCTCGGGCATCTGCGTCGAGACACGGGACGACGGCTGGGGTACCGCGGTCATCGTCCCTGGGAACGGCTTGACCGGGATGCGGGAACGGTTCCAGGCACTCGGTGGCAGCCTGCACGTCGTCTCCAGCCCCGGCCACGGCTTCACTGCAACCGGACGTCTGCCGGCGAGGATCCCCGCAGGACCATCGACATGACCGACGCGCCGGTCCGCGTCCTCCTCGTCGACGACCAGACGCTGGTGCGACAAGGCATCCGCGGCCTCCTCGCTCTCACCCCGGAGGTCGAGGTGGTCGGCGAGGGCGCCGACGGTGATGAGGCCCTGCGTCTGCTCGACGAGTGCGACGTGGACGTCCTGCTCCTGGACCTGCGCATGCCCGGCCGCGACGGCATCGCCACGCTGGCGGCGATGCGCGAGCGCGACGTCCACGTCCCCGTGCTGGTGCTGACCACGTTCGACGACGAGGAACTCGTGCTGCAGGCCCTGCGCGGCGGCGCCCGTGGCTACCTGCTCAAGGACGTCACCCTGGAGCAACTCGTGAACACCGTGCGGTCTCTCGCCTCGGGTGGCACGGTCTTGCAGCCGGCGCTCACCGAGCGACTCCTGCGGGCGATGGTCGAGCGGCCAGAGATCATCGAGGGAATCCAGCGGCCGGAGCCGCTCACTGCCCGCGAGGTCGACGTGTTGCGGCTCGCAGCCGCCGGGTGGTCCAACCGGGAGATCGCCCACGGACTGCACCTGGCCGAGGGGACGGTGAAGAACCACATGTCCAGCGTCCTGCTCAAACTGGGGGTGCGGGATCGCACTCGAGCCGTCCTCCGCGCGCTCGAGCTCAGGCTCCTCACCTAGTGGTACGAGACAGCCTTGCTCAGCAGGTGGGAGTCGGAGACCGGGGTAGCTGCCAACGGGTCAGCGGGTTCGAGCCGACTCGCGCAGGGGGTGCCGGCGTGGACCTCGGTCGTGAGCCACCGGTCGACGCCGCGCCGCCTACGACCCTCGCGACTCCTGCGTCATCGCCCGCGGGAGTTCGCGGACCGGCGCGCCAGCCATGCGATGGGCAGGAACAGCCAGAAGGGCGAGACCGGCATCAGGAGGGCGCCCCACAGCCCGGTCGCGACGAGGACCGTGGCCGTCGCGGGAGGCGGGCGTCCGTGCACCTTCTCGTGACCCCGGACGATCGCGCCCAACCCGATCACGAGGAGTCCCGATGTGACGTACCAGAACCCCACGGCCCTGCGTTCGGTGAGCACGGGATCCGCGTCGACCGAGGCGATCACTCCCCCGTCCATGACACTGCGGACGGATTCGGGATAGGAGGCGTTCACGGAGGCGACGTGCGCGACGCCCAGCACCATGGTCCACAGACCCGCGCTGCGCACAGGAGGCACACCGAGCCGGCTCAAGGCAGCCGCCGACGGCGCGGTCCCCTGCCGGAGCCCTCCCGTCACGACCCGCCGCGCCGTCCTCCGGTGGAGGATCCCGACGATCACCCAGACCGCCCGGGTGAGCACCGGCCGCCGGTACCGCAGGACGGTCGTGAGCACCCTGCGCCCCGGTTCGGCATTGCGGGCGACCATCACGGTGTCCATCAGCCGGTCGGAGTCCTCCAGCACGACCACAGCGGCATCGGACTCGACGATGCGGACCGAGCCGAGGCCGTCGGCGTTGCCGGCGATCCGCTTGATCCAGGTCGGTGTGGCGTCCACTCCCGCGCGTACCCATTCCTCGGGCGAGCAGCGATCCGGCCCCTCGAGCCGCAGCTCGAAGGCGTCGGCGTAGTCATACCGCCGGGCGGCGGCGATCGGGTCGGTGACCTCCACGCGGCGCCCCAAGGTGGGGGCCCGGCCCGTCCTCCCAGCCGCCCGGCCCGACGGGGATCCGGCACTGCGGCGTGCTGCGCCGCGTCGCCCACCGTCAGCACCTGCCGCGCACCCGGGGACGGTGCAGGCTGTGCGGTCGGTTCGAGTCTTCATCGTGCTGTCCTCCAACACCTCGGGGGGGTCTGTCTCGACAATGGAGCGAGTGGTGGCCGGCGGCTTCGGCGGCGCTCGCCCACTGCCGTCGCCGACGCTAGGAGGCGCCGAGCGCTGACACAGGTGCGTGTGGTCAGCACTCCTGGCCATGACTTCCGGCATGGCTGCCCCATGGGCGGCTGGAGGCGTACGGAGGCGTGGTGCCCGACTGCTGCGCTCCCAGGGCGGGCTTCGGCGTCGGGGCATCGGGGTCCATGAGACGACGGGGATGCCCGTATGCGCCGCGCCTGGGCAGGACCGGCCCGGGACGGACCGGACGTCGTCCCGGTGGCCAGCATCGCCTGGTGCGTCGTCACCCCACCGTTCCCGCGCCGGGCGAGGTCCCGGTCGACACGCCGGGGACCGAGGAAGGTCGAACCTCTCTGGCTTCGGGGTCGGCGCCGTTGGCCGCACGGCCGCCGTCGACGGGAAGGACGGCACCGCTGATGAAGCCTGCTGCCGGGGAGAGCAGGAAGGCGACCGAGGCGGCGACCTCACGGGAAGTGCCCACGCGTCCGAGAGGGTGCAGGAGCGCCATCTGGTCGTCGGCGTCCGGGTGCTGGGCCCGGTACTCCTCGTAGCGCTCGGTGGTGATCGAGCCGAGGGCGACGGCATTGGCGCGGATGCCGTCGGGGCCGTGGTCCACAGCGACGGCGCGGGTCAGTCCTTCGATGGCCGCCTTCGCCGCCGCGTACGGCAAGGCGCCCCGGACGGGGCGTTGGGCCTGGTGGGAGGAGACGTTGACGATGGCTCCGGCTCGCCCGTGGGCGAGGAAGTGACGGACCGCGGCGGAGCAGCCGGTGACGGTCAGTGCCAGGTTCGCGGTGATGAGCTCGGTCACCTGCAGCGCCGAGGACGAGGTGAGGGTGGCGTCCCGGAAGACGGCGGCGTTGTTGACCCATCCGGTCAACGGGCCGGCGGCCTCGGCTCGGCGGGCCGCCTCGGCGGTGACCTGGGGGTCGCGGGCGTCCCCGGTGACGAGCTCGACCCGCTCGTGTCGCCAGTCGAGGCGGTCGGTGACGTCGATGACCACGACGTGACCGTCTTCGGCGAGGTGTTCGGCGATGGCCCGGCCCACTCCTCGGGCGGCGCCGGTGACGACGAAGGACGGCCAGGCGGTCACGTTCCCTGCCTCTCCCGGGAGCTCTCAGGTCCGGACGGTGTTCTGCCCGGTGGCGATGCGCAAGCCGGCCGCCGTAGCGGACGGTGGCGGTACCGAGCCCGCCAGGGGACGACCGTGCGCAGGTGAGCCTCCAGGGCTTGCCTCGATGGCAGACCCCGCGACTGGTCACCCGTACGGCATCGTCGGCGAAGAAGGCGACGTGTGCCTCGACGTCCTCCCCCGCGTGGCCTCGGCGGATGCGACGACGAAGTCCTGTCTTCCCGTGCACGACGCTAGGAGCAGCGCAGGGCCCACACAGGTGCCGGCGGACACCACCTCCCCACCATGGCTTTCGGCACGTGCGCCTCCGGACGGCTGTGGCGGGCGGGCGACCTCTCATGACCACCGTGCGAGACGTCCCGCCGAGCCTCTGGGCCGGCAGACTTGACTGCACGGGAGACCCAGGTGCTGGTGCTGATCGCCACAGGCGCGTCCGCGAACCAGGTGGCTCGCATGCTCACGGCCGTAGCCGTGTGCGTAGGTGGCGTGTCGCCCCTCGGACACCGCGTTGAACCCTCACCGCCCAGGGCCGTGGGGGTTCTGTCGTTCCTGGCTCCGGTACGTCCGGTCTCGGATGAGCCGCAGCGGACGCCCCCGCTGAGGCTCATCCGAGACGGTGGGCAGCGGTTGCGGCCAGCGCACCCAGACTGTTCGTCGCCAGGTGGAGGAGGGCCGGGGCCAGCAGGCTGCCGCTCCGGAGGCGCAGCCAGGCGAAGAGGACCCCCGCCGCCGCCGTGAACGCACATCCCAGCAGGACGGCGACGACGAGTCCCGCAGGCCCGTCGGTCAGGGTGTTGGCCGTGGCCGCGCTCAGCGTGGGACGGATGTGCCAGATCCCGAAGAGGACCGCCGAGACCGCGACGGCCGTACGCGGCCCCACAACACGCATCAGCGCCGCCAGCAGGACGCCACGGAAGGCCGTCTCCTCCCACAGGACGGTGCCGAGCGGGATCCGGACCAGCGCCTGGTAGGCGACCTCGGCGGAGCTGGCACCGGCGAGCCGTGCGTCCGCCAGGAGGGGGCGGACCGCCGAGACCGCTAGGCCGGCCGCATAGCCGGCGGCGACCACGGCGGAGCACGCTCCGCCCCATCGCAGTCCGGCCCGGACCCTCCTCGGATCGAGTCCCAGCTCCTTCCAGGTGAAGCCGACGGACCGAGCCCCCACGAGGAGCAGGCCCGTCGCCGCCAGGTTGACCGGGACGTAGGACTGCGGGTAGCCCGGCGTCCGGGTGATGACGACGTTGTTCCAGGCGGCGAGGAGCACGGCGACGGAGGCGGCGAACAGGAGCGCGCCCCGGCGGCCTGCTGGGCGAACGTGCACGCGTGAGGTCTTCCCCGTTCGCGCGCCGGCTCACCTTCGCGGCCATGGCGCTGTCCTGCGTCGCTGCTGTACTGGTCTGGGGCGAACTGTCGGTGGGGGCGCTCGTCGTGATCGGTGCCGCCGGGACCGCCGTCGTCGTCGTGGCGCTGGTGCGGCAGTCGGGCCAGACCGCTCCACCGGTGGGGCGACGAGGGCTGCCGTGGCTCGCCCTCGTGACCGCCGCCGTGTCCTGGGAACTCGTGACCCTCGCCGACGACCAGCTGCCGACGGCGAGCGATCTCGCGGATCCGTTCCTCGCCGAACCGCTGCTGCGCGGCGCCGCCACCGTGTGCTGGCTGGCCATCGGGGCCTGGCTGCTCGATCGTCCGCGCCGCCGGCCACAGCGATGACCAACGGCGTCCTCCTGAGCGCTGCCGGCTTCCTGGGGTTGCTCGTCGTCGGTGTGGCGATCGAGGTCTGCGCCCGGCTCGGACTCGGTCCGGCCACCGCGGGTCGAGCTCTGTGCGCCGCCATGCGGACGACGCCCGGCCGCGCAGTCGTCCTGCTCACCTGGCTCTGGCTCGGCGTGCACTTCCTGGCCCGTTGATGCGCACGACGCTCGTCCGGGCGGTCCGCCATGACGTCGCAGGCGTGTGCGGGCGGGCGGGCTCAGTCCCTCGTCACGTCACGTCGGAACCGCCCTGGACGATGCCGTCCTCGTACCAGCGCCGGGATCGGAACTGCCCGGGCTACCTCCGCCGCGCGGTGCCGACGATGTGCGGCGCCATGGGCAGCTGGATCCGCGTGTCCGGCATGCGACGACGCTCCAGGCGCTCCACGGTGAAGCCGGCGGCGGTGATCGCCGCGGCGGTGTCCCGTCCGACGTGGCATCCACCGCTCAGCAGCGGCCAGACGGTGCGGTCGAGGGCGTCCTGCACGATCGTCAGCGGCGGCCGCTCGGCCCGGACGTGCTCCCAGAAGACCAGCCGCCCGCCGGGGCGGAGCACCCGGTGCAGCTCGGCCAGCGCGCGCGGCTGGTCGGCCACGCTGCACAGGACCAGCGTGACGACGGCCGTGTCGAACTCGCGGTCGCCGGCGGGCAACGCCTCCGCGACGCCGTCCACCACGCTCACCGGCACGGGTGCTCGTCCGGCGGCCTGCTCGGCGAGTCGGCGCAGATGCGGCTCCGGCTCGACGGCGACCACCTGACCGACCGCGTGCGGGTAGTGCGCGAAGTTGCTGCCCGATCCCGCCCCCACCTCGAGCACCCGGCCGGCAGTGTCGGCGAGCAGTCTCCCCCGTACCTCGGCCAGCCCGAACCGCTCCCCCGCCGCGGCGAGCCGACCGAAGACACGGGCGAAGACGGGGTGGTGGACGGGAGCGACAGCGGACGGCACAGCCCCAGGATCAGTCACGCGCCTGGGCCTCCGCCGCCGGGTTCAGCGGAAGACCACCGTGCTGTGACCGTTGAGCAGCACCCGCCGCTCGCTGTGCCAGCGCACGGCCCGGGAGAGCGCGAGCGCCTCGGCGTCCTGGCCCACGGTGGCCAGGGCGCGGGGGTCGTGGGTGTGGTCGATCCGGATGACCTCCTGCTCGATGATCGGGCCCTCGTCCAGCTCGGGGGTCACGTAGTGGGCGGTCGCCCCCACCAGCTTGACGCCGCGGTCGAACGCCTGGTGGTAGGGCTTGGCGCCCTTGAAACCAGGCAGGAACGAGTGGTGGATGTTGATCGCCCGTCCGTAGAGCGACGCGCACGTCTCGTCGGAGAGGACCTGCATGTACCGGGCGAGCACCACCAGGTCGACGCGGTAGGCGTCGACCAGTTCGAGCAGCCGGGCCTCGGCTTGGCGCTTCGTGGTCGGGGTCACGGGCACGTGCTCGAAGGACAGGCCGGCGGCCTCCGCCATCGGCCGCAGGTCCTCGTGGTTGGAGACCACCGCGACCAGCTCTCCGCCGAGGTTGCCCGCCCGCCACCGGAAGATCAGGTCGTTCAGGCAGTGCCCGAGCTTGGAGACCATCACGAGGATCCGCTCCGGCTGATCGCCGGCGACCCGGTACGACATCCCGAACTGGTCGGCCACCGCGCCGAATGCCCGGGACAAGCGGTCGACGTCGCTGTCCTCGGCGCAGACGAACGCCGTGCGCAGGAACAACTGCCCGCGGAGCGGGTCGTCGAACTGCTGGTGCTCGACGATGTCGCAGCCCTGCTCGAACAGGAACGAGCTGACGGCGTGCACGATGCCCGGGCGCTCGGCGCAACTGAGCGTGAGGGTGAAGGGGTGGGACACGGGTGCCTCCTCAGCACTCGACGATGTTGAGCGCCAGCCCGCCACGGGCGGTCTCCTTGTACTTGTCCTTCATGTCCGCGCCGGTCTCGCGCATGGTCTTGATCGCCTTGTCCAGGGAGACGTGGTGCCGGCCGTCGCCCCGGACGGCCATGCGGGCCGCGGTGATGGCCTTGATCGAGCCGACGGCGTTGCGCTCGATGCACGGGATCTGCACGAGCCCCCCGACGGGGTCGCAGGTGAGGCCGAGGTTGTGCTCGATGCCGATCTCGGCGGCGTTCTCCACCTGCTCCGGGGTCCCCCCGATGATCTCGGCGAGGCCTGCGGCGGCCATGGAGCAGGCGGAGCCGACCTCCCCCTGGCAGCCCACCTCGGCACCCGAGATGGACGCGTTCTCCTTGAACAGCAGCCCGATCGCCGCGGCGGTGAGCAGGAAGCGCACCACCCCGTCCTCGGAGTAGGAGTCGACGAAGTCGCGGTAGTAGTGCAGGACGGCGGGCACGATGCCGGCGGCGCCGTTCGTGGGAGCGGTGACCACCTGTCCGCCGGCCGCGTTCTCCTCGTTCACCGAGAGGGCGTAGAGCGTCACCCACTCCATCGCCCGGAGCGGGTCGGACTCGTCCGGGTGCTCCTCCAGCTGGGTGCGGAGTGCGGCGGCGCGCCGGCGCACCTTGAGCCCCCCGGGCAGGACGCCGGAGGCCTGGGTGCCGCGGTCCACGCACTCCTGCATCACCGACCAGATGTGCAGCAGTCCGGCGCGGACCTCCGCCTCGGTGCGCCAGGCCAGCTCGTTGGCCAGCATCACGTCGCTGATCCGCAGGCCCGTCTCCCGCGTCCGGGCCAGCAGCTCCTCACCGCTGTGGAACGGGTACCGCACCGGTGTCGAGTCCTCGACGATGGCCGGGTTGCCCGCGTCGTCCTCGTCGAGGACGAACCCGCCGCCCACCGAGTAGTACTCCCGTCGGCTGATCTCGTCGCCGTGCGCGTCCAGCGCCCGGAAGAGCATGCCGTTGCTGTGGAAGTCGAGGCGCTTGCGCCGGTGGAGCACGACGTCGTCGTCGATGGAGAAGGAGATGAGGTGCTCGCCCGCCAGCCGGAGCTTGCCCTCGGTACGAACGGCGTCGACCCGGGGTTGGGCGGCCACCGGGTCGACCAGGTCGGGTCGTTCGCCCTCGAGGCCCAGGACGACCGCCTTGACGCTGCCGTGTCCGTGTCCGGTGGCACCGAGGGACCCGAAGAGCTCGCAGCGCACCCCGGCGACACGAGGGAGCAGCGCCTCGTCGTGCAGCCGGGACGCGAAGGAGCAGGCCGCACGCATGGGCCCGACGGTGTGCGAGCTGGACGGGCCGATCCCCACCTTGAACAGGTCGAAGGCGCTGATGGTCATGCAGGCTCCTCGCAGCACCGGCGGCCGGAGCGATCGCGGTCACTGGTTGATATACCAGTTGTAGGATCAGCGTATGTCTTTCACCACATGGAGGCAAGTCTCGGCGATCGTCAGCCCCTACGATCAGGGCGTGACCGCCGTACCGCTGGACCTGGACCCGTCCGCCGTCACCTCCTTGGCGGACAAGGCGTACGTGGCGATCCGGGACCGGCTGATCATGCTGGCCATCAGCCCGGGCGATCCCATCGACGACGACGCACTCGCACAGGACCTCGGCGTGGGCCGGACCCCGGTCCGCGAGGCGCTGAAGCGACTGGAGGTCGACCGTCTGGTCGTGTCGTACCCACGACGCGGCACGTTCGCGACCGGCATGGACATCTCCGATCTCGCCCACATCTCCGACATCCGCGCCCAACTGGAGCCGCTGGCGGCCCGCCGCGCCGCGGACCGGGCCTCCCGAACCGGGCCGGCCGAACTCGAGGAGCTGGCCCTGCGCATCGAGCACCTCGACGTGGGCCAGCTCGACCGGACGGAGCTGATGCGCTGGGACCTGGCCGTGCACCGGACCATCTACCGGGCCGCCGGCAACCCGCACCTCGAGGACGTGCTCATCCGCTACGACAACCTGGCGACGCGCATCTTCTGCCTGTTCCTGGACCGCCTGCCGAAGGTCGACGAGCACGTCGGGGAACACGTGGACCTGCTCCGGGCGATCGCGGCCGGTGAGCCCGACCGGGCCAGTGACCTGGCCCGTGAGCACGTGCTGGGCTTCGAGCGGGCCATCCGTGCGGTGATCTGACAGCCGCCGGGCCCCGTCAGACCGTCTCGACGGCCGCCAGGACGGCGAGGACGTCCCGCGTGGCCGCCACGTCGTGCACGCGCAGCACCGCAGCACCCCGCTGGGCGGCGATGACGGCCGCGGCCAGGGAGGCGGGCAGCCGCTCCCCCACGGCCCGACCGGTGAGCTGCCCGAGCATGGACTTGCGGGACAGCCCGACCATGATCGGCACACCGAGGCTGCTGAGCCTGCCGAGGGACGCCAGGAGCGCGAGGTCGTGCGACAGGTCCTTCCCGAACCCGAAGCCCGGATCGACCACCAGGTGCTCCGGCCGGATGCCGGCCTCCACGCAGGTCCGCAGTCGCTCGGCGAGGAAGGCACGCACCTCGGGCACGACGCCCTCGTAGCGGGGCTCGCGCTGCATGGTGTCCGGCGAGCCCTGCATGTGCATCAGGCACACCGGCACCCCCGACTCCGCGGCGGCCTCCAGTGCACCCGGTGACCGGAGTGCCCGTACGTCGTTGATCATGCTCGCGCCGGCGGCGACGGCCTCCCGCATCACCTCGGGCCGCGAGGTGTCCACGGACAGCGGCACCGCGAGCCGCCGCACCAGTTCCTCGACCACCGGGACGACGCGATCCAGTTCCTCGGCGAGGGTCGGCGGGTGGGACCCGGGCCGGGTGGACTCCCCGCCGACGTCGATGAGGTCCGCCCCGTCGTCGGCGAGCGTGCACCCGTGCTCCACGGCTGCGGCGACGGTGGGACACCGCCCCACGTCGGAGAAGGAGTCGGGAGTGACGTTGAGGATGCCGCAGACCAACGGCCGCCTCGCCGCGAGAGCCCCGCCGAGGGAGTGCGGCGAGCCGGCACTGCCCGCCGGCAGACCGGGCACAGCGTGCGCCAGGGTCATGACGTCGTCCGATCTGTCTGTCCCCGGCACGCCGTCCGGTGGCATGCCGAGGAAGGGGTCCGGTCTCAGCCGCGGATCCGGGTCATCTCCGGGTCCACCAGCGGTTCGGCGGCGACCGTCGCCCGGATGCGAGTGCCGAAGTACTCGATCTCGACGGCCGTGCCGACGGTCGCCGAGGCCGGGAGCCAGGCGTAGGCGATCGACCGGCCGACGGTGTGCCCGAAGGCCGCGCTGGTCACGTAGCCGACCGGACGCCCGTCGACGAACACCGGCTCGTGGCCGAGGACGACGCTGCGTCCGTCGTCGATGGTCAGGCAGGACAGCCGGCGGCTCACCGTGTCCTCGCTGAGCCCCTCGACGGCCTGGCGGCCCACGAAGTCGGTCTTCTTCTGCTTGCGGACGGCGAAGCCGAGACCGGCCTCGTACGGGTCGTGCTCCGTGGTCATGTCGTGGCCCCAGGCGCGGTAACCCTTCTCCAGCCGGAGGCTGTTGAAGGCGGCCCGGCCGGCGGCGACCACGCCGAGGTCCTGGCCGGCCCGCCACAGCACGTCCCACAACCGCTGACCGTTGTCGGCGCTGGTGTAGATCTCCCAGCCGAGCTCGCCGACGTAGGACAGCCGCATCGCCGTGACCGGCACTCCCCCGATCCGGGCCGGCTTGGCGCGGAAGTACTTCAGCCCGTCGTTGGTGAAGTCGTCGGAGCTGACCCGCTGGACCAGGTCGCGGGCCCGTGGGCCCCACAGGCCGATGCAGCACGTGCCCCCGGTGATGTCCCGGATCTGGACGGTGCCGTCCTCGGGCGCCTGGCGTTGCAGGTGGTCGTGGTCGAGGGGTCCGTTGGCCCCGATCTGGAACAGCTGCTCACCCAGCCGGGCAACGGTGAGGTCGCTGCGGACGCCGCCGGCCTCGTCCAGGACGAGGGTGTAGGTGACCGCCCCGACCGACTTGTCCATCTCGCCCGTCGTCAGCCGCTGCAGGAGGCCGAGGGCGCCGGGACCGCTGACCTCGAGCCGCTTGAGCGGCGTCATGTCGTACATCGCCACGGCCGTGCGCGTGCGCCACGCCTCGGCGGCCGCGATGGGCGAGTGGAACTGCGCGCTCCACGGGTCACGCGCCGGCGGGGTCCACTCCGGAGGCAGCTCCGCCAACAGCGCCGCATTGGCCTCGTACCAGTGCGGACGCTCCCAGCCGGCCCCCTCGAGGAAGACGGCGCCGAGCTCGCGCTGCCGGGCGTGGAAGGGGCTGACCCGCAGGTCGCGCGGGGACAGCCGTGGCTGCAGCGGGTGCAGCATGTCGTAGACCTCCACGAAGTTCTGCTGCGAGGTCTCGCTCACGTACTCCGGCCCGAGCTGGACCTCCTCGAACCGGTGGACGTCGCACCCGTGCAGGTCGACCTCCGACCGCCCGTCGACGAGCAGCTGGGCCACCGCCCTGGCCACCCCCGCCGAGTGGGTGACCCAGACCGCCTCCGCGATGAAGAAGCCCCTGACGTCGCGGGACTCGCCGACCAGCGGGCCGCCGTCCGGGGTGAAGGAGAAGACCCCGTTGAAGCCGGAGTCGATCTTCGACGAGCGGAGGGAGGGCAGGAGGAGCTGGCTCTCCTCCCAGACCGGGGCGAAGTCCTCCTCGGTGAAGGGCAGCATGGACGGCATCGACGACTCATGCACGCCGTCCCCCTGCGGCAGCTCGCGCAGGTCGACCGGCATCGGCCGGTGGGCGTAGGAGCCGATGCCGAGGCGGTCGACGCGCTCGCGGAAGTAGAGGTCCTGGTCCTGGTGGCGCAGGATCGGCAGGCTCGCCTCGCTCAACTCGTCGTTGCGGCCGACCAGTTCCGGCACCTGCCCCGTCCAGGCGAACTGGTGGGCGAGCGGCAGCAGCGGCACGTCCATCCCGACCATGGCGCCGAGCTCCACTCCCCAGAAGCCGGCGCAGGACACCACGATGTCGGCGGGGATGACGCCGTCCGGGGTCCGGACGCCGGTCACCCGGCCGCCGGTCTGCTCGACACCGGTCACGCGGGTCGAGCCCTGGAAGCGGGCTCCCCGGGCCTCCGCGCGACGGGCCAGCGCGACGACCGCCCGCGAGGCCTTCGCCAGGCCGTCGCTGGGGATGTGCAGGCCGCCGAGGATCCGGTCGCGGTCGACCAGCGGGTGCAGTCGCACGCACTCGTCCACGTCGACCACCTGCGCCTCGACACCCCAGGAGGTGGCCCAGCCCTGCTTGCGGTGCAGGTCAGCCAGCCGCTCCGGCGTGGTCGCGATCTCGAGCCCGCCGACCTGGTTGAAGCACCAGGCGCCGTCGACGTCGATGCTCGAGAACTTCTCCACGGTGTAGCTGGCCAGCGCCGTCATCGTCTTGGACGCGTTGGTCTGGAAGACCAGCCCGGGCGCGTGGGAGGTGGAGCCCCCGGTGAGCGGGAGGGGTCCCTGATCGACCACGGTGACGCGGTCCCAGCCACGGGCGGTCAGCTCGTCGGCCAGGTTGGCGCCGACGATCCCCGCTCCGATGATGACCACACGTGGGGTGCTGGACATGGCTTTCGCTCCTGACGTGCCGGTGGATCCGGGGACGGACGACGAGGGTCGTTCAGCTGTCGTGGGTGGGGGTGAACTCGAGGGCCGCGTCCAGCAGCCAGTCGGCGAGGTAGCCGGCGAAGGACGAGCGGACGAGGACCACGAAGTCGTCGCCGGCGTCGGAGAGGGCCATCAGCACGACGCCGGCCTGACCCAACAGCGTCTGCGCGCTGCTCCCCCGGCCGAAGACCCGCGGGTGCAGGTCGATCGAGCAGCCCTTGGCGAGCACGTCGCGCACCCGCTCGCCGGTCAGCCGCAGGCCGATCCGCTGGGCGGAGACGTCGGTCACCGACCCGCCCAGCGGGACGACCGCGGCACGGATCCGCGCCTCGAGCTCCTCCGGGGTGTCCGTGGTGCTGCTCAGCAGCCACTCGTCCGGACCGAGCCAGACCGCCCGGCCCGATCCGGCCGGCACCCAGGTGTTGGGCGTCGTCGGCAGGCCGGCGCCCAGTGCCTCCGACGCCGCACCGACCGCACCGAGCCGGACGACGGCCATCGCCACGAACGGTTCGACGGTGATGCCGACGGTGTCGGGCAGCCGCTCCAGGGCGGTGCTCCACGCCTCGAGCGGGTGGGTTCGCAGCAGCTCAGCCATCGCGACGGGCTCCTTCGGGGTCGACCAGCACCGAGCCGGTGACCTCGACCGGGACGAGGGTGCCGTCGACGGGGACGTGGACGGTGTCACCGATGCGCGACCGGCCCCCCTTGACCAGGGCGAGGGCGAAGGGACGCGCCAGCTCGGCGCTGCGGTAACTGGAGGTGACGTGGCCGAGCATGGGCACCGGCGGTGGTGGCAGCTGGCCGTCGGCGTGGAGCTCCACGATCTGCGAGCCCTCCGGCAGCACCGTCCGCCGGTCGACGGGCAGGAGCCCGACCAGCTGCTTGCGCAGCGGGTCCTGGTTGGCCTGGCGGGCGAAGGAGCGCTTGCCGACGAAGTCGGGCTTCTTCTTCGACACCGCCCACGCCATGCCCAGGTCGTGCGGGGTGACGGTGCCGTCGGTGTCCTGCCCGATGATCGGGTAGCCCTTCTCCGCGCGCAGGACGTGCATGGTCTCGGTGCCGTACGGCGTGATCCCGTACGGGCGGCCGGCCTCGAGCAGCCGCTCCCACACCGCGACCCCGTACCAGGGGTTGACGTAGACCTCGAAGGCGAGCTCGCCGGAGAAGCTGATCCGGGCCAGCCGGACCGGCACCCCGTCGAGGGTGGCGTCCCGCCAGGTCATGAACGGGAACGCCTCGTTGGCGACGTCCACCTGGGGGAAGACGGCGCCGATGACGTCGCGGGAGCGGGGGCCGACGACGGGGAACGTGTTCCACTGCTCGGTGACCGAGGTGCAGTGCACCCGCAGGTCCGGCCACTCCGTCTGGGCCCACTCCTCCATCCAGTCGAGGACCTTCGCCGCACCGCCGGTGGTGGTGAGCAGCAGGAAACGGTCCTCGGCCAGGCGCAGCACGGTGCCGTCGTCGATCACCATGCCGTCGACGCCGCACATGACGCCGTAGCGGACGGAGCCGACCTTGAGGCTGCTCATCAGGTTCGTGTACAGCCGGTCGAGGAGGACGGCGGCATCGGGGCCCTGGACGTCGATCTTGCCCAGCGTCGAGCCGTCGAGGAGCCCGACGCCGGTGCGGGCGGCGGCGCACTCGCGGAGGACCGCAGCCTCCATGTCCTCACCGGGCCGCGGGTAGTGGCGGGGACGCTTCCACTGACCGACGTCCTCGAAGACCGCGCCGGCCGCCACGTGCCAGTCGTGCAGCGACGTGACCCGCTCGGGGTCGAAGAGCCGACCGCGGTCGCGGCCGGCGAGGGCAGCGAAGGCCACCGGGGTGTAGGGCGGGCGGAACGTGGTGGTCCCGGTGGCCTGCACCGGGACCCCGAGCAGCTCGGCGGTGATCCCCGAGGTGAGGACGCCGGAGGTCTTGCCCTGGTCGTGCGCGGTCCCGATCGTCGTGTAGCGCTTGATGTGCTCGATGGAGCGCAGGCCGGCGCCGACCGCCCGTTCGATGTCGGCGACCGTCGCGTCGCGCTGCAGGTCGACGAAGGAGGTGTGCCCGCCGGCGCCGGAGGTGTCCGGCACCCGCCACAGCACCAGGGGCGCCGCTGGCGCGACCGGCTCCGGCGCCGTGGGCAGCCGGTCCTCCCCCGGCGGCGGGACCGCCAGCGCGGTCAGGGCGGCGCGGGCCACGCGCTGCCCGTCGGTCAGGCACCCCGCCAGGTCGAACACACCGGCCGCCGCACCGGTGACCGACAGGCCGTCGAGCTCCTCCGCGGGGAGGAACGCCCCGAGGGCCTCGTCGTAGCGGAGCCGTCCGCGGGCCTGGCTGAACAGGTGCACCGCCGGGTTCCAGCCACCGCTGACCAGCAGCACGTCGCAGGCGATCGCGCTGACGGCGCCGACCTCTCCGTCCGCGAACGCGGCGACGCGGGCGTGCGTGATCCGCTCGACGCCCTGCGTCCCCGTCACGACGGCCCCGGACAGGACCCGGATCCCGGCGCGCTCGCACTCCTCCCGGCGCGGCGAGCCCGCCGGCCGGGCGTCGACCACTGCCTGGACGCGCACGCCCGCGCGGTGCAGGTCCAGGGCGGCGTCGTAGGCGCTGTCGTTCGTGGTGAACACGACGGCCTGGCGGCCGGGCAGCACGCCGTAGCGGTGCAGGAACGTGCGCGCGGCGCCGGCGAGCATGGTGCCCGGGCGGTCGTTGTCGCTGAAGACCACCGGCCGCTCGTGGGCCCCGGTCGCGACGACGACGGAGCGGGCTCGGAGGCGCCACACCCGCTGACGCGAGACGTGTTTGGGCGCCGCCGTCCCGAGGTGGTCGGTGCGCCGCTCCAGGGCAAGGACGAAGCCGTCGTCGTAGCTGCCGAAGGCGGTGGTGCGCTGCAGGTGCAGGACCTCGGGGTGGCCGGCGAGCTCGGCGACCGCCGCGGCGACCCACTCCAGCGCCGGGCCGCCGTCGAGGCGGTCGGTGCCGCTCAGCAGCGAGCCGCCCGCCTCGGACTGGTCGTCGACCAGGGCGACGCGGGCACCGGAGCGGGCGGCGGTGAGCGCGGCGGCCAGGCCCGCCGGCCCGGCACCCACCACGAGCACGTCGACGTGGTGGTGGACGGCGTCGTACCGGGCGGAGTCGGAGATCTCGGCGAGGCGGCCCTGCCCCGGCAGACCGTGGGCGACCAGCCCGTCGTGGAGTTCCACCGTGGTGGCCAGCAGCATGGGCTCGGGGAAGGGCTCCTCGATCTGCACCAGGCCACCCGGGTCCTCGGCCCAGGCCGCGGCGATGCCGCGGGGTGGG
Source organism: Modestobacter caceresii (assembly GCF_000761485.1). GTDB lineage: Bacteria > Actinomycetota > Actinomycetes > Mycobacteriales > Geodermatophilaceae > Modestobacter > Modestobacter caceresii. Next base: position 29,925 of record NZ_JPMX01000092.1, read on the forward strand.
CCCAGCTTGATGCTCGTGGCGACCTGGTGCCGGCCGGCGGCGAGCAGGGCCGAGGCGAGCGTGTCACCGGGATGGCCGGTGTGGGTCTGCCCGTCGAAGGTGAACTCGAGGGTCGTGGCGCGGTCGATGCGGCCGCCCTCGGCGGTGCGGAAGGGGCTGGTCATGGGGCTGTGCTCCTGCGTGACCTCGCGAGCTCGGTCGCGTGCGGCTGGGGGGCGTCGAGGCGGTGGACGCTCTCGAAGCGGTAGGTGGCGGTGTCGCGGATCGCGTTGAACCAGCGACGGCAGCCGGCGCTGTGGCACCAGCGCTCGGCGAAGCGGCCCTTGGTGTTGTCGCGGAAGAACACGTAGTGCGCCCACTCCTCGTCGGAGACCTCGGCGGGGTGGTCCGGGTACGGGACGTGGGCCTGGCCGCCGTAGTGGAACTCGACCTCCTCGCGGGGGCCGCACCACGGGCATTCGATGAGCTGCACGGGGACTCCCTGGTCAGTGGGCCACGGCGGCGGCGCCGTGCTCGTCGACCAGCGCGCCGGTGACGAAGCGGTCGAGGGTGAACGGCGCCACGTTCGCGTGGGGCTCGCCGTGGGCGATGGTGTGCGCCAGTGCCCAGCCGACGCCGGGGGTGGCCTTGAACCCGCCGGTGCCCCAGCCGCAGTTCAGGTAGACGTTGTCGTAGGGGGTCCGGCCCACGATCGGCGAGGCGTCGGGGCTGGTGTCGACGATCCCGGCCCAGGTGCGCAGCAGGTGGGCGCGGGCGAACACCGGGAAGAGCTCGACCGCGGCGGCCATCTGACGTTCGATGACGTGGAAGGCGCCGCGCTGCCCGTAGCCGTTGTAGGAGTCGACGCCGGCGCCCATGACCAGCTCGCCCTTGTGCGCCTGGGAGACGTACACGTGCACGGCGTTGGACATGACCACCGTGGGGTGCACGGGCTCGAGCAGTTCGGAGACCAGCGCCTGCAGCGGGTGGCTCTGCACCGGCACCCTGATCCCGAGCATGTCGGTGAGCACCGAGGTCTGGCCGGCGGCGCAGAGGGCGACCGTGCCGGCGGCGATGGTGCCGCGCGTGGTCTGCACACCGGTGACCCGGTTGCCGTCGGTGGCGAACCCGGTGACCTCGCAGTCCTGGATGAGGTCGATGCCGGCCTCGTGGGCGCGGCGGGCGAAGCCCCAGGCGACGTAGTCGTGCTTGGCGATGCCGGCCCGAGGCTGGTAGGTGGCCCCCAGGACGGGATAGCGGATGTCGGTGGAGGTGTTGACGATCGGGCAGACCCTGCGGACCTCGTCGGGCTCCAGCCACTCCGCGTCGACACCGTTGAGCTTGTTGGCCTCGACCCGCCGCACGCTGTCGCGGACGTCCTGCAGGGTGTGGGCGAGGTTGAGCACGCCGCGCTGGCTGAACAGGATCGGGTAGCCGAGGTCCTCCTCGAGCCCCTCCCACAGCTTGAGCGACTGCTCGTAGATCGCCGAGCTCTCGTCCCACAGGTAGTTGGAGCGGATGATCGTGGTGTTGCGGGCCATGTTGCCGCCCGCCAGCCAGCCCTTCTCCAGGACGGCGACGTTCGTGATCCCGTGGTTCTTCGCCAGGTAGTGCGCGGTGGCCAGGCCGTGCCCGCCCCCGCCCACGATCACCACGTCGTAGGACCGCTTCGGCTCCGGGTCACGCCACAGGAAGTCGGGGTGCTCCGGCAGGTCCGCGCCGGGGGTGCGTGGGGCGTGGGAGGGACCGGGACTCATCGGGGGACCTCCGTCAGGTCGGGGTAGAGCGGGTGCCGGCCGGCCAGCCGGGTGACCCGCGCGCGGAGCCCCGCGAGCTGCTCCTCGCCCACCGCGGGCCGCAGGGCTGCGGCGATCACGTCGGCGACCTCGGCGAAGTCGTCGAGGTCGAAGCCGCGCGCCGCCAGGGCAGGGGTGCCGATCCGGACACCGGAGCTGACCATCGGCGGGCGGGGGTCGAAGGGCACCGCGTTGCGGTTGACGGTGATGCCGATCGAGTGCAGCCGGTCCTCGGCCTGCCGGCCGTCCAGCTCCGAGTGCCGCAGGTCCACCAGCACGAGGTGGACGTCGGTGCCGCCGCTGACCACGTCGATGCCGGCCTCGCGGGAGTCGGGGGCGAGCAGCCGCTCGGCCAGCAGTCGGGCGCCGGCCAGCGTGCGCTCCTGGCGCTCCCGGAAGGCCGGTTCGCCCGCGAGCTTGAAGGCGACGGCCTTGGCGGCGATCACGTGCTCGAGCGGGCCACCCTGCTGACCGGGGAAGACCGCGGAGTTGAACTTCTTGGCCAGCTCCCCCGTGGCGAGGATGACGCCGCCGCGCGGCCCGCCGAGCGTCTTGTGGGTGGTCGAGGTGACCACGTGTGCGTGCGGGACGGGCGACGGGTGCAGCCCGGCGGCGACCAGCCCCGCGAAGTGCGCCATGTCGACCATCAGGTAGGCCCCGACCTCGTCGGCGATCCGCCGGAACTCGGCGAAGTCGAGCTGCCTGGGGTAGGCCGACCAGCCCGCCACGATGAGCCGGGGCTGCCGCTCGTGGGCCAGCCGCTCCACCTCGGCCATGTCCACGAGGTGGTCGTCGGCTCGGACGTGGTACGCCGCGACGTCGTAGAGCTTGCCGGAGAAGTTGAGCCGCATGCCGTGGGTCAGGTGCCCCCCGTGGGCCAGGTCCAGGCCCAGGATGGTGTCGCCCGGGTCCAGCAGGGCCGACATGGCCGCGGCGTTGGCCTGCGCACCCGAGTGCGGCTGCACGTTGGCGTACTCCGCGCCGAACAGCCCCTTCAGCCGGTCGATGGCCAGCTGCTCGATCACGTCGACGTGCTCGCACCCGCCGTAGTAGCGCCGCCCCGGGTAGCCCTCGGCGTACTTGTTGGTCAGCACCGAGCCCTGGGCCTGCATGACGGCCACCGGCGCGAAGTTCTCACTGGCGATCATCTCCAGCGTCTCCTGCTGCCGGGTCAGTTCGGCCGAGATCGCGCGGTGGACCTCCGGGTCGGTGTCCGCCAGTGAACGGTCGAGCACGGGGTCCGGGACGGCCACGGCCCGCAGAGCTCCTTCGACCTGCGCCACCATCCGGCTCCTCCTGTCAGAGATTGGAGAACGGGGACTGGTATATCAGTGGTGCACCACAGTAGGGTCGAGGACGAGCGGGGTCAAGGAGTCCGTGGCAGCGATGTCCCGCTCGCCGGCACCGAGGCGGTTCCCCGACCGAGGGAGCCGGACCACCGCCTCCGCCACGCACGTCCCGAGTGAAGGAGACCCCGCCATGGCCCACGAGGTGAAGGGCGTCGTCGGCCGCAAACAAGGGCGCACCGGTGACCGTCGAGACGATCGTGGTCCCCGATCCCGGCCCGGGTGAGGCCGTCGTCGATGTGCAGGCCTGCGGCGTTCGACCTGTACCTCCAGGGCCGCTGCCCGCTGGACGAGTTCGTCAGCGAGGCCATCGGTCTGGACGACGTCGAGGAGGCCCTGGACGACCTTCCGCCGGGGCGAGGTCCTGCGCTCGGTCGTGGTCCTGGACAAGTGAGCGAGCGCGTCGTCCCGGTCGCCCCCCCGTCGGGCCGACCGCACGACGGGGGACATGTGCGTGGCCACGGGCACGCGCCGCGGGGCCGGGAAGACGTCGCTCCCCCGACCCCGCGGCGGTCGGTGCCTGCTCAGCCCGACAGGCGCTGCGTCAGCCACTCGTGGAAGGCGCCGATGTGGTGCTCGGAGGGCACGAGGACGCCGCCGTTGGCGTAGGCACGTGAGGACATGGCCGGCTGGGTCCGCTCGCACGCGGCGAAGTCCTGCTGGTTGACCCGGTGGAACAGCTCCACCGACCGCGTCACGTCCCTGCCGGACTCGACCACGTCGCGGGTGTACAGCCAGTCGCACTGCACGATCGTCCGGTCGGCCGAGACCGGGAACATGCGGTGGAAGATGACGTGGTCCGGCGCCAGGTTGACGAAGACCGTCGGCCGGACCGTGATGGCGTAGTAGCGGCGGTCCTGGTCCTCGTCGACGCCCGGGAGCCGGTCGAAGCCCTCGCTGCCGTCGACGGTGAAGCCCTTGACGTCGTCCCCGAACTCCGCGCCGTGCCCGACGAAGAACTGTGCCGCGTACCCGTCGGCGAACTCGGGGAGCACCTCGGTGAGCTCCGGGTGGATCGTCGCGCAGTGGTAGCACTCCATGAAGTTCTCGATGATGAGCTTCCAGTTCGCCTCGACGTCGTAGGTGATGCGGCGCCCCACGGACAGCGAGTCGACGTCGTAGCTGTCGATCACCTCCACGCTCCCGAGGCGCTCGACGACGGCGCCCACGACCTCGTCCTCGAAGGACGGGGGCTCCTTCGCCAGGCACACCCACGCGTAGCCCAGCCACTCACGCAGCGCCACCGGCACCAGGCCGTACTCGACCCGGTCGACGTCGGGCATCTTGGTCAGGTTGGGGGCCGCGATCAGCTTGCCCTCGAGGTCGTAGGTCCAGGCGTGGTACGGGCACTGGAAGGCCCGCTTGACCGTGCCCGAGTCCTCCGTGCAGATCTGCGCACCGCGGTGCCGGCAGATGTTGAGGAAGGCGCGCAGCTGCCCGTCCCGGCTGCGGACCACGAGCACGCTCTCCTTGCCCACCTGGACCTTCTCGAAGGATCCGGGCGTCGGCAGGTCGCTCGATCGCACGACGCAGAACCACATGTCCTCGAAGACGCGCGACTGCTCCAGCGCGAAGACGGCGGGGTCGGTGTAGTAGCGGCCCGCCAGCGTGGAGATGAGGCTCGCGGGCTGTTCGGTGATGGTCATGCGGCACCTCGGATGGCGTCGGCGACCCGGAGGTACGCCGGAACTCGGACAACACAGGCCCTGCGACTGCTCACGGACGTCACCCGTCAGCGAGCTCGCGACGACCGGTGTGTTTCACATTACACATCTGGTCTCGCATGCCGCAACAACTCGCGGAGTGTGGACAGCACTCGAACAGCCCCGATCGCCGCCCCGTCCGCGTCAGGCGCACGCAGCGATGACCAGGGCGAGGTGACCGACGAGGTCAGGACCGCGCGTCGACCCCGTTGCCGGGAGGAGGACCCGCTGGGTCAGCGCGGCTGACCGAAGAAGCCCAACCTCCGACTCAGCTCGTCCGCGCCCGCCATCACCCGCCGGGCCAGCCGGGGATGGTCCTCCTGGTGCATGCGGAAGGCCGGTCCCGAGACGCTGAGGGCCGCGATGATGCTGCCATCGGCGCCCCGGACGGGTGCGGCGACGGCGTTGAGCCCCACCTCGAACTCCTCGACGGTGCAGCCCCACCCCTGCTCGACGATCTGGTCCAGGTTCTGGCGGAGTGCTTCGGGATCGGTGAGCGTGGCCGGGGTGAAGCTCTGCATCCCCCGGGAGAGCAGGTCCTTGCGAAGGGCGTCGGGAGCGTGGGCCAGGAGCACCTTGCCGCTCGACGTGGCGTGCAGCGGCGTGCCCTGCCCCACCCAGTTGAGGGTGCTGAGCGCCGCCGGCCCGCGGGCCTGGGTCACGTTCACCGCTCGATCGCCGTCCAGGATGGCGATGTTGACCGTCTCCTCGAGGTCGGCGGCGAGCGCCTCGCAGATCGGCCGGCCCTCCCGGGCGATGTCCAGCTGCGCGACGGCCGCGCCGGCCAGGCGCACGACCCCGAAGCCCAACCGGTACTTGCCCCGATCAGCCAGTTGCTCGACGAAGCCCCGGCTCTCCAGCGTCGCCACCAGCCGGAAGGCCGTGGACTTGTGCACGCCGAGTTCGGCGGCCACCTCCGTGACGCCCGCCTCGCCCTCGGCCGCGAGGATCTCGAGGACGCTCAGCGCGCGGTCGACGGACTGGACACCAGCGACTGGGCCGCGATCTTCGCTCTCGCTCTGCGGCTCACTCATGGAGCCAGCCTAGGTGGACCACGGCGGAGCACCCCTTTCTTCCTCTTGACGATGGGATGAAGCCCGACGATGCTGTTGCGCTATCAGCGCAGCGTTGCGGTCATCGCAACATGTTTCGCCTGGAGCGCCCATGATCCCGGTCTGCCCCACGACAGCGTTGCCACCCGGCGAGGCGATCCGCGTGGAGGCTCCTGAGCCCATCGCGGTCTTCAACGTCGACGGCGACTTCTACGCGATCGACGACACGTGCACGCACCAGGACGCCTCGCTGGCCGACGGCTGGCTGGACGGGTGCGCGGTGGAGTGCCCCCTGCACGCCTCGTGCTTCGACCTGCGCACCGGGAAGGTGTCCGGCCCGCCGGCGAAGACCCCGGTCCGGACGCACCGGGTCGTCGTGCAGGGCGGCACCGTCTACGTGCAGCCGGGGACCGCCGCGGACGGTGCCGCATGAGCCGTACGGTCGCCGTGGTCGGAGCCTCCCTGGCCGGCCTCTCGGCGGCCCGAGCGCTTCGCGAGCAGTGCTACGACGGCCACATCGTGGTCATCGGCGACGAGGCGCACGCCCCCTACGACCGCCCACCCCTGTCCAAGGAGTTCCTGGCGGGAAGGGCGTCGCTCGACGACATCGCACTGGGCACGCCGGACGACGCGGACCTCGACCTCGAGTGGCGGCTGGGTACGACGGCGGTCGGCCTCGACCACCTGGGCCGCTCGGTGCTGCTGGCCGACGGCAGCGAGGTGCGGGCCGACGGCGTCGTCCTCGCCACCGGAGCCCGCGCCCGACGCCTGTCCGGCAGCGAGGGGCTGGGCGGGGTGCACGTGCTGCGCTCGCTGGACGACGCGGTCGCCCTGCGCGAGGACCTGGCCACGGCCGGACGTCTGGTGGTGATCGGCGCGGGGTTCATCGGCGCCGAGGTCGCCTCCACTGCCCGCACGCTGGGGCTGGAGGTCACCGTCATCGAGACCCAGCCCGTCCCGCTCGCCGGCCCGCTGGGTGCCGACATGGGTGCGGTGTGCGCCCAACTGCACGCCGACCACGGCACCCGCCTGCTGGTCGGCACCGGTGTCGCCGGGCTGGTCGGCACCGGCAGGGTCGAGGCCGTCGAACTGACAGACGGCACCCGCCTGCCCGCCGACGTGGTGGTCGTGGGGATCGGTGCCGTCCCGAACATCGAGTGGCTCGCCGACTCCGGCGTGTCCCTCGGCAACGGCGTGCTCACCGACGCGCACTGCGCCACCAACGTCCCGGGCGTGGTCGCCGTCGGCGACTGCGCTGCGGCGTGGTCGGCCTCCCGCGAGCGGCACGTCCGCATCGAGCACTGGGCCCACGCCCTCGAACAGCCGGCCACCGCGGTCGCCACCCTGCTGGGCACCGACCGGCCGGCGTCGACGCCCGTGCCCTACTTCTGGTCCGACCAGTACGGCGCACGCATCCAGTTCGCGGGGTCGCGCCGCGAGGACGACGTGGTCCGCGTCCTGGAGGGCAGTTGTGCCGACCGCAGCTTCCTGGCGGTCTACGAGCGCCACGGGCACCCCGTAGCCGTCCTCGGGATGAACCAGCCCCGCCTGTTCACCCTTTGGCGCCGCCAGCTGCGTGCCGCCGTCCTGACGCACTCCTGACCCCGACCGGTCCGTCCACAGCACTGCCCTGCCCGGACCGGTGGGCGCCGATCGGGTGGAGTCGCCGGGAGCCGTCCTCGCACGGACCCCCACCGGTTCGTCACCGCCCCGACACGCTGGGTCGACTCGCGGAAGTTTTGTGCTCCAGGTCACTGTTTTCTCTTGTTCCACGGTGGGCCGTCTGGTTCCCTCATGCGCACCTGGTCGCGTAGTACGCAACGGCTAGGAGAGAGCCATGGAACACCCGGGTCCCGAGCAGGTCTCACCTCCCAGCTCCCCGAGTGCCGGGCCGACGGGTGGCCCTCCGACTGGCGCCGCGTCGACCGCTGCCCGGGAGCCCACCGCCCCGCCGCAGACCGACCGGGTCGTCTTCGGCGTCTCCCTGGCGCTGGTGGTGGCGTTCGCACTCTGGGGGGCGCTCGCCAGCGACAGCCTCTCGACCGCGGTGAGCGCCGCGTTCGGCACGGTCATCACCAACGCCGGCTGGGTCTTCGTCGTGACGAGCTCGGGGTTCGTCGCCCTCGCGGGGTTCCTGGCGCTGTCCCGCTACGGACGCATCCGGCTGGGGAAGGACGACGAGCGCCCGGAGTTCAGCACGGGCTCGTGGATCTCCATGCTCTTCGCGGCCGGGATGGGCATCGGGCTGCTCTTCTGGGGCGTCGCCGAGCCGCTCTCCCACCTCGCCGCCGCCCCGCTCGGCCTCGAGGAGGGCGGGACCCCGGAGGCTGCCCGGCTGGGGCTGCAGTACACGATCTTCCACTGGGGCCTGCACCCCTGGGCGATGTACGCCGTCATGGCGATGGCCCTCGCCTACGGCGTCTTCCGCAAGGGCCGGCCGAGCCTGGTCAGCTCCGCGGTCGTCCCGCTGGTGAACGAGAAGCGCACGGGCGTCCGCCGTGCCGTCGACATCCTCGCCATCTTCACCACGGTGTTCGGCGCGGCCACCTCGCTCGGTCTCGGCGCACTGCAGGTCAACAGCGGGCTGGCCGCCAACTACGGCGTCCCGCGCAACAACGGCGTGGCCGTGGCCATCATCGCCGGCCTGGCGCTGCTCTACGTCCTGTCCGCGGTCAGCGGCGTGCACAAGGGCATCAAGCTGATCAGCAACACCAACGTGGTGCTGGCCGCCCTGCTCGTGGCCTTCATCTTCGTGCTGGGCCCGACCACGCACGTCCTCAACACCATCACCGACGCCACCGGGGACTACCTGACCGCCCTCCCCGCCATGAGCCTGGCCTCGGGGGTCTGGGGCGGCCAGGAGTGGCTCGCCGGGTGGACGTTGTTCTACTGGGCGTGGTGGATGTCCTGGACGCCGTTCGTGGGGACGTTCATCGCGCGCATCTCCCGCGGCCGAACGATCCGGCAGTTCGTCACCTTCGTGATGATCATCCCGACCATGGTCAGCATCGTGTGGTTCGGCGTGCTGGGCGGCACCGCCACCCACCTCGAGCTCACCGACCAGGCCGAGCTCAGCCAGGCCCTGCTCGACGACGGCACCGAGGGTGCCCTGTTCGCCCTGCTCGGTGAGTTCCCGGTGGTCACGCTCACCGTGCTGCTGGTGATGGTGCTGATCACGCTGTTCTTCGTCAGCAGCGCCGACTCCGCCTCCATGGTCCTCGGCATGCTCTCCCAGCGGGGCACGACCTCGCCCGCCCGCGCGGTGGTCATCCTCTGGGGCATGTGCATCGCGGCCGTCGCCGCAGCGCTCACCCTCGCCGGGGGGCTCCAGGTCATCCAGTCGGCCACCATCCTGGTGGCCACCCCCTTCGTGGTCGTGCTCATCGCCATCTGCGTGAACCTGGTCCGCGAGCTCCGCCAGGAGCCCTACACCTCGACGCTGGACCCGCAGGTCCGGCGAGCCGTCGTCGCCCACCTCCACGACATGCCGCACCCGAACGGAGCAGGGCCCACCTCGCCCGGGGTCCCGGTGGTCACCGACCCCGACCGTGAGCCGGCCGGTCAGCAGTAGGGCAGCGGGGAGCTGATCACTCTCGGGGCGTCCGGTCCGCCGGACGCCCCGAGTGCTGCGCCGTCACACCCGTCGGCCGCACGGACCGGAGGTCGGTCGGCACCGGCACATCAGCCGCCCGGCTCGGCGGGCAGGGCACCGCGGGCGACGGCCTGCACCAGCGTGTGGTGGTCCCGCTCCGTCTGGTCGGCGTAGGCGCGGGCGAAGCGGCACAGCGCCACGTCGACGTTGTCGGACTTGCCCAGGTAGCCGGCGATCATCGACGCGCCGCTGGTCCGGGCGTGCCCCTTGGCCAGCAGCCGGCCGCACACCCCCGCGTAGTCGCTCAGCGCAGCGGCGTCGAGGGAGTCGACCGCGATGGTGCCCTTCATGTTCCTGAACTGGCGGACGTAGTACTGCCGGGACCCGATCGTGGCCCAGCCCAGCAGCGGGTCGCTGACCGTCTGCAGCGCCTGCTGGTACTCCACGACCCGCTGCCCCTGGTGGGCGTGCCAGGCCGACTCGCCGTGGACGTGCTGGGCCACGACCGACCGTCGGGCCTGCTTCAGCTGCAGGAACACCACGTCGTCCGGGCTGCTGCCCTCGCACAGGGCCACGTAGGCACGCAGCCCCACGCTCCCCACCCCGACCACCTTGTGGGCGACGTCCACGACCGTGTACCCGCTGAGGACCCGTCGCCAGTGGGACGGCAGCGTGTCGACGTAGCCGTCCAGCCCATCGACCACCTCGGCGGCCTCGTCCCGGTCGAGCCGGGTGATCAACGGCGGCTCCTCGATGATCCGCCGCCCGTCCTCCCGCTCCTCGGTGAACCGCGGCAGCGCCCGGTCGCTGACCCGCTTGCGGGCCCGCCGCGAAGCGCGCCCGATCTCCTTCCGCAGCGACCGGTCCTCCACCGTGGTGTGCAGCCGTGAGACGTCCAACCGCTCGAACGACCGTGCCAGCAGCGGCTCCCCGGCCAGCCAACGCACGTGCTCCCGGTAGCGGCGTCCCATGGACGCGACCGCGTCCGCGCACTGCTCCTCGGTGGCCGAGTTCTGCCGCCCGGCGACCCAGACGCTCGCGGCCAGCCGGCGGAGGTCCCACTCCCACGCACCCGGGTGCGCCTCGTCGAAGTCGTTGAGGTCGATGACCAGGTCACGCTCCGGCGAGGCGTAGAAGCCGAAGTTGCCCAGGTGCGCGTCCCCGCAGACCACCGGCCGGATCCCGGTGGCCGGGAGACCGGCGAGGTCCGCGGCCATCACCACCGCCGTGCCCCGGAGGAAGCCGTAGGGCGAGGCGGCCATCCGGGCCACCCGCACCGGGACGAGGCGCTCCACGCGTCCGACGTGGGACTCGCGGACCTGGTCGACCACGTCGGGCCGGTCGACCGGGGCACTCCACCGCCCGAGCTCGGACCGCGGCACCTGCTTGCGCAGCGACCGCCCGAGGGCGTACCGCTCCGCGCGAGGTGTGGCGGGACGCCGCAGCGATCCGTAGCCCTCGCCGTCAGCTGCCGTGAGCACCACGTGCCCACCCTGTCGCGCACCGGCCACGGGACTCCCCAGACAGTCGACGGACGGCTCTCGGCCCTCGGTGCATCCTCCTCCCCCAGCCGCTCGACCGTCAGGGCGTGGGAACCGCTGGCAGCCGCGAGGTGATCAGGTGCGGACCCGGTCGGCGTCGGTCGCCGTGAGGTAGGTCTGCAGGGTCACGTCGTCGAGGTGCAGGAGCTCCGGGGCAGGCCTGCGGTCGGCGCGGCGTGGGGGCAGGGACACCGGCACCAGGGTGATGGTCCGCAACGCGTCGCCGGCGGCGAGGAGGCGCTGCAGCGCATCGGTGATGGTGACGTAGGTGTCGAAGGACGTCAGCGGGGGCGCGAGGCGGAGGTCCTCACCAGGTGCCGGAGCGTCGCAGTGCCCTTCGCCGCCGTAGCACCCGCCGTGGCCGAAGACGGTGTAGCGGCCGGCATAGCCCCGCTCGGCCGTGCGCGGTGTGGTGGCGGTGGCGTCGGGGTCGTTGAGGAAGAGCCTGACCTCGTAGGACGTGCTCGAGTGGTCGACACCGGTGACGACCAGGTCGGCGCGGCTGAAGGGCGCCGGTGGGACGTCCACGGGGAAGACGAGGTCGATGACACGGGTCTCGTCGTCCCGTCCGGCGCGTGCTTGGTCGAGCGTCGCCATCGCGGCCTCCTCAGCCGATGACCTGGGCGGCGTACTCGTAACCCAGGCTGGAGATGTCCAGGGTGTCGCGCACCGTCGTGGGGAACGGCGGCAGCGGTCGGTCGAGGAGCCTGACCGGCGGATCGCCGTTGCGCGGGGAGAGCTGCCACAGGTACCACAGCCGGTCGATCATCGCGTGGTGCGCCCAGAAGACCGGGTCGAAGGCCGCAGTCGGCGCTGCGGACATGGCTCCCCCGACCCAGCCGTGGACGCCGTTGTGGATGCTCTCCAGGATCCGGCTGAAGTCGGTGAAGGTCGTGGCGCGCAGCGCGCGCTGCACGGTCGGGTCCCGCGGCAGTTCGGCGGGCTCCTCCGGGTCGCGCAACGTGACCGGGTCCTCGCCCTCGCTGATGGCACCGGGGAGGTTCTCCCGCACCAGTCGCAGGTCGTCGGGGCCGAGCACGACCGGGCCGGCGCTCAGCGGGTTCGTCGGGCCGTCCGCAGTCGACCGGAACGGGGTGGGCAGGCCCCGGTCCTGCGAGACCGCCGAGGACCAGTCCCACCACGGGAGACCCACCTCGACGGTCTCGTCGCCACGCGCTCGACGCAGGGCGGCGGTGAGCGCCCGTTCGAAGTGGTACAGGTACGCCCGGTGCCACGGCAGGAAGAGCGCGGTGCCGTGTTCGCAGTAGACCGGCAGCGGCAGGCCGTGGATCCCGGCGAAGAACCCGAAGCCGCGATCGTCGTCGATCCGGTAGACCGCCTCGAACGCCTCGCGCAGGTCGACCAGCTCGGACGGCGTCAGGTTCTCGGCGTTCTTCCGCACTCCCACGGGCACTCCTCAGCCACATCTCCCGCCCTGCGGTCATCGTCGCGGCTGGCGACCGGGGTGTCCACCACCTGTCAGGATCCGCCGGCACAGTCGTTGACCTGGCCCCAGGGGCCGGGCACACGCTGGGGTGAGGCAGTCCCGACTCGAGCGAGGAGACGCGTGCACACCCATCTGAGCGCCGGTGAGTTCACCGCGCTGACCGGCTTGTCGGCCAAGGCACTCCGGCTGTACGCAGAGCGAGGAGTCCTCTCCCCCGACACCGTCGACCCGCACACCAACTACCGCAGCTACTCCCCCGCGCAGTTGCGCCAGGGCGTCACGGTGGACCTCCTCCGCCGGGCGGGGGTGCCGGTGACCGAACTGACCCGATGGGCCGACTACCCCTTCGCCGATCGACGGCAGGAGCTGGCCTTGCGCCGGGCGATGGAGGACTTCTCCCTCGACGTCGCCGAGGAGATCAGCCGCTCCGACCTCGCACGCCTGACTGTGCAGAGCACGCCGGCCGACCCCCTGCCGTGGGCAGGCGTCTCGTACGGGTTCCCGGTCCCCGGCGAGGCCCAGGAACGCATCGAGGTGTTCGGTGCCCAAGCCCTCGTCCTGCCCGCTGTCGACGCCGCCTTCGAAGAAGCCATGACCGACCTCGGCCTGGCCCCAGCGACGCACCGGTGGACCGCTGTCCCCGAGGCGACCGGCCCGGCAGCTGCCCAGCAGGCAGCCATGGTGATCGCCCGCCCCTGCTCCACCGACCTGTCGGCTGCCGGACGGCGGCACGTCGCCGAACGCGTCCAGCAGCACTCCGGTGTCGCGGTCGCCGTCGTCACCGGCACCCTCCCCCGTCGGCTGGAGATCACCTTCCCAGTGGACGGCCTCGACGAGCGCACCCCGGTCCAGGAGGCTGCGCACGACTACCAGCAGCTGCTCGCCTTCGCGCACCACTGCACTCGCGAGGGACTGACCATGATCGGGAAGTCGGCACGTCAGGTCGTCGCCGGTTCCTCGCTCAGCACACCGGCTGCGCCACCGACCACCGTCTTCGACGCCCAGCCGAACGCCTGACGGCCGTCGGCAGCTCCCTAGGAGGCGGGTGTGGCCTCCACCGTGGGCGCAGGCGCGTCGAACTGCTCGGCTGCCGGTGGCTCGTGCGTCGGCATCATCGGGCCGTCACCGGCCGGGTCGAGCACGTCCTCCTCGAACCACGCGTACCGGCCGGAGAGCACCTGCTGGGCGGCCCGGTACTGGTCTCGGTCGTCGTTGTCCCACAGCTCCGCGAACAGCCGATCGGCCCGGCGACGGGCCTGACGGCAGAACAGGTCGGCCAGTTCCGCGGCCTCCTGCCGGCGGGCGGGCTGCTCGCTGCCGATGGTGTCCGCGTACACGCAGGCGCACGAGATGGCGTACAGCTCGGCGCCGATGTCGACGATCCGGCCGAGCAGGTGGCCCTTCTGCTCGAGGCGGGCCCGATGTCGGCCCATCGCGTAGAAGGTCGAGCGGGCGAGCTTGCGGGAGTGTCGTTCGACGTAGCGCAGGTGCCTGGCCAGCTCCCCGAACTCGGCGTAGGAGCCGGGGCGCTGTCCGGCGCCGGTGGCCAGTGTCGGGAGCCACCGGGCGTAGAAGGTCCCCGCCTTCGCGGCGGCCTTGACCTTCTCGGCGTGGCGGGCGTCCCCGAGCACCAGGTCCCCCGCGACCTCGAGGTGCGCGTCGACGGCCTCGCGGGCGATCAGCAGGTGCATGATCTCCGTGGACCCCTCGAAGACCCGGTTGATGCGCATGTCCCGCAGCAGCTGCTCGGCCGGCACGGGCTTCTCGCCGCGCCGAGCGAGCGACTCGGCGGTCTCGTAGGCGCGCCCGCCCCGGATCTGGACCATCTCGTCGACGGCGGTCCAGCCGAGCTCGGACGAGTACAGCTTGGCGAGGGCTGCCTCGATGCGGATGTCGTTGCGCTTGTCGTCGGCCAGGCGACTGGACACGTCGAGCACCGCCTCGAGGCCGAACGCCGTCCCCGCCAGCCAGGCGAGCTTCTGCGCGACCGGGTCGTGCTCGCCGATCGGCCGCCCCCACTGCCTCCGTTCGACCGACCACTCGCGAGCGATCTTCAGCGAGTACTTCACCGCCGAGGAACAGAACGCCGGCAGCGACAGGCGGCCGGTGTTCAGCGTGGTGAGGGCGATCCGCAGGCCCTTGCCCTCGCCGCCGATCACGTCTTCGGTGGGGACGAGGACGTCGTCGAAGCGGGTCACAGAGTTCTCGATGCCCTTGAGGCCCATGAACTCGTTGCGGTGCTCGACCGTGATGCCCGCGCGGTCGCACGGGCAGAGGAACGCGGTGATGCCGCCCCGATGGCCGTCCGACCTCGGGACGACGGCCATGACCACGACGACGTCGGCGATGGCGCCGTTGGTCGCCCACAGCTTCGTGCCGTTGATCCGGTAGCCGGTGCCGTCGTCGGTCGGGACGGCGGTCGTGCTCATCCGCGCCGGGTCCGAGCCGACGTCCGGCTCGGTGAGCAGGAACGCCGAGATGTGGTCCCTGGCCAGCCTGGGCAACCAGTGGCGCTTCTGCTCCTCGGAGCCGAACAGCCGCAGCGGCTCGGGCAGGCCGATCGACTGGTGTGCGGAGAGCAGCGTCGAGATCGACGAGTGCCACGTGCCGGCCATGGCCAGCGCCCGGTTGTAGTACACCTGGCTCAGCCCGAGGCCCCCGTACTCCTCGGGGATCTTCATGCCGAGCGCGCCCAGCTCCCCGAGGCCCCGGAGGACGTCGTCGGGGATCTTCGCCTCGCGCTCGATCCGCTGCCGGTCGACGCGCTCGGTGAGGAACGTGCGGAGGCGCTCGAGGAACGCCTCGCCCTTCTCCACCGCGGCCACGTCGAGCTCCGGTTGCGGGTGGACGAGGTCGAGCCGGAAGTCGCCGAGGAACAGCTGCTTGCCGAACGACGGCTGGGTCCACTCGGTCTCGCGGCTGGACTCGGCGACCTGCTTCGACTGCTCGTACGACGGTTGCGACGCCATGCACCAGCATCGCCCCCGCGCCCCCCGTGAGGCAACGCCCCTCGGCGCCGTCGGTGACAGGAGCAGGGTGGCGGTGGCCGTGCCGCCGGCGCGCGGGCCCCAGCGGCAGGCTTAAGGTCGCGCGTGGACTTCGCCGACCTGAGCCGGCCGTTCGTCATCGCCCACCGCGGCGGCTCCCTGCAGGTTCCCGAGCACACGATGGAGGGCTACCGGGTCGCGGTGGGCCAGGGCTCGGCGGTCATCGAGCAGGACGTGTCGAGACTCGCCGACGGCGGTCTGGGTGTCATGCACGACGGCACCGTGGACCGCATGACCACCTCCAGCGGCAACGTCGCCCACCACACGTCGGTGACCTGGGGACAGCTCGACATCGACGCCTCGGTCACCCTCGGCGGAGGCTGGCCCGACGGGCTGCGCCCGCCGCTGTTCGAGGAGGTGCTCACCGAGTTCGGCAACCGCGTCCTCCTCTGCGCCGAGGCCAAGAGCAGCGATGCGATGGGCCCGACGATCGACGCGCTCGAACGACACGGGATCCACCCGGCGTCCGTGCTGCTCCAGTCCTTCGCCCTCGCCGACTGCCGGCTGGCGCTCTCCCGGGGCTGGCACGTCATCTGGCTCGGCAGCACCGACGTCGCCCGGGCCGCCGCCGAGGGCATCGGCTGGATCGGCCCGCCGGCAGGTCGCGTCACGGCGGCGGTCTGCGACGCCGCACATGGGGCGGGGATCGAGGTGGCCTGCTACACGGTGAACCGCCGCCACCAGCGGGACGCCGTCGTCGCCGCCGGCGTGGACGCGATCTTCTCCGACGACCCCCGCTACGTCGCTGGGGACGCGGGCCGCCGCACCTCGGACCTCTTCGCCCGACAGACCTGGCTGCCCGGGATGCTGCCGGACACCAGCCGCGGCCGGTTCCACCCGGACGACTCGTCCTGGGGCCTCGACGCTTGCGACACCGTCCACTCCACGCTCATGGGCTTCCTCGCACCGCCGGACCCCAAGGCGTTCACGCTGGACCTCGACGTGCGGGTGGACCAGGCGTGCCGCAGGAGCGGTGGGCTCGTCTTCCTGAGCACCGACGACCGCCCGTACCGGCCGTCGTCCCGGTCATCGCCCGGCGCCGACGGCTACCTCTGCACGCTGCGGGGGGACGGCAGCCTGGACGTCCAGCGGGTCGTCGGGGGTGTCGCCACCACGCTGGCGTCCTCGACGGGGGGAACGGCGCCGACGCCGGGCACGTACGCCCGGCTGCGGATCACGGTCACCGGCGCGGGGCTCTCCTTCGCGCGCGCCGACGCCGACGCCGAGACCCTGGCCGTGGCGGACGCCACCTGTCGTCCCGTGCCCGTCGTCCACCTCGGCAGCGCGTTCGCCGGGGTCCGTTTCAGGAACGTGGTGCTCACATGACCGACCCCTGCGAACGCCCAGGCCACGGCCCGGCCGACCCGGAGGGCTACCTCGTCGAGCGGACCCCGGACGGCTACCGGTGGACGTGCCGCGCCGACGGCCGCACCGCCGGGCCGTTCCCCAGTCGCGAGGAAGCCGTGGTCTCCGCCGAGGCCGACCAGACCGCCTGAGGCACCGGGAGGCATGGGGTGTGAGTCCGCTGCCGAGCTCTCGCCGACCGTGGTCGTCGGGAGCGAGTACCTGACCGACCCGTCGTCGCGGCAGGTGCGCGAGGCGATGGCCCGCCGCTGACTCGTACTGCGTCGGCGAGCGCCGTGGCGAGCCGCCACAGCCGCACGGCCAGCGGGGTGTTGCGGCCTGCAGCGGCCGCGGGTGAGATGAGCCATGGTGTGGGCTCGGGGAGACGGGCGCGGGACGCGGACCGCAGCGCCTGGCCGTCGTCCCCCGGCCAGCGACGCCGACTCGCCCCGGAAGATCTCCGCCCTCGGCTGGCGCCGCATCCTCCGGCGTGTCCGGGTGCACGTGATCAGCGATCGGCTGATGGTGCAGAGCGCAGCGGTGGCGTTCTTCGCCATCCTGTCGATCGCCCCGGTGCTGGTGACGGCGATATCGGTCTACGGCGCGGTCAACACCCCCGAGGGAGCGCTCCAGCAGCTGTCACGCGTGACCGGGATGCTCCCCACCGAACTCCGGCCGATGGTGGCCGACCAGCTCACGACGATCACCGCCGCCTCGACGCACGTGCTCACCTGGCGCGGGCTCGCCGGGCTGGTGGCCGCGCTCTGGACGGCGACGACCGCCATGACCTACCTGATCGACGGGTTGACCCTCGCCTACCACGAGACCGAGACCCGGAGCTTCTTCCGTCGCGGCGGCCTCGCGGTCCTCCTCGTCCTCGGTGGTGCTCTGGTCCTGGGGGCCCTGGTCACTGCGGCCGGCGTCGTCTCGAGATCGCTCGCCGCGGCTCCGGACTTCGTCCGCACGCTCTCGCCCGTTCTCGCCTGGCTGTGCCTGGCCGCCCTCATGACCTCGGCGCTCGCCGTGCTGTACCGGGTGGCCCCTGATCGCAAGGAGGCCCGCTGGCGGTGGACCACGGCGGGCTCGACCGTCGCGATGCTCCTGTGGTTGGCCACCACGCTCGGGTTCTTCGCCTATGTCGAGCGCCTGGGCACTTACCACACGACCTACGGGGGCCTCGCCGGGGTGGCGATCAGCATGGTCTGGCTGTGGGTGACCGTGTTCCTGATCATCGTGGGCGCGGCGATGAACGCCGAGACCGAACGCGAGACGACCCATGACTCGACGGTCGGACCGGAGCAGCCGCTGGGTGAGCGCGGGGCGGTCGTGGCCGACAGCGCACCGCCGTACCCGGACGAACGATGAAGCCCCCACCCCTGAGGACGGCGGGAACCGTCTCTCCGACCGTCGTCTCGCACCCGGTGCGTCACTCCGATCGCCGACGAGCTACGAGCGGAGGACCGTGGGCCCGTCGTCGCCCATGGCCGCGCCAGGTCCGGAAGGAGGTCGCGTGAGACTGGTCCACCTGCTCGCCACGGGCGGCACCATCGCCAGCCGGCAGGGGCCGGACGGGCTCGCGGCGGTCACCCCCGCCG
>NZ_JPMX01000093.1:0-11820 GCF_000761485.1 Modestobacter caceresii
GGCCAGCACGGCCAGCCGGAGGCGTTCGCCGCACGGCTGCGCGAGGTCCTCGACGCGCGTTGACGCGTTCGCTCAGCGCTCCGGCAGGTCGACGAGGCCGGTGAGGTAGCGCGGTACGGCGCGGCCGACCGCCGCGACGATCTTCTCGGGCGTACCTGTGGGGCCCGATCAGTCGGGGGCCGTCCCAGTCCGACCTCGTTCTGGACGGGGTGATCGATCGGCGCCCATCCCCCTGCGGTCGTGCAGCGGGCATCGTGGGTCAGGAGTCGAGGGCGACCCGTCCCGGTACTCGATCAGCACTGAGGTCGTGCCGCCGCCTGAGTGGCCGGCGTCGCCGCGCAGGACGCTGGGGGAGGAGCGGCTCTCGGCGATCCGCATCACGGTCTTCATCCACGTGGGATCGTGATCACGCCCGCCGTCGGGCTGCACGACCGCCTGGATCGTGCGCGGCCTGTCCGGTTCGTCGGCACCGCGTCCTCGGCGGTCCCCCGCCACCGGCTCAGCGGTCCACGTCTCCCGGGCGGACCAGCCCGTTCTCGTAGCCGTAGACCACTGCCTGCGCACGGTCGCGCAGGTGCAGTTTCTGCAGCACCCGGCTCACGTGGCTCTTGGTCGTCTGCTCGGCGATGAACAGCTCCGCGGCGATCTCGGCGTTGGAATGCCCGCCCGCCATCAGCGTCAGGACCTCCCGCTCCCGCTCGGTCAGCCCGTTCATCGCCGGGTCGGGCGGTCGGGCGGTGGTGCGGGCGTCGACGAACTGCTCGATCAGCCGGCGGGTCACCCCCGGCGCCAGGAGGGCGTCACCGCCGGCGACCACGCGGATCGCGCGCAGCACCTCCTCGGGTTCGCTGTCCTTGAGCAGGAAGCCGCTGGCGCCGGCCTGCAGCGCGGCGTAGACGTAGTCGTCCAGGTCGAAGGTGGTCAGCACCACGACCCGCGGCCGGTGGCTGTTCGGTTGGTCTGCGGCGAGCATGCGCCGCGTCGCCTCGAGCCCGTCGAGGACGGGCATCCGCACGTCCATCAGCACGACGTCCGGCCGCAGGCTCCGGGCCGCCGCGAGCGCCCGTTCCCCGTTCTCCGCCTCGCCGACGACGGTCATGTCCTCCTGGGCGTCGACGACGGAGCGGATGCCCAGCCGGATCATCGACTGGTCGTCGACGACGAGCACGCGGATCACGAAGCAGCCCCTGGTCCGGCCGCCACGCCGTGGTCGGGCAGGTCGGTCGCGACGGGGACCTCCGCCGCCAGCGGCAGGTGGGCATCCACCTGCCATCCGCCACCGGGTACGGGGCCCGCGCTCGACCAGCCCCCCAGCAGCGCTGCGCGTTCGCGGATGCCGATCAGCCCGTGGCGAGCCCGGGTGGGCTCGCGGAGGTCCATGCCCGGACCGGGCGGAGCGACCGGGGAGGCGGTCGGTGGGTTGGTGACCGTCAGCTCGATCGCGTGTCCCTCCGGTGCGAGCCGGACGTCGACCGTCGCCGACGCACCCGGGGCATGCCGGACCACGTTGCTCAGCGCCTCCTGGACCACCCGGTAGGCCGCCGCCTGCACGATCTCCGGGACCTCCCGGGTCGCCAGCGCCGGGTCCACCGTCAGCCGGGCCGCCGTTCCGCCGCGCGCCGTTCCGGCGACCAGCTCGGGCAGGTCGGCCAGTGTCGGGGTCGGCGTGACCGGGGCGTTCGCCCCGTCGTCCCGCAGCACGCCGAGCAGCTGGCGCATCTCCGCCATGGCGGCCTTGGCCGAGCCCGCGATCTGCTGCAGCTCGGCGGCCGCCTCCGGGCCCAGGTCGGGAAGCCGGAAGCGTGCGGTGCTGGCCTGCATGTGCACGACCGACATCGTGTGCGCCACCACGTCGTGCAGCTCCCGGGCGATCCGGGTGCGCTCCTCCACCAGTGCCCGCCGGGCCTGCTCGACCGCCACGTCCCGCTGGGCCGCCGAGAGCTCACCGGCCAGCCGGGACCGCTGCTGCCACACCGACCCGCCCACCAGCACCAGCAGGGCGCTGGCCGCGTAGACCGCGACGGTGATGTCGCCGGCGGTCTCGCTGCCCCACTCCCGCACCTGGACGGCCATCAGGCCGGCGAGGCCTCCGAGCGAGGCGCCCCAGACCAGGGCGGCCGGCCGCCAGCCGCGGCAGACCGCGAGCAGTCCGACGTGCGCCACGAGCAGCAGGACACCCGGGACCGTGAGCGGCCAGGGATGCCCGTCCACGGGGTCGACCGCCAGGGCGGTGGCCGCCGCCGCCACGAACTGGACGGCGGTGGCGAGCAGTGGACGGCGCAACGCCAGCGGGAGCGCGAGGCCCTGCAGCAGGCCGAGCGGTATCCCCACGGCGAGCGCCAGGCCGTAGGTACCCGTCGTGGTCGGTACCTGCAGGAGGACCAGCAGGATCCCGGCGATCGCCGTGCCCGCCGTCCAGGGCCTCGCGGGGGCACGGCCGTCCGGCCGGGTCACCGCCATCCGTCGTCCACCTGCCGCTCCTCCGCCGTCCGGACGGGCACCGGCCCGCCGTCGATCCCCTTCCGCGGGCTCTCCTGCATGCACGCTAGAGCGTCGCGGAGGGACCGTCGTCCCTCTCCCGAGCGGGGGACCCCCCTACCGCGGTACGGGTCCGCCCCCCTGGTGAAGCCACCGCGGAGCCATGCCGAACAGCTCCGCAGGCCGACGACCACGGCGTCCTCGCCGTCCTAGCTTCTCCTCGCCGCCGGAGGGTCCGGCGGTTGATCCGCCCCGTCGCCCGGGGCGGGTCGGGAGGGAGCAGCGACCAGGTGCAGCCCCATCTCGTCCTGGCGGTGCTGATGCTGCTGGAGGGGCCGGCCACCACGGTGGCGGCCGGTTCGATGGTCGGCGCCGGTGTGCTGGCGCTGCTGCCCGTGTGGCTGCTGGCCGTCTCCGCCGACGTCGTCGGCGACAGCCTGCTGTACGCCCTCGGCCGGAGCGGGCGGCATCGGCGCATGCTCCCGCTGCTCGCGCGGCTCGGTGTCCACGGAGCCCGCGCAGCGCAGCTCCGGGAGGACGTGCGTCGACGCCTCCCTCGCGTGGTGGTCGGCGCGAAGCTGGTCGACATCGGCGCCGTTCCGGCCTTCCTCGCGGCCGGCCTGGCCGGCGTGCCCTACCGCCGCTTCCTCGGCTGGGTCGCGTTCACCAGCTCCGCGCGAGCGGCCGTGCTGGTCGCCCTCGGCCTGCTGGCGGGTCCGCACATCGCGGGGATCACCAGCTCGCCCTGGGCCTTCGTCGCGCTCAGCGCGGCACTGGGCGGCTGCGTGCTCGCCGTCTCGCTCATCGCCAAGAAGCTCATCGCCAAGAAGTCGTCCTCC
This sequence comes from Modestobacter caceresii, assembly GCF_000761485.1. Lineage (GTDB taxonomy): Bacteria > Actinomycetota > Actinomycetes > Mycobacteriales > Geodermatophilaceae > Modestobacter > Modestobacter caceresii. The sequence goes on from NZ_JPMX01000093.1 coordinate 3,318, forward strand.
CTACGAACTCGAGGGGTTCTCCCGTGAAGATCCTGATCGCCGCCGACACCTATGCGCCCGACGTCAACGGCGCCTCGTACTTCGCCCAGCGGCTGGCCGCCGGCCTGGCCACCGAGCACGAGGTGCACGTGCTCGCCCCGTCCCGGAGCCGCCACAGCACCTCCGCGCAGGCCACCGGAGGCGTCACCGAGCACCGGGTGCGTTCTGTGCCGGTGCTGCTCCGCCGCGGCTTCCGGATCTGCTCGCCCGCCGGGTTGCAACGCCGCGTCCGAGCAGTGCTCCAGACGGTGCGACCGGACGTGGTGCACGTCCAGAGCCACTTCCTGGTGGGACGGGCGGTGCTCCGTGCGGCGCGCGCGCTGGGCATCCCCGTGGTCGCCACCAACCACTTCATGCCGGAGAACCTGCTGCACTACGTGCCCGGTGGCGCCGCCGTCCGGCGCCGGGCGCACCAGTGGGCGTGGCGGGACGCCGCCGGCGTGCTCGCCCTCGCCGACGTGGTCACCAGCCCCACGCCGTTCGCCGCGGCGTTGGCCGAATCGGCCGGTGTCCCCGGGCCGGTGTTGCCGATCTCCTGCGGGCTGGACCTGGACCGCTTCGCCCCCGGGCGCGACGGTGCCCGGTTCCGCCGGTCGCACGGCCTGCCGTCGGGTCCCGTCCTGGCCTCCGTCGGCCGGCTGGACCCGGAGAAGAACGTGCACGAGCTCATCGAGGCGCTCGCCCTGGTCCGGGCTCGGTCGGACCTCCACCTGCTCGTCGTCGGGGACGGTTCGGAACGCACCAGGCTCGAGGCGCTGGCCGCCGAGCGGGGCGTGGCGGGTGCGGTGACCTTCACCGGCGTCCTGAGCGACGCCGAGCTGCCCGAGGCCTACGCGGCCGCGGACTTCTTCGGCATGGCCGGCACCGCTGAGCTGCAGAGCCTGGTGACCCTGGAGGCGATGGCCACCGGGCTGCCGGTGCTGGGCGTCGACGCCGGTGCGCTGCCGCACCTGGTGCACCACGGCCGGACCGGCTGGCTCTACCGGCACGGCGACGTCGAGGAGCTCGCCGAGCGGCTGACCGCCCTGCTGGACGACCCGGCGTCCGCCCGGCGGATGGGCCGGCGCGCCCGGGCCGTCGCCGCAGAGCACGACCTGGGCGCCACGCTCAGCGCGTTCGTCGGCCTCTACGACGCCTGCCTCCGCTCCCGCACGGCGGACCAGCCCCGCCGCGATGTCCTGGTGCCGACATGACCGCGCTCTCGGCGCCGCCGCGACCCGGGCCGGCGACGGCCGTCGCGGCGGACGTCCACCCGGTCCCGGTGACCAGCAGCCGGCCCGGGCCGTGGTTGCCGGTCGTCCTGCTCGGGGTGGCCATCGCCGTCCTGGCCGGGATCGGCACCGACGTCGTCGGCGGCGACACCCTCGACGGCATGCTCAGCGACGCCGTGCACCGGCCCGCCGGCAGCTGGTGGCTCGCGGGGTGCATGGTGGGGCTGGAGATCGCGGCGGCCGGTACGGCCCTCGGGGTGCACCGCCGCCTCGGGGCCGGTGCCCGGCGGACCGCGGTGCTCGGACTGCTGGCGCTGTGGTCGGTCGGCCTCGCCGCGGTGGCCGCGTTCCCCACCGACCTGCCCGGGCTCGACACGACGGCGTGGGGACGGGTGCACCAGGTGGCGGCCGCCGTGGCGATGGTGGTGCCGTCGGTCGTCGGGCTCTTGGTCGCGGCGACCTGTTCGCCCCCGGCTCGCCGCGCCCTGCGTGGTGCGGCGGTCGGCCTCGGCGGGCTGGGCGCGTCCTTCCTGACCCTGCACGTCCCCGTCGTGTTCGCGGGCGCCGATCCGGTGTCGGGCATCGGGCTGGTCGAGCGGCTGCTGCTGGCCGGCACGGCGACGACCGCCGTGCTCGTCGCCGCGGGCCTGGCCGGCATCGAGGCTCAGCCGCCCGCCGCCGAGGGAGCTCTCCGGTGACCTGGCTGACCGACCTGCTGGGGGCCGTCCTCGGCTCCCCGTGGGTCTACCTGGCGATCTTCGGGGCGCACTGGAGCTGGGCCCCGAGAGCTCCGCCAGGCCGGCCAGCCGATGCAGTCCTTCAGGCAGTCGACGGGTATGCCGAAACCAGAGACAGCAGAACCCCCACCGGCCTGATGACCGTGGGGGTTCAACTCGGTGTCCGAGGGGCGACACGCTACATACGCACACGGTCGCGGCCTTGATCGGTGTGGCGTCCCCGTACCCGGCTCGCGGTCAGAGGCGCAGAGGGAGGCTGCCGACGGTGAGCCTGGAGCCGATGATCATCTGAGCCCTGGATCCATCGGGACACGCGGGTGGACGCAACCCGGTCAGATCACGACTGCCTGCTGGACGTTGCCATCGCGACGTCGAGCCGGCCGACGTGTCGCCTCCACGAGCAGGCACGCCCCGGCTCCGCACGTCAGCAGGCCCGAGATCGCTTCCCACCACGGCTGGGCATCCCAGGGACCGATCGCGTAGGTGGTGGAGGCGACGAGCGGCGATGCCAGTATCAGCAGCACCGCCGCCGCACGGCTCGCCCAGCCGCGGGACAGCACCGCGAGACGCCCGAGCAGGAACGGGAGCACCAGGACCCACAGCAAGGTGGTGATGTCCGGGGCCACAGGTCTGACAACGGCACCGTCGAGCCCCGAGCGCAGCGTCGCTAGTCCGATGTCGATCACGACCAGCACGGTTGCGAGCAGAACCAGGGCGGAGACGAGCCCCGACTTCCGTCCGGTCAAGGCCCAGGGCAGCAGAAGAAGGGCGCCTGCGAGGACGAGCAGGGACGCACCCGCCAGCTCTGCGGCCACTCCCGCGGCCATCCACGGCTCCATCGGTGGGAGGAAGTCGTAGAGGTGGTCCATCCGTGTCGCGCACTTCTGGGTCTCCTGGTCCCCGCTCCACGGGCATGCACCGGCCCAGCGCTGCCAGGACGCGGCGTACAAGAGGCCCCCGGACGCCAACAGCGTCGTCGCCACCCAGAGCTTCACGATCCTCGGCACCATGGCCTTCTCTCACCGCACAGTCTGTGGCGTCTCGGCAGGCAGCGTGTCCGCGCGGGCATCACGGGCAGTGCCGTCCTCGGATCGCGCGGGCACCGGAGACCCCTGCGAGAGCGAACGGTCTTCGGGCTCGGACCGACGCCAGAGGCTACCGGGGAGGACCCGACAGACGCGTCCGAAACGACGCGGAAGCCCCGGACAGGCGGTCAGACGCCCGGTCGAGGCAGCGGCTCCGCGACGGCGCACCGCGCGTGTCGCGGATGTCGCGCACGGCGGAACGACTGGCGCGGCCCCCTGCTCAGTCGACTCGTCCGGGGGGCGACCCGCTGCATACGCACACGTTCGAGCCCGGGTGGGCGACGAAGCCGGGCCATCGCACCCCCTACCTCCCAGCGCATCAGGCAGTCTGGTCGGTCTCGGCGGAGACGACGGCTTCCTCGCGACTGGTGAACGGCCCTGCGGTGCGGCCGTCAGCGCGGCAGGTCCACCGGTAGCCATCCGGAGCCTGCTCGATCAGGTAGCCGTCCGGGTCGGCGGGGCCGTGGCCTGGGCGGTCGTAGGGGTCGGTCATGTGAACACCACGTTCTTCAACCGAACGCCGGCGAACGCGCTGCCGAGGTGGACGACGGGCACGGGTCGGTAGGTGGCGTCCGCGACGGTCAGGGTCTCGGTGACGGAGTCCGTGCGCGTGAAGGCGAGTTCCGAGCCGGTGACGGTGATCCGCAGCTGGACGTACGCGCCCAGCGCCGGCGCCGTTCCCCCCGTGGACGACGCCAGGGTGATGGCGACACCCTCGACGACCCGACGGACGACCAGGTCGCCGTCCCCCCGCAGGACGAAGAGGTAACCGTTGGCGCCGGGCGACGAGCCGGACGACGGTCGGTACGGGTGGTCGTCGGTGCTCAGGAAGACGAACCCACCGCTGCTGTGGCTCGCCTGGTCCATCCGCACGTCCAGGTACAGCGTGAACGCCTCCGGGTCCGGCGGTGCGAGGAAGCCCATGAGCGTGCAGGTGACGGTCTCGGAGACGTCGAAGCCCCAGGAGGAGTCGTCCGGGTGGAACCGGCCGCGGCTGGTGTCCGGCAGCATCCCGGGCAGCCAGACCTGGCGCGCGAACAGGTCCGAGGCGCGGCGGTCCGCGTCTCCGGTGAGGTACAGGGGGTCGTCGGAGAAGATCGCGTCCACCCCGGCGGCGATGACAGCGTCCCGCTGGTGTCGGCGGTTCACCGTGTAGCAGGCCACCTCGATCCCCGCGGTGTGCGCCGCCGCGCAGACCGTCGAGGTGACGCGGCCCGCATCCAGGCCGATCCAGCCGATGCCCTCGGCGGAGGCCCGGGCGATGTCGGTGCTGCCGAGCCAGATGACGGGCCACCCCCGCGAGCGCGCCAGCCCGCAGTCGGCGAGGGCGAAGGACTGGAGCAGCACGGACGCCGGGCTGACACCGCGGCGCTCGAGCGCATCGAGCATCGGGCCCATGGCATCGCTGCTCTTGGCCTCGGCGCAGAGGAGGACGCGGTTGCCGAACTCGACGAGGACCTCCTCGAACAGCGGAGGGCGCAGCCCGTCGGTCCAGCCTCCGCCCAGGGTGACCGAGGCGTCGATGTCGAGCTGTTTCCAGGACACCGACGTGTGGTCGGCGACGTTGCCGCTGGAGGTGGTCATGCGGTCCACGGTGCCGTCGTGCATGACGCCCAGACCGCCGTCTGCGAGCCTCGACACGTCTTGCTCGATGACCGCCAGGCCCTGGCCCACCGCAACGCGGTAGCCCTCCATCGTGTGCTCGGGCACCTGGAGGGAGCCGCCGCGGTGGGCGATGACGAAGGGCCGGCTCAGGTCGGCGAAGCGCACTGACGATCCTGAGCCTGCTCCCTCGTGCCCGCGCCCCGCAGTCATCAGCGAACGGCCGATGCGGAAGGGCGTCTCCGGGGCATGGGACGGCTCGAGTCGAGCAACGATGTCATGTCCCGGCCGACCGCCCCTGCTGGAGAACCCGCCGACACCCGAGCGGTTGGCCGGCCGCGCACCAGCCTCGCACGTACGCAGGCCCCGGGCTGACGTGAACGGGGGTCACCGCCCGGGAGCCGTCGCCCGATGGGCCGGTGTCGGGCAGCTCGTAGGCCCCGAGATCCGACGGCCCGATCATCCAGGTGTCCCGGTGGCGTAGGCATGCCCGGCGTGACTGCGGCTGTGGCAGTACGTCACCCGGTCAACGGGAGCGCCCGCTCGACCCTGAGCCGCCCCCAGGGATAGACCTTCAGATCCCGGGGGAGGACGCCTGCCACAGCAAGGGCCAGCGCCCCGCCGAACGCGGCCGTCCCCACCGGGTCGCCGACCGGGGAGGCATCAGTGAGCACGACCGCCGACATCAGGCCGGCCAGGGCCAGGCCCCACCAGCGCCGGAAGTCGACACCCGCCACCGACAGCGCCGCACCGACAAACGCATGCGCGGCGACCAGCGAGGAGTACCAACTCCCCGCCCCAGCACTGAGCAGCTTCTCCAGCAGCCTGGCCGTGAGGAAGTAGAAGCCGCCCCAGAGTGCGAAGGACATCACGACGGGTGTTGGGCCGAAGAGGCGGAAGTACGCGAGGTTCTCGACGAAGCCCCGGTTGAGGGCGGCAAGCGCGTCGCCGGTGGGGCCGGCGGGGCGCGCCCCTGCTCGCAGTGCCTCGGCTCGCGCGGTGGTCAGTGCGTCCGCGGGAACGGGGGTCAGCAGACTTGCACCTGCCACGACCACTCCGGGTACCAGGACCCCTCCCAGCAGCTGGAGCCCTTGGTCCCGGGTCAGCTGGTGGTGGCGGCTGAGCAGGTGGACGGCCGCCACCACCGTCGGAGCGAGGACAGCCAGGAGGAACTCCTCACTCGCCACGGCCACGGAGACGGCTCCGGCGATCAGCACCGCACTCGCCGGGAGCGGCAGTCGAAGCCAGGCGAAACGGCCAGTTGAGAGCAGAGCCAGGACCAAGACGCCGACGCCGTCGTACCGGCCGACGTCGTGCAGCAGGAGAGTGCAGGTGAGCGGAGAGGCCACGAGCAGTCCGGTCGCCGCGATGCGTGGCAGCTTGCCGGGGCCGCGCAGTGCCACGTCGACGGCCATGGGCACGATCGAGGCCGCTGCCGAACGCGACAGTGCAACCCCCATGCGCTCCATCTGGCGATACGTCGGGCGTCCGGCCGTGAGGCGGCGCAACACCTCGCCGGGCAGGCCCCTGCGCACGAATCCTGAGCGGTAACCCAGCCAGTAGTTGGGGGCCTTGTAGTCGGTCACCGGCCGGGCCATACCGCCTCGGCCGGCCGGTGGCAGCAGTCTGACGACGGGCCGCGCGAGACTGGCTACGACGCTCGCGGCGCGCATGCACCCGCCGACGACCTGCCGACCGGACGTCGCCAGCCAGCGAACGGCGACCGGTCGTTCGCCGGACCACGGAGGCCGCCCCGTCCCGCGGCCGCACTCCCGCGTGTGCTTGTCCGAGACGTGCAGGGGAGTCACGGGCGGTTCCTCTCTGGGTCACGGCAGGCGCCGCGGACGGCACGGGGCGCCTCGGGCCGGATGTGGGCGGCCGCAGGGCAGAGTGTGGACTGGGTCGACTCGAGCCGCTTGACTCCGCGCGGCCCTGTCGGCAGGCAGGAAGACGTGGTCGGGGTCCTTCTCGACCACGTCTTCGAGGATGTCGTCGATGCGCACCCAGGCGAGCGCGAGCTGGGCATGGTGAGGCCGAGGTCGTCGGCGACGGGGCGTAGCTGCTGCACGCCGGTAAGGACGTCATCGGCCATGGATCCCTCGACCCGGGAACCGATTGCGGGAGCCTGCACGGGCCGCTCCTGCCGAGCGGATCCGGCGGCTGCCGTGGCGATCACCGCCGGGTCAGGACGACGTGTTCGAGGCGGTTGAGTGTTTCGGGCATGGTGCGCGCCATCCGCTGCGGGTAGCCCGGCAGCTGGATGGTCAGTGTCGGCAGCATCGCGCGTCCCCATTCGTAGGAGTGCCGGACGAGCGTTCTGTCTCCGTCGGGCAACAGGTCATAGCGCCACCACTGCCCCCCGACGACGGTGCGCCCGCGCCACTCCCCGACAGTCCGCCAGGCCAGCGTCCGGTTCTCCTCGTACGCGGTGACCTCGTTGACGCTCCGATAGCTGAACGGGCCCTGGCGCATGGCCATGGAGAAGCGCGCGCCGAGGTGCAGCTTGTCGGGGCCGTCCGGCAGCCCCTGCACCATGCCGGACCCGTCGAGGTGCACATGCTGATCCAGCGAGACCAACACCGCGAAGACCTCATCGGCCGCCGCCGGAATGCGCCGCTCGGCGGTGACTGTGCGGGCGTCGAGTCGCGTCACCGATCGAGTCTCGCAGAGTCCGAGTGCGGTCACGGGCGTTCGACCTCGGGTCTCCGATCAAGTCCTCAAGGCATCGGCGGACGTGCCGATACCAGGAACGGAAGAACCCCCGCCGGCCAGAAAGCCGCGGGGGTTCAACTCGGTGTCCGAGGGGGGAGTTGGACACCGGGAAGTGGGAGCCGTCCCACCGGCGTCCCCCTGGGTGGGGGAGGAGCGCGGTGTGCGCGGCTTCGTGGACATGGTCGGAACGTAGCGCGCCGGTCGGACAGGACGATCGTCGCCGGTTCGACATGCAGGCTCATCCGAGCCGACGGCCTAGTTCGACGCCTGCGACCGGCGCGGCACCGCGCCGGTCTCGGTCACCTCGGCGGCGATGTCGGCCAGCTTCCTGTTCGTCTCCTGCGACGTCCGGCTTAGGACTCCGAAGGCCTGATCGGCGGTGAACTTGTAGCGCTCCATGAGGATGCCCTTCGCCTGTCCGATCACATCCCGGCTGCTCATGCCGATACGCAGGTGCTCCTCGTGCTCCGCGCCGGCCAGTGCCACGGCGGCGTGAGCGGCGAACATGAGCCCAATCTCCTCGCACTCGTCGTCGAACGCGTTCGGTGTGCTCGAGTAGAGGTTCATCGCTCCGAGTTGGTCGCCCTCCACGAAGAGCTGGAAGCACATCATGCTGCCCACACCGAGGTCCCGCGCCGGCTGTGCGAACTCCGGCCAGCGTCGGTCGGTGCCGACGTCGTTGACGCGGACGATCTCGTGCTCCCAGACGGCGTCCAGGCACGGCCCCTGCCCGAGGCGCTCCTGCAGGGCATCGACCGCTTTGGGCAGCTCGCTCGTGGAGGCACGCGATTCCACGCTCTTGCGGCCGATCACATAGGTGATGCCGCACTCCTGGGCATTCGGCACGACGGCGACGGCTGAGGAGGTGATTGCCTGCAGCGTCCCCTCGACGTCGCCGTGCTCCTCCTGCAGCCGCCTGGCGGCGCGGCCCATGACCGCTCCGAGGTTCTCTCGGGCTTCGGCGGTGTCTTCGCCGCGGTTGCCCTGAACGGTCATGAGGGGAACCTACTCACCCGCTCCGCCTACGAACGTTCATCGCCCACCGCGGGCTGTGTCCGAGTCGCGGGGAATGCGCTCGCATGTCACGGTCAACGAGTGGCGGGGGGCCCCGGGGCCG
>NZ_JPMX01000093.1:11943-44737 GCF_000761485.1 Modestobacter caceresii
GACGGCCAGGATGGCGATGTCGTCGTCGGTGCTGCCGCCCACGATCCGACCTAGCATCTGGTCGCAAAGGTCCTCGAGGCGCAGGTTCCGCATCTTGCCCAGGGCACCGGTAAGGCGGGCAATCCCCTCGTCGATGCCGGTGCTCCATGCATCCACGATGCCGTCGGTGTAGAAGACCACTGTGTCGTTCGGGTGCAGAAGGAGCTCGTGGTTGGAGCGTGGGCTGCTCGCGTCTGCTCCGAGCAGGCGTTCTTGGGTGCTGCCGAGCACTTCGACCTCGCCGGCCGCGGGGATCAGCACCGGTGGAGATGCCCCGCTGAGGACCAGCGCAGAGTCGCAGCCCTTCCCGGGCGCGCTTGGGTTGCTCAAGGCGGGCGACTAGGGCGGTGGCCATCGTGCCGACATGCAAGCCCGTGAACACCCCGTCGACGCGACGGAGGATCGCAAGGACAGAAGTCAACCTATCGGAAGGGAAGACTCACCCGGCGAAGTCGGCGGGGCGGACTCTGCATAGTTGAAACACCCGACCGCCATCGCAAGTACTCTTCCCGTGCGACGCGGAGACCGTGCGGCTCCGATGGGTTCACGCGACACGCGGACCCTCCCCGGCCCGGGGCGTCCGCGGCTGGACCGCCGTTCGGTACACCGGAATGAGGCACATGGCTGACACGCTTTGGGGCCGCCGGTCGATGCCGGAGCCAGGTCCGGACGTGTTCACGGTGTGGCAGGGGGAACCGGTCACGCCGGGGGAACTCACGGCGCTGCGCGTCGGCTTGCGCGCCGTTCTCAGTGACGGTGCCCGGCCCGAAGGCGCCAACGACGACGACATCGACCGACTTCTGCTGGCGTACGAGGAGCTCGCGTCCAACGGACTGCGGCACGGACAACAGCCTGTACGAGTGGCTGTCACGACGACCGGTACGGGTTGGTTGCTCGAAGTCAGCGACGCAGCGGCCGACCGGCCGCCTCAGCCGGCGGTGGGCCGGGACGCCAGCAAGGGAGGGCTGGGCCTCTACCTCGTCGCCCGATTGTGCGCGGCTCACGGGTGGACCGTCCGGGGAGACCGCAAGTCCGTCTGGGCGCGGATCGACTTCGCGTCGTCGGGCGCGTTGCAGCAACGCCCGTCACTGCCAGTGCCGCGTGGTGAGACCCCGGGGCGTAGCCGCTCTCATTGACGCGGTGTGAATCGAGACCGACAGGCCGCCGGGGTCACGGGCAACCTGCTGGCCGGTCAGGGACGGATCAGGCAGACAACGCCTCGGACGCCTGGGAGCCACGCTCATCGACGTCCAGCCGCTGCAGCGCGCGCCGCAGCACGGGAGACGCGCCCAGCAGCGTCACCCGGCGGCCGTGCCCTACGGCGCGACGGTAGGCCCCGCCCAGCGCACGGACGCCAGCGTGGTCACCAACGGTGAGCTCAGCGACGTCGACTGTCCAGTGGTTCCGGTTGCTCTGCAGCAACGTGGAGACGGCGTCGTGGACCAGATGGGTAGTGCGGCGATCGAGATAGCCAGCCAGGTCCAGACGACCGTGGAGAAGGTCAACACGGACTTCGAATCCCGGGCCACCGGAACGTGTGGCAGAGGAAGTCGGGGAAACAGACACACGATCACCTTGGCGCTCATGAGGGACGCGACGGACGCGGAGTGCCCGCGGCCGGAACGTGCTGTCTGCTGGGGGCGACACGGGCCGCAGTCTTGACCCGTCGTCGAAGTTAGCGGAACTGCGCCGACCGGACAACGGTCGTCGGAGCTGGATCTGGCCGGGCGCGACATTGAGTCGTAGGCGCTCGGGTCTGGTCAGCGCGGCAGGGCAGAGCGGTGAGGTGGCGTCACCGGACCGCGGCGTGGCAGTGCACCAGCGGCCTCCCTTGATCCGCTCGTCAGAGCGCCCCGCCGGACCCGTCGCCACCAAGTACAGCTCCGGTCTCGGTGCTCGTGCGTCCGGTATGAGGCGTCGCGTGCTCCGTCGTCTCCAGCTTCGAGTCGGTCCACGGCTGCAGTGTGACTACTGCTGCAGCTGCCTTGCGCGCTGGAGGTGCGGATCGTCACCGGAACGCCAACGATCTTCGTCCGGCGGGGAGCAGCCACGGTGTCTGCGTGCGGTACGTCGGTTCTTGTCCGCCTCTCTCGGATCACGCTCGGGTTCCCCCAGGATCGGCAGGACGCCGTATCGGCCGCGCTGGCGGTTCTCGCCAGTGGGGCTCACGCCGTGTATCGCTGACCGTGAACAGCAGGGCAGAGCCGCTTTCGCGTCGCCAGCGCATGGACGTCGTTGCATGACTGCACTGGCCGCCAATCAGGCCGCGAGAGTCACTGTTCGGGCCGACGAAAAGCGGCGACTCTGCCGCGAAAGGAAGGAATCTCGCCGACCCGTCATCAGATGGAACGGGTCTGCCCTGCGCGGTCCCGGAATGCGTCATCGGTGTCCCCGGAGAGAGCCGAGTGGACGCGCCTGGCCATGTCGCGGACGGCATTCTTGTCGTTCTCCAGCAGGCTGTCCGACATCTCGGCGAGCACGAGCTCCGTCTGCTCCATCACGTCCTGGCGTTGCTCGTCATCCCGGCATGCCACTGCCACATCCCGGAGCATTCGCAGGACGGCGGTCAGGACCGCAGGCTCGTTCCGGCCGAACCTCCGGACCTGCGCGCACGTGAGGTCCAGGTAGTAGCGCAGGTCGCGGTCGGGCAGCACGGCACGGGGAGTCCCGTCGTCGTCCTGAAGCACCTGGGGACCGAGTCGTCGGCCAGTCAGACGGACGAGCAGGTCGGCGCAGTACCCCAGCGCCTCGGCGGCTGTGGTGGGATCGTTGACAGCGGGGGAGATGGCCTTGATCGCAATGTCGATCAGCTCGCGCAGGGGAAAGGCGACATCCTGCTCCTCGGTGCGCTCGAATCCGAGAGCGACCACCTCTGTCAGGTCGCGGACCAGTGCATCCACTGGCACGTCGGACCCGTCACCCACGAATGCACTGGCGATAGGGCTGCCTACCACGACGGAATCGCCCGGACGCACGCCCAGCCAGAGGAAGACCCCGTGCCGGCGGGCCGCGTCGCGGAGCGGTTCGGGTGCCACCGTCCGCACGAATCCGCTACGCCAGGCGGGGATCAGCACTCCGCCCTCGGGACCGGGCAGGTCCTCGTGCGGGAACTCCGGACCCTCCCCGTAGGGCTCGTATGCGTCTGACATCGTGGACCTGGCGTCGTGGTGCACGGCGGCCATCATGTTGTCCACCCGCAGCCGCCCGACGATGTGCGCCATGAAGACGATGAGCATGCTTCCTGCGGCCAGCCCGAGCAGGCTGCAGAGGAGGACGGCCAGACCGGGCAACGGGCGCTCGGGGTCAAGCCCACGCAGCGTCACGAGCGAGGCGACGAACGCCGAGAGCAGCACAGCGACAGTGCTTTGGACGATTCCGTCCCTGGCGAAGGAGCGCAGCAACCGCGGCGAGAACTGCTGCGACGCCAACTGCAGGGCCACCACGGTCAGCGACAGGGTGAGGCTGAGCGCCGCCATGGAAGCGGTCGCGACCGACTGAAGCAGCGAGGCCGCCGTCGAGGGGTCCGTGGGCCACACCCATTCGGCGAACGTACTGGTGGGTTCGGGTCGGACCATGAGAAGACCCACCGTCACGGCGAGACTGCCGAGTGCCGCGATCGTGGGCCAGAACCACAGGGACGCGCGGATCTGCTCGCTCGACGGACCCCGAGTACTACTCAGGATGTACTCCTTGGTCCAGCCGCTTCGGCATGCATCCTCCTCGTGGCGCGCTGCCGCCTCTGGTGGTCGCGGCCGCAACCCGGCCAGCATGCCGGACCTCATACGAGGTCGCCGAACAAGCCATGCATGGTGGCCACGCCAGGGGAAGCGACGGCATGCCTGGACGGGTACCGGGTGAGTCACCGCCGCCTCGCGCCATCGTTCAGCTCTTTCGGCACGGACGGCGTCGACGTACATCGGGCAAGGGCGCTGCGTGCGCGGAGGTGCTGGGCAGCGGTGCCGCCGGCGCTATTCCAGGGCAGCTGGGAAGTGCGTGGATTCCGAATCGACCACCGGGCCGAGCGTCGTTGGCGCGCTCGTCCTCGGGTGCTGTCGGGGGCGCTGCCATTGGCCGTGCCCGGGTTCCGAGAACTGCCTCTCGTGCCGGAGCGGCCACCGGCTCCGTCGCCGACGGGCTTGTCGTCGCCTCCGTCTTTCTCCACCTGCTGCCCGACATCGCCGAGGCCGGCGAGGCGATCGGCGAAGAGCTGTACGACGGGCTCCCGCCCACGCCGCTGATCCACCTCGGAATCTTCCTCGTTGCTCTGTTCGATTTCACGGCCGACGGGTCGAAGCGTCCCGCCAGTCGCGAGGACGCCCGGAGGTCTGTCCGCGCGGCTGCATCAGGCGAGTCGGCCGGCGAGGTCTGTGAGCGCGGAGACCGTGTGCGTCGGGGGAGTGAAGTAGTCGGGATACGAGGCGCCGGTGCGATTGATCCAGACGGTGCTCATGCCGGCGCGTGCGGCGCCGTCGATGTCCCAGGGATGAACGGCCACCAAGGTCATGGCATCGAGCGGGGTGCCACAGGCGCCGGCTGCGTACTCGTACGCGGTTCGCGCAGGCTTCCACGCCCCGGCGTCTTCCACGGAGAGCAGATGTTGGAAGGAGTCCCGGATGCCGGCCCGGGTGAGGAGCTGCTCGGCCACCTGACTCGATCCGTTGCTCAAAGTGACCAGGCGCAGACCAGCGTCTCGTAGACCTCTCGCGCCATCTGGGACGTCGTCGTGCACACCGAGTTCGCTGAAGCCCTGCATCACGTGCGCGACGGCTGTCTCGAGGTCACGGTCCAGGTCGAGGCCGGTCAGCACGGTGCGCAGTGCTCCTGCACCCAGTTCCGCGAAGGGCTGCTGAGAACCGGCGGCGGTAAGGGCGAAGCCGTCGCGCAGCACCATGGCGAACCACAACGTCGAGAGGTGACCGGGCGCCCCGACGTCGGTGAACCGTTGCGCCATCGGTTGCAGGTCGGACAGCGTCTCGTTGACGTCGAAGACGAGTACCGAAGGTGGGTTGCTCACAAGTGCTCCTCACGATCATGTGCCGGCCGGTCATCGTGCTGGCAGGATCACTTTTGCGCCTGTCGGGGCCTGTGCCCGCCGGCTCCACCGGAGCCCGTCTTGCTCAGCTGAGCTGCGTGGTGATGGTGATGGCGCCCTTCAGACTCCGCGCGACGGGACAGCCGTCGGCGTGGAAGGCCAGCACTCGCTGAACCTTCTCGGCATCCGCGTGGGCGATGGTCAAGCCCGTGTAGGTCACGTGGATGCGCTTGACCACCAGGACTTTGCCTTCCAGTTCCACTTCACCGCGGGCATGCCCCACCAGACCGGTGGGGTCGATCCGCCGGGCAGCTAGCGCTCCGGCGAACGTCCCGGTGAGCTAACCGAGAGTGGCACCGACCAGGTGGTCGATCGTGCTTGCGTGGGCAGGGGCGTTCCCTGGTTCCACCCCGTAGTGCTCTGCGATGGCCCCGTGCATGCCATAGACGGTCGGGTTCTCCTCGCCCGGCAGGTATGCCGCGCGGAGCGGGCCGCCGAGGCGCTCGACGCGAACCTCCGAGACATACGCGATATCAGCCACATGACCTCCCTCTGCTGTGCTCCGTCCGCGCCACCTACCCAGAGCTGCTCATCCATATCCGGACCCCGGAGGGAGCAATCAACGGTGTGGACATCGAGGCGCATGTCCGCTTCGGCTTGCGGGCCCGTCTGCCGTGTTCGGGGTGTGAGGCTGGCTGATGGTCACTGAATCCTCGGGCCGCCTACGCCCAGGCGAACGGCTCCGCCGATGGCGCGGGGTCGCGATGTGTCCCCGGGTCGAATATCCGGGCTCGGTGCCACAGGCTGTAGGCGCAGGTGGATGCCCTCGTGCACGGACGGCGCGGGCAGGCCGGAGCGGCGAGCCCGGACGACGGCGCGAAGGAGGATCAGTGGTGAAGGTCGATCGCATCGCGGAGCCGTGGGGTTCCCGAACGCCGTACGGACCGGGGGAGAGCTGGCCCACGCGGGTCGACTCCTACCTGGCCGACGGGCTCACCGAGGCCGACGTCGACCGCTGGGTGCAGTCGGCCACGATCCTGCACAGCAACGGCGACGGGCTGGACATCGCGGTGAAGAACGACCGCATCGTCGGCGTCCGGGGCCGCGCGGTCGACCGGGTGAACCACGGCCGGCTGGGCCCCAAGGACCTGTTCGGGTGGCAGGCCAACAACTCCCCGGACCGGCTGACCAGACCGCTGATCCGGCGGAACGGCGAGCTGGTGGAGACCGACTGGGACACCGCGATGGACGCCGTCGCCGGCCGGTGCAAGGAGCTGTTGGAGGAGCAGGGGCCCAGCGCGATCAGCTTCTACACGACCGGCCAGCTGTTCCTCGAGGAGTACTACACCCTCGGGCTCATCGCCCACGGCGGCATCGGCACCAACCACGTGGACGGCAATACCCGGCTGTGCACCGCCACCGCCGCCGCCGCTTTGAAAGAGACGTTCGCCTGCGACGGTCAGCCCGGCAGCTACACCGACATCGACTCCGCCGACGTCATCGCCGTCTACGGGCACAACATGGCCGAGACCCAGACAGTCCTGTGGACCCGCATCCTGGACCGGCTCGCCGGGCCCAATCCGCCGCAGGTCATCTGCGTCGATCCGCGGCTCACCCCGGTGGCGAAGGCGGCGACGGTCCACTTCGCCCCTCGTCCGGGCACCAACGTGATGCTGATGAACGCGCTGCTGCACGAGATCATCGGCAACGGCTGGATCGACCGCGAGTACATCGACGCGCACACCGTGGGCTTCGACGAACTCGAGAAGCAGGTGAAGGCGTACACCCCCGAGCTGGCCGCTGAGGTGTGCGATGTGCCGGCCCAGCAGATCCGGGAGGCGGCCCGGATCCTCGGTTCTGCGCAGCGGTTGCTCTCCACCGTGCTGCAGGGGTTCTACCAGTCGCATCAGGCCACGGCGGCCGCCGTCCAGGTGAACAACATCAACCTGATCCGGGGCCTGCTCGGCAAGCCCGGCTGCGGCATCCTGCAGATGAACGGCCAGCCCACCGCCGAGAACACCCGCGAGTGCGGCGCTGACGGCGACCTGCCGGCGTTCCGCAACTGGTCCAATGACAGCCATATCCAGGACCTGGCTCGGGTCTGGAACGTCGACCCGATGGAGATTCCGCACTACTCGCCGCCGACGCATGCCATGCAGATGTTCCGGTACGCAGAGGAGGGCTCGATCCGGTTCATGTACGTGACGGCGACCAACCCCGCCGTCTCCCTGCCAGAGCTCGAGCGGATCCGCGCGATCCTGGCCCAGGAGCGGCTGTTCCTCGTCGTCCAGGACATCTTCCTGTCCGAGACCGCGCAGCTGGCCGACGTCGTCCTGCCGGCTGCCACGTGGGAAGAGAAGACCGGCACCTTCACCAACGTCGACCGGACGGTCCACCTGTCGGAGAAGGCCGTGGAACCTCCCGGTGATGCGAGGTCGGACCTCGACATCCTCATCGACTTCGCGCACCGACTGGGCCTGAAGGACAAGGACGGCGCGCCCTTGGTGAAGTGGTCCGACGCCGAGGGCGCCTTCGAGGGGTGGAAGGAGTGCAGCCGGGGGCGGCCGTGCGACTACACGGGCCTGTCCTACGACAAGCTCCGCGGCGGCAGCGGCATCCAATGGCCGTGCAACGACGAGCACCCCGACGGCACGGAGCGCATCTACGCCGATGGGCAGTTCTGGGCGCAGCCGGAGTACTGCGAGAGCTACGCCGCGACATGGTCACCGGCGCGCCGGTCGAGGAGACCGAGTACAAGGCGATGAACCCGACCGGCCGGGCAGTGCTGAAGGCGGCCGAGTACCTGCCCCCGCACGAACTGCCCGATCAGGAGTTCCCGTTCCAGCTGATCACCGGCCGAACGCTGTACCACTTCCACACCCGGACGAAGACCGGCCGGGCCCCGCAGCTCAACAAGGCCGCACCCGAGGTCTGGGTGGAGATGGCCGCCGGCGACGCCGCCGACCGCGGCTTCACCGAGGGCGACCTGCTGGAGGTCAGCACACCGCGCGGCCGCGTCCAGGGCCGACTACGGATCAGCGGCATCCGTCCGGGCGTCCTCTTCCTCCCGTTCCACTACGGGTACTGGGACACCGACTCCGGGCACGAACCCGTGAAGGGCAACGGACGGGCGGCCAACGAACTGACCCTGACCGACTGGGACCCAGTGTCCAAGCAACCGATCTTCAAGACCGCGGCGGCGCGGGTGGAGCGGGTGGCCTCCGGCGACGGTGTCCCGGCACCCGCGCCGACAAACACCGGCTCCGCGCCGGTCGGGACCGGCGTCCCGCCGACTTCGGGCGGCGACGCCGCCCGCGCCCAGGAGCTCGTGGGAGGCCAGGCATGAAACTCGACATGGCGATCGAGGAGCTGCACCGCTCCGAGAACCACCTGGTCACCGTGCTGATGTCGATGTCAGACCGGCACAAGACCGACCACGAGGTCTTCTACGTGTGCCGCGACATGGCCAAGTGGTCCAGGCAGCACGTGGCCGACCTCGCCGCCATCGGCCGCGACTTCGGACTCGATCTCGACCCGGAGGCCTCGGAGGACCCCGGCCCGCTGGCGGCGGTCCGGCAGCGAGCGTCGGAGCTCATGGGACGACGCTCGGCACCGGGGCTGCTGCTGCTCGCGGATCTGCGGCACCTGTACCGGGAGGCTGCCGGCACGTCGGTGGACTGGGAGCTGCTGGCCCAGGGCGCACAGGGTGCCAAGGAGAAGGAGCTGCTGGACCTGGCCGAACGGTGCCACCCGCAGTCGCTGCGTCAAACACGGTGGGCCAACTCGCACCTCAAGGTGACCTCCCCGCAGGTTCTGGCCAGTTGACGACTGACGGCCATGCAGGTCCGGTGGCCACCCGGATGGTGCTGAGGCCGCTGGCCACCCCGCTACCGCTCGGCTTCCTCGGCCTCGTTCTGGCGACGGTCATGTTCGAACGGCGCAGCGGCCGGTACTGGGTGGAGAACCCGGTGTGCGCGGGGGAGAACTCCGCCGACAAGTGGAACGAGTACCCGCAGCGGCGACGCAAGTTCATCGGCTGGTACGAGCGGATCGCCCGCGACCTGGAAAGTGCGCTGGGCGAGCGCGGCGGCGCGCCGGCGGTCCACGAACGGCTGAAGCAGGCCTTCGGCGCCGACCCCGTCACCAAGGCGATCGGCGTGATCGGGGAGCAGTCTCGCCGGCTGCGGGAGGCCGGTGGTCTGCGGCTGGCCACGGGGGGACTGCTGACCGCCGGCGCCGGGCGGCCGGTGCGGGATCACAGGTTCTTCGGTGACTCCACGCCGGCGTAGGCCGATCACCGTCGCGCAGCAAGCGTGGGCGTTGTGCGCCCGCTACCCCGACGTGCCGCGCCCGCTCGTTCAATCCGCCGGCTGACCTGGTGCGTGAAGCTCCAGCCGAGCCCACTGAGCGTGCGCCGCGCCGTCCGCCTCTCCTACGACCAGGCGCAGCGGCCGCGGGTGACGGTCGGCGACCCGCCGCTGAAGCGCCGCCCCGGGAGCCGCTGCCGCACGTGTTCCCCGGCGATGAGCTGTGCTTCTTTTACGACGAGTTCGTCAGCGGCCGGCACCTGATCGCCGACACGGTTGTGCCGTGCATCAGCGAGTGGCTGTTCCACTACGAGCTCTGGCTGAGCACCGGGGAATGGCACGGCGGCGGGCTGCACCCCGAAGAGGAACCGGCCGGCGGGCGACGCCGGGAGCGGTACACGCGAGCCCGACGGGCCCCGCGCCGGGGCACGCCGTCTGCACCTGGCTGAGCGCAGCGCCCGAGGGCCGCTGACCCCAGCTGTGGCCACCTCCCCGACGCGGAAGCGGCCACAGGAGGGGGGCGGTCATAGACCGGCTGGCGCGATGTTCGGCGAGCTCGAGGTCGACCTGTGGGTGAGCCGAGGCGGGTGAGGGCCGGGACGCCGAAGGTGTCGACGAGCAGCCGGGCCCAGGCGCGGGCTTCGGCGATGTCGGCGGTGAGTCGGTCGATGTCCTGTTGGGCGCTGGCGAGGGCGGCGTCGGCGGTGCGCCGAGCCTACCCGAGTCGGGAATGCCTCGGTGATACGTAGCTCCTCGGCCAGTTCGACGTAGGCGTCCTGCGTGTCGGCCGAAGGGGGCCGGCCGCTGACGGCGCCGGTATGTGCAACTTGCCGGACCTCGCGGGTGCGGCTGCGCCCCGGTCGCGGCTGACGTGGGATCCGGGCCGGCGCCACATTCGCTGAAGGGAACAACGATCGCTACGGACGGGCGCGAGCGTGTCCGCGTGCAGGTCAACATCCCGACCGACGACGCGGAGCCCCATCTGCCTCTGTACGCCCACCTCGTCGACCGCATGGAGGCGACGTATCGCTGCCTGACCGGACGGGCCGTCCGGTCAGGCTGATGCAGGGCCCGACCAGGTGAGCCGGTAGGACGCGGTGGTGCTCTGGAGGAAGCGGTCGATCTCGGCCACGTCCAGCGGCGCGGGCAGCGGATGCCGGGGCGGGAGTGCGGCGAAGGCGGGTTGATAGCGCATGGTGCTGCCGGCGTCGAGGGGATAGGCGTCCTCGTCGACGCCGATGACCTGGCCCCGGACGCGTGCGGCCGATGCGGCCAGCTCGCGCCAGTGGTGCACCGGGACGACTCCGGGTGACCACAGCCCCTGGGAGAACAGGTTCACGTAAATCTCGTCGTAGGGGTCGGCGTGGTGCAGGTAGCGCTGCAGGTCCTCGAAGGAGGGTTGCATGTTGAACCGGAGCCAGAAGGGCACGGCACCGAGCCGCTGGGCCCACAGCGGGTCCCACTGGACGTAGGACTGAGGGAGCAGCCGCTCCGTCGGCAGACCGCGGCGGCGGTACCACCAGCGGTGCAGGTCGGCGACGAAGTCGCTGAGGTCCTGCGGTTCCTCGACCACGAGCCGCCGCAACTGGTAGCCGCACCGCTCGGCCAGCCGCTCCAGGTCCGGGCGCAGAGCCGGATCGAAGCCCCACTCGGCTTCCGGCCGCCGCGCATCCGTCTCGGGCGGCTCCCACCGGCGCCAGGGCGAGCGCTCCCGGGCCAAATAGTCGGCGATCCGGGGGCCGCTGTCGTGGTACTCCTCCTCCGACACCCCGCCCAGGCAGCCGAACTGGAAGTACGCCCGCTCGCCGACCTGGCGGGTGCGCCAGGTGCGGGTGCACTCGACGAGCACGATGGTGCCGCCCGGCGCCAGGCGTTCCTCCAGGAACCGCTCCCAGGTTCGACCCAGGAGGCGGCGTTTGAGCCGCAGGTAGGCCATCCCCTCGAGCATCGGCCGGTCCTGCGCCGGGTCGTGCATGTGGTGCACGGCGACCTCCGGGTTGCGCTGCGCGACCAGCTGGGCCGTGGGCGCGAGCGCCTCCATCGCGGCGCGTGGATCGTCCGGATGGGTGCCGAGCTCGCGGACCGCGGCCAGCGTCGTCTGCGGCAGGTACGGCGCACGCAGCGCGGCGGCGAGGTGGACGGCGGCGCCGCTGGCTGAGCCGATCATGACCACCGGGTAGGGGCCGCCGGGGTACTGGGCGGTGACCCAGTCGGCGATGTCGTCGGCGCTGATCCGCCGGGCGCGGTCCAGGGGGATCCCTTGCTGCACGCCCATGGCGGAGAAGGTGCCGCGGCGCACCCGCGTCGGCAGCGACGACGTGAGGTCGGCCAGCAGCCGGGAGCTGGGTCCCACCGACATGCCGCGGTGGTCCTTACCGCGCAGGTACCGGCCCACCGCGCGGGCGGCGTTGACTCCGGAGTCGAAGTCCACCAGGTAGCGAGCCGCCCGCAACCGGGCGCTCATGCCGGCTCCCCGGCCAGCAGCGGCCGCACGATCCGCGCGAGTCGTTCGGGTGCTGACCAGTTGACGGTGTGCCCGACGCCGGGCACCTCTTCGAGGCGGCCGGCGGACAAGCGCCGGGTCACCTCCTCGGCCCACTCTCGCGGCACGACGGGGTCACGGGCGCCGCGGACGACGACGGTAGGCACCGGCACGTGCGGCAGCTTGCGCTCGATCGGATCGCTGAGCAAGTAGGCGAACGTGGCGGCGTAGCGCCTCGCGCCGCAGGCCGCCCAGTCGCGCAGCAGGACCGGGCCGAGGGTGGGCCGCTCCCACGGCGTGTCCGCCAGCAGCCGGCCCACCTGCTGCGGGAGCGTGCGGGCGCGGCGGTCGACGGTGGGGCCCACGAGGACCAGGGGGCCGAGCAGCTCCGGGGAGTGGACGGCGAGGTCGACGGCGGTCTGGCAGCCGGTCGAGTTGGCGACCAGCACCGCGCCTCCGCGGGCGGTGGCCCGCAGCCAGTCGGCCAGCGCTCGCGACTGCCCGCGCACGTCCAGCGCCCGGGACGGCCCGCGGGTGCGGCCGAATCCGGGCAGGTCCGGGGCGACTACCCGGGCGTCGCGGCGTAGCGCCCGGGCCAGCGGCAGGAAGTAGCGGTGCGAGCAGCCCAGCCCGTGCACGCACACCACGGTCGGCGCGTCACGCGGGCCGAGCAGCGCGGCGTGGACACGGGTTCCGGCCGCGGCCGTGAACTCGTGGGTGTCCCAGCGGGTCAGCGGCCCCATCGGCGTGCCGCCACCATGCCACCGGTGAGGAGGGCAGCGGTCGACGCGACGCGGCGCAGCGCGGTCTGGCGCCGGCCGTGCCAGCCCCCGGACACCGAGCCGGTGCCCGGCGCGGGCTCGAACAGGTTGCCCGACGTGGCCGGTGCGGGTTTGGTCCGGTACAGGTGCATCTTGTCGACCTGCGACCCCATCATCCGTTCAGCGAGCCCCGGTGCGAACTTGGACTGCATCAGCAGGTTGCGGGCCATCGGCCCGACCATCACCTCGCGGCGGGGGACCCGGATGAGGTCGACGATGGTGCGCGCCACCCGTTCGGCCGAGTACACCGGCGGCATCGCCTTGGCCTTGCGGCCGGTGTAGTTGGCGGTGTGGTCGAAGAACGGCGTGTCGATCGTCGGCGGCATCACCGTGCACACCTTGACGCCCTTCGCGCCGTCGAGCCGCAGCTCCTGCCGCAGGCTGGCGCTAAGCACCCGCACCGCCGCCTTCGCCATCGAGTACGCGTGGGTGTAGGGCTGAGGCACGACGGCGACGACCGAGGAGACGTTGATCAGCACGCCCTTGCCCTGATCCCGCAGGTACGGCAGGGCCGCGCGGGCGCCGTGCACGTATCCCATCACGTCCACGTCGATGATCCGGCGGAACTCCTCCAGTGGGATCTCCAGGAACGGCGCGAACGCGGTGACCGCGGCGCAGTTGACCCAGGCGTCGATCCGCCCAAACCGCTCCACCGCCCGCCGCGCGAGCGCCTGCACCGCGTCGGCGTCGGTCACGTCGGTCGGCACGGCCAGCGCCTGTCCTCCGGCGGCCTCGCACTCCCGCGCCACCTCGGCCAGCGCGTCGGCACGCCGGGCCGCCAGCACAACGGCGGCGCCCGCCGAGGCGCAGGCCAGCGCCGTGGCGCGACCGATGCCGCTGGACGCTCCGGTGACCACGACGACCGAGTCCCTCACCCGCATACCGGGGCAGTTCCCGACCGGAGGACGGCCAAACACCCGCCGAGCAGCCTCGATGGCGTGGCGCGACGCCGCGTTGACCGGCGGGGTGGTAGCCAACGTGCCGAAGCACGCGGCGACGTCGTTTGCCGCCCCGTCGTTGTCGGCGCCGAAGCCGGCGCCCGCCCCGAAGCCGCCGCCGGCGCATGTTCCGGTTTGCGCCCCGGCACCGGCACCGGGATCTTGCCCCCGCCCCGGTGCCCGTTCCTGCGGGAACGTGCTATGACAGCTGCTCGGCGGCGCAGGCGGCTGATGCGGCCTCGGTGCGCGTCGCTCCCTGCTACGGCAGACACCTGGACGGTGACGGCGTCGGGATCGGGTGCGAGAACTGGCCGGCGTGGGTTGCTGCACCGCCCCGCTCTCCCGCAGGCGGGTGGGGCGCAGGCTGTTGGCTCGGGTCAGCCGGGGATGTTCCGTGGGTCGTGGCCGTAGGTCGACCGGTCGCGGATCTGCCCGGTGTGGCTGTGAACGAACAGCTCGACCTTCTCCTCCTTGGCGATCGTCCGGCCGGCCTCCTCGGCTTCGGCTTGGGTGGCGTAGTTGCCGATCGGCTCGTCCTGGTTTTCGCGGCGAACCAGCCATCCTTCGTGGTCATGGGGCACGACGTGGATGTCGTGGCGTTCGGCCATCTCCCACCTCCAGTGGTGTTGTCGGTCCTTGGCACATGGGCCATGAAGCGAGTTGGCAAACTCCGCACGGCGGGGAGCTTCGGCCGGGTCAAAGGGCAGGACCGTGGCGGTCGTGGGCGTCGGGACCGGTTTCACCGAGGAGTAGCTCGCCGCCCTGCTCCAGGGCACACCGGGACGGTGGAGTCCGCGACAGCGGCACCCCGCGCCGGCGAGAAGCTCTGCAGGCAGCGGTCAGTTCAACGTCTGCCCGAGCCCGGGTGGCCGGAGGGGCCGCCTTCCCGGCCTGATTCCGATGGCCGGGACCGGACGGACCGTCACCCGCCACATCCGGATGACGCCCTCGGTTCCCACCCGCGCAGCACCACCGGCGCTTCTCCCGAGGTGCGGCACGGTGACGACCTGACCAGGATCGTTCCAGTCGCCCCGACCACTGGACCGCAGGAGGAGTCATGGCCCGCCCGAAGAACCGGCCCCGATTCAGCAAGGCCTACTCATTCGGCATCGTCACCGGCCTGCTGTTCCTTCTGTCCTGGCTGGGACAGTTCATCTTTCAGGTGACCGAGGTCAGCAACGACGCCCTCGAACACGGGACGACGTTCTCGTGGTCGGAGTTCTGGCCGCAGTTCTTCTCCGCGACGTTCGAGAACTGGCAGTCGGAGTTCCTGCAGTTGGTGTGGCAGGCGGCGGGCTTGTCCCTGTTCTTCTATTGGGGCTCGTCCCAGTCCAAGGAAGGCGACGAGCGGGTAGAGGCCAAGATCGATCGACTGCTAACCGAGCACGGTATCGATCCCGCCGAGTTCGAGTACCGGGAGGAAGACCGTGCCGAGGCGGAGCAGCGAATCTGACGTACACGCACTCACCCACGCCCTGAAGTCGCGCAGGACCGAGGGCACCTTCGACTACGACTCTGCCCATCGGGATCGCGCCGTGCCGCCCTCCTCCGCTCACGCAGCAGCGGGGAACAGGCGACGGGAAGCGGCCCACCTGCTGCGGCGTCAATCCGAGGTCGCACGTCAACTCCCGACGCAACTGACGTGGACGCAAGTAGTGCTGTGGGCAGGCGCCGCCGCTGAACCGGCGCGCCCGTCCACCGGGCGTGCTGACCGCGTTGTCGCCGGTAGCGGCGGTGGGTCGTGGAGGCCCGTCGAGCCCCTGGATCGGTCTCGTGGCGATTGACCGAGCAGGCGCCCTGTGTCGGGCCGTCACACCGGGGTACGGGCCCCCACCATGCGCAGCAGGCAGGTGTCGACCGGAGACATGATCGTGCGCGGCGTTGTCGCGGGAGTGGCCGGGACCGTCGTCATGACGGCCTTCCAGAAGCTCGTGGAGATGCCGCTCACCGGGCGCGGCGACAGCTACGCCCCCGCCGACTTCGCCGAGAAGGTGACGCCGGTGCACCCGAGCTCTCCGGAAGGGCGCCGGCGCTTGAACTGGGTCACCCACTTCGCGCTCGGAACCATGTGGGGTGCGGCGTACGGCATGGCCGCCGCCCGGGGCCTGCGCGGGCAGAAGGCCGTCAATGCCGTGTTCGGCGCGGTCTACGTCGGGGACGTGGCGCTCAACACGGCGCTGGGGCTGTACCGCCCGCTGCAGTGGTCGGCGAAGGACGTGCTCGTCGACGTCGTGGACAAGTACGTGCAGGCCCAGGGCACCGGTGCGGTGTTCGACCGTATCCTCGCCCCGGCCAGGTAAGGGAAACCTGTCCCACCCTCACGGCCGCGCCGGTCGGCGACAGTTGACCCCGCCCGCGATGCTCGTCGTGATCGATGGCGACCAGCGGGCGCTGGGCGAGGTGCCGGGCTGACGGCTTCTCGCGCCGCTGACGGCCGCACCGGCCGTCAGCCAGGCTTGCAAGGCGACCGCGACGGTCGCGAAGCTAGCGCCAGGCGGCAACGACACGTGCCACGCATGCGTGAGGGACGCCGACGGTCGACCCGTGGCAGCGGCGCAGTGCGCCGGAACTGTCGGAGGCCTGTGACACGGTCAAGACGTCGCCGATCACGGCGCCGGATGAAAGGAGCGCTATGCCTGGGCAGCCGCACAAGCCCGACCACCCGGAGCACCCGCACAGCCCGAAGCCGCCGCCGGGACCGCCGCCGGGACCGCCGAACCCGCCGCGGCCGCCGAAGGACCGGCCGGTCGGTTGAGCGCGCCGCCCTGGGAGGCGGAGTTCCCCGGCCGCCTCGAGCACGAGCTGACGTGCCTCGAGGCGGCCGGAATCCGCTACGACATCGACGACGCTGCCAGCCGGCACGGCGTCCTCCAGCTGCGCATGACCGCGATCGGCGACGCCGCCGTCGACATGACGGTGTCCTTCCCTGACCTGTACCCCTTCGTCCGGCCCTCGGTCCGCCTTACCGGCGACCAAGCCGCGCCGATGGCCCACCACGTGCATCCCTTCAGTGGTGACCTCTGCCTGATCGGTCGCTCGACTGCACTGTGGCACACCGACGACACGCTGGCCTGGCTGCTGACCACGCAGCTGCCCAAGACCCTGCAGGCCGGCCAGGTCACGGCCACTTCCGCCGAGGAGGTCGAGGCCCTCGCCGGCGTGGAAGAAGCCCAGGCCGAACCGTGGACCGACTACTACACCTGCTTCGACGCAGGCTCGATGATTCTCGTCGACAGCAGCTGGACGCTGCCTACCACGAGAACCCAGGGCGCCCTCGGCCTGCGGCTCTCCCGCCTGGACCCGACCAGCGTCGACGCGACGCAGGGTGCTGGCCTCCTGCACGGCGCGGTCTTCACCGTCAGCGACGACAGCGGCAAGGTCCTCTGCTCGTTGTCCGGGCAGAATCCGGACCGCTTCGCGCGACCGGTCACCGGCCGCTGGGCTCGCCTGGATGCCTCCGTCCGAGGAAACACCCCGGAGGCATTCCTGACCGAACTCAGGAGGGCTGCGCCGCGTCTCCTCGACGGGGCGTGGCAGCCCGCTCCGGTCAACGGCTGGGAACTGCAAATCTTCGGCTTGACCTTCCCGGAGGAGCGAGTGCACCGCGGCACCGGGGACGGCTGGGTCTTCCTCGTCCGGCTCCGTCCGACCGGCGGCCGGACACAGCAGCAAGTCAAGCGCGGGCGCGGGCAGCGCGGCGTCCCGCCGGCACCCGGTAAGACCACCACGCATCTCATCCGCGCCGGCTACGCCGGGCAGGCCGACATGGCCGCCCGGGTCCCCGAACTCGTCGGGCTGCAGGACCGGCATGCCGCCGTCTTCGGCGTCGGAGCGCTGGGCAGCACGGTCACCGAGCATCTCGCCCGGGCCGGGATCGGCCAGCTCACCGTGGTCGACCGCGACCACCTCGAACCGGGCAACCTGGTCCGGCACGCCGCCCGCCTCGACATGGCGGGATGGGACAAGGCCTTCACCGCCAGCCAGATCGCC
Source organism: Modestobacter caceresii (assembly GCF_000761485.1). Classification (GTDB taxonomy): domain Bacteria; phylum Actinomycetota; class Actinomycetes; order Mycobacteriales; family Geodermatophilaceae; genus Modestobacter; species Modestobacter caceresii. The sequence continues at coordinate 29,553 of NZ_JPMX01000093.1, forward strand.
CTCAGCGTCGCGCCCGACGTCAGAGTCAACGTCATCCAGTACGCGATCGGCGCTCCGCGCAACGCCCTCCGGCCCGACCACCGCAACGAGATCGACGCATGGACAGACGTCATCGACAGTGTCGACCTCGTGGTCGACTGCACCGCCGAGAAGGGCGTGCAGCAGGCGCTGGCGTGGCTGGCACGCCGACGGGGCAAGCCCTACCTCGCCGTCTCGGCGAGCAACGGCGGCTGGGGTGGCCGCGTTGCGCAGCTGCCCTCCGCGCCGGGGGCGGCTTGCTGGTACTGCCTGGAGTACGCCCTCAACGACGAGTCCATCCCGCCCGTGTCGGCGGCGCCGGAGGAGGATGGTGTCCAACCGGTCGGCTGCGCCGACCCCACTTTCGCCGGGTCGGGCTTCGACCTCGCCGAGGTGGCCTTGCATGCTGTCCGGGTCGCCGTGGCGACGCTGCAGCAGGGCCGGCCCGGTGGGTACCCCGGCAGCGGCCACGGCGTGTACGTCCTCGCGCTGAGAACTCCTGACGGGACGCCGGTCCCGCCGACGTGGACCGGGCTCGCGCTGCCGGTGCATCCGTTGTGCCGCGGCGACCACTGATCGGCTACCGCCGGGGCCGGGTGTGGTGGGCCGCGGCAGCCCTGGAGGAGGCGCTCCGTGAGGCCCAGCGCGCCTTCCCCTCCGAGACCGGCGGACTTCTGCTGGGCTGGTCTCCCCATCCGGGAGCGGTGGTCATCAGTCAGGTCATCGGCCCCGGCCCGGGCGCCAGGCATCAGGCGACGGCGTTCACGCCGGACGCCGCCTGGCAGGAGGAGCAACTCGCCCAGGCGTACGAGCTGGCCGGCCGACGACTGCAGTACCTGGGCGACTGGCACACGCATCCGCGCGGCTCAGTTCGGCTCAGTGGCACCGACCGGGCCACCCTGCGGTGTATCGCCGATCATCCCGACGCCCGTGCGGACCATCCGGTGATGGCCGTGCTTGCCGGTGGCCCGCTGTGGCAGATCGCCGTTCGCCAGCAGTTCCGCCGTCGCGGCGGTCCGCATCGCCTAGGCCTGGAGGTTTGGGGGTCACCGAGCGACTGCCGCGTGTGAGCGGGCCCTCGTGCTGGCCAACGAACTCCACGTCGAGGCCTACCCGACGGCGGCCACCTCGGCATGAACAAGAGCCTCTTCAAGGGGTTCCACGCCGACGCAGCGCATGGCAGGCGAAGGTCGACCACCGCCTGAGCTGTGAGTGCCTCCGACGAGAAGCGGGCGAGCCGGATCGCCGCCTACCACCCCGTCGGAGACCTCGCCGTTGACGCCGAGCGCGCCCAACTACGGGCCTGGTCGGTCACCACGGTCCTCGCCATGTACGACGGCATGGACCAGTACTTCGGATGCGCGCCCGTGAACTCCGCAGAAGCGGGGAAGATGCAGGAACAGACGTCAGCGACGGAGCCAGCGACCGCCACTGCGTCCGCGGGCGGGACCGCCTGACAGGGGAGCGGAGCAGCCCGCCACGGCGGGTTCCGTCGACCGACGTCGTCGACGAAACGACATGCGACTGCGCCGGGGCAGCTTTCCGGCACCGTGCCGCTGATGCGTCTGGTTCACTTCCGACCCGCACTTCGGGCACGCCAACATCATCCGGTTCTGCGATCGGCCGTTCGACGACGTGGAGTACATGGCCTCGGTCCTGTGGACGCCATCAACGCCACCGTTCCGGCCGGGGACGAGCTGTGGCTGCTCGGCGACCCCAGGCTCGGCCCGATCGAGCGCAGTCTCGCGGTGCTGCGCCGGGTCGCCGCTGACGTGGTGCTCGTCGGTGGCAGCCACGATCGGTTCCACCCCTACAAAGGCCGCAAGGCCGACGGCTGGTGCGAGCGATACCTCGAGCTGACCGGCGCTGTCCGGATCGAACCGCTCACCTCCGCGGTGACGCTGACCGACGGCACGAAGGTGACCGTCTGCCACTTCCCGTACGCCGACCCGGTGCCGCGGCCGCGCACGCGTGCGGTCGGGGAAGGTCGTCGCCGACCACGAGCAGGAGCCGCTCGATGTCGTCGTCAGTGGCCGGAGGGGCGGGCCCCGTCGGTCAGCGCGGACCGCAGCCCGTCCCGTAGTGCCGTGAGCTCCGCCGGGCTGATCGGTTCTCCCGCCACACCGTGGACACGGGGCCCGGCTCCGGCCGGGCCCGGTGGCCCCACAAGACCTCGGTCATGTGCCTCTTTCCAGCTGTACCGAGCGGCTGCTCGACGCGCGGATGACCCCTGTCAGGCACGGCGTTGTGCGCGTACCCGTGACGGTGCCGGCAGCCACCCGCTACGGCATTTCCCCGCGCACTGTACGTGGCGTGGCGCCGGTTCCACCCGACATCGTCGAACCTTGACCGGCACCGTGGGCGGCGGGTCCCCTTTCACGAACGTTGTGACCGGCGGCGATTCGCGTACGCTCCTGGCGCGTCCTCCGCCGCGGAGGGGCAGCGCAGGAACGGGAGTTGTGGTGTCGGAGTCCACCGCACCCGGGCTCGATACCGGGCCGCTTATGGGGGTCCTGGAGGGGCTGCCCGACGGGGTGGTGATCTTCGGCGGCGACTGGACGATCTGCTACATCAACCCGGCCGGGGCGGCGCTGGTCGATCGGCGCGCCGAGGAGCTGACCGGCCGCAACCTTCGGGTGGCGCTGCCCGAGCCGGCCGGCACCGGCCTGCACAACTTCCTGTTTCAGGCTCGCAGCGTCGGCACCCGGGCGACGTGGCGCGGTTGGTACGCCCCGGGGCACCGGTGGCTGTCGGTGACCGCGGTCGTGGCCCAGGATCTGCTGCACGTGTACTTCCGGGACGCGGCCGACCAGTCCGCCGGGCAGCCCGACGAGGACGGTGCCGAGGCCGCTGCCGTTGACCCGGTGGGCGACGCCGAAGTCGATGATCGGGACCGGCTGCGGTTCCTCGCGCACGTCAGTGAGGTGATGTTCGGAACCCTGGACAGCGGTGCGTCCGCCGCCCAGCTGGCCGAGCTGGTGGTGTCGCGGTTGTGCGACTGGGCGGTCGTCGCGGTACTCGGCGAGGACGGCCGCCCCACCGGTGAGGAGGCCCGAGCACACCGCGACCCGGCTCGCCGCGCCGACCTGGCCACCTACCTGGACGGCCGGATACGGGGCACCGGCGACGACTCCCCGCTGCTGGCCGCACTCCTCACCGGGGAGCCGGTGCACCTGCCGGAGATCGACCCGACGCTCGCCGAGCCGGCCCTGGGCACCGAGGAGGTGCGCGCAGCGTGGCGGCGGCTGGACGCCACCTCGTGCACGATCGTGCCGCTGCGCGCCCGCGCCGAGACGATCGGTGCGGTCGCGCTGATGAATACCGGCGACCGGCCGGCGCACACCGAGATGGAGATCGCCACCGCCGTCGAGGTGGCTCGCCGCGCCTCGGTGGCGCTGGACAACGCCCGGCTCTACGGCCGGCAGCTGCAGGTCGCCGAGACCCTGCAGCGCAGCCTGCTCACCGCGCCGCCGCAGCCCGACCAGCTGCAGCTCGCAGTCCGCTACCAGCCGGCGGCCACCAACATGCACGTCGGCGGCGACTGGTACGACGCCTTCCAGCAGCCCGACAGCGCCATGCTGCTGGTCATCGGCGACGTGGTCGGCCACAGCGTCGACGCCGCCGCGGCGATGGGCCAGCTCCGCAGCATCCTCCGCGGCATCGCCTACGACCGGCCCGAAAGCCCCGCACAGGTGCTGCGCCGGGTCGACGGCGTGCTCACCGGCCTGCGCATCGGCACCCTGGCCACCGCCCAGGTCGCCCGCCTGGAGCAGTCACCCAAGTTGGCCCGCAAACGACAGCGGAAACTGCGCTGGTCCTCGGCCGGGCATCTGCCGCCGGTGCTGATCCGCGCCGCCGGCGACGTGGAGGTGCTGGACAGTCCCCCCGAACGGCTCCTGGGCGCCGACTCCGCCAGCCCGCGCACCAACCACGCTGTCGTCCTTCAGCCCCACGACACGGTGGTGTTCTACACCGACGGCATCGTCGAGCACGGCCGCAGCGGCATCGACGAGGGCATCATCCGGCTTACCGAGGTTCTGGCGGAGCTGCGGCACCTGCCGCTGGAGGAACTCTGCGACCGCTTGCTGACCCGCATCGTCGACGGTCGCACCGACGACGACGTCGCGATCCTCGCGGTCCGCTGCGACCCGGAGGATCTTCCGGCCTGATCTTGATTCCTCCGGGCTCGAAGACCTCGTAGACCCGTTCGTCGGTCTATTGGGTGACGCGGGAAGAGTTGGACACCGTGAAGTGGGCGCCGTCCCACCTGCTGCCTCCGGGGCGGGGGAGGAGCGCGGTGTGCGCGGCTTCGTGGACATGGTCGGACCGTAGCGCGCCAGTCGGACAGTGAGGATCGCCCTGCTGACGTCAACCATTCATCCGGCTTGCACTGCCAGACTGGCTCACGTGTGGTCAGGCACGATCAGCGACAGCACGGAAGGGAACTCCCTCCGGCGTCGCAGGGGGAACATCCCGGTCCGAAAGCTCGCGGTGCGCGGCGATGACGGTGAGCTGCTTGAAGTGGTCCACGCGCCGCACGCTGGATCGACCGACCACCGATTCCAGATCGTCCGCAGAATCGAGGTTCACTACTTCGACCGGTGCCCGATCTGCCTCAGCCCGGAACCCACCAGCGCGGAACACCTCCCGCCCGCCGCGCTGGGCGGACGATCGATGACCCGCACCTGCACCCGGTGCAACAACGACCTCGGACGGGTCGAGGCCGAGCTGACCGACTGGCGCGACAACGCCTTCCGGCACACCACGGCGACCGCCGACGGGATCGTCGGTGCGCGCAAGCTCCCGCGGCTGCTCCACCGCCAGACCGCCGACGGCAAGTTCGCACTCATCATCGACGGCCCGATGCACCCTGACGCCGAACCCATGCTCAAGGGACCGGAGTTCGCGCTGCAGTTCGTGCCGCCGAACCCACGCCTCTACAAGCTCGCCGCACTCAAGCACGCGTACCTCGCCGCCTGCCTGGACCTGCGAGCCATTCCGCAGACACTGTGCGCCGACGTCATTCGGCGCGAGCTCCTGGCTGCCCGCGACGCCCCGTCGCGAAGGGAGATTCCCCCCAGCGAGTACGCCCTGTCGATGCCGCTCATGCGCACGCACGAGCAGCCGCGGGGACCGTCGGTGGCCCTGGGCTACGTCGAGCGGCCCGATGGCCTGGCCGAGTGGTGGATCGCGCTGGCAGGGACGATCGCGGTCCCGTGGCCCCTGCCCGACTCGCCTCCCACCTACTGACGAGCGGGGGCGTCGACCTCTCAGGTTCCAGTTGGAGATGGGTGCCCATGTCGGCCACGAGGCGGCCGCCCACACCGACCGGTCGACCGCGTCGGAGGACCTGTCCTGTCGGTGCCTGCACGTATGTTGAGCTGCAGGTGCCGAGGAGCAGGGGACGTAGATGTTCGACCGCGACGTTGACTACCCGACGGCCGTCGCCAGCTACGACGACGACGGCCTCGACGCGGCCATCGAGTGGTGCGTTCAGCACATGGAGGACGGTGACATGCTCACCGTGTGGACCGCCCTGAAGTCCAACCTGGGCAACTGCCCGAAGCTGGAACGGCTGGTCCACCGGAACTCCAACGTCGAGCACGTCACCGGCAGGGGCGGCGGATACATCCGCGGCAAGGGCCCGGTGCTGATGGCGTGGGCGGACATGGATGACATCGGCAAGCTCATGCGGTTCGGCGGTCGCGCCACCCGAGCGCTGTGCGTCATCCCGGCGTACGACGAGGCGGTCCGGCCGTGGGTGTCCGCGGTCAGGCCGCAGGTGCTCGGTGACGGCTCGGCGTGGGAAGGCGCGGTTCCCGAGCTCGACCCTGTCGTCGTCGAGGCGATGAAGGGCCTCACCTTGACGGTCAACCACAACAACACCATCTCGGCGGGCTACGAGAAGGACATGGTGGTCAGCGCTCTGCTCGCGCTGCACGACGCGGGCATCGAGATGGACGGTGCGGGGATGCAGGGGTGGGCCCTCGCGCACGGCTGGTCCGGGAAGAACCCCGAACGTCTAGCCAAGTACGTCGACGACATCAACGTAGGCAAGCGCCCCCGTTGTCGTCCCGTTCTCCGCGAGGACTACATCGGCCGCCTTCGAAGCCGCGCTGCTGGAGGCGAGTGACACCGACCTCGGCGCCAGGATCCGATGTCAGGCGCGCGCGGCCGAAACGGCGGGAACGCCGCGTGGGGCGCCGGTGGCGCTAAGCACTCCGGCCAGGGTATCGAGGGCGCCGGGAACCAGGGCGTAGTACGCCCACACGCCGCGCTTCTCCCTGGTTAGAAGGCCTCACCTGCCCGACCACCTTCCGCCTGCGGATGTCCACGCCGGCGTCCGTCCCCGCCGGCGTGACTGTGGCATCGCGGTGCCCCATGTCCCGCAGCCACGGGCAGGTCACCACCTCCGCCTCCCGCCACGACCCGATCGGGACGGGTCGCACCCGCCGTCGGAAGAACCCGGTTCGCGGCAGCTCCGGGACCGACGTCCCACCGTCGGCGTCGGCCCGGCCCCGGGCGAGCTTGTCGCCCGCCCGCCGCTCACGTTCCTGGGCCACGACCGCTGAGGCGTCCTTGAGCGCCTCTTCGAGGTGGTCGAGCACGGGCTCGGGTGCGACCCGTATGAAGCCGGAATCCCTGGATCGGCTCGCTGCCAGGCCGGCAGCCTTGTCATAGCTCAGCCACAGCTCCCCGCCCGAACGCCCGACCTCGAGGTCCGCCAGCCCGAAGGTCAGCGTCATCCCGCGCCTCTCGGTGGCGTGGATCCAGAGCTCGCGCGCGGCGAGGACGGCGACCACGTCCTCGACGCCACGTCCCGGGACCAGGAGGCGAGCCTCGACGATCCACAGGGCCGTCCTGCGCCGAAGCCAGTCGGTGATCGCGTCGGCAGCGGGGCCGGTGACCGCGGGCGGCCGTGGGCTCCGCTCGTACGCCCGCGCGCCCCTGAGCGGCCGACCACGCGAGGGCGGTGCGCTCGTCCTGGCTGATGTCGAGCACCGCACCCCCGTCTCACCGCCCGCTCCCGCCGGAACGGCGCCGAGCAATCCAGATAGTGGGAGTTGGACGCAATGTGCCATGCCGGCTATCGCCGACTCAACGAGGCCACAGCGGCCTGCCGACGAATGCCGCCCGTCGGCCGTCGTGTCGGCTGCCGCCCCTCTGCTCTCGTCGTCGCGGGCGCGCTGGAGCTGGCGTGGGCAGTTCAACGGCCTGTCCTCCTCCTGCGGGCTCCGCGCCCCCACGGCGGTGTGCCCCTGCTCGCCCGGCCAGACGGCACACTGCAGAGGTGCCGGTCCTCCCTATCCCGTTCGAGACTCCCGCGCCGCTGACCGGCGGAACGGCCAAGTTCATCGCCATCGCGAACGTGCTGAGCGGTATGAGCCGGTACGCCGTCGAGGCCGCTGGACCGGGAATCGCCGTCGTGGACGCGGAAGCCATCCGGATCGCGAGCCGCCCGGCGAAGGGTCCTCGACGGACGTTGAGCCGGGAGGCCTCCCGGCTGCTGCGCATCGCCTGGCACACCGAACTCGCGGCCCGCGTCGGGGACGAGTTCGACGACGCGACGCTTCGACGCGCGGCCGCGCAGACGCTCCCGGTGCAGGCCTACTACGCCGTGTTCAGTGCGGCGCGGGCGGTCAGCGCGGTCGCCGGGTCACCGACCGACACCCACCGGAAGGTGCACGACGACTTCGAGAGCCAGCGGGTCCGACGTGCGGCTGGGCCGTGGGCGGTCACGCTCGCCGGAGACCCAGAGAAGGTGGCCCAGTGCCGTCTCGCGCCGGCCATCTGCACCATGACCGCCTACAACCCGATGGAGCTGCATCGGGATCCGGCCGAGTACCTGGCCGCTGCCCTCCGGATGACGCGCAGGTGGAAGATCGAGTCGGCGAGGCTGGATTGGCTGAGCAAGAACAAGCGGCCGAACGGGCAGCCCTACAAGAGCCTGCCCGCGAAGGGGCGAGCTGAAATCCTGGCGCGTCTGCGCCGGACGACGGTGATGGACTTCCTGTACGAGCTCCGGCGCCGGACCAACTACGAGTCGGTCGACGAGTACGGCTCCGACGCGGACGACGCGACCGTCGAACGATTCCACCGAGGCCTGCTCTACCTCGCCGACAGCGGCCTCCTGCTGTACGAGACTCAGATGGCGCAGTACGCCGGTGTGCAGGCGTACACCGATGCGGTGACCGAGTGGACGTCATCGGTCAAGCGCATGGGCCCGTGGTCCGGCGACGCCGTGCTGCGGCGTCTCACGGCGATCCGGCAGGTGGTGAAGTGACGTGCCGCACATCGTCGACGTCACCCGGTGACAGGCTGAAGGGATGGACTCCTACCCGCCGCTGGGTGGCTATCCGCAGTTCGCCCAGTCCAGCGGACTGTTTCCCGCTGGGGAGAAGGGGGCGCTCCCGAATCAGCTTCGGCTCCGGCGTAGTTCCCGACCTCGTCCGCGGCCTACGCGAGCTACCGGCGCTGGCAGCCGAGGGTATGCCCTGCAGGCTGAGGTGCGGCCGGCGGTCATCGGCTGCGTCTACCTGCTGACGTCGCCGGAGGTCGTCGGCGCCTTGCTCCCGCTGGATTGCTGCATTGTGGTGGATCGACAGCAACGGGTCCGGGGGCCGCTGGGGCGACTGCACCGTGACGGGTCCGGGCTTTCGTCGATGCACCTCCGGGGGGTTCGAGGACGTCAGCGTGCCCGGGCCCGACGGGCGCGTCCCGGTCCTCGGTCCGGGAAGCCCGATGCCGGACCCGATCGTGTTAGGTCCCGTCAGGGCGGCCGGGTGGTTGGGTGCCCCGTCGTCACGACCGCTCGTCCACGTGAAGATGCTGCTCGCCGCCCGGACTTGGGTGTGGGAGGACGACTGGGGCTACGAGCAGTGGCACTTCACGCCGCTACGCACATGGCTCGGTTCGGCCAACTGGACGGCGGCCGCGCAATCCCATCTGGAGTTCGGCTTTGGAGCGATGACCCGGAGCTGATGGCCGCGAACCGGCGCTTCCTACTGGACGTCATCAGCTTCAGCCAACCTCTGGACAGCGTCACGGATGGCCCCGAGCCCGAGCTCCGCGACGCGGACTGGGACAACCAAGCCTTCGCCGAGTACGTGGCGGAGATGGGGACCGTCGAATCCGACATGGCGGAGTACGACTGAACGCTGGTCGGCCAGGCAGCGGCAGGCATAGGGCCGGGCGTCCCCCCGGTGAAGGACGTGTGTCTGAGCTGAACCCTGACCGGCGGACCTACGACCCGCCGCGCACTGTTCGGGTGTTGCACGACGACGGCTGCTGGTACCGCGGTGCTCAGTTCGAGTGGGTGCGCTGGCCGACCGGCCAGTGGCGCGCGGGAATCCGGTACATGACGAGCCCGGGACCGGCGTACTTCCAGTCAGTCCCGGGCGACCGGCTCATCGACGACGTCGACTCCCACTTGGCCAAGCTCCCTGAATGCCAGTTGCGTGACCCTGTCGGCGCCGCGCTGACTACCCCGCCGGCCATAGAAAAGTCGCTCAGAACGGCGCAGGTGTCGTCGCCCCACCAGTCGCTGGCGCCGCAGGAAGCCACGCGGCGAAGATCTCGGGCAGGCGGTTGAGGTCCTCAGCGGTCAGGGTGAGCAGCGGGATGCCGGTGTGACGGGCGAGCTCGCGCTTGCGGGCGACCTTCGCGGCGTACGCAGGCTCGTCGGGCATACCAAGTGCCTCGACGTAGGTGCTGTCGTGGAGCAGCCAGTCGGCGCGAAGGCCGGTCGTGTTGAGATCTGGGTGCCGGGGATACGCGGGCTCGATGTCATGCGCGATGCCCGAGTGGTGCAGGAAGTCGTCGACATGCCGCTCGAGCATGGACCGGCATGGATGCCCGTCCGTAGCGACGGTGATAGTGCCGCGGGAGGTTCGTAGGCCGCCCTCGAGAAGGTCGGCCAGGTGAAGCCACTGGGCCCAGCTGCGCGCGGTCCCGTAGCTGCGCGCGCGGAGCGTGGCCAGAGCGGGGCGGGGGATGAGGAAGCGGCACAGCATTGCTGCATCGGCGATGTCCGGATCGCTGACGTGCAGCCGGTTGAGCTGCGCCACGGATGGAGGGCCCGAGAACTCGAGCTCCACCACGCGTCGTAGCGCCCAAACCACGGATTCGATCCACGGTCCGTCGGTGCCGTTGTCCCGTAGCCAGCGGCCCTGAGCCCAGCGAACGCACGCGAAGCAGTAGGCCAGGCCGTCCGGCGAGGCCAGGGCGTTGTTATGGCAGAGCCGACAGCGGGCCGGTCGAAGTGTGGCTGCGTTGACGCCGAGCAGCGTCCCGAGTTCCCGCAGGTAGTAGGTGTTGGCGCGCAGCTCCTTGTGCGTGGAGCGGTGAATACTCGCGCCTAGCTTGCCCCACTGGATGCCGAGTACTTCGGCGTGCTCGGGGGGCAGGTGGCCGCGGACTCGGTTGCGTAGCCGGAGTTGGACCGGCTGGGTACCGCGTTCCAGGTCAGTCGGGTCCTGGCGATCGGACTTGACCGGTGGGTCGATTGACCAAACGGTGTCTGCATCTACGCCGTGGCGCCGCAGCAGTGTCTGAACGGGCTCTCGATGAGGCCTGGCGTAGACCATGACGACCTCGGTGGCGAGGTCGTAGCGGGCGATCTCCCGCAGCTGGTCGGGTGCGTGGTCGGCCTCGATGACGCGTACCGACCAGCTGGACTCGCGGATCGAGACAGTGGCGTTCGGGAAGTCCGCCAGGTCATCGAGATCCGGACTCGAGTGACGGGAGATTCCGTGCGCCTCGAGCGCTCCGAGTGCTGCTGCGCGGAGACGCTCATCGACGAGGGTCAGGGGGCCGTGGGGCACATGCCACTGCCCGATCTCGGCTGCCTGGCCGTCCAGGAGCAGGACGTGGCGGCTGCCGAAGATGCCGCTGCTGACAGCGGTGATGCCGTGACGCCCATGCGGTTCCCGTCGCCAGGTGGCCCAGATCGCGTTCTGTGCGACCGCCGCCGCATCCCGAGCGGCCCGTGCCTGGCTGCGGGCGTTGTTCGTCGTGGCCTGCGCGGCCTGTGCTGTTCGCAGCCGCGTGTCGCGACGGGCGAGGTGGGCCTGCCGTACCTCCGTCTCCGCGAGGCCACGTCCAGCGTCGGCTGCAGGGCCACCTGCGTGCTCCTTCCTGATCTTGTCGTCGATGTACTCGGAGATGACAGGCTTGAGGTCGTCGCTCCAGGCCCATTGGAGCCGTAGGGTGCCCATTCGGTAGCCAAGGGCTGCCTCCTCGGCCGGAGTCAGGGGGGAGTCGGTGGTCGGCGTCCACGGCTCGTCTTCCACCTCTGGGTCGTCCCATTCGTGGAGCTCGTGCAGCTCGATGTACCCGTGGCAGCCGGCCGGGACGGGGGAGTGCGTGGTGAGGTCCGTGATGAGCGGGGCCATGTGGTGGAGCCACTTGCTGTAGAGGTAGCCGAGATGGCGTTCGAAGACGTCGCCGCCGTGGCTGGGTGGTGCCGTGACGGCGATGGCGCGGGAGTCGTAGTTGTTGTCCGGCCGGGGGACGAGCGCCAGCAGCACCGGGATGATCGCAGCGCATCCAGCGTCTCTTGGTGGGGGAATGATGCGGTTGCGGTCACGTGTGTGAGAGAGAATGAAGCGCCGGAACGCTGGCGCTGCGTCGTCCCAAATGGCGAAGCCAAATCCGCGTTCGGGGCTCCCGGGCGGGAGAACCGTTAGCTGGGCCTGCGCATCAAAGCGGAGGCCTGTCTGAACGTCCGCCAGGAGGACATGGTGGCAGAGGGAGACGCATCGACTGCGCAATGTGACGTCAACCCACCCGAACTTGGTACTGCCCGTCGGTACGGCAGCGCGCCACGCAGCAGCGTCCCCTTGTCGATGTCTTGGTGCCACTGGTGCCATGTGAAAGACGCGTCACTCGCACTTGCGGCACATGTCCAGCTCAGAAGCCGGATGACCCTTTGAACTGCACCTATCCGCTTAGAGGGATACCGCGGAATGACGGACGATGCCGTCGGATACCGCCCCATGACGCCGTCTTCTGGGTCAAGTCTGGGTGCCAAACGTGAGCGGGAGCGGGCTGCCGCGGGCCGGGCGTCTGCCTCAGTGGGCGTTGGCGACACGCTGCCGTCATGCCTGACCCGCCATCCTGGTCGATCCCGGCCGCTCGTCACGATCCCGGTCGACCGGACGGTCCAACGGACAAGTGGTCAGGCGGGTCTGGCTAACCGCGCCCGCAGCACTCACAGCCGCCACCGAGCGGTCCAAGCACGACGCCGGGGATGTTTTCGAAGCTCTTGCGCACCGACTCGCGCTGCTGCAGCGTCTGCCGCTGGTAGTCGTTGATCAGGCGGATGACGGCTTGCCGGTCCGTCTCGCTCAGGACGGTGAAGCCACGGAACACCCGTTGGGCCGAAGTCGACGGCCGCTGGCTAGAAGTCACCACACACCCCGCAGTTGGTTGGTCTCATGTTGGACGGAACAAGGCCGCAGCTCGTGCAGCGACGTTGATAGCGATGCAGCGCGTACCGCATGCCCTTGCGCTTCTCCCTCTCGGCAAGGCCGGCGAGGTTGTCCTGCTGCCGCTGGGCATCGTCCGCGACGATCGCCAGCTCAAGGAGGCGCTTCATCTCCCGCGCCGAGTTGGGAGGAGTCTTCCCCAGCACCTGGAAGCGTTGCGCCAGCTGGTCGTTGGCGACGAACGCCCGCGCGGCTCCCTCGAGGTTGCCGGACCAGTTCCGGGCGAGGGCCCAGATGGAGAGCAACAGCTGGATGCCGCCGAGCGCTGCGGCGACGCTGAGCACAGCTGGAAGGAAGGTGGCTCGGACGCCGTATCCGGCGGCGGCGACCCCGACGGCTGCGGGCACGGCGATGCCGAAGAAGGTCAGGATGGCGATCTTGAGGCGAAGCTGGCGAGCGCGGGTCTCGAAGATGTGGCCGGTACCGGTCGCGTGGGTCGCGCGGTCCCACGCCTCGGCGCGCAACCCCCTGAGCTCTGCGTCCCCTGCTCCGGCCACCGCGGCGGGTGTGCTGGCGCCGCTGGGGGTGGGGTCGGTCACGGCGGGTGACGCTACCATACTGCGACATGCCCAGTGATCGGATGACGCAGGAATCTAAAGCAATCCGGTAAGGTCACCTCGGACAGCCGCGACGGGGTGTCCGACAGGGTCGACCCAGCCGAGGGTCGCAGGAAGGGTGAAATGACCGTCATCAAGGGAATCGCCTGGGCCCAGGCTCGCTTCGGTTCGTCGTGGCGCGAAGTCTGTGCCGGAGTTCCGGCGGTTCTGCGCGATCGTCATCGGGGGATGGTGGAGGCGCAGGAAGCAGCCCCGCTCCGCAAGAAGCTCGTGTACGGCAGCATCTACCAGGCCGTTCATGAGGGGCTGGTCGAAGAGCTAAGAGGGTTGCCCAACGCCGACGTGTTCAGGCCCAAAGGTGCCTCGTATGAACTTGTCGCCATCGAAGGGCATGTGCTCTTTCCGTGGCGCTTCACTCACGACGCCACAACGGAGCTCGACGACACGCCTCTCGGTCGGCCCGCTTCCCCCACGCGGCGCGCGATCGTGAACGGGATACGGCGCCCGGAGATGCTCGACCTGGGCCTTGAGCTTCCCGAACCGGAGGACCTTGCGGGTCCGGAGCTCCAGGAGGTCGCCTGTCTCCGCCAAGCCTTTGCCGAAGTCGCGGATGAGCAACCCGTGGTGCTCATCCCGTATGCGAGCAACGCGAGCGCCTTGCTCCGGGCCTACTGGGGCGACGCAACCCTGGGCGCAGACGACCGCTTGGTCTGGGGCTTCCGCGAGCTCATTGATCTGACCGGTCCTACGGACCCCGTCGGGCGGCGACGGCCGGAAGCGGTGCCGGACGAGCGGCCCTCGTTCGATTCCGCGCCGCTGTCTGCTCCGGTGCTCAAGCCGCGTGTCAGGCCCGCGGAGGCTTCTGATGCGTGATGATCCCCGCCAACTCCTGCTACCAGGGGCGGAACCAGATCCTGAAGCCGATGCCGTCAAGCGCTTGTTTGCGCCGGCGCGACTAACTCAGGCCCGCCTCGTCAGTGGACTGACGAAGGCGGCGCTCGCTGAACGAGTTGGCGTTTCTGCAGCAGCTGTAGGGCAGTTCGAGGCTGGTGTCACCAGGCCGCGGGCGGAACAGCTTCAGCGATTGAGTGAAGAGTTGGGCTTTCCGGTCACCTTCTTCACCGCTGGACGTCCTCACGAACACATGGATGCGAGCATGGCTCACTTCAAGAGTCTGCGCAGTACACGCGTAGGGGAGCGTGCCCGCGCAGTGGCCTATGTGGAACAAGTGTGGGAACTGACCCACGCACTCCAGAAACACGTTGACCTGCCGGAAGTTGACCTCCCGCCCACCCAGACCGAGCCGATTTCTGCGGCTCGGGCGCTCCGTGGGCATTGGGAGATTCCTCCCGGGCCGTTTGCGCATCTTGTGCGAACGATGGAGGTCCACGGAGTAGTCGCAATGTGGCTACCCGTTTCTAAAGAGGAAAGTGCCAGGATTGAGGCCTTTTCGACGTCCAAGTTGTCGCGCCCGCTCGTGGTACTGACTCCGGACAGGGCCGACGATGTCTACCGGCACAGGTTCGCTGCCGCGCACGAGCTTGGACATCTCCTCCTTCATCAAGATGTCGCACCCGGCGACATGCAGCAAGAAAAGGAAGCTGACGCTTTCGCCGCGGAACTGCTGACGCCTCGCGATGAGATTCGGGCGGACATTGGGAACCGTGTCCGACTCGGTGACCTTGCCGACATTGGCCGTCGCTGGGGTGTGGCAATGAAGTCGCTCATCAAGCGCACGCAGGAGCTGGGTCTTGTCTCTGAGGCGACGGCGCGCCGTCACTATCAACGACATGCGCAGTTGGTGTCGGCTGGGCTCCTCCAGCCGGAGCCAGTCTCTGGCTATCCGGGAGAACTGCCCTCGCTGCTCACCCAAGCGCTGTCGCTCGCTGAGCAGCATGACTTCTCGATGCGTCAGTTGGCTGACGAGCTGAAATGGCCGCTGCCGCACCTTCGCAAGCTGCTGGGAGAGCAGGGCAGCCGACCACGTCTCCGACTCGTCTGACCGAAGGAGCGCAGCTCCGAGTACTCGGAGCGCGCCAGTCGTGGCACTGAGGACCCTCGGCGGCTAGTGGTCCTCGTCGTTGATTCGTCGGGGGTCTGAGGTCCAGGCGGTGGAGTCATT
>NZ_JPMX01000094.1 GCF_000761485.1 Modestobacter caceresii
GGTGTCGATGCCGACTGAAGACTGACCCCCTGGCGCCGGTTGAACTTTGACCCCCCGGTGAACCTTGGGAGTGATCACTGTGGAGAACTGGGCTGAGATCCGTCGGCTCCACCTGTCAGAAGACATGCCGATCAAGGCGATCGCCCGTCGACTCGGGGTGGCCCGCAACACCGTCCGGGCGGCGCTGGCGGCGGCGGAGCCGCCGCGCTATCAGCGGCCGGCGAAGGGCTCGAGTCTGGACGCACTGGAGCCCCATATCTGCGCGCTGCTGGCGGAGTTCCCGGACATGCCGGCGACGGTGATCGCCGAACGACTCGAGTACACCGGGGCCAGCTCGGTGCTGCGGGCCCGGGTGGCGGTGCTGCGGCCGCGCTACCGGCCAGCCGACCCCGCCGACCGCACCACTTACGCCGCCGGGGAGATCGTGCAGTGCGACCTGTGGTTCCCCGCCGCAGTGGTTCCGGTCGGCCCCGGGCAGTTGCTCGCGCCACCGGTGCTGACGATGGTGTCGGCGTTCTCCCGCTGGGTGATGGCCACAGCGGTGCCCTCGCGCACCACCGGAGACCTCATCGCCGGGATGTGGGTGCTGCTGAAGCTGCTCGGCGCGGTGCCCAAGATGCTGGTCTGGGACAACGAACCCGGCATCGGGCAGCACCAACACCTGACCGTCGGCGCCCGATCGTTCGCCGGAACGCTGGGCACCCGGATCTGGCAGGCGCCGGCGCGGGACCCGGAAACCAAGGGCGTGGTCGAGCGAGCCAACGGGTTCCTGCAGACCTCCTTCATGCCCGGCCGGACCTTCACCGACCCGGCCGACTTCAACGGCCAGCTCACCGACTGGCTGCCGCGGGCCAACCAGCGGCTGGTCCGGACCACCGGACAGACCCCTGCCGCGCTGATCACCGCCGACCGGGCCGCGATGGCCGGGCTGCCGCCGGTTCCGCCCCGAGTCGGCTGGCAGACGCAGGTGCGCCTGGGCCGGGACTACTACGTGCGGGTCGCCGGCAACGACTACAGCGTCGACCCCACCGTCATCGGCCGGATGATCGAGGTGAGCTGCGGGCTGGACCGGATGCAGGCCCACTGCGCCGGGCAGCTGGTCGCTGACCACCAGCGGTCTTGGGCCCGAGCCCAGAACGTCACCGACCCCGCCCACGTCGCCACCGCCAAAGGCCTGCGGCAGGCCTTCCAGACCCGGCAACGCACCACCGGCCAGCCCACCGCCACAGCCCGGCCCGGGGACGTGGTGGCCCGCCGCGCCCTGACCGACTACGACACCGTCTTCGGGCTCACCCTGCAACCTGAGCCCCCGGCCAGCGATGCCGGTACCGGTGCCGGTGCCGGTGCCGGTGGCCGGATGAAGCCGGCGCTGACGGTGGTGCGGTCATGAAGCCCGCTGACGTCGACGCCGAGATCGCGCTGCTGGCCCGGGAGCTGAAGACCCCGGTCATCGCCGACACCTTCCACCCCCTGGCCGACCAGGCCCGCACCGAGGCCTGGTCGCACGAGACCTACCTGGCTGCCGTGCTGGCCCGCCAGGTCGCCTCCCGCACCACCAACGGCACCCGGCTACGGGTTAACGGCGCGCACTTCCCGCAGACCAAGACCCTGGAGGACTTCACCTTCATCCACCTGCCCGCCGCCACCCGCGACACCCTCGCCCACCTGGCGACCACCACCTTCATCGGCCGCCGGGAGAACGCCGTCCTGCTCGGCCCACCCGGGGTGGGCAAGACCCACCTGGCCATCGCCATCGGCCACAAGGCCTGCGAGGCCGGCTACCCCGTCGCGTTCGCCTCCACCACCGGCTGGCTGCACCGCCTGGCCGCCGCCCACGACCGCAACACCTTGGACACCGAGCTCCGCAAACTCAACCGCTACCGCCTACTGATCATCGACGAGGTCGGCTATCTCCCGCTGGACGCCGCCGCAGCCAGCCTGTTCTTCCAACTCGTCGCCAGCCGCTACGAGACCGGCTCGGTCATCGTCACCAGCAACCTCGCGTTCTCCGCCTGGGGCCAGACCCTCGGCGACGACATCGTCGCCGCTGCCACCATCGACCGACTCGTCCACCACGCCACCGTCATCGCCCTCGACGGCGACTCCTGGCGCACCAGAGCACACCGACCCACCAGCACCACCAACCGCTAAACCGACCCCCGAGGGGTCAACTTTCGATCGGCAACAGGGGGTCAACTTTGGCCCGGCGTTGACA
>NZ_JPMX01000095.1 GCF_000761485.1 Modestobacter caceresii
CCGCCCACGAACCGAAGGCCGCCTGACCCTCGACGAATCAACGACGGGAACCACTAGCCGCCGAGTCGGGTCGGCGGAAGTCCAGCGGGAGCCGCGGGTCGATGAGCGCCGGGTCCGGGCCGTAGCCGACGGCGGCCGGCAACTGTCGACCGACGTACAGCATGCCGCCGGGCAGGCTCAGCGAGCCCACTGTCACCGCAGCCTCCGGCGGGACCCACCCTTCCCGGCCAGCCCTGCCGACCGCTGCCGTAGGCGGCGGGGTGGCTGACCGTGGCGCCACAGCTACCGAAGAAGGCGATGCCGACGACGTGGGATTCGAGACCGGAGGCGGTGCCGACGACCTGACGCTCAAGGCCGGAGGCGCCGCCGGAGTCGCGGAGGGCGCGCTCCGCTTGAACCAGTCTCGAAAGCCCACTGCATCCCCCGTGTTCCGATGTCACACCCACTGTTGCGCTGGGCTGACTGTCTGCGACAAGCGCAGGCTAGCCACCCAAGCCGTCATCGTGCGGGATCAACGGATCACAGGGGTGACCGTTTCGGAACAGGTCTCGCCCGATCCCGGACCTCGCCTAGACATCCCAGCTCATCCGGAGCCGCGATCAGTGGAGACACTGTCCGGACAGAACCCGGCTCTGCCGTACTGCGCCAGCGAACCACCCTGCGATTTGATCTGGAGCCTGACCCGGTTTCCCGGACACCTGACCTGAGGCGAGAATCGCCTGGGAGAGGA
>NZ_JPMX01000096.1 GCF_000761485.1 Modestobacter caceresii
GGTCATCCGCCGAGCCGAGACCATCAAGCGGGCGAAGGTTGCCTGACTCGGCACTAGGTTGCCCGGCATGGCCGCCACCGGGTTCCACACCGCCGACGAGCTCAACGACCTGCTGCCAGGCACCTTCCCGGGGTTGCTCGGCATCGTCGTCGACACCCACGAACCGGGCCGGCTGACCTCCCACCTGGACGTCCGGCCCGAGCTGCTGGCGCCCAACGGCTACCTGCACGCGGGCACCGTGGTGACCCTCGCCGACACCAGCTGCGGCCTGCCCACCCGGGCGCTGCTGCCGGAGGGGTCCAGCGGCTTCACCACCATCGAGCTGAAGAGCAACCACCTGAGCACCGCCCGGGAGGGCCGCATCTCCGCGGTCGCCACCAACGTCCACGCCGGCCGGACGACGCAGGTCTGGGACGCCGTGGTCACCGCCGAGGCCACCGGGAAGACGCTGGCGCTGTTCCGCTGCACCCAGTCGGTGCTCTGGCCCCGCTGACCCCGCGGAGCTACCGGCGGGTAGCCCGGGTGTGGCGCGCGACACGCCGAGTGTGAGACTGGCGTCACCGCACCTGAGTCGAGGAGGACCCCGTGGCGTTCGCCAGTCGCTATCCCGATGTCGAGATCCCCGAGCTGTCGGTACCGCAGTTCGTGCTGGCCGGAGTCGCAGAGCGGGCGGACCGCCCGGCGCTGATCGACGGCCTCTCCGGCGAGACGATCACCCACGGTGAGCTCGCCTTCTACGTCGAGCGGGTCGCCGCCGCGCTGCACGCAAAGGGCCTGCGCAAGGGCGACGTCGTCGCCGTCTTCAGCCCGAACACCATCTGGTACCCGGTGGTCTTCCACGGCATCGCCGCGGCCGGCTGCGTGATCAGCCCGGTCAACGCGCTGTACACGCCGGAGGAGATCGCCTTCCAGCTGAAGGACTCCGGCGCCAAGGTGCTCGTCACCGTCTCGCCGTTCCTGGACCGTGCGCTGGCCGCGGTGGAGAAGTCGCCCGTCGACGAGGTCATCGTGATGGACGGCGCCGAGGGCCACACCTCGCTGCGCGACCTGATCACCGCAGACGCCCCCGCCGTCCAGGTCGACATCGACCCGGCGAACGACCTGATCACGCTCCCGTACTCCAGCGGCACCACCGGGCTGCCCAAGGGCGTCATGCTCACCCACCGCAACCTGGTGGCCAACGTCAGCCAGTCCCGCCCGCTGGCCGGCGTCGACGAGGGCAACGAGCGGATCATCGCCGTCCTGCCGTTCTTCCACATCTACGGCCTGACCGTGCTGATGAACCAGGGCCTGCAGTGGGGCGGCGCCGTCGTCACCCTGCCGCGGTTCGACCTGGAGCAGTTCCTCCGCACCATCCAGGACCAGAAGATCACCCGGGCCTTCGTGGCCCCGCCGATCGTGCTCGCGCTGGCCAAGCACCCGATGGTCGACCAGTTCGACCTGTCCTCGCTGCGCAGCGTCACCTCCGGCGCCGCCCCGCTGGACGAGTCGCTGGCCCAGGCCGCCCAGGACCGGCTCCGCAAGGGCGCCGCCGAGGGCACCGCGGTGGGCCAGGGGTACGGCATGACCGAGCTCTCCCCCGTCTCGCACACCACCCCCGAGGCCGGGCTCGAGCCGGCGGGTGCCGGCGAGACCCCCAAGGGCACGGTCGGCTACGCGCTGCCCAACACCGAGTGCCGGCTCATCGACCCGGCCACCGGTTCCGACGCCGCCCCCGGCGAGCGCGGTGAGCTGTGGGTGCGCGGGCCGCAGGTGATGAAGGGCTACCTGAACAACCCGCAGGCCACCGCCGAGACGCTGGACGACGAGGGCTGGCTGCACACCGGTGACGTGGCGATCGTCGACGACGAGGGCCGCTACACCGTGGTCGACCGGGTCAAGGAGCTGATCAAGTACAAGGGCTACCAGGTGGCGCCGGCCGAGCTGGAGGCCGTGCTGCTGAACAACCCGCAGATCGCCGACGCCGCGGTGATCGGGGTGCTGGACAAGGAGAGCGGCGACGAGCTGCCCAAGGCCTTCGTCGTCCGCGCCCCCGGCTCGGAGATCAGCGAGGACGACGTCAAGGCCTACATGGCCGAGCACGTCGCCCCGCACAAGAAGATCCGCTTGGTCGAGTTCATCGAGCAGGTGCCCAAGTCGATGGCCGGCAAGATCCTCCGCAAAGACCTCAAGAACCGCTGAGGCTCGCGCCCCGCGACGATCATGGAGCCAGCGGGGCGACACGCCGCTGGGCGCGGCGTGTCGCCACCGACACCCCATGATCGTCGCGGCGGCGGGTGGTCCTACCGGCCCCCGTGCAGGGGCCCGCTGCGAACTTGCGAGGAGCGGGGAGCACGGGGGTCCTTCTAGGGTCGGGGCATGCGTGCGGTGACGATCTCCTCCCCCGGCGGCCCTGAGGTGCTCGGTTGGGGTGAGGTCCCCGACCCGGTCTGCGGGCCGGGCGAGGTGCTGGTCGACGTGGCCGCCACCGCGGTGAACCGCGCCGACACGCTGCAGCGCCAGGGGCACTACCCGCCGCCACCGGGCGCCAGCGAGGTGCTCGGCCTGGAGTGCAGCGGCGTCATCAGCGAGGTCGGCGCCGACGTCACCGGCTGGTCGGTGGGCGACGAGGTGTGCGCGCTGCTGTCCGGCGGCGGCTACGCCGAGCGGGTCGCCGTCCCGGCCGGGCAGCTGCTCCCCCGGCCGGCCGGCGTCGAGCTGGCCACCGCCGCGGCGCTGCCCGAGGTCGTGTGCACGGTCTGGTCGAACGTCTTCATGCTCGCCGGGCTGCGGGCCGGCGAGGTGTTCCTGGTGCACGGCGGCTCCAGCGGCATCGGCACGATGGCGATCCAGCTGGCCAAGCGCGCCGGCGCCCGGGTGGCGACGACGGCCGGCAGCGCCGAGAAGCTGGCCTTCTGCCGCGAGCTGGGCGCCGAGATCGGCGTGGACCACCGCGAGCAGGACTTCGTCGAGGTGGTGCGGGAGGCCACCGACGGGCACGGGGCGGACGTCGTCCTGGACATCATCGGGGCCAAGTACCTGGCCCGGAACCTCGACGTGCTGGCCATCGGCGGCCGGCTGATGGGCATCGGCATGCAGGGCGGCACCAAGGCCGAGATCGACCTCGGCAAGCTGATGCGCAAGCGCGGGTCGGTGCACGCGACCACGCTGCGCTCGCGGCCGGCGACCGGGCCCGGCGGCAAGGCCGAGATCGTGGCGGCGGTGCGACACGACGTGTGGCCCGACGTCGAGCGGGGCGTCGTCCGGCCGATCGTGGACCGGCGGCTGCCGATGTCCCGGGCCGGCGAGGCGCACGCCCTGCTGGAGTCCAGCACCCACATCGGCAAGGTCCTGCTCGTCCCCGACGCCTGACGGCTACCGCAGGCCGGCGACGGCGTCGACGAGGCGGTCGACCTCCTCGACGGTGTTGTAGTGCATCAGGCCCAGCCGCACGGCGCCGCCGGTCTCGTTGACCCCGATCGCGTCGAACAGCTCGCGGGAGTAGAAGTCGCCGTCCCAGGCGCAGACGCCGCTCCGGGCCAGCTCGGTGGCCGCCTGCCGGGGCCGCAGCCGGTCGACGGTGAAGGACAGCGTCGGCGTGGTCCACGCCGGGTCGCCCAGCACCTGCACGTGCACCATCGACCGCAGCGCCCCGTCCAGCCGGGTGAACAGCTGCTCCTCGTAGCGGCTCACCGCGGCCATCGAGGTGCGCAGCCGCTCCCGCCGGGTGCCGGTGGCCTCGAGGCAGAGGGCCGCCAGGTGGTCCACCGAGGCGGCCACGCCGGCGTAGAGCTCGAACGGCGGCGCGCCCGTCTCGAACCGGTCGGGCACCCGCTCCGACGCGGGCAGCAGCTTGTCCGGCCACAGCTCCTCGAGCAGGCCGGGGTGGGCGACCAGCGCGCCGACGTGCGGACCGCACCACTTGTAGGCCGACAGCAGGAGGAAGTCCGCCCCCAGCTCCTCGACGTCCAGCGGGGCGTGCGGTGCGGCGTGCGCGGCGTCGACGACGACCAGCGCCCCGACCCGGTGCGCGCGCTCGGCGATGGAGGCGACGTCGGGGCGGGTGCCGATGGCGCTGCTGGCCGCGGTGACGGCGACCAGCCGGGTGCGGTCGGTGACCAGCTCGTCGTACTGCCAGTCCGGCAGCTCCCCGGTCTCGATGTCCACCTCGGCCCACCGCACGACCAGGCCGAGCTCGTCGGCGACCTGCAGCCACGGGCGGATGTTGGCGTCGTGGTCCAGCCGGCTGACCACGATCTCATCGCCGCGGCGCCAGTGCTTGGCCAGCGCCCGGGCGACGGCATAGGTGAGCGTGGTCATGTTCGGCCCGAGGACGACCCCGCCGGGCGCGCCGCCCACCAGGTCGGCGACCGCGGACCGCGCGCCGGCGACCAGCTGCTCCGCCCGGGCGGAGGAGGCGAAGACACCACCCCGGCCGGCGATCGGCACCCGCATGGCCTGGGAGACGGCGCGCACGACGCTCTCCGGCACCAGCGCGCCCCCCGGCCCGTCGGCGTGCACCAGGCCGTCGGACAGCCCCGGGAACAGGCCCCGGACACGGGCCACGTCCAGCTGGCCCTCCCCCGACGACATGCGGGGAGCGTAGTCAGTCGGCCGGCCGCGCCGGACCGGTGCGGCCCCTCGACGGGCAGGCCGGCAGCGCCGGGGGAGGATGGGGGCATGACAGCACCAGGCACCGGTGAGCCAGGCCGCCAGCAGGTCCTCGTCGTGGGGCCGGACGGGCAGCCGGTCGGCGGCATGCACCTGCCGGAGGGCGACGAGGGCGGCATGACCGGGGTCGGCGACCTCGTCGAGCAGCCGGCGAAGGTCATGCGGATCGGCACGATGATCAAGCAGCTGCTCGAGGAGGTCCGGGCGGCGCCCCTGGACGACGCCAGCCGCAACCGGCTGCGCGACATCCACGCCTCCTCCATCCGCGAGCTGGAGCAGGGGCTGGCTCCCGAGCTGCGCGAGGAGCTGGAGCGGATCACGCTGCCGTTCACCGAGGGCGAGACCCCCTCGGACGCCGAGCTGCGGATCGCCCAGGCGCAGCTGGTCGGCTGGCTGGAGGGCGTCTTCCACGGCATCCAGACCGCGCTCTTCGCCCAGCAGATGGCCGCCCGGGCCCAGCTGGAGGAGATGCGCCGCAAGGCCCTCCCCCCGGGTGCGCCGGCCCAGGAGCACCGGCCCGGCGGAGGCCAGTACCTCTGACCGCGGTCAGCCCAGCGGCAGGCCCTTGACGATGCGGGCCGCGGTCCGGCCGGTCCGGCGCCAGTCCCGGGGTCCGGCGTCCGGGCCGGTCGTCGTCGCCGGGCGGTGGGCGGGCAGCTTGCCGTGGTGCACCGCGACCGCACCTGCGGCGTCGACGCCGACGCCGACCTCCAGCGGGGAGTCGAGGGCGGCCGCGTGCGCCAGCCCGACGGCGTCCTCCGGCTGATCCGGGACGTCGACGAGCTCGGTGGGCACCCCCTCCTCCTCCGCACCGGCGCAGACCTCGCGCAGCACCGCAGCCGGTGCGCCGGGGGAACGGTGGACCACCACGGCCGGCCGCTGCCGGGCGTCGGTCACCCGGCCGGGCACGGCGAAGACGCAGCGGCGTGCGCCCGGACCAGCCCGGACGCGACCGCGTTGCGCGGGCCCTGGGTGCCCAGCACGTTGCCCGTCCCGCAGACGATGCCGTAGGGCGCGAGCTCGTCGGCGATCAGCTCGGGGATCTCGAAGTCCAGCGCCGAGCCGCCCAGCAGCACCACGAAGTCCAGGGCCCGGAGGTCGCCACCCGGCGCGACCTGCCGCAGCGCCCGGACGGCGTTGACCACGAACACCCGGCTCTTCGCCGCCCGGCGGACCCGGCGGACGTGGTCGAGGCCGTGCCGGGTCTCGACGGGCACCGGGCCGTCCGGGGTGAGCACCACGACCCGGGCGAACACGTGCGGCGGGAACGGCTGGTCGAAGAACTGGACGGTGCCGTCCTCGTGCCGCAGGTGGAAGAAGCTCTCCACCTTGGCCAGCGGGTGCCACTTCACGCCCTCGGCGACCTCCCGGTCACCCAGCGCCAGCTCGGAGTCGATCAGCTTGGTGACCAGCTCCCCGGCGCCGGCCACGTGGACGGCGGTGCACACGCCGTCCACGGTCATCAGCGCGGCGTCGGTCGACCCGCCACCCAGGTCCAGGACGGCGACCGGCCGGTCGACGCCGGGGGTGGTCAGCGCCCCACCCACGGCCATCTCCCCCTCGACGCCGCCGATCTCCGCCCGCGCCCCGAGCTCCGCGGATACCTGGTCGGCGACCAGCTGCATGCGGCTGCGGCTTGTCCGCACCATCGCCGCGAGCGCGACGGCGTTCTCCAGCGCGATCTCACCGGCCAGTCCCCCGCGCACCTCGGCCGGGACGAACGTGTCGACCGCCAGGACGTCGCGGATGGCGATCTCGGACGCCGGCTGCGCCGCCCCGTCCGCGCCGCGCAGCACGTCGGACATGGTGTCGCGGACCTGGGCGAGCATCCCGCCGACGTGGGTGCCGGGTTCCCCGTGCACGTCGTCGAGCGGCTGCAGCCGGGCGACGGTGGCCATGATCGCCTCGGCCCCGGCGTCGACGTCGATGCGAAGCTCCCTCCCCGCCCCGCGCAGCACCAGCTCGCCCACCGGGATCCGCCGGTCGGTGACGTCCCCGGACGGGGTCCGCACCACCACCGCCGAGCGGTTCCCGGTGAGCGCACGTGCGACCGGCGAGACCGCCCGGGTCTGGTCGGGGTCGAGGTCGAACACCGAGGCCAGGCCGTAGGAGTCCGACAGGGTGCGGATGGTCCGGCCCGGTGCGGCCACCTCGACCGCCGCCAGCATGCCCAGGGGCACCTTCTCGACCGCGCGCACCTCGTCGACGACGGGCACCGCCCGGTCCAGCCGGTTGGTGACCAGCACGGCGTCGTCCCCGGCGAGGACGGCGGCCACCACCGCCACCCCACCGGCGACGGCGGCGTTGACCACCCGCGCCACGTCGTCGAAGTCCCAGCCGGCCGGGACCACGCAGACCACCGGCTCGCCCGGCGGCTGTGCGGTGAGGTCGGCGATCGAGACGGTGGTGCCGACGGCGAGCCCCTCGCCGCCCGGGGTCGTCGGGTTGTGCCCGATCATCGTGGACTCGGTGATGATCGTCTCGGTGATGGTCTCCATCGCCAGGCCGCTGATCACCGGGGTCGCCTCGTTGAGCAGCACGGTGTGCACCTCGTCGGGGCGCCGACCGGCCCGGGCCAGCACGTCGCGGACCACCCGGAGCGCGCCGACGGTGTTGTCCGGCGTGCCCTTGACCCCGGTGGTCCGGGTCAGGTCGGCGCCCAGGTACGTCAGCGACCCGTCCGGTGCGAGTTCGGCCAGGCACGCCTCGGTCGTCGAGTTGCCGATGTCGACGCCGACCACCAGCCGGGCCGACGACGGGTCGTGGCCGGGCGCACCCACCTCAGCCCGCGTCGGTCAGCTCGAACACGGCCTCGACCTCCACCGGGCCCTGACCTGCCGCGATGCACTCGAACTCCTTGAGGTGCAGGAGCGCGGCCTTCGCCTGCCAGCGCGGTCGCGCCATCTGGTCGTTGCGCGTGGGCACCGGCTGGGGCGACTCCCCCTTGGCGTACTGCGCGGCGTTCGAGCCGATCATGCGGAAGACCGCCGGGTCCAGCAGCGGCGACTGCGGGAACAGCTCCAGGTTGCTCAGCCGGGCGAGGTCCTTCTGGTGGATCATCGTCGTCCCGCGGGACAGGATGCCGACGGAAATGCCGGAGCCGGAGAGCTTGGCCCCGATGTGCGCGATGGCCGCCAGGTCCGCGGTGTCCCGGACCCGCACCAGCCGGACGCCCACGCCCTGCTCCTCGATGCCGGCCATCAGCTGGCGCAGCACCTCGGCGTGCGGGACGTCGACGATCGTCTTGGTGAAGTGCCCGGCGAAGGCCGGGGACACGGCGATCACCACCTCGTCGGGCCGGGTCCCGCGGGTCGCCGGGGACAGCTCGCGGAGGCTGACGGTGCGGGTGGACGTGGACAGCGTCATGGTCAGCCGACCTCGGTCTCGGGGTCCGTCGCCGACGTGACGTGCCGGAGCTTCTTCAGCTCCGCCCAGCGTTCTCCCTGCAGGCGGTAGCCGGTGCCGGGGCCGGCGTAGTCGTTCGGGTCGTTGATGGCCGACAGCGGGGTGAAGTCGGCGGTGAGGACGGCGGAGGTCTGCAGCAGGTCACCGGACACCCGCTGGCGCAGCACGGTCAGCAGGTTCTCGGCGACGTCGTGGAACCCGCTCGCCTCCAGCCCCTTGACGATGTCGAGGCCGGTGATGCCGCGGTCCATCACCGCCTGGGCGCCCTTGAGGTCGGCCAGCACGTCCCGGAAGGGGTAGTCGGCGGAGGAGTTGGCGTAGGTTCCCGCCTCCACCTCCTCGTCGGTGACGGCCGGCAGGTCGAGGTACGCGAACAGTGCCTGGAGGGCGCGGGCCGCCTTGCTCCGAGCCAGCAGGATCTCGTCCTCGCGCACGTGCCGTAGCCCGCCGTCGACCTGGAAGTCGCGCTGGATGGTGTTCCAGTCGTCGTAGTCCTCGGTGTCGAAGTTCGACCCGGCGAACATGTTGTCCGCGTTCGGCACCGCGGAGAAGCCCGAGCAGACGAAGTCGGTGCCGGGCAGCAGTTGCGGCATCATCCGGGCGGTCCGGCGCATCGCCGAGTGCGAGAAGGACTGGTCGTTCCCGGAGGCGCACTCCAGGTCCATCATGCTGGCGACCAGGTTCTCCGCGGCCACCGCGCGCAGCCCCCCGGCACGGCACCGGGCACCCCGATGCAGCTGATCGAGCCGTTCTGCAGCCCCTGCACCCCCGCGCCCTTGGCCATCAGGATGCAGCGGATCTCCAGGTAGAGCATCGACTTGCCCTCGGCGTTGCCCATCTGCACCTCCGACCCGGTGCCGGAGGTGAAGCGCATCTTGATCCCGCGGGAGGCGTAGGCGGAGGCGAGGAACGCCTTGGACCAGGGGGTGTCGTCCCCGTCGATGAACACCGACTCGGTGCCGTAGATGGAGATCGTCTCGGCGTAGGCGGTGATGCCGCGCATGCCGAGCTCGAGCTCGGTGGCCTCCTCCAGCGCGCACTGGGTCAGCACGCCCCCGCGCCCGACCTGGGCACCGACCTGCAGCGCGATGGCCACCAGCGGTGCGTAGCGCAGCACGCCCAGCGTCGTCTCCAGCTCGGCGAAGCCGCGCAGCGCGCCCTCCGCCGCGTCGGCGGCGACCTGGACGGGGTTGTCCCGGGCGCTGGTGGAGTGCGCCTGGTTGGCCGGCGTGCGCCGGGCCCGCATCTTCTGCATCCCCTGCATGATCTCGACGACGTTCATCAGCTTGAGGACGTCGAGCACCTTCGCCGGGGTCAGGCCCCGGGTGACCGCGAGGACGTCGTCCCGGGAGGCCCGGGGGTCGATCAGCATCCGGGCGATCTCGGCGGAGGGGAGGGCGTTGGACTCCTCGGCCGAGGACACGTCGATGGCGTGGTCGGCGATGAAGGTGTCCATGAAGTCGAAGTCGGCGCGCTGCCTGCCGTCCAGCTCGACGATGAGCCCGTCCTCGACCCGCACGCTGGGCGCCGGGTCGTACGCGCTCTCCATGGCGACGAGGCCCTTCTCGGGCCACTCCTCGACGAACCCGTCGAGGTTGACCGGCCGCGCCTCGAGGACGTCGGTGCGCAGCGAGTGCCGTGGCTCGGGCGAGCGCCGCGGCTGGGTGGTGGTCATGGGCGTGTCCTCTCAGTCCTCGGACCCGGCGGCGGGCCGGGCGAGCAGGTCGCGGCGGGCGTAGACCTCGGCCGCCTCCCGGACGAGGGCTGCGCAGACGGGCGCCGACCAGGTCCCCTCCAGCCGATCGGCCATGGAGGCCAGCTGATCGGCGGTGGAGGCGCGCGGGCGCAGCGCGTTGTACATCCCGAGCACCTCGGCGTCGGGGATCGCGCACATCTCCGCCGCCCGCCGGAAGTTCATCGCCAGCTGCGGGCGGTTGCTCGCGTCGGCCAGCTGGGCCTGCAGCTCCAGCGTCTCCGGGGCGATCCGCAGGTCCTCGGCCGACAGCTCCCCCGACAGCACCGCGTCCATCGTCAGCGCGGTGATCGGCTTGCCGGTCGGGGTCCGGAGCAGCTCCGGTCGGTTGACCGACAGCGGGTAGTCCCCCGCGGCCAGCCTGGTGTCCTGCGAGGTGCTCATCGGGGCATCCCTCCTCGTCCGTCAGTTCACCGGGACTGTGACACAGGACACGTTGCCTGTTCGTTGCCTCCGCCAGCCCGGGGACAGGGGTGTACCGGGGGCCACCCGGACTGCTTGGCTGTGACGATGACCACATCGCTCTCGCACGCCGACGCCCGCCGGGTCCTGGACGCCGGCATCGCCCGGGCCGAGGAGATCGGCCAGCCGATGAACGTCGCCGTCGTCGACGACGGCGGCCACCTGCTCGCGTTCGGGCGGATGGACGGCGCCATCAAGGCGAGCATCGACATCTCCACCCGCAAGGCCGTCACCTCGGTGCTGATGGCCCTGCCCACGGCCGCCCTGACCGACCTGGTGCAGCCGGGCGCCGAGCTCTACGGCCTGGAGCAGACCGCCGGTGGGATGGTCGCCTTCGGCGGCGGGATCCCCCTGGAGCGGGACGGCGTGATCGTGGGTGCCGTCGGGGTGAGCGCGGGATCGGTGGCCCAGGACGTCGACGTCGCCACCGCCGCGGCAGCGGCCCTCGGCTGAGCCGCGGCCCTCGGCTGAGCCGCGGCAGCGGCCTGCGACTCAGCCGCCCGGGACCGCGGGGCGACCTCCCGCGGCTGGTTGCCCGGGGTCCGGGCGTGAGCGATGATCCGCACCGACGCCAGTGCCGGCGTCTGCGCTGCGAGGCCGCTCGGGGGTGCGATGTCGTGCGATGCAGAGCACCTGGCCGACGAGGACGAGCACCTCGCCCCCCGCGAGCGCGCCCGCGCGCTGGCTGAGACGTTCGACGCGGTGCTCGGTCAGGGCACCGTCCGCCGCGCCCCCCGTCCGGTGGTCTCCGCGTCCTGGGAGCGGAGCCTCGCCGCCCACGTCGACCCGGAGCGCCGGACCCCTCCGGTGGTCCACGCACCCGACGAGCTGGACGACCTCCGCGCTGCCCATCCGCTGAACGCGGTCATGCCCCTGCTGCGCAGCGCGCTGGCGGGCGTGGCCGACGAGGTGGCGCACCTGGTCCTGGTGACCGACGGCGCCGGCCACGTCCTGTGGCGCGACGGCGACCGGGAGCTCCTCGGGCGGGCGGACCGGGTCGGCCTCTTCCCCGGCACCGACTGGAGCGAGGGGGCCATCGGGACGAACGCGATGTGCACGGCGCTCGCCGTCGGGGCGCCCGTGCAGATCCACTCGGCGGAGCACCTGGTCCGCACGTACCACTCCTGGACGTGCGTCGCGGCGCCGGTGCACGACCCGGACACCGGGTCGGTCATCGGCGTCCTCGACGTGAGCGGTCCGCTGCAGACGGTGCACCCGGCCCTGGCGCAGCTGGTCGCGGCCACCGCACGGCTCGCCGAGGACCAGCTGCGGGTCCGGGTCGCCATCGCCGACCACAACCTGCGGCTCCGGCTGCCGCTGTCCCGCCGGGACGGCGAGGCAGCGGCCTTCGTGACCCCGAGCGGCCGGGTGCTGGCCGCCGAGCACGACGGGCGGTGGCCGGCGCGGGTCCAGCTGGACGACACCGACCAGGTGACGCTGCCCGACGGGCGGGAGGCGCAGGTCGAGCGGCTCCCGGACGGCTGTCTGCTCCGGACTGCGGTCCGCCGCGCCCGGCCGGCACCCCGCCCGGCTGCCCACGCGCTGTCGTTGCGGTGCACCGGGGAGGGGACGCCCACGGTGGTCGTCGACGGCCGCTGGATCCCGCTGCCCCTGCGCCTGGCGGAGGTCCTCCTCCTCCTCGCCCGACACCCCGACGGCCTCACCGGGGAACAGCTCGCCCGGCTGCTGTACGGCGACCGCGGGAACCAGACGACGGTGCGCGGCGAGATCCGCCGGCTCCGTGCGGTCGTCGGCGCGGACCTGCTGCAGACCCGGCCGTACCGGTTGGTGGCCGAGGTCGCCAGTGACGTCGAGACCGCGGGTCGGGCGCTGGCGGCCCGGCGCGTGGACGCCGCCCTCAGCGCCTGCCGCGGCCCGGTCCTGCCCCGGTCGGAGGCGCCGACGATCCGGCAGTTGAGCGACGAGCTCACCGCGGGCCTGCGCCGCGCCGTGCTCGCCGCCGACGACCCCGAGCTGCTGCACACGTTCAGCACGCACCCCCTGGGCGAGCACGACGGCGCGGTCCACGACCGGCTGGCCGAGCTCCTGCCCCCGGGCGACCCGCGGTCGGCGTCGGTGGCCGTCCGTCGCGCGCGACTGCTGGCTGACTGAACGGCCGCGAGCCGGGCAGGACCGGAGGGTCCTGCCCGGCTCCCGGGATCGGATCGGCCTGAGGCCGGGACGGCACGTGGCCGCGGTGTGGTCCGAGAGACCACAGGTCAGACGGTGAACCGCCGGACGGCGTCCTGCAGCTCGTCGCTCATCCGGGCCAGGTCCGCGGCCGAGCGCTGCGCCTCCGCGACGCCCTCGTTGGTCTGCTGGGTGCCCGCGGCGAGACCGGAGATCGCGGTGGCGATGCTGCGCGAGCTGCCCGCCGCCTCGGCCACGTTGCGGTTCATCTCGTTGGTGGTGGCGGTCTGCTCCTCCACCGCCGCGGCGATGGTGGCCTGGAAGTCGTTGATCTGACCGATGACGGTGCTGATCTCCCCGATCGCGTCGACCGCACCCGCCGTGTCGGCCTGGATCGCCTCCACCCGGCGGGAGATGTCCTCCGTCGCCCGGGCGGTCTCCTGCGCCAGCTCCTTCACCTCACTGGCCACCACCGCGAAGCCCTTGCCCGCCTCACCGGCCCGCGCGGCCTCGATCGTGGCGTTCAGCGCCAGCAGGTTCGTCTGCTCGGCGATCCCGTTGATCAGCTTCACCACCGTGGCGATCTCCTGCGAGGAGTCACCCAGCTTGCCGACCGTGCGAGTGGTGTTCTCCGCGACGTTCACCGCCTGCCCGGCCACCCGCGACGCCTCGCTGGCGTTCCGACTGATCTCCCGGATCGCGGCCTCCATCTGCTGGGATCCGGTGGCGACGGTGTCGACGCTGGCGGCGACCTCCCCGGCGGAGCTGACGACGACGTCGGCCTGGCCGGTCGCCGCCTGCGCGCTCCGGGCCATGCCGGCAGCGCCGGTGTTCAGCGCCTGCGAGGCCACCGCCAGCCGGCCGGCGGAGTCGTTGACCAGCCGCAGCACGCCGCTGAGCGACTCCAGGGTCGAGTCGAGCGAGCGGGCGACCTCACCGATCTCGGCACCACCGGTGGCGCCGGCCCGGACGCTGAGGTCACCGTCGGCCACCTGGTCGAGGACCTCCCGCAGGCGCTGCACGGGACCCATCACCGAGCGGACGACGAGCAGGGCCAGCACCACGGAGACGAACAGCCCGATGACGATGATCGCCACCGTGAGGGTGCGGGCACTGGTGTAGGCGTCCTCCGCCTCCTGCGCCTTGCCCACAGCCGCCTCCTGGGCAGCGCTGGTGGCGGTGACCAGCGCCTCGGAGATGGTGGCCTGGGCGGCGGTCATCGCCTGGATGATCGGGCCCGCCGCCGCGAGGTCCCCCCCGGGGGCCTGCTGGAGCTGGGTGAGCAGGGACAGGTACTCCTCGGTCCCTGCGGAGAAGGTCTCGAAGGCCGCCCGGGTCTGCGGGGTCAGCGGCATCTCCGCGACGGCTGCGGTCTGCGCGGCCAGGGCCTCCAGCCCGTCGGTGAAGCCCTGGGCGGACGCGGCCAGCGTCTGAGGGGGCAGCGTGGGGATGCTCGTCCGAGCGGAGTAGGCCTGCAGCTCCCACCACTGGGCCTGCAGCTGACGCAGCCCGTCCAGCGGCATGCCGCCCTCCTCGTGGACCTCGGCGGCGGTCTCGCTGAGCGCCGACATCCGCTGGATGCCGACCAGGCCGACGGTCAGCGTGGTCAGCGCCACCAGCAGGATCGCCAGCAGCAGGCGGCCACGCAGCCCCACCCGGCCGGCCAGCGACGAGCGCCCGGCCCTCCTCGACTCGGTGTCGGCTGCCGGTCCCTGCGCCATGACGTCCATCTGTCCCTCTTCTGCCCACGGGCGCGCCCGTGCGGCCCACCCCTGATCTCATCGGCAGCGCCGTCGCGTCCTTGACCCCGTGTGTCGCGCGCGACCGTTCCCGGGCAGGACCCCCGCCGGCACCGGGGACGAGGACGGCGCCGGCCACCGCGAGCTGCGGTGACCGGCGCCGCCGGGTCGGGTCCTGCGTCAGACGGTGAACCGGCTGACCGCGTCCTGCAGCTCGTCGCTCATCCGGGCCAGCTCGACCGCGGACCGCTGGGCGTCGTCGACCCGCTGGTTGGTCTCCGCCGTACCAGCAGCCAGCCCGGTGATCGCGGTGGCGATGCTGCGCGAGCTGCCCGCCGCCTCGGCCACGTTGCGGTTCATCTCGTTGGTGGTGGCGGTCTGCTCCTCCACCGCCGCGGCGATGGTGGCCTGGAAGTCGTTGATCTGACCGATGACGGTGCTGATCTCCCCGATCGCGTCGACCGCACCCGCCGTGTCGGCCTGGATCGCCTCCACCCGGCGGGAGATGTCCTCCGTCGCCCGGGCGGTCTCCTGCGCCAGCTCCTTCACCTCACTGGCCACCACCGCGAAGCCCTTGCCCGCCTCACCGGCCCGCGCGGCCTCGATCGTGGCGTTCAGCGCCAGCAGGTTCGTCTGCTCGGCGATCCCGTTGATCAGCTTCACCACCGTGGCGATCTCCTGCGAGGAGTCACCCAGCTTGCCGACCGTGCGAGTGGTGTTCTCCGCGACGTTCACCGCCTGCCCGGCCACCCGCGACGCCTCGCTGGCGTTCTGCGAGATCTCCCGGATCGCGGCCTCCATCTGCTGGGACCCGGTCGACACCGTGTCCACGCTGGCGGCGACCTCACCTGCCGAGGCCACCACGACGTCGGCCTGCCCCGCCGCGTTCCGCGCGTTGCTGGCCATCGCCTCCGCACCCGCGTTCAACTGCAGCGACGCCGTGGCCAGCCGCCCGGCCGAGTCGTTGACCAGGCTGAGCACGCCCCCCAGCGCATCCAGCGTGTCGTCGAGGGACTCCGCGACCTGGCCCAGCTCGGCACCACCGGTCCGGCCGGCGCGCACCCGCAGGTCACCGCCGGCCACCTGCTCCAGGGTCTCCCGGATCCGCTGGACCGGGCGGGTGACGCTGCGGGCCATCAGGACGGCCAGCGCGACGGAGACCGCGAGGCCGATCGCCACACCGAGCAGCGTCAGCGTGCGCCCCGAGGTGTACGCGTCGCGGGCCTCCTGGACGGTGGCCTCGGTGGCGGCGATCTGCGCGTCGGTGCCCGCGTTCAGCGCGGCGACGGCGTCCTCCTCGGCCTGGATCAGCGTCGGCAGGACCGAGTAGATGTCCCCACCGGCCGCGCCGATCTCCGCCATCTGGGCACTGGTCTCGTCGTACAGCTCGATCGCGGTCTGGAAGTCCTGGAACGCGGCCTCCGTGTCGGCCCCGAGGGAGGCCTCCGCCAGGCCGGCCCGGAGCTCGTCCAGCGTCCCGCGGATCTCGACCGACTGCTCCTGCAGGGCCTGCACCAGATCCGGCGTGAGGCCGGGGGTCATGGCCCGGGAGCCGGCCGCCTGCAGCTCCCAGTAGACCGACCGCAGCAGCAGGATGTCGCGGAGCGGGACGGCCCCCTCCTCGTAGACCGCCTCGGCCTGGTGGCTGAGCGCAGCCAT
The DNA here is from genome assembly GCF_000761485.1 of Modestobacter caceresii. Classification (GTDB taxonomy): domain Bacteria; phylum Actinomycetota; class Actinomycetes; order Mycobacteriales; family Geodermatophilaceae; genus Modestobacter; species Modestobacter caceresii. The sequence goes on from NZ_JPMX01000096.1 coordinate 15,799, forward strand.
CCGCGAGATGCCGAGGCCACCGACGACGAGGGTCATCAGGGCGACGGTGAGGAAGGCGGCGAGCAGCCTGCCGCGCAACCCGAGCCGGGCCAGCGCGCTGCGCCCGGGCTCGTCCGCCGGTCCAGGAGCATGCGTTGCGGGCTCGTGGTCGTTCGTCGCGTCCATGGCGTGCCTCTCGTCGCTCGGGCGCACCAGCGCGCCCCTCGCCCATGGGATCGGCACCACGGAGGAACGACTCCACCTGAGACCCGGTTACGGAACCGATGGGTCCGCGTGGGTGGACCGGTCAGGCGCGCAGGGAGGCCAGCAGCCTCGCGACGCCCTCGGCGTCGTTCGAGTCGGTCACGTCGGTGGCCGCCGCGAGCACGTCCGGGTGCGCGTGCGCCATCGCCACGGCGCGGCCGCCACCCTCGCGCACCCAGTCGAAGGCGGCCAGGTCGTTGGGCATGTCGCCGAAGTAGACGACGTCGGCCGGCGTCAGCCCCCGTTCGGCGGCGAGCCGCGCGAGGCCGGTGGCCTTGGTGACGCCGCGGGCGGAGATCTCGGCCATCGCGTCGGAGGAGGAGGTGGTGACCGTGGCGGCGTCCCCCACGACCTCGGCGACCAGGGCGACGAACTCGTCGCGCCCCAGTCGCTCGTGCCGGGCCAGCAGCTTGGCCACCGGCTGGGCGACCATCTCGGCCAGCGTGGCCACCGCGACGCCGGGGGCGTCCCGGTCCCAGCGCGGCTGGTAGATCGGCTCGTGCCGGAACTGGTCGCCGTACTCCACCGCGAACCAGGTGTCCGGCTGGTGCTCGCGCAACTGCCCGGTGATCTGCTGGAGCACCTCCGGCTGGACCGGGTGCTCCTCCAGCACCTGGAACTCCCCCAGGTCCAGCAGCACCGCGCCGTTGCAGCAGATCGCGGTGCCGCCGCCCAGGCGGTCCCGCACCCCGAGCATCCAGCGGGGCGGACGGCCGGTGGCCAGCACCAGCGGCACCCCCTCGCCGGCCCAGCGCTGCAGCTCGGCCAGGGTCTCGTCGCTGATCGTCTCGTCGCTGCGCAGCAGCGTGCCGTCGAGGTCGCTGACGATGAGCTTCGGGCGCCAGTCAGACATCGGTCTCCCCCAGCGCGAGCACGGCCTCGACGTAGCGGGCGACGCCGTCGGCGTCGTGCCCGCTGGTCCGGTCGCCGGCGGCGGCCCGGACGGCGGGGTGGGCGTTGGCCACGGCGACCGCCCGACCGCCGGCTGCGGTGACCGCCTCGATCATCGGCAGGTCGTTGGGCATGTCGCCGAACACCAGCACGTCGCCGAACCCGACGCCCACCTGGTCCAGGACGACGGCCAGCCCGGTGGCCTTGGTGACCCCCGGCGGCAGCACCTCGATGAACCCCAGGCCGGCGTGCGTCAGCTCGGCGACCGCCGGGTCGACGACCGATCGCGCCAGCGCGACCAGCTCGTCCTCGCCCAGCCGGGCGGAGCGCAGGAACACCTTGAGCACGGCACCGACCGGCAGCACCTGGTGCCGGGGCAGCAGGTGCGCCGGCTCCGGGTAGGGCCAGTCGAAGCCGTGCTGGACACGCAGCGGGCGCAGCGCCTCGGCCTGTTCGGCGGCGTCCTCGACCGCCACGACCAGCTCGCCGGCGACCTCCTCGATGGCGGCGATGACCTCGGTGGCGACGTCGCGGGCCATGCCGACGGTGCGCAGCACCTCGTCGGCGGCGCCGTCGGAGCCGAACCGGACGACGTACCCGCCCTGGGCCAGGACGGCGAACCCCTGGCCGCCCAGCGCGGCGCGGACGCTCTCCAGCAGGCGGGGGCCGCGGCCGGTGGCCCCGACGAACGGGACGCCCGTGCCGCGGCAGGCGTCGATGGCCTCGGCGGTACGGGGGCTGACGGCCCCGGCCGAGCCGAGCAGCGTGCCGTCCAGGTCGCTGACCACCAGCTTCGGCCGCCAGCCGCCGAGCCGGGCGCGCAGGTCACCCAGGTCGACGACCTCGGTGGCGTGCAGGGCGGCGGCCGGGGCGGTCAGGCCGCCCCCGTGCGGCTGGGCGGTCATGCGGGGACCCCCGGAGCGGCGACCGCGGCCAGGGACATCCCCGGGGTGAGGACCTCGTGGCCACCCAGCCAGGGGCGCAGCGCCGCCGGGACGTGCACCGAGCCGTCGGCCCGCTGGTGCACCTCGAGCAGGCAGGCGATGGTGCGGGCGATCGCGCACAGCGTGCCGTTCAGCGTGGCGACCGGCTGCGGCCTGCCGTCGGCGTCCCGGCTGCGGACCTGCAGCCGGCGGGCCTGGAAGGTGGTGCAGTCCGACGTGCTGGTGAGCTCCCGGTAGGCGCCCTGGCTGGGGAACCACGCCTCGATGTCGAACTTGCGGGCGGCGCTGGTGCCCAGGTCACCGGCGGCGATGTCGACCACCCGGTAGGGCAGTTCGAGTGCGGAGAGGAACTCCTCCTCCCACTGCAGCAGCCGGCGGTGCTCGGCGGCGGCGTCCTCGGGCGCGCAGAAGCTGAACATCTCGACCTTGTCGAACCAGTGCACCCGGATGATGCCGCGGGTGTCCTTGCCGTAGGAGCCGGCCTCGCGCCGGAAGCAGGAGGACCAGCCGGCGTACCGCTTGGGGCCGGCGGAGAGGTCGAGCACCTCACGGGCGTGCATGCCGGCCAGCGCGACCTCGGAGGTGCCGACGAGGTACAGGTCGTCCCGCTCGATCCGGTACACCTCCTCGTCGTGCTCGCCGAGGAAGCCGGTGCCCTCCATCGCCTCGGGCTTGACCAGCGCCGGGGCGACGACCGGGGTGAAGCCGGCGGCGACGGCGCGGGTGATCGCCAGCTGGGCCAACGCGAACTCCAGCAGCGCGCCCGGGCCGGTGAGGAAGTAGAAGCGGGCGCCGGAGACCTTGGCGCCGCGCTCCATGTCGATGGCGCCGAGGGCCTCACCGATCTGCAGGTGGTCCTTCACCTCGAAGTCGTAGGTGGGCACCTCCCCCACGGTCCGGATCTCCACCGCGTCGTCCTCGCCGCCCGGCGGCACGTCGGGGTGGACGACGTTGGGGATCCGCAGGTGCAGGGCGTGCAGCGCCGCGTCGGCGGTGCGCTCGGCCTCCTCGGCCTCCTTCACCTGCGCGGCCAGCGCCTTCGCCTTCTCCAGGACGGCGGGACGCTCCTCCGGGCTGGCCTTCTTCACCGCCTGGGACGCCGCCTTCTGCTCCCCGCGCAGGCCGTCGGCGGCCTTCACGGCGGCCCGGCGTCCGGCGTCCGCGGCCAGCAGGGCGTCGACCAGGGACTCATCGGCACCCCGGGCACGCTGGCTGGCGCGGACGAGGTCGGGGTTCTCGCGGACGAGGCGCAGGTCGATCACGCCCTGATCGTAGGTCTCCTTCGGAAGGTGCTCTCTGCACTGACCACCTGGACGCCCAGCGCTCACGGCGCGCTGGCCCGATGACACTCACTCCGATGGAGTAACAGCGGAGCCAGCACGCGAGACTTGGTGTACGTTGTCCATGGCTCGGTAACACGTGAGCCCCCCAAAGCCCCAACTCGTCACTCCTGAGTTGGGGCTTTCGTCGTGGGCTGACACCTGGAGGTTGCGTGGGACTGGCGTATGAGGGCAATCCCCGACACCGGGACCCGTGGCAGCAAGGCGCCCGAGGAAGCCGCTGCCCTAAGGGAGCCAACGGCCCCGACTTGCTTTCACAAAGCGTTCCCGATCCGAAGAACTCCCGTCGACGATTCGCGACAGACGGTGCTGACGCTTTTCAAGCGAAGCCAACCAACACGACCAATGCCGAAGGCGACGAGGTGTGGCACGGCTTCCCAGTCAATTGGAACATGGTCCCCATACCTATCAGGCGGCAGTGGATAACTGAGAACGTCATAACACCTCGAGTCCTCAAGGGAGGTCGGTCATGAGCGCCATCAAGTGGTCTTACCTGTCAGGCGATACATCGTCGTTCGCCATCGAGATGAGCCTGCTTGACGACGGGGTCGACGACTCCATGGTTGACCCTGATGAGCGCGCCTCCTGGGGAGCTCTCCGCATCTGGATGAATGGCCGTAACCTCTGCATGCACGAAGAGCAAGGGGAACTTCTCACCGGAGCCCACTGGTATCTGCTGCCGGTTATCGAGTGGTTCGCGGAGAACTGGGACGCGATCTTTCACGAGGAACGCCTCCCCTTCGGCAACCTTACCGACCGTGCGTCACGGGCATCCCTCGAGGCGGATCGCAGGACCTTCGGGCTTGACGGCCAGCCAGACTGGGATGCCATGGAAAGGGTGTACGAGTGGCGACGCCGCCATTCATTGCGCGCCGCTGCGGAGGGTGGACTACTGCCGGACCTGTGGCTCCGCAGGCGGCAAGACGCTCTCGAAGTGAGTGTTGGGCTGGTCCGAGACCCAGGAACGCCTAGCCACTTCGCCTTCTCGATTGATGGCATTTCGACGACTGACGTCCGAGATGCCAGCCAGTCCCTGTTCGAGATGCTCAATGCCGCGACGACTAGGCTCGCCACGCTACGTCCCGAGTCTGAGCGCATTCGTAGACTGCGCGCGCTCATTGAGTCACTCAAAGACGGGGAGGTTCGCTACGCAGCCCGATTCGCATGGCTTAGCGGTGCAGAACCCCAAGATGATAACTTCCGCGCATTGTGGCGAGAAGTGGAGTCCGCACTCCAGGGGCTTGAGGCATCCGAGGTTGCAGGAACCGTCGGTCGGGCAACACCAGGCCAGCTGGTTCTCACTGGCGCCAAGGTTGCCCTACTGTTTGGTTCGGCGAGTCCTACCATCAGCGCGCAGGATGTCAGGACCCTGACGGCACTCTCAGCACGTCCAAGCGACACTGTTTCCGCACTGCCCGAGGACTGGTTTGAGGACGCGACGGATTCGCCATCCCTGACCCCCGGCGAAGCCGGTTCCGACCTGGGAGAGCGAGCGTATGAAGCCTTCGCGAAGAACAATCACGTCCATGACGGGCATGTTGATATCAAATCCCTGCTCGACTCTTGGTCGATTAGCCACACAACGATAAGACTGTCCGACCGACTTCTTCGCGGGGTCTCCGTGTATGACGCTCTTGGACATGCTGCTGTTGTTGCGAACGAGAACTATGCACGCGGAAACCACATGACCGTGCATCGCTTTACGCTGGCGCACGAACTGGCTCACCTACTGTTGGATCGCCCGCACGGGTCAACGCTCGCTGTATCCAGTGGCCCCTGGGCGCCGAGGTCAGTCGAACAGCGGGCTAATGCGTTTGCTGCAGCACTGCTGATGCCCCGTGAACTACTCTTGGCGGCGGCCGAACGTACTGACGGCGATCTCACAAACTACCGGAGCGTTCAAGCCATCGCTGCGCGGTTGCAAGTGAGCATCGCCAGTCTCGCGGATCGCTTGTACAACTTGGGAGCAGTGTCGCGGGATGACGCAGACGCCTTACGGGCTCAGGCCGAGCTAGCGCTCCGCCGCCGGGCTTGACGATGTTGGCCCAGCCGATTCTTCAGGAGCTATGAGCATGCGATTTCTCGGTGACACCCGCCCGGCCCACGACCTGACCTACGCCGACGTCTTCATGGTGCCGGCGCACTCGACGGTCGGTTCCCGGCTGGAGGTCGACCTGACCACCCCGGACCGGGTGGGGACGACGATCCCGATCGTCGTCGCCAACATGACCGCGATCTCCGGACGGCGGATGGCCGAGACCGTGGCCCGGCGCGGTGGCCTCGCCGTCCTGCCGCAGGACATCCCGGTCGACGTCGTCGGCGAGGTCGTGTCCTGGGTGAAGCACCGGCACCCGGTCTACGACACCCCGATCACGCTCTCCCCCACCTCCACCGTGGGCGAGGCGCTGTCGCTGCTGACCAAGCGGGCGCACGGCATCGTCGTGGTGGTCGAGGCCGGTGCGCCGGTCGGCATCGTCACCGACGGCCAGTGCCAGGGCGTCGACCGGTTCACCCAGCTGGCCGAGGTGATGACCCGCGACCCGCTGACCATCCCCGCGGGCACCGACCTGCCCAAGGTCTTCGACGTCCTGTCCGGGGAGCGGGTGAGCGCAGCCCCGGTGGTCGAGGGCGACCGGCTGGTCGGCATCATCACCCGCAAAGGTGCGCTGCGCTCGGCGATCTACACCCCGGCCACCGGGCCCGACGGTCAGTTGCTCACCTCCGCGGCGGTCGGCATCAACGGCGACGTCGCCGGCAAGGCCAGCGCCCTGCTCGCCGCCGGTGTCGACGTGCTCGTCGTCGACACCGCCCACGGGCACCAGGAGAAGGCCCTCGAGGCGGTGGCCGCGGTGCGCTCGGTGGCCGGCTCGACGCCGGTCGTCGCCGGCAACGTGGTGACCGCGCAGGGCACCCGCGACCTGATCGAGGCCGGGGCGGACGTCGTCAAGGTCGGCGTCGGCCCCGGCGCCATGTGCACCACCCGGATGATGACCGGCGTCGGCCGCCCGCAGTTCTCCGCGGTCGAGGAGTGCGCCGCGGCCGCCCGCGAGCTGGGCCGGCACGTCTGGGCCGACGGCGGCGTGCGGCACCCCCGCGACATCGCCCTCGCGCTGGCCGCCGGCGCGGCGAACGTGATGGTCGGCTCCTGGTTCGCCGGCACCTACGAGAGCGCCGGGGACCTGTACGAGGACGGCACCGGCCGCCGCTACAAGGAGAGCTTCGGGATGGCCTCGGCCCGCGCGGTGAAGGCCCGGACGTCGACGCAGAGCGGCTTCGACCGGGCCCGCGCCGGGCTGTTCGAGGAGGGGATCAGCTCCTCGCGGATGTACCTGGACCCGGCCCGGCCCGGCGTCGAGGACCTCATCGACCAGGTCGTGGCCGGCGTCCGCTCGTCGTGCACCTACGCCGGGGCACGCACGGTCGACGAGCTGCACGAGCGTGCGGTGCTGGGCGTGCAGAGCGCAGCGGGCTACGAGGAGGGCCGCCCGCTGCCGACCAGCTGGTGACCCGGCGCTGATGGACGCGATCCCGCCCCGCCGCTTCGAGGAGCTCGTCGCCGACGCCCTGGACGAGGTGCCCGAGGAGTTGATGGCGCTGCTGGACAACGTCGTCGTGCTGGTCGAGGACCGGAACCCCGAGGAGCCGAGCCTGCTGGGCGTCTACGAGGGGTACGCGCTGACCGAGCGCGGCTGGGACCACTCGGGCGCGCTGCCGGACCGGATCATGATCTACCGCGCGGCGATCTGCGACATCTGCGACGACGAGGAACAGGTGGCCGACGAGGTCACGATCACCGTCGTCCACGAGATCGCCCACCACTTCGGCATCGACGAGGAGAAGCTGCACGCCCTCGGCTGGGGCTGAAGAAGGACCTCGTTGCACCCCATCCCTCGCATGCTCGGGCCGGGCCCTTGCAACGAGGCCGGCAGGTAGCGTTGGCGAGCGTGCCTGAGGACGACGCGAACGCCGGCGGGTTGCCGATCAAGATGCTGCACGACCGGTTGCTGGTCTCCCTCCGCAAGGAGGACGGCGACCGCCGGTCCAGCGGCGGCATCCTCATCCCGGCCACTGCCCAGGTCGCCAAGCGGCTGGTCTGGGGCGAGGCCAAGGGCATCGGCCCGAACGTGCGGCAGATCAAGGTCGGCGACCGGGTGCTGTTCTCACCCGAGGACCAGCACGAGGTCGAGGTGCACGGCGAGGACCTGGTCATCCTGCGCGAGCGCGACGTGCACGCCGTCGCCGCCGAGCGGATCGAGGAGTCGACGGGCCTCTACCTCTAGGCGGGCAAGCCCGGCACGACCCCGCGCAGCCGCGGGTCGGCGAAGATCGGCGCGAGCAGGTCGTCGGGCAGCTCGTCCTCGCAGTCCACCCCGCGGGCGATCAGCTCGCGGAACTGGGCGATCGTGGCCTGCACCACGGCCAGGTCGTCGCGCAGCTCGACCATCCGCTGCTCGATCTGGGCGCACTGCTGCTCCAGCAGCGCCATCCGCTCCGGGTGGTGCGCCAGCTCCCCGCCGCCGAGGGTGACGAAGCGCCGGACGTCGGCCACCGGCATCCCGGTCCGGCGCAGCGCCTGCACCAGCCGGATGAACCTCAGCGCCCCCGGCGGGTAGCGCCGCCGGCCGTCGGCGCTCCGCTCCACGAGCGGCAGCAGCCCCTCCCGCTCGTACCAGCGCAGCGTGTCGATGCTCAGCCTGGTCTCCTCGGAGACCTGCCGGATGCCGAGGGACGTCTCCCGGGTGACCGCGGTCATGACCGCCAGGCTAGGCGGCGGCACGGCGCGCCACCCCGTCCTCGGCCGCCCGACCGGTGATCGCGGCCATCAGCAGCACCGCGCGCCGCCGGGTCAGCAGCCGCACGGCCCGGACCGAGGCCCGGTTGGCCCGGCCGACCGCCATGCTGGGCGGCGGGTTGCGCCGGTCGAGCGCCCGGAACGCGGTGGCCACCACCTCCTGCGGCGACTGCCGGCCCCGGCCGCCGTCGGCGGCGTCGTTGCCCACGACGTCGAAGAACTCGGTGTCGGTGGCGCCCGGCGAGAGGACGAGCACCCGCAGTCCGCTGTCCCGTGACTCGGCCCACAGCGCCTCGGTGAAGCTCAGCACGAATGCCTTGGCCGCGGCGTAGACGGCCATGTCGGGCGCGGGCAGGTAGGCGGCCATGCTCGCCACGTTCACCAGCACGCCGGTGCTGGCCCGCAGCCGGTCGACGAACGCCCGGCTCACGTCGACCAGGGCGGTGACGTCGACGGCGACCATCTCGGCCAGCCGGTCGGCGTCCTCCGAGTGGAAGGGCCCGTGCGTGCCGAAGCCGGCGCAGTTCACCACGCTGGTGACCGCGATGCCCCGTCGGTCGACCTCCGCGGCCAGCGCCCGCCCGGCCGCGGGCCGGCCGAGGTCGAGCGGGACGACGTCCACCCGGACGCCGGACGCCGCGGTCAGCTCGGCGGCCAGCGCGGTCAGCCGGTCGGCGCGCCGGGCGACGAGCACCAGGTCCGAGCCGCGGGCGGCGAGCTGGCGCGCGAACTCGGCGCCGATCCCCGCGCTGGCACCGGTGACCAGCGTCGTCTGCCCGGCCCAGTCGACCCGGGTCACGAGGCCACCGCCAGCACGAACCGGTACCGGACGTCGTTGCGCCGCAGCCGCTCGAACGCCGTGTTGACCTCCGCCAGGGGCAGCACCTCGACGTCGGCGGTGAGCCCGTGCTCGCCGCAGAAGTCGAGCATCTCCTGGGTCTCCGCGGTGCCCCCGGACCCGGAGACGGTGAGCGAGCGGCCGAGCAGGCTCATCGGCGACACCACGTACTGCTCCGGGAGGCCGAGCACGCAGAGCGTCCCGTCCAACCGGAGCGCCGCCAGGTACGGCGCGAGGTCGTGCGCGCCGGAGGCGGTGTCCAGCACGAGGTCCAGCCGGCCGGCGACGGCGGCCATCGCCGCCGGGTCGGTGGAGACGACGACGTCGTGCGCGCCGAGGGCGCGGGCGTCCGCCTCCTTGGCCGGCGAGCTCGTGAACACCGTGACCCGGGCGCCCATCGCGACGGCGAACCGCACCGCGAGATGGCCGAGCCCGCCCAGGCCCACGATGCCGACCTGCTGTCCCGGGCCGACCCCGGCCCGGCGCAGCGGCGACCAGGTCGTGACGCCGGCGCACATCAGCGGCGCGACCGCGGCCGCGTCGAGCCCGGCGGGCAGGGCGTAGACGAAGGCGTCGCGGACCACGTACTCCGTGGAGTACGCACCCTGGGTGGGGCTGCCGTCGTGCAGGTCGCGGCCGCCGTAGGTCGTCGCGGGGAACTCGGCGCAGTAGGGCTCCCGGTGGGCCCGGCAGCTGTCGCACCGCCCGCACGAGTCGACGATGTTGCCCACCGCGACCGCGTCGCCGACCCGGAACCGGGTGACCTCCGCCCCGACCGCGGTCACCTCCCCGGTGAACTCGTGCCCGGGCACCAGCGGCGGGCTGCCGGCGGCCATCGCCTCGACCGCGTGCAGCTCGCTGTGGCAGACGCCGACGTGGGTGACGCGGACGGCGACGTCGTCGGGCCGGAGGTCCCGGCGGGTGAACTCGAAGGGCCGCAGCGGCTCGCGCGGACCGGAGGCGGCGAACCCGGTGACTGCTCTCATGCCGGGGACGCTAGGAGCTGGAGTGCACTCCAGCGCAAGGCCCGCTCCCCGACCGAGTGTGACGGAACGGTCCCGTACCCGGGTGTGCCTCCAGTACTGGGAGGAGCACACTGTGTGATCATGGGCGGTGCAGCAGGACGACGGTCAGACCGCCGTCCCGGCGCGCACCCGGGCCACCCACGCCTCGGCTGCGGCGAAGGCCTGGTCGCCCACCCGTTCCTCCACCGGCTTGCCCGGCTGCTCGTCGGCACGCGCGTAGGAGCCGAGGAAGCGCACCTCCGCACAGCGCCGGTGCAGCGCGGCCAGCGCGTCGCTCACCCGGCGGTCGGACACGTGCCCCTCGACGTCGATGGAGAACGAGTACACGCCGAGCCGCTCGCGGGTGGGCCGGGACTCGATGCGGGCGAGGCTGATGCCCCGCACCGCGAACTCGGCCAGCAGGTCCAGCAGCGCACCGGTGCGGTCGTGCACGACGGCGGTGATCGTCGTCTTGTCCGCCCCGGTCGGGGCCGGCAGACCGCCGGGCGGCTCCACCAGCACGAAGCGGGTCACGGCGCCCGGGTGGTCGGCCAGGTCGGTGACGAGGGCGTCGAGGCCGTAGCGGTCGGCGGCGATCGCCGCGCAGACGGCGGCGTCGAACTCCCCCTCGGCGACCCGGCGGGCGGCGTCGGCCGTGGAGGCGGCCGGGACGACGTCGGCCCCCGGCAGGAGCTCGGCGATCCGGCCGCGGCACTGGGCCAGCGCGTGCGGGTGGCTCGCCACGGTGCGCACGTCGGCGGCGTCGGTCCCCGGCCGGACGGCGAGCACGAAGGCCACCTCGAGGAAGACCTCGCGGGTGATCACCAGCGGGTCGCCGGTGACCAGACCGTCCATGGTGGCCGGCACCGAGCCCTCCACGGAGTTCTCCAGCGGCACCAGGGCGGCGGCGCACTCCCCGTTCCGCACCGCGGTCAGCGCGGCCGCCACGCTGGCCTCCGGTCGGGTGCCGACCGTCCCCGGCGACCCGGTGACGGTGCCGAGCGCGGCCTCGGCGAAGGTACCCTCGGGGCCCAGATAGGCGAACTCCGTCGGGGCTGTGCTGCGTGGTGCAGTCGGCATCCGGCGAGGGTAGTGCGGCCGTACCGGACACCGACTCCCGTCGGGTCCCCGGTGCGGGGGGAGCTGCCTCGTCACCGGCCGGGCACGCGCACGAGGCGTGCCCCGACAGCTGAGTGGAGGGACGCGTGAGCCCTGGGCCGTCCGCCGACGAACGGCTGCAGACCGCCCGCTGGCGGCTGCTGAACGCCAGCGCCGCCGAGGACGCCCGGGTGTTCGCCGACGAGTTCGCCCTGGCCGCGGACGACCTGGCCGCCACCGGCGAGCCCTGCTGGGACGCGTGGTCGGCCGCCTTCACCGCCCGCGCAGCGCTCTTCGACGCCGACCTCGACGGCGCGGCGGACGCCGTGGGCGCGGCCCGGGCCGCGCTCGCGGAGTGCCTCCCGTCCGCCGAGCACGCGCTGACACTGGCCTACCTGGCACACCTGGAGGTGGCCGCCGACCGGTTCGACGCGGCGATGCACCTGGCCGTGGACGCCAGCCTGCTCGCCGACCAGCTGGCCGGGGAACCGCCCAGCCGACCCCTGCACCAGGCCCACCACTGGCTGTCCCTGGCGCTGACCCGGCTGGACCTCGAGGAGCTCGCCGTGGCCCAGTCGCTGCGGGGTGCCCGGGTCGCCGCGGCCCTCCCCGACCTCGGCGACCAGTGGCAGCTGTTCCGGCTGTGCGCCCAGCAGCACGCCGAGCTGGCCCAGACGGTGCACCGGCGCGGCCAGCTCGACCGCTCGCAGCAGCTGGCCCAGGCCGCGCTGGAGTGCGCGACCACCGCCCGTGCACTGCCCTGGGACCCGAGCGATGCCGACGCCGACCTGCTCGACGTCGTCCAGGCCTGGGCCCTGACCCTGGCCGGCCGGCTCGACGACGCCCTCCCGCCGCTGCGCCGGGTGCGCCGGCACCTGACGGCCGGGGAGGGCGGTCTGTGGCTGGTCGGGTACACCGACCTGGTGCTGGGCAGGCTGCTGACCCGGCTGTGCGCCCTGGACCCCGGCGCGCACGGCGAGGAGGCCATCGACCTGCTGGTCACCGCCTCCGGTGCCTTCGCCGCGGTGAACGACCGCCGGCGGTACCGCCAGTGCCTGCTGGAGCTGGGGCAGGCCACCGCGGCGATGGGCTCCACCGCCGAGGCGCTGCACTGGCTGGAGGCCTACCGGGCCGAGACCACCCGGGCGCACCGCCGCGGGCGCGAGCTGTGGGCGGAGATGTTCGTGCGCCGCAGCCGGTTGCGCGAGGCCGAGCGGCAGAACGCCGTACTGCGCCGGCACGCCCTCGAGGACACCCTGACCGGCCTGGGCAACCGGCGCAGCGCCGAGCGGCGGCTGACCGACCTGCGGTTGGACGTCGAGCCGGTGTCGCTGGCCGTCGTGGACGTCGACGGCTTCAAGTCCGTCAACGACCAGAACTCGCACCTGCACGGGGACGCGGTGCTGCGCCGGGTCGCCGAGCTGCTCCGCCAGCACAGCCGCACCGGCGACGAGGTCTTCCGCTGGGCCGGCGACGAGTTCGTGGTCGTGCTGCCGAACACCACCGAGGCGCAGGCCGTGGTCGCGACGGAACGGTTGCGCAGCGCCGTCGCCTGCGCCGAGTGGGCCCACCTGCAGATGCCCGCCCCGGTGACCGTCAGCATCGGCGTCGCCACCACGGGGCCGGCCGGCGCGCCGGGGCCGAGGTCCTGGCGGGAGCTGTTCGACCGGGCCGACCTGAACCTGTTCGGCGCCAAGCGCGGCGGCCGCAACCGGGTCCGGGCGTCCGGCGGGGGGCAGCACGCGCCCGCGCCCGCCGCGCGGCCCGGCGGGCTGCCGGCCGACGCCTCGGTCGACGACCTGGTGGCCGAGGTCCTCGGCACGACCCCCCGGCGACCGGGCTGGGCCTTCGACGACGGCACCGAGGTCGCGTCGTGAGACTGCGGCGCGTCCGTGGTCCAGAGGGGCCGATGGGGCAGGAGGGGCCGGCCGACGCGCCGGTGCGTGACACGCCGTCGACTCCGGGGCACAGTGCCCTGGTGCCACCCGGTCTCCTGCACCAGCAGGTGAGCTCAGCCCTGGCGAACTGGCAGCTCGACACGGCCGAGACGCTGCTGCGCGAGATCGACGGCGAACTGCCCCCCGCCCCGGCCGACGACCGCCCGGCGCCGCCGCTCACCTCGCTGGCCCGCGCCTGGGCCGACACGCTCCGTGCCGAGCTCCTGGTCCGGCGCCTGCGGCGGGCCGGCTACTCCCTGCTGGGCGACCCCCTGGTCGAGGGCGGTCCCGAGCAGGAGGGTCCGCTGGACCTGCACGGCCCGGTCGGCGCCCCGGGCGAGGCCGTGGACCGCGACAGCCGGTCGGAGTCGGCCACGCACGCGGCCCTGGCCATCTCCCTGGTCCGCTCGGCACGCGCGGCCTTCGACGCCCAGGACGACGACCTGCAGCGCGCCGCCGGCCTGGCCCGGCACGCCCGGATCGAGCTGCTGTCCCGCCGGGTCGACGCGGCGATGGACGAGGCGGTCGAGGCAGCCAGCCTGCTGGACCCGGCCCTGCCGCCGAGCCCGCTGCTGGTGCACACGCTGAGCTCCCTGGCCGCCGTGCTGGCCGACCTGGAGCTCATGCCGCTGGCCCTGGACTACCAGCGCCGGGCCGCCGACGTCACCGCCGAGGCGATCGGCGCGGCCGGCACCGACTCCGAGGCGGGCTCCGTCGACGCGCTCGCCGGGGAGGCCGCGACCCGGCTGGCCGCGCTGTGCGCCGAGGTCGGCGAGGGCCTGCTCGACGACGGCGGCGCCGACGCCGCGGCACCGCACTTCGCCGAGGCCCGCGACCTCGCCGTCCGGGCGCTGGGCCAGCTGCCCCCCGGCGTCCCCGGGCTGCTGGACGCGCAGGTGGTGCACGGCTGGGCGTTGGTCGGCCTGGGCGAGCACGCCGCCGCCCGGTCCCTGCTGACCAGCGTCGCCAGGGCGGCGTCGAGCGTGGAGGACCGCGCCCTGCTGGCCTCCGCCGAGCTGGGCCTGGGCCGCGCGCTGCGCCGCTCGGGTGACCCCCGGGCCGCCGACGACCACCTGGCCACCGCACTGGCCACCGCGACCGAGCACGGGCTGCCGCGGTTGCGCCGGGCCGCGCTGCGCGAGCTGTGCACGCTGCACGCCGAGCTGGACGACGCCGCCCGGGCGTTGCCCTACCTGCAGGCCTACCTCGCCGACGAGCTGGACCGGGTCGACGAGCGGCGCACCCGCTGGGTCGAGCTGTTCGGCCGGCGCAAGAGCCTGCTGGAGACCGAGCGGGCCGCCGGTCAGCTGCGCCGCCAGGCCTACGAGGACCCGCTCACCCACTTGCCCAACCGCCGTTACGCGGAGGCCCGGCTCGACGGGCTGCTGTCGGCCGGGGCGGTGCCCGCACTGGCCGTGGTCGACGTCGACCGGTTCAAGGCGATCAACGACGCCGCCGGGCACCCGACCGGCGACGCCGTGCTGCGTGCGGTCGGCCAGCTGCTGGTCGACGGCTGCCGGGACACCGACGAGGTGTGCCGCTGGGCCGGCGACGAGTTCGTCATCCTGCTGCCGGACACGACCTCCGAGCAGGCCGAGCGGGCGATGGAGCGCATCCGCCGGTCGATCGCCGCGCACGACTGGTCGGCCCTCGGCGTGGAGGTGCCGGTGCGGATCAGCGTCGGCATCGCCCAGGCGGCCCGTGGCGACGACCGGCGCACCCTGTTCGCCGCCGCCGACGGGGTGCTCTACGACGCCAAGCGGGCCGGGCGGGACCGGGTCGTCCGGCTGTCCGGGGTGACCCAGACCCGGGCCGCCGACGCAGCCCCGACGACCATCGACGGTCAGGTAGCCGAGGCCCTGCCGGCGATCGACCCGTCTCCTGCGGCGGACGACGCGGGCCCGGTCGAGGCCACCGAGCACGCCCCGGCGCCGCCTCCCGTCCGCGACGTGACCGCCTCCCCGCTGCCCGAGGAGGACGACGAACAGCCGGCGGACGCCACCGGCGGCTTCGCCCCCCTGCTGGTCGAGCCGACCGCGGAGGAGCTCGCCGTGCAGGAGCCCGCCGTCGAGGCGGCCGACGCCGAGCCGCCGGCCCGGACGGGCAGCCCGCTGGACGAGCTCCCCGGGGGTCCGTCGGCCGGGCGACGGCTGGAGTCCGCCGAGCCCGCGGCTCCGGTGGTGAGCCCGTCGCCGTCCCCTGCTCCGATGATCGACGTGCCGGCCCTGACGACGGGCCCGGACGTCATCTGGGGCACCGGACGCAGCACCGAGCAGGTGCTCGCCCTGGTGCGCGAGGCCCGCCGCGAGCACCCCCAGCACCCGGCGGTGGTGGTGCGGGCCAGCGCCGACACCCTGGTCGCGCTGGCCACCGAGCACGACGCGTACACGACGATGGACGCCGCGGCGATGTCCGCCGCCGTCGGCCCGGTGCCCGAGCCGGTCGGCCGGGTGGGCGTGCTCTGCGCCAGCAGCGGCGACACCCCGATCGCCGCCGAGGCGGCCTTCGTGGCGCGGGTCACCGGCACCGAGGTGGTCCGGGTCGACGACGTCGGCGGCAACCGGATCCGCCCGCTGCTCACCGACCGTTCGCTGCTCACCGACGTCGACTGCCTCGTCGTCGTCGCCGGTCTGGACGCCGCGCTGGCCAGCGTGGTCAGCGGGCTGACCGAGGTGCCGGTGGTCGCCGTCCCGACGTCGGCCGGCCAGGGCGCCAGCTCCTTCGGCGGGTTCAGCGCGCTGCTCACCATGCTCAACTCCGCCGCGCCCGGCGTCGTGGTCAGCAACATCGACAACGGCTGGTCCGCCGGCGTCTTCGCCGCCCGCATCGCCCGCCGGACCGCGTCCCTGCCGAGCTGACCATCGGCGGACGGCTGCCCGGCCCGGCGTGTCGGGCGACCACCTGCCGATGACCGACTCGCTCAGGTCATGATCAGCCCGTGACCATCGGGTGGCTGGACCTCTCGGCGGGTGCCTCCGGCGACATGCTGCTCGGCGCGCTGGTCGACGCCGGGGTGCCGTTGGACGTGCTGGCCGACGCCGTCGCCGCGCTGCCGGTCGAGCCGGTCACCCTCACCGCCGAGCCGACCACCCGGCACGGGCTGGGCGCCACCCGGGTGCACGTGCACGCCCCGGCCAGCGACGTCCACCGCACCTGGGCCGACGTCCGGACGGTCCTGGCCGACGCCGCACTCCCCCCGGCCGTCCGGGACGGTGCCCTGGCCGTCTTCGAACGGCTCGCGGTCGCCGAGGGCCGCGTGCACCGGGTGTCCGCCGACGAGGTGCACTTCCACGAGGTCGGGGCCCTGGACGCGCTGGCCGACGTCGTCGGGGTGGTCGCCGGGTTCGCCCACCTGGCGCTGGAGCGGCTCACCGCCTCCCCCGTCGCGCTGGGCAGCGGCTCGGCCCGCGGGGCGCACGGCGTCGTCCCGGTGCCCGGCCCCGCCGTCCTGGAGCTGCTGCGCGGCGTACCGGTGGTCGCCGGCCCGGTGCCGGCGGAGACGTGCACCCCGACCGGTGCGGCGCTGCTCGCCGCGCACGTGCAGGAGTGGACGACGCTGCCGCCGATGCGGGTGGCCCGGGTCGGGTCGGGTGCCGGCGGCCGCGACCCCGAGCAGCTGCCCAACCTCGTGCGCCTGGTGCTCGGCGAGCCGGTGGAGGAGCCGGCCACCGGGCTGCTGCTGGAGACCAACGTCGACGACCTCGACCCCCGGCTGTGGCCCGGTGTGCTCGCCGAGCTGCTGGCGGCCGGGGCCTCGGACGCCTGGCTCACCCCGGTCCTGATGAAGAAGGGCCGCCCGGCGCACACGCTGTCGGTGCTCTGCCGGCCCGCGGTGCGCGCGGCGGTGCAGGACGTCGTCGTGGCCTCGACCTCGACCATCGGGCTGCGCGTCCAGGAGGTGCAGAAGGTCGCCCTGCAGCGGGTCGAGCGCACCGTGCCGGTGCTGGGCGGCTCCGTGGGCGTCAAGGTCGCGGACATCGACGGCCGGGTGGTGAACGTCAGCGTCGAGTTCGAGGACGTGGCGGCCCTGGCCCGCTCGCTCGGGCTGCCGGCGAAGGAGGTGCTGCGGGCGGCGACCGCAGCGGCGCACCGGGCCTACCCGGGGACGTCGGCTACGCTCCTGCACCCAGAAGGGGAGTAGCCCCCCGACCGCTGGTCGACATGCTGGCGCGTCCGCGCGCCCGGTCAGCGGGCCCGCGACGCCGCGGGTGGGCGAGACCTTCCGCCCGCAGTCCACCCATCGGTGCGCTGCCGGACGGAGGCGCCCCGCATGCCCCGGCCGGTCGCGCGAGCAGAGAGAGAACTCGTGGTCCTGTCCGTCGTCCTGGCCGCCTTCGTGCTGATCCTCCCCGTCGAACTGCCCGACAAGACGCTGTTCGCCACCCTGGTGCTGGCCACCCGGTTCCCGCCGCTGCCGGTGTTCGTCGGCGTCGGCCTGGCCTTCGGCCTGCAGGTCGCGATCGCGGTGACCGCCGGCAGCCTGCTCTCGCTGCTGCCCGAGGCGGTGGTCAGCGCCGTGGTCGCGGTGCTGTTCCTGACCGGCGCCGTGCTGCTGTGGCGGGAGTCCCGCAAGGGCGGGGACGAGGACGAGGCCACCGCGCAGGCCCGGGAGCAGACGTCGTTCGTGCGTGCGGCGGCGATCTCCTTCGGTGTCCTGTTCGCCGCCGAGTGGGGCGACCTCTCCCAGCTGGCCACCGCCGGACTGGCCGCCCGCTACGAAGAGCCGCTCTCGGTCTTCGTCGGGGCCTGGGCGGCGCTGCTGGTGATCTCCGGGCTGGCCGCGTTCCTGGGCCGCAAGCTCGCCGACCGCCTCCCGGTGACGCTGCTGCACCGGGTCGCGGCCGGGCTCTTCCTGGTCTTCGCCGTCGTCGCGGTGGTGGAGACCGTCCGCACCCTGACCGGCTGAGCGACCACCCCTCCGGGGCAGTCGCCGCCCGGGGCGCTCAAGCCCCGACGCCCTGCTGCCGACTCCACATCACGGCCGGCATGCGGCCGGACCGGAGCAGGGAGAGGCCATGCAGACGATCAAGCTCGAGGAGTCGCAGGACGTGCTGGTGCAGACGGCGGCGGCCGTCGCCGCCCAGCGCCAGTTCGCGCTGCGGCTGCGGCAGCGGACCGTGGCCGACCCGCTCACCGGGCTGCCGGTGCGCAGCCTGCTCATCGACCGGCTGGAGCTCGCCCTGGCCGCCGCGGGCCCGGCCACCGGCCGGCTCGCCGTCCTCTCCTGCAACCTCGACGGCATCACCGTCCTGGAGGACACCCGCGGCTCCGCCGTCGCTGATGCCGCCCGGGCCGAGGCGGCCGGCCGGCTGGTCGGCGCCGTGCGCCAGGGGGACGTCGTCGCCCGGATCAGCGCCCAGACCTTCGTCCTGCTCTGCCCCGGCATCCAGGTCGCCGAGGATGCGCAGGGCATCGCCCTGCGGATCGCCGCCGCGTTCGACGAGCCGCTGCGGCCGCTGCCGGGCGTGGAGCACCGGGTGCGGCTCAGCGTCGGCGTCGCGCTCTCCGGCCGGGCCTCGACGCCGGAGTCGCTGGTGGCGTCGGCCAACGAGGCGATGACCTCCATCCGGCACGACCGCCAGGGCAGCGGCCGGCACGGCTGACCCGCCGGCCCCTCAGCGCAGCGTCGGGTCCACTCAGCGGAGCGTCGGGATCCACTCCGCCAGCGCGCGGCCGATCTCGTCGGGCGAGTCCTCGGGCACGAAGTGCCCACCCGGCACCGTGACCTCGGTCAGCGCCGGCCACCGCCGGACCTTGTCGCGCTGCCGGCCGACCAGGATCGACCCCGGCTCGACGTTCACGAACAGCTTGGGCACCTCGCTGTGCGCCAGCCACTGGCCGTACCGGTCGACGACGTCGTGCACGCCCGGCGGCACGTGCTCGATCGGGAGCTGCCGCGGCCACTCCAGGGTGGGCCAGCGGTCGGCGCGCTCACCGAACGGCGCCCGGTACCGGTCGTGCGCCTCCGCCGAGAGCCCGCGCCGCACCTCGGCTGGGAGGATCTTCTCGACGAACACGTTCTGGTCGAGCACCTTGCGCTCGCCGTCGGCCCCGCGCATCGCCTGGAAGACCGGCTTGGCCGCGCGCGGCCAGTCCGCCCAGATCATCGGGGTGACGATCGCCTCCATGAAGGCGATGCCGCGCACCGCCTCGGGGTGGGTGGCTGCCCAGTCGAAGCCGAGCCCCGATCCCCAGTCGTGCAGCACCAGGGTGACCCGCTCGGTGACGCCGACCGCGTCCAGGAACCCGGCCAGGAACTCGGCGTGCCGGTCGAAGGAGTAGCTGCCCGGCCCGGGATCCGCCAGCTTGCTCGACTCGCCCATGCCGACGAGGTCGGGGGCGAGGCAGCGGCCGAGGTGCCGGACGTGCGGGATGACGTTGCGCCACAGGTAGGACGACGTCGGGTTGCCGTGCAGGAAGACGATCGGGTCGCCCTCCCCCACGTCGACGAAGGCCATCTCCTGGTCACCGACCTGCACCCGCGAGCGCGGGAACGGGTCGTCGGCGGGCACGGGCGTGCGGACGTCGTCGGCCATGCCCTGGGTCTCCCCGCCACGTCGCCGTCCGAACCGCCCCCGACCACCAGAATGGCCATTTTGGTGGCTTGACCGTGACGCGACGTCAGGCTGTTGCGTGGGCTCCGTCAACGAGGAGAGGAGGGGCGATGAGCTGGACGGTGGGTGAGCTGGCCCGGCTGGCCGGCGTCACGGTGCGCACGCTGCACCACTACGACCGGATCGGGCTGGTGCGGCCCAGCGAGCGCACGTCGGCGGGCTACCGCAGCTACGACGCGCACGACCTGGACCGCTTGCAGCAGGTGCTGCTCTACCGCGAGCTCGGGTTCCCCCTCGACGAGGTCGCGACCCTGCTGGACGACCCCGAGGCCGACCCCGCGGCGCACCTGCGCCGGCAGCACGGGCTGCTGCGGGAACGGCTCGAGCGCACCCAGGCGATGGTCGCGGCCGTGGAGAAGGAGATGGAGGCACGGCAGATGGGGATCTCCCTGACCCCGGAGGAACGGTTCGAGGTGTTCGGCGACTGGCTCCCGGAGGAGTACGCCGCCGAGGCCGAGGAGAGGTGGGGCGACTCGGACGCCTGGGCGCAGTCGCAGCGGCGCACGGCGGCGATGACCAAGGAGGACTGGCTGCGGGTCAAGGCCGAGGGCGACGACGTCGAACGCCGGTTTGCCGCCGCGATGGCCGACGGGGTGCCCGCCGACTCGACCGCGGCCCAGGACCTGGCCGAGGAGCACCGGCAGCAGATCAGCCGGAACTTCTACGACTGCTCGCCGGAGGTGCACGCCGGGCTGGGCCGGATGTACGTCGAGGACGAGCGGTTCACCGCGTACTACGAGCGGATCGCCCCCGGCCTCGCGCAGTACGTGAGCACCTCCGTCCAGGCCAACGCCGCCCGCCAGAGCTGAACCCGCCCGAGGGGCCGAAGTCGCGATCTCGGCCCCTCGGGTGCGGGACGGCCCCTCGGGCGAGCGACGTCACGTCCCCCCAGTGCCGCCGGGCGGGCGGCGGGCCGCATCCTGGTCATGTGGTTTGGGTGATCGGGCGACTACAGCAGCCCTGGGTGCAGCGGATGGTCCGGGCGGCGTTGGCCGCGGGGCTGTCCTGGCAGGTGGCGCTGTTCCTGCCGCCGCAGCTCGCCGAGTACGCCTACTACGCCCCGCTCGGCGCCGTCATCGCCGTGCACCCGACGATCGCCGACTCCGCGTCCGCCGCCTGGCGCAGCATCCTGGCGATCCTGCTCGGGTTCGCACTGGCCGTCGGGGTCTACGAGGTCACCCGGGTGGTGCCCAACGCGCTCACCATCGCGCTGATCGTCGGGCTGGCGATCGTCGTCGAGCAGTGGCGGATGCTGCGCGAGCAGGCCAGCTGGGTCAGCTTCGCCGCCGTCCTCATGCTGACGGTCGGGACGTCGGACCCGGCCGAGTACGCCGTCCGGTACGCCGGGCTCACCCTGCTGGGCGCGGTGATCGGCGTGCTGGTGACGACGGCGCTGTTCCCACCGCTGCAGCTGACCACCGCCGTCAACCGGATCGCGCGCACCCGGGAGACGCTGGCCGCCCACCTGGAGTCGATGGCCGCCGCGCTGCGCAGCGGGCAGCTCCCGGCGCCGCACGAGTGGGAGAACCGGGGTGAGGCGCTGGACGTCGCCCTGGAGCAGATGCGCCGGGCGGAGACCCAGGTCGAGCGGGCCCGGCGGGCCAACCCGCGCGCCCACCGCTGGCAGGGGGCGGCCGGCAGCATCCGGGACCAGTCGCGTGCACTCGACCGCGTCGCCGTGCTGGTCGACGACCTCACCACGCTGGTCGTGGAGTTCCAGCCGCACCGGCGGGGGCTGGACCGGGTGGACGACGGCACCGGCTGGGTCCTCGCCGACGCGCTGGACGGACTGGCCGGCGTGGTGCGGCTGCCCTTCCACGACGCCGCGGACCAGCCCGACGACCGGGACGCCGCGATCGCCGCCGCGGTGGCTGCGTCGAACCGGCTGACGGCGCTGCTGCGCAACTCCGAGATCGCCGACGACGAGGGCTTCTTCGCCCTCGGGGCGGTCACCGTCGGGATGCACCGGTCGCTGCAGACGCTGGAGGCGCACGTCCGCTTCCCCGCCGCTGCCTGACCTCGGCCCGACCGGGGCGGTGCCGGTTGCACGTGGACGTCCGCCGTCAGGGGAATGAGGACGACGCCGTCCCTGAGCGGGGCTAAGGTCTCCTCCTCGTGAGCCGCATCGGTGAGGTCCTGGTCCCGGCGCGGCTCGGCACCGGGTTCCGCTGGCTGCTGGCCTCGTCCTGGACGACGAACCTCGGGGACGGGATCGCGCTGGCCGCCGGGCCGCTGCTGGTCGCCTCGCTCACCCGGGACGCGTTCCTGGTCGCCCTCGCCGCGACGGTGCAGTGGCTGCCGCCACTGCTGTTCGGCCTGGTGGCCGGGGCGCTGACCGACCGGCTGGACCGGCGGCTGATCGTGCTGACCGTCGACCTCGCCCGCGCCGCCGTCCTCGTCGTGCTCACCCTGGCGGTGGCGACCGACCGGGTGTCCATCGTCGCGGTGCTCGGCGCGCTGTTCCTGCTGGCCACCGCGGAGGTGTTCGCCGACAACAGCTCCCAGACGCTGGTGCCGGTGCTGGTCGCCCGCGAGGACCTGGCGGTGGCCAACGGGCGGCTGCAGACCGGGTTCATCACGGTGAACCAGCTCGCCGGGCCGCCGCTGGGTGCGGCGCTGTTCACCGTCGGCGCGGCGTGGGCGCTGGGCGTCCAGGCGGTGCTCGTGGCGCTCGGGGCGGTGCTGATCACCCGGGTGGTGCTGCCCGCCCGGGGGCGCGTCGAGGGGGAGCGGACGGCGATGCGGCACGACATCGCCGAGGGGCTGCGCTGGGTACGGCACCACGCCGCCGTCCGCACGCTCGTGCTGACCATCACGATCTTCAACGTCACCTTCGGCGCCGCCTGGTCGGTGCTGGTGCTCTACGCCACCGAGCGGATCGGGCTGGGCGAGATCGGGTTCGGGCTGGTGACCACCGTCGGCGCCGTCGGCGGCATCGTCGGCGGGCTGACCTACGGCTGGATCACCCGCCGGGTGAGCCTGGGCGACCTGATGCGGATCGGGCTGGTCGTCGAGACGCTGACCCACCTGGCGCTGGCTCTCACCTCCAGCCCGTGGGTGGCGCTGCCGGTCTTCTTCGTCTTCGGGGCGCACGCCTTCATCTGGGGGACGACGTCGGTCGCCGTCCGGCAGCGGGCGGTGCCGGCGGCGCTGCAGGGCCGGGTGGGCAGCGTCAACGTGGTGGGCGTCTACGGCGGGCTGGTGGTCGGCTCGGGCATCGGTGGGGTGCTCGCCCAGCACTGGGGCGTGACCGCCCCGTTCTGGTTCGCCTTCGCCGGGTCGGCCGTCTTCGTGGTGCTCATCTGGCGCTCGCTGCGGCACATCGCCCACGCCGACGAACAACTGGCGCCGTCCCCCGCCTGACCCGGTCGCCGGCGGCGGCCCGGGTCGGGCCGCACTGCCGACCGTCGAGCCGCCGCACGCCGCGGCTCGACGGTCGGCGAGGTGGCTCCACCCGGACTCGCTAGACGCGGATGAGCAGCTCGCCGTGCAGCATGCCCAGCCAGCCGTCGTCGGCCTCGGCCCACGCCAGCCACGCGTCGGCGATCGCCTGCAGCTCCTCCTGGGTGGCCAGACCGTAGGTCCGGGCCTGCTCGGCGAACGCCGACGCGGTCGCCCGCCCGGCCCAGGAGCGCCCCCACCAGGTGCGCTCGTCGGGGGTCGCGAAGCACCAGGCGGACGTCGTGGCCACCGTGTCCCGCAGCCCGGCAGCGTGCGCCCAGGACCGCAGCCGCCGGCCGGCGTCCGGCTCGGCCCCGTTGGCCCGGGCCACCCGCTGGTACAGGTCCAGCCAGCGGTCCAGCCCCGGAGACGCCGGGAACCAGGTGGTCGCGGCGTAGTCGACGTCGCGGACGGCGATCAGCCCGCCGGGCCGGCAGACCCGGGCCATCTCGCGCAGCGCGGCGACCGGGTCGGTCAGGTGCTGCAGCACCTGGTGGGCGTGCACGACGTCGAAGGAGTCGTCGGCGGCGGCCAGCGCGTAGCCGTCGCCCACCCCGAACTCCACCGTCACCCCGGCCTGCTCGGCCAGCGCACGGGCCTCCGCGAGCGGCGCGGGCGACACGTCGAGCCCGACCACCCGACCCGGCGCCACCCGGGCGGCGAGGTCCACGGTGATCGTGCCCGGCCCGCAGCCCACGTCGAGGAGCTCCAGCCCCGGACGCAGGTGCGGCACCAGGTGGGCGGCGGAGTTCTCCGCCGTTCGCCAGCGGTGGGACTCCAGGACCGGTTCGGCGTGCCCGTGCGTGTAGGTGTCCACGGCGACACCCTGCACCGTCAGCTCACCTAGTGAAACAGTGTTCTCGCACAATGGGACGGGTCAGCTCTCGGCGGCCAGCACCGCCGCAGCCAGCGGCGCGGCCCGCTCCCGGTCGGTGGGCACCAGGCCGATCCGGGTGCGCCGGTCCAGCAGGTCGTCGACCGTCCGGGCCCCTTCGGCCCGGACGGCGAACCGCAGCTCCCCCACCGTCTCCGAGCGGCCGTCGACCACCGGCTCCTCCCCCAGCCCGGCGACCACCGTGGCCTCGGTGCCGTACCGGCGCACCAGCCGGGCGGCGGCGTCCACCCGGGCCAGCGCCCGCCCGGGCGCGGCACCGACCAGCGGCAGCCGGGCCGTCGGCGACCGGACGGCGCCGCGGCCGAGCCGGGTCACCACGGCGTCGACCGCCTGGGCGGCCGTCGACCGGTAGGTGGTCAGCTTCCCGCCGACCACGGTGAGCACCGGCCCGTCCCAGGCCAGCAGGGGCCGGCGGGACAGGTCGACCGGGGCGCCTCCCGGCCCGTCGCCCGCGGGAGCCGACTGCGCCAGCGGACGCAGTCCGGCGTAGGCACCCACCACGTCGGAACGGTCCAGCGGCCGGGCCAGCACCCGGTTCACGGTGGCCAGCAGCTGCGCCACCTCGGCGTCGCTGGGCACCGGGTCGTCCTCGGACGCCGGCCCGGCCACCGGCTCGTCGGTGATCCCCAGGTGGACCAGCCCGCCGGGCTGAGGCAGGGCGACGACGAACCGGGTCCGCGACCCCGGCAGCGGCACGGTCAGCGCGGCCGTCGGTGCGCCGAGTCGCGCCGCCGGGACGACGAGGTGCGATCCGCGCGAGAGCACCAACCGGACGCCGGGCGCCAGCCGCTGCGCCCACGCCCCGGTGGCGTTGACCACCACCCCGGCCCGCACCGTCGTCGACCCGCCGTCGACGGTGAGCGCGACCGCCCCGCCGTCCACGCCGGTGACCGTGACCCCGGTGAGCACACCGGCCCCGAAGGCGGCGGCGGTGCGGGCCAGCGAGACGACCAGCCGCGCGTCGTCGACCAGCTGCCCGTCCCAGAAGACGACGCCGCCGCGCCCCGGGCGCACACCGGGCACCAGCCGGGAGACGCCCTCCGGCCCGATCCGGCCGGTGCCGGGCAGGGAGCGGCGCCCGCCGGGCACGGAGAGCCGGACCGCATCGCCCAGCCGCCCGCCGAGCCCGGCCAGCGCGCTGACGTCCCGGCCGGCCACGTCGGGCACCAGGAACGGCAGCCGCCCGACCAGGTGGGGTGCGGTGACGCCCATCAGCACGGCGCGCTCCCTGGCGCTGTGCCGGGCCAGCCCGATCTCCCGCTGCGCCAGGTACCGCAGCCCGCCGTGCACCAGCTTCGACGACCAGCGACTGGTGCCCGCAGCCAGGTCGACGCGCTCGCACAGCGCGACGCTCAGCCCGCGGGCTGCGGCGTCCAGCGCGACCCCGGCGCCGGTGACCCCACCGCCCACGACCAGGACGTCGACCCCCTCGGCGACGAGCCGGTCGAGGTCGCGGGCCCGGCGGCGCGCGTCGAGCGCTGCGGGCCGGGCGACGTCCCTCAGGTCCGGCTCGGGCACCGGCAGACTGTAGCGGTGCCCGACCGGCCGGCACGGTCGATCCACGGCGAGGCGCACTGCGCCCCGGGTGATCGCGTTTCGGCAGCTCCGCTCGGGTACCGGTGCTCTGTGTCCAGCGGCCCCGATCCTGTCGCCGGCGAGGTGGTCCGGGCCGAGGACGGGGCCGGTCCGCTGCTCCGGTTCTCCGGCCGCATCGACCGGGAGGCCGTGCGCCGCTTCCGGGTGCTCGTGACGCCGGCGGACTGGCCGGACCGGGCCGACCTCTCCGCGGTGACCGCGATCGACGCCGCGGGCCTGCAGCTGCTGGTGCACCTCAGCCGCAAGCCGCTGCGCCGCGGGCAACGCCTGCGGCTGCTGGCCGTGCCCGCCGCGCTGCAGCCGGCGCTGGTGCGGGCCGGGCTGTCCCGGTTGCTCACCGGGGACGCTGTCGCGCCGGCCGGAGCCCCAGCGGACCCGGACCGCCCCGCACCCGGCTGACCGGCCCCAGGGCGGCGACTGGCGCACAGCGCTGCGGTCAGGTTAGCCTCGCCTCACTCGACGTGAGGTGGGTGGGATGGGTCTGCGACTGTCGGTCGGCGGTGTCACGGTGCTGCTGGGGCCTGCGGGCGCACGGGCGGACACGATGGCCGCCCTGGACCCGGGCAGCGCCCGGTGCGCCGGAGGGCACGCCTCCCTGTCCGTGGTGCGGCTGACCGCGGCACCCGGCGACGACGTGCAGCAGCGGCTCGCCGCCGTTGCGCAGGCGGGCACCGGGACGGCGTCCGTCGTCCTGGTCGACCGCCTGACCGACGGCCTGGCCGCGCACGACCGACGCACGGTGCTCGCCGCGCTGCGGCCGGTCGCGACCGCGGGCCGCGCCGTCCTCGTCGACGACGGCGACCCGATCGCGGCGCTGTCGGTGGCCGACACCGTGCTGCGCACCCCGGCGCTGGCCCTGGAGCAGGTGGCCGACGCCGACGAGCTGGAGCAGCTGGTCGGCTGAGCCGGCAGCCCCACCGGGCCGCCGACGGGGGTCAGCGGGTGGTGTAGGTGAGGCAGTCCGCCGCGTCGGCGCCCGAGCCGACCTGCACGGCGGACGCGCGGCACTCCAGCGCCTCGTTGTGCACGCAGTCCGAGCGGTGGCAGGCGCCGACGACGCCGGTGCGCTCGAGCCCGGCGCGGAACGAGATCTCCACGAAGGTGCCGCAGTGGGCGTGGTCGCCGCCGACGGTGATGGCGCCGGCGTGGCAGGCATGGTCGGCGTTGTAGGAACAGCTGTCGACCGAGCAGTCCTGCACCTGGGGCATGTCCAGCATCTGGGTCATGACCCGAGGCTGACAGCTCCGCGGGGCGCCCGCCAGCCAGGAGAGGCTGCTCTGGCCGGTGCCGGGGGCGGCGCGAACTCACCCTTTCCGGGCTGGCCGACCCGAGCGAGATCCAGCAGGCTCGGGGGATGCGTGCCCCGAACCCCACGACCCCCGGCGTGACCAGTGAGGTCGGCCGGCTCCGCACCGTCCTCCTGCACCGCCCCGGCGCCGAGCTGCGTCGGCTCACCCCTCGCAACAACGACGAGCTGCTCTTCGACGGCGTCCCCTGGGTCGCCCGCGCGCAGGAGGAGCACGACGCGTTCGCCGCCGCCCTCACCGACCGCGGGGTCGAGGTGCTGCACCTGGACCGGTTGCTGGCCGAGGTGATGGCGGTGCCGGCCGCCCGCGCGGAGGTGATCGCCGCCGCGGTCGACGACCCCCGGCTCGGCGCCACCCTGCAGCACGCCACCACCGCCCACCTCGACGGTCTCGCGCCCGAGGACCTGGCCACCGCCCTGATCGCCGGGGTGGCCAACGACGAGCTGCGCGGCGGACGCGGGCTGGCCTACGAGCTGATGGGGCGCGGGGACTTCGTCGTCCCGCCGCTGCCCAACCTGATGTTCACTCGCGACTCCTCGGTGTGGGTCGGCGGGCAGGTCGCCGTCACCTCGCTGGCCATGCCGGCCCGGGACCGGGAGAGCGCGCTGACCGCGGCGCTGTACACCCACCACCCCCGGTTCGCCGGCGTCGAGCAGCTCTACGGCCCGCACCTGGAGCACCTCGAGGGCGGCGACGTGCTGCTGCTGTCCCCGGGGGTCGTCGCCGTCGGGGTGGGCGAGCGGACCACGCCCGGCGGCGCGGAGCGACTGGCCCGGCGGGTGTTCGCCCGCGGGCTGGCGCACACGGTGCTCGTCGTCCCGATCGCCCAGCAGCGGGCGACCATGCACCTGGACACCGTCGCCACCATGGTGGACGTCGACGCGATGGTCATGTACCCGGCGATCGCCGACCGCCTGCAGGCCTGGACCGTGACGGCCGGGGACGCGTCCCCCGACACGGCCGAGCTGTCGGTGCAGGGCCCGCAGCCCTTCCTGATCGCCGCCGCGCAGGCGATGAGGATCGACCGGCTGCGGGTGATCGACACCGGGCTCGACCCGGTGACCGCCGAGCGGGAGCAGTGGGACGACGGCAACAACACCCTCGCGCTGGCCCCGCGGCTCGCCGTCGCCTACGAGCGGAACACCGTCACCAACGCCGCGCTGGAGGCCGCCGGGATCGAGGTCGTCGCGATCGCCGGCTCGGAGCTCGGCAGCGGCCGGGGTGGCCCGCGCTGCATGAGCTGCCCGGTGCTACGCGACGCCGTCCCCGCGTAGTCGGTCAGGGGGCGGGGTCGAACGCCTCCACGGCCGGGTCGAAGACCTGCTCCCGGTGGACGTCGCTGCGCCCCGGGCTCGAGGTCAGCTGCACCACGGCCAGGCCCGCCGGGGTGTCGGCCAGGGCCAGGTCGACCCGCTGGCCGAGGTCGTCGAGCCGGTACAGGTCCCAGGTGGCCGACCCCGTCTCGCGCTGACCCACCGGCTCGAGGGGCCCGCCGGTGCCCAGCTGCGCGGCGAGCTGCGGGAGCAGCTGGTCGGCCGTCGCACCGGGCACCACCTGCTGCACCAGCGAGACCAGCGGCGACTCCTGGAACGCACCGGGGAGCACCTCCGACCAGCCCTCCGGCCGGACCCCGGCGATGCCCAGCTCCTCGCTCTCCCAGGCCGCCATCTCCACCTGCACCCCCTCCGCGGTGAAGGCGGGGGGCTCGACGTCGTCGACGCAGGAGGCGTCCGGCTCGCGGTCCGGGTCGGCGAGGAAGTCGCGGGTCAGCTGCACCGCGCACTCGTGCGTCGCCACCGAGCCGTGCCCGGTGGCGGGGAACTCGACGAAGACGCTGTCGCCGAGCTGCTCGGCCAGCTGCGCACCCCACCGGGGCGGGGTGATCGGGTCGAGCTCACCGGCCAGCACCAGGGTGGGCAGGTCGCTGGTCAGCGCGTCGTCCTCCCCCGCGCCGGGCTCACCGGCGTCCCAGTCGGCGCAGACGTCGAAGACGCCCGGCCCCATCGTGGGGGTGCTGTCGAAGAAGCCCTCCACCAGCGGGTGCTCGGCGGTCGCGTCCGCCACCGCCTCCGGGTCGCTGAAGCTGATCTCCTCCTCGCACTGCACGGCCAGCTGCTGACCGACGCTGACCAGGTCCAGCTGTTGGGAGAAGGCGCTGAGCAGCAGGCCGATCGAGCCGAAGTCGTCGTTCGCCGCGGCCTCGACGATCTCCGGGAGGTACGGGATCAGCTCGGTCGAGTACATGCTCTGGAAGAGGAACCCGACGAGTCCGGCGCCGTCCAGCGGGCTCTCCACCCGCTCGCCGGTCGTCGGGTCGAGGACCGTGACCGTGGCAGGTGCGGCGTCCAGCTCCGCGACCAGGTCGGTGACCGTCTGCTCCAGGTCGGGGTACCGCTCGGCGCACCCGGCGTCGGCGGCGCAGGTGGCGAACAGCGCTTCCAGCGCCCGGGCGGCGTTGCCCGGCGTCTCCTCGTAGAGGTCGGCGTCGATGGGGTACGCGGCGTCGAGCACGACCGACCGGATGCCCTCGGGGTGGTCGCGCATGGCGGTCTGCGCCAGCCGCGTGCCGTAGGAGATCCCGTAGAGGTTCCACTCCTCGTGGCCCAGCGCCCGGCGCAGGTCCTCGAGGTCGGCCGCCGAGGCCGCGCTGTCGTAGTCGGCGAAGTCGACGCCCTCGTCGACCAGCCGCTGCCGGCACTCCTCCAGCGAGGCCGCGGCCTGGGCCGCCAGCTCCTCGACCGGCTCCTCCGACCCCAGCGACTCCCGCACCCAGGAGCTGTACTCCTCGCACGCCAGGGACGGCTCGGTCAGCCCGGTGCCGCGCTGGTCGAGCAGGACCAGGTCCCGGTCCTGGGCGAGCGGCTCGTACAGCTCCCCGAACGCGAGCGGCACGAACTCCAGCGCACCCTGGCCCGGGCCGCCGGAGAGGTAGACGAGCGGGTCCTCGGCCGGGTCCTCGGCCGCCGCGGCGACGACGCCGAAGGCCAGGCTGACCGTGCCGGCACCCGGGTCGTCGCGGTCGGCCGGCACCTCGAGCGTGCCGCACTCGATGTCGACCCCGGCCGGGACGTCGAAGTCGCAGGCGCCCCACTCGACCTCACGGGCCGCCGAGGTGGACGTCGTCCCCGCCGCGTCCGCGCCGTCCTCGCCGTCACCGGTACAGCCGGCCAGGAGCAAGACGGCGAGCGGCACCAGAGCCAGGCGACGGTCCATCGGGTTCCTCCGTGTTCGTTGCCGGTCACACCGGCTGGTCAGCGCGGGCAGTCAACCAGGGGCATGCGGTCAGGCGGCCGCCCGCTCGCCACCGCCTTCGGCCCGGACCGCGGCACGCGCGGCCGGGCCGGCGGCCCGCCAGCCGGGCGCCGCAGGACGCT
>NZ_JPMX01000097.1 GCF_000761485.1 Modestobacter caceresii
TGACCAGACATGAAGATCACGCGGTAGCCGTCACACACCACGCCAGCGGACTTGACCGGGTGGTGTTGGTGACGAACGCCGTCACGCGCAGGCCGTCGAGGTCGGTGATCCGCAGCTGGGCGCCGGGGTGCGGGCGTTCCTTGCGCACGATCACCCGCATCCCGGCCGGCCAGGAGCGCAGCTCGAACAGGTCGGTGACCTCGGCGACCCAGGCGCCGGGCCGGAGCTGGCCGTCGGCGTCGTAGGCCGGCTCCCATACGTGCTCGGGGATGGTGGCCAGCTTGGTCTGGATCGTCGCGAGGTCGCCGGGCAGCGAGAAGCCCACGGAGTAGGCCAGCCGGCGCCGGGTCAGCCACGCGAGAAGTTCGTGGGTGCCGCCGGCCCCGTCGACCCGCACGAGGACCTTCTTGCCGCGGGTGTGTCCGCCGGGCAGCTGAGCGAGGGCGTCACGGATGACCGTCTTGTGGTCGGTGACGGTGTTGGAACCGGCGTTGCCCGCCCGCAGCAGGAACGCCAGCGGCTCCCCGGTCCCCTCGGCGCCGTGGTCGAGGAACGCCCACAGCGGGTGGAAGCCGAACCGACGCTTGAACGTCGGCGCTGCCGCTTCCTTCTCCGAGTGGGAGGTGACGAGGGTGGCGTCCACGTCGAGCACCAGCGGCGTGGCCGCGGAGACCCGATGGTCGGGGGCGTGGTCACCGGCCAGTCGCCAGCCCCGCGCGCGGGCGGTCGCCCGTGCGGTGTTGATCGCCGCCAGCGCCGCGGGAGCGTCGGCGGCCAACGCGTCGATGCACCGGGAGACCGTCGGATCCGAGGCCACCAGCCCGAAGACTTCCGGGGCGGCTCGCAGCTGGGCGATGTCGGCCAGGCAGTCCCCACCGATCGCCAGGCTGATCGCGAGATCAAGCACGATCTTGCCCGGGTCGTGAACAGCCAGCGGCCGCCGCCACGGAGTGAACGCCTCCCGCAGCGCGGCCGTGAGCCCGACAGCCTGCGCGTTGCGCAGCAGCACCGTCGAACCAGCGTGCGGCACGACCGAGGCGCCAGCTCCGTCGATGGCCGCGGGCGGGTAGTAGAGGGTAGGTTTCTTCACCTGGAAGGTGCTCCTCGAACTGCGCTGAACGGACCCTAGACAAGTCTCATTCTCGCAGGTCAGGAGCACTTTCCGTTTGATCAACTTTTCGCTACACGCCTCCGGCGTGAAAGCCCCGGGCTAACGGCGCAGGTCGATGAGTCCCTCGTCGGCGGGCCGCGCGACGGTCCTTCCACGGGATGCGGCGTCTGCGTGGCCGAACTCAGTCAGCACAGCCTCGAACCGCTCACCGGCATCGTGAGCGCGCTTTCGCACTTCACGAAGTCGGCGGGGGCGGTGCCAACCGAGATTGACATGGGCCAGCAGCTGCCCCAGCGCCACGAGTAGCTCTTCCGCACCTTGGGCGACATCGGCCGGTGCCAGGGCCTGGACCGCACATGAGGCCTTGGAGAGGTCGGCCAGGTCGGTGATCACTCGATCAAGGGCGCTAACCGCGACCGGATAGCCGGCGGCCACCGCCACCAGATCGAGCGGGTTTAGCCGTGCATGGTGCACCGCCAGCAGGCTGGCAATGCGTAGGCGGGCGCGTAGGCATCCCACAATTGAGGCCTGGTAGGCGGCGCGGCGGTTTGAGCGCCCAGGACGACGTCCCAGGCGGCCTGTCAGACCGCGAGCGGCAGTCTTGCCGGCTTCGGAGGCCAGAGCCTGGCCGGCGCTCGCGATGGCTGATCCGATTCCCGGAACGAGCACACGTCAGTCTCACTTCCACTACCGACAAGACAGGAACCGACCGTCCGCGACGCACGCATCTCCAGACTGCGGCGTTTGGCGGTTCTCTCGGCGACGTTGGCGGGCTGCCGGCTTGGGCTGCCGCCCTAAAGTCGCCGTAGCGGTTGGCCTTACGGGAGACGATGGAGCAAGTACTGCGCGTGCGCGCTTCTCAACGTGCGGCACGGTGGGCTTCACGCCGAAAGTGGCGCCCTGCCACCAGGGGCTAACCAACGTAGAACTGCCGGCGCACAGGGTCACCAAGTCTCGAGGACTCCGGTGACGGTCGGGGCGCTGCGCGCGAGCGTCGTACGCCAGTCCAGCACCTGTCTTTGCTGGAGTTGGCCGACGATCACGATTGGTGCTAGGCGGCGCTCGCTCGCCACGCTTTCGACCCACCCTGCGCCGATACGAGCCGGCGGTGTCGGAAGCGGTGTAGGCAAGAGCCAGGCGCCGGCTCGCCTGTCGGCCTCGTTCTCTGTGTCGTCGGTCTCGTCATGGTCGTCCAACGTATCCACTAATACTTCGGACGAGACATGGCCGAGAATGACGTGGGCCACCTCGTGCAACAGCGTCCACAATACTTTATCCAAGCGCTTCCCTCGCCCTGAGAGCGCAATGATGGGCGTCTTCTCGAGCATGAAGGCGCAGCCGTCAATCTTTGCTCCTGGTAGTGCCTCGACGTAGACGAGGATGACGCCGGTGTCTGCGAAGCTTTCGGGCAGGCTGCGGAAGCCGTCAGGGTTACTGAGCAGTGTGGGCAGTTGCACCGCCAGTCTCTCTAGCTTGGACTTCGAAAACGGCTTCGGGTTTGTGCGTCTGCGAGCCGCGCGCCTAACACATGCCACCCAGGCGACTTGCACAGACGAGACTGGCTCGTCGTGGTTACTCCGTCGAGCCGCGATGCAAAAGGCGGGGTCGTCGTTGATGCTGTCCAGCTCCAAGAGGTTGGCCACCTCTTTTTCGAGCTCATCCAACTCTTGTCCAACTAACACACCACGCTTGCGCAACCTCGCGACCGGCACCAATCGGTTTAGGCGCGCGCGGCGCCGCACTTCTGACAACTCCTGCTGCGTCTGAGTGCTCTTGGCCTGCTCGCTCAGCAAGTATTCATCCTGGAAACTGAGCCAGAACTCCGGAGTCTGACCCAAGGCTGCACCTATCTGCGCTGCCGACTCTCGAGTTACTTCCTTCTTGCCGTTCACAATCTCGGAGACGAATTGCACCGGTCGTCCGAGCACGGCGGCGAATTCCGCCTGGGTCCACCCGTGTGCCTCGATCTCCTCTGCGAGGAACCTGCCGACTGGCACCGGGTCGGGCACGCGATCGCTCATCGTCCTGAGTCCGTTCTGGTGGGCGCGATATCCAGCATCGCTGTGATGGGGCTGCTGTCTGCCTTGAAGACGAGGGTGAGGGCGCGGCCGAAGCTCAACTCAGTCCTGACCGACGCGGGATCGTCAGGATCGGTGCGAAGGCGCAAAGAACGCAGCGACAGCACGTCACTGGGGACCCGCCCGGCTCGGATGCATTGAACGACGAGGCGCAGGCGGCCGACTTCGGCATGGCTCCAGCCCGGCGGCCGCACACCTGGCGGCGTCGCGGCATCACGCGCTCCGCGATCGAGGTACTCGATCTCCATGGGCCCTTCACTCATCGGGTGATGCGGCACAACGTATCGGCGACTGGGCCGACGACCCGCTCCGCGTACGACACGCCATCGGTCATCATGCCATCACCCCAGGGGTGATGAGATGCTACGGTCGACGCGTCGGCTGAAAGGTCCGGCACCGATCAAGGGAGTGAGCGCGTGATGACCGAAGTCGAGCTGTCGGCCAAGAACCCGACCAAGGACAAGGACTACGAGATCGCGGTCAACGGGTCGCGGTACGAGGTTGACGCCGAGACCGTCACGTACGAGCAGGTGGTCGACCTGGGATTCCCCAACGGGGACGCCAACGTCATCTACTCGGTGGCCTATCACAAGGCCAAGGGTGGGCACGGGGGTAGCGGCACCCTGGTGCCCGGAACCTCGGTGGCCGTGAAGAAGAAGGGGACGAGCTTCGATGTCACTGCCACGACTCGTTCGTGACAGCCCGGATCTGTCGCGGCTCGTCAACGAGGGGTACGCCGTCCGCATCTGCGCTGGCCACCTGGCCATCGATGACATCCCGTTCGTGACTGCCGCGGGCACCGTCGTCCGCGGCAGTTTCGTCTGCCCCCTGGACATCCAGGGCGAGACCACGAGTCCGCCACGGACCCACGTGATGTGGTTCACCGAGGTCCCGCACAGCAAGGAGGGGATGGAGCTTCAGGCTCTGATCCACCAGCGCGGACCGATGCAGCTCGCCGACGGCCTGGTGGCGGCGTGCAGTTCTTCGATGAAGGCGCACGGCCGCGGCTACACCAACTACTACGACAAGGTGGTCGCATACGCCGGGCTCATTGTGGGCCACGCCCAGGCCATCGACCCCACGGCGATCCCCACCACGTTCAAGCCGGTCGTGTCGGACCAGACCGACAGCGTGTTCAAGTACCTGGACACGAACTCCAGCCGCGCCGGCATCACCGCCCTGGCGGAGAAGATCTCGCTGCCCAAAGTTGCGATCGTCGGCCTTGGAGGGACCGGCGCCTACCTGCTCGATCTGCTCGCCAAGACGCCGATCCGTGAGCTGCACGTCTACGACGGCGACGTCTTCTCCACTCACAACTCCTACCGTTCACCGGGTGCGGCCAGCATCGAGGAACTCAACGCCGCCCCGCTCAAGGTGGACTACCACGCAGCCCGGTACGGACGACTGCGGTGGGGCGTCGTGCCACACGCGGAGTACGTGACAGCGGACAACGTCGACGAGTTGCTCGAGATGAGCTTCGTGTTCCTCGCCATGGACGCGAACGAGGACAAGAAGGTCATTATCGATGCGCTGACCGACGCGGGAGTGTCGTTCATCGACACCGGGTTGGGTGTGCGCCACGACGCCAGTGGCCTGGCCGGGCTCCTCCGCGTCACTACCAGCCTGCCCGGGCAGCAAGGCCACATCCGGGACCACCAGCTGATCTCCTACGAGCTCGGCGATGGCGACGAGTACGAATCGAACATCCAGGTGGCCGAGCTCAACGCGCTCACCGCCATCCTGGCCGTCGTCGCCTTCAAGAAGCGCTACGGCTTCTACAGCGACAGCCAGAGCGAACTGCACTCCCTATATCGAATCGACACCAACGAAATCATCAACCGGTACGGCAACGACGAAGCCGAGGATGACGGGCCGACGGGGGCGGGCTCGACCGGTGAAGAGTGAAGAACTGGAATCCGTCTTCGTCGAGTATGTGCCGACAGCCCTGGACGACGGGCTCCTGTACGTCTCGATGGAGTACGCGACCGCCTCCCACCGATGCGCGTGCGGCTGCGGCGTCAGGGTCGTGACGCCGCTGGGCCCTGCAGACTGGACCCTGACCTTCGACGGGCGGGTGACCCTGTCTCCGTCGGTGGGCAACGGGCAGTTCCCGTGCGGGTCGCACTACCTGATTCGGCAAAACAAAGTCGTGTGGTGCCGACCCATGACTCGAGATGCTGCACTAGCAACACACAAGTTGGACGCCGCGCAGCGCGCACAGACCTACGGTGACGCTCCCCGTGCCGGCGTGCTGACGAAGCTGAGCCGTTGGCTGCGCCGGTTCCTGGGGCGCTCATGACGCCGGCAGTCGTGAGATCTATGAGGGCCTTGCCCCGAGCAAGCAGTTACGTGGTTGGAGTGGAAGAAGGCCCCCCGAGGGCACGTGAAACGGTCAGAGCTGTGCTGCAAGATGCGCCGAACGGCGCTATAAGGGCGGGAGGTCGAGTAGGCGTTGAGATCGCGGATTGCTGGCGCATGGACGGGCTGGGATGGCAGCACCGTCGTTACGCTCGAGAACGGGTCGGTATGGCAGCAGGCGGAGTACTACTACCGCTATCAGTACAAGTATCGCCCTTTGGCAGTCATTAGCGGAGGCAAGATGCAGGTCGACGGCATGACCAAAGCCGTCAGGGTGCATCGTCTTCGGTAAGCGTCAGTTAGTGGCCAAGCGCTCTGGCCGCGACGCTTGGCCCGCGGACGACGCCGCCGTGGCCGATGGCAGTCGAGTTTCAAGGGCGAGGAACTTCTGGCGACCAAGATCGAGTCGGGTAGGCAGCGCGGACGTCGACCGACCTGCGGGTACATCGCCCGTTTGACGACCGGCGAATGGGACGCCGGCGCTCGGCCGGCAGGCGGTCCGGCAGTCCGGCAGTCCGCAGAGAGTCCGCAAGACGTCCAGTCTTGTTTGATCGCACTTATGGACGCTCAACGTCGAATGCGCAGGTCACCGGTCTGACTTGTCAACAGTCGAACAAGGTCAAACACCCCTTCAACGTTCCGTTTCAACGCGCCTACGTGTCTCCCGGCGCCCTTGGAGGGAGCGAGTGCGCTGTGCCAGCACTGGCGAAGCGGGAACTGTCGGCTCTCGAACCTATGGTGATTTCATGCGCCGCGCCTATATCTCCCCGCACGTTGAGCTGCCAGCGGCTTACCGCCTCGCCAGAGCGTGGGCAGGTAGCGCTGACAAGATCACCATCATCGGCTCAACTACGAGCGCGATCGAGGCATCGCCTTGGCTGGGGCAGACCGGCCTGCCCATCGGCACGACCAGCAACCGCCACAGTCGGTATACCGCACAGGCTCGTGAGGGCATCGTTATCGCTTGGTGCCTGGAGCTGGATGACGTCCTCGGACTTGAGCGTCGCTCCAAACTCAGCGGGCTGGTCGTCGTCCGTGGCCACGAAAGTCACTCTCCATGGATCACCGCCCATGACGCCGAGATTCTGGCTGGCGAGCCAGCTCCGCGGGTCCCGGAGGCTAGTGCTGCCATCAAGGCCGTGGTCGACGGGATCTCGCTACTGCCAGTGCTCAATCAGGGACTCGTCGACACCCGCGAGCGATCCATGGCGGTGCAGGCGCTCACGTACATGCGCAACCACGGTCATGCGCTCGTCCCAAGCCAGCTCGCCGTCGAAGCCATCCGTCGCGGATGGCCCGGAACGAGCCCGATAGAGTTGGCTGACCTTGCGAAGCAACTCAACGCAGGCAAGCGCCTGCGATATAGCGAGCGGCTCAACGCCGCCTCGCTCGCGAAGTGGGCCTCGAGCTGAGGGTCATGCAGCGGACCGCCCGCTCTCTGGCGGCCATGTCCCTGGGCAACCCGCGCTGAGAGGGCGGGCGCGCGCGAGCCGGCGGTGCTCCGAGCCTGCGCGCAGCTGTTGTGCGGATGCATCGGCGAGTGCAGCGTGCTGCCGACCCCCAGGTGCCGTAGGAAGGCGCCATGGGTGACGTCCGGGCGCCGGCGCTGGCGACGCTATTGGCGGCGCTCATCGCGGTCGGTGGGTCGATCTTCGCCGTGCGGCGCAGTGGTCGTCAGCAGGTCAACTTGCAAACTCGAGAGTTCGAGGATCGACGAGCGAGCCGCGAAGCTCACTGGCAGGAGGAGCGAGACCGCGCTGCTCGGGCAGCCGAGATCGACTCCTGCATTCACTTCGACGCCGCTCTAGCGCTCTCACTGGCCCGATTGCACCGGACCGTGGACTTCGTTGGCCGGCCGCGGTTGCGACGTCGAGTGTTGGGACGCCGGTGGGCGCAAGACTGGCAACAGAACGTCCAGGCGGCGATGGAGGAGTTGGCTTTGCCCATCTCGACGGTACGACTCAGTGCTCGCCCAATCGTCTGGGAGGCCGTAGACGCTGCCGCGGACGCGTTCGCAGACGCAGCGGCAGCAGTCGGCTCATTGCCGAAGCTGCCCGAGCCACTACTCATCGGCCCCATCGTCACCGCCTGGCGACAGCGAGTCGACACCGCGGTGGCAGAGGTGCAGCAGTCCCGACGCCGCATAGGCGAAAGCTTGGGCGCCCCTTCGTTCGTCACCCCGCTCGATCACACGCGAGCAGACGGTCTGCGCTAGCCGAGTTCGGTCGGTGACGCCACAGGGCGCCAGAGAGGTCGGCCGGAGCGATCGATTATTCGTGTCCGCTAGGCATCGTCTACTCATCGAAAACGGGCTGACACGAGCCCATGTCGCCAACGTGGGTCAACGTCGAACGTGCTGCTCAACGCACCCTTCCATCAACGGCCAACGTTGATCAATCGGCCCAAGAGGAGCTTGACCCGGTTTTCCGGACACGTTCGGTTCGTTGATCATGCCGCGGTGAGTGC
>NZ_JPMX01000098.1 GCF_000761485.1 Modestobacter caceresii
TCCCGAGCACGGGCGGTGTGTCGGCATGAGCAAGTACCTGCTGGACAAGTTCCTGTTCACCGTCGACCGCGACCCCGAGCTGACCGAGCGCTACCGGGAGGACCCGGCCGGCACGGTCACCTGGTGGGAGGCCGAGATGGCCAACACCATCCTCAACTGCATCCCCGCGGAGAAGACCACCTGGCTGGCCTTCACCGACGAGGA
>NZ_JPMX01000099.1 GCF_000761485.1 Modestobacter caceresii
TCGGAGGAGCTGTCGGCGTCCTCGGCGCAGATCTCCGCCTCGGCGGAGGAGACCTCGGCGCAGTCCGGCGTCGTCTCCGCTGCTGCGGACGAGGTCAGCCGGAACGTGGCCACTGTCGCGGCCGGTGCTGAGCAGATGGGGGCCTCGATCCGGGAGATCAGCCAGAACGCGAACGAGGCCGCGCGGGTGGCGGCGCAGGCGGTGGCCGAGGCGGAGACGACGAACGCGACGGTGACGAAGCTGGGTGACTCCTCGCGGGAGATCGGCAACGTGATCAAGGTGATCACCTCGATCGCGGAGCAGACGAACCTGCTGGCGCTGAACGCCACGATCGAGGCCGCGCGTGCTGGTGAGGCGGGCAAGGGCTTCGCGGTGGTGGCCAACGAGGTGAAGGAGCTGGCGCAGGAGACTGCGCGGGCGACGGAGGACATCGCGCGGCGGGTGGAGGCCATCCAGGGCGACACCTCCGGTGCGGTGTCGGCGATCGGCCGGATC
>NZ_JPMX01000100.1 GCF_000761485.1 Modestobacter caceresii
CCCGGCGCCACCGTCGTCGACCACGCGAACCCGTGCGCGGACCCCGCACCGGAGAACGCCGCACCGATGTCCGGCCGCGACCGATCAGCCGTCAACTCCACACCCCGACCGTCCACGTACACGTGCACCTTCGACGACACCGACGGCTGATCCAGGTCCAACGCCCAACCCGACACGCTCACCGTCGCCCCCGACGCCGACAACCCGTCCCAGCTCCCGACCGGCAACG
>NZ_JPMX01000101.1 GCF_000761485.1 Modestobacter caceresii
CGACGACGCAGGCGCTGGGGCAGACCCGGCAGGCCGTCGACGAGCTGTCCCGGATGGCGAGTGACCTGCGGGGGAGCGTGGCCCGCTTCACCTTCTGATCCGGAGCTCCACCGCACAGCAGGGCCGCACGGACA
Source organism: Modestobacter caceresii (assembly GCF_000761485.1). Classification (GTDB taxonomy): domain Bacteria; phylum Actinomycetota; class Actinomycetes; order Mycobacteriales; family Geodermatophilaceae; genus Modestobacter; species Modestobacter caceresii. The sequence goes on from NZ_JPMX01000101.1 coordinate 135, forward strand.
CCCCGTCCGTGCGGCCGTGCTGCGTTCCTCGGCCCGCGGTCACCGGCAGCGGGTGTCGACTCGTCGCCCCCTGTCGGTGGTCAACGGTCTTTCTGCTGGTCAACGGCGCGACACGCGCTGCGGACGGATGGTTGCGCCGGTCCGTTGCCCGACGATCTGCCGGACGACACCGAGTCACGTGCACCCCACGCGTCCCGCGCGTGACCGGTCGTCACCCCCGACCGACGGACCGGTCGGACCAGCTCGAGCCCAGGAGGCCCCTTCGTGAGCGCACCATCCGTCCTCGCCCGGACGACCGGATCGACCCACACGACGACGCGTGGCGGCACACGGGGCTGGCTGCACGACCGGGGCATCAGGACCCGCATCTTCGCCCTGAGCGCCATCCTGCTGATCGGTCTGGCCGCCGTCGCGGTCACCGGGATCACCGGGTCGAACCGGGTGAGTGACCTGAACGCCCGGGCGACGGCGGCCGTGGGCGTCCAGCGCGCCGTCGAGGACGCCCGGTACGACCTCCTGTGGGCCGCCAACTGGCAGAACATCACCGCCTGGCGCGCGCGGGTGGACGGTGGCGCGATCGCCGCCGCCCCCGACGGCGACAACGTGCCCAACTACGAGGACGGCGCGAACGGGTTCGAGGAGCTCTTCGCCCTCGACCGTGACCTGCTGGACGCCGAGGCGCGGGCCAGCCTCGACACGATCCAGGAGAACTGGACCGCGATGAGCGCCTTCAACGACCAGATCTTCGCCCTCTGGGCGGAGGGGCGGCTGGACGAGGGGGATGCGGTCTCCACCGGGGACAAGTGGGACGTCTTCTACGTGCTCGACCAGGCGATGACCGACCTGGTCAGCTCCGTGGACACCCGCGTCGCGGAGACGCGCGCCGAGGCCGAGGCCGCCGAGTCGGCCACCGTCCGCAACATGGTGCTGGTTGCCCTCGCCTCCGTGCTGCTCGGCGCCGGCCTGTCGTTCGTGGTGTCCGGCGGGATCGTGCGTGGCGTCCGGGAGATCCAGGTCGCCCTGGAGCGGCTCGCCGGGCGTGACCTCACCGTGCGGCTGCCCGTGCGCGGCCGGGACGAGATGGGACAGATGTCGGCGGCGCTGAACACCGCCGCGCAGACCATGGCCGACACGGTCGCGGAGATCGTCGCGTCGGCTGATGCGGTGGCGGCGTCGTCGGAGGAGTTGAGCGCGTCGTCGGCGCAGATCTCGTCGTCGGCGGAGGAGACCTCGGCGCAGTCGGGTGTGGTGTCCGCGGCGGCCGAGGAGGTCAGCCGGAACGTGGCGACGGTGGCGGCAGGCGCGGAGGAGATGGGGGCCTCGATCCGGGAGATCAGCCAGAACGCGAACGAGGCGGCGCGGGTGGCGGCGTCGGCGGTGAGCGAGGCGGAGGCGACCACGGCGACGATCACGAAGCTGGGGATCTCCTCCAAGGAGATCGGTGCGGTGGTGAAGACGATCACTTCCATCGCGGAGCAGACGAACCTGCTGGCGCTGAACGCCACGATCGAGGCGGCACGGGCCGGTGAGGCGGGCAAGGGGTTCGCGGTGGTCGCGAACGAGGTGAAGGAGCTGGCGCAGGAGACGGCGCGGGCGACGGAGGACATCGCCCGTCGGGTGGAGGCCATCCAGGGCGACACCTCCG
>NZ_JPMX01000102.1 GCF_000761485.1 Modestobacter caceresii
GACCAGGCCCGAAGCCAAGGACCCCAGCGGGTGTGTCACCGAAGCGGGGCGAAGGTTCACAGCCGCGGCACTAGCTCTGCCGCCGTCCTGCCCCACCGTGTGGGCACCTACCCGACGGCCGGCCGCGGGGTGGGTCCCCCCGGGATCAGCTCACCTGATCCCGGGGGCGGGGCCTCAGGCGAGGCCGCGGGTGGTGCGGGCAGGTGGCCGGTCGCCGCGGATGGAGGCCACCATGTCCAGCGTCTGCCGGGTCGCGGCGACGTCGTGCACCCGGAACACCCGGGCCCCCAGCCACGCGCTGACCGCGGTCGCCGCCAGCGTTCCGGTCAGCCGCTGGTCCACCGGCAGGTCGAGGGTCTCCCCGACGAAGTCCTTGTTCGACAGCGCCACCAGCACCGGCCAGCCGGTCGCGACCAGCTCGTCCAGCCGCCGGGTCGCCTCCAGCGAGTGCCGGGTGTTCTTGCCGAAGTCGTGCCCGGGGTCGATGAGCACCCGCTCGGGGTCCACACCCGCGGCCACCGCGGCCTCGGCGAGCGCCGTCGTCCGCCGCACGATGTCGGCCACGACGTCGTCGTAGGTCACCCGGTGCGGCCGGGTGCGGGGCGGGAGGCCGCCGGCGTGGGTGCAGACGATCCCCGCCCCCGCCTCGGCGGCGACGTGTGCCAGCTCCGGGTCGACCCCGCCCCAGGCGTCGTTGACCACGTCGGCACCGGCGGCCAGCGCCTCCCGGCCGACCTCGGCCCGCCAGGTGTCGATCGAGATGGGAAGCTGCGGGTGCGCCGCACGGATGGCTGCGACCAGGTCCACGGTCCGGCGGATCTCCTCGGCCGGGTCCACCTCCGCGCCCGGGGCCGCCTTCACCCCGCCGACGTCCACCATGTCCGCGCCCTCGGCGACCACCCGCTCGACCCGGGCCAGCGCGGCCTCCAGCGCGAAGGTCGCGCCACCGTCGTAGAACGAGTCCGGGGTGCGGTTGACGATCGCCATCACGACCAGCCCGCCGTCCGGGACGTCCAGGGGACCGATGCGCAGCACGGACCCACTCAACCAGCCCGGCCGGGCGCGCCGTGACACCGTCCAGGGGTGTCCACCACCCCCGACGACGTGCCCGACGACCTCACCGACGTCCTCGACCAGGTGGCCGCCGAAGCCCGGCCGCTGGCCGAGGACGACGAGGTCGCCTCACCCGGGGCCGGGCCCGAGCGGTTCGCGCTGGCGATGTGCGAGCTCGACGGTACCGAGCACGTCGCCGGCGATGCCGACGTCGGCTTCCCAGTGCAGAGCGTGGTCAAGGTGTTCGCACTCACCGCGGCGCTCCGCTGCGTCGGTGAGGAGGTCTTCCAGCGGGTCGGCCGAGAGCCCTCGGGCGACCCGTTCGACTCCCTGGTCCAGCTCGAGCGCGAGCGCGGCGTGCCCCGCAACCCGTTCATCAACGCGGGCGCGGTCGTCGTCTGCGACGTGCTGGTGGGCGCCACCGGGTCGGCCGAGGCAGCGACGGCTGCGGTCACCGACCTGCTGTCCGACCTGGTAGGCGAGCGGCTCGAGATCGATCCCGAGGTTCTCGAGGAGGAGCGTTCCAGCGCCTCCATGAACACGGCGATGGGCCACCTGATGAGGTCGTTCGACAACTTCCACCACCCGGTGGCCGACGTGGTGGAGGCCTTCGCGCGGATGTGCGCGTTGACCGTGACCACCCGGCAGCTGGCCCGGGCCGCCCGGTTCCTGGCCCACGACGGGGTGGACCCACGGACCGGCGACCGGGTGCTGACCGAGCCCCTGGCCCGGCGGGTCAGCGCGGTGATGCTGACCTGTGGCACCTACGACGCGGCCGGGCAGTTCGCCTACGACGTGGGCTTCCCGTGCAAGAGCGGGGTGGGCGGCGCGGTGATGGGCGACGTGCCCAACCGGTTCGGCGTCTGCGCCTGGTCCCCGCCACTGGACGCCGCCGGCAACTCCCGGGCCGGCCGGGCGGCGCTGCACCTGCTCAGCGAGCGGTTGGGGTTGTCCCTGCTGTAGCGCTCGGCCCGCCATGATCTGGGGTCATGGACGACTTCGTGGACGCGCCGGTGCGCGTGGACCCGCCCTTCCTCGACGGCGAGCGCGACGCCGTCCGGGCCTGGCTGGAGTACCAGCGGGGCACGCTGCTGACCAAGTGCGCCGGTCTCACCCCCGAGCAGCTGGGTGAGCGGTCGGTGCCGCCGTCGTCGCTCAGCCTCCGTGGGCTGGTGCGGCACATGACCGAGGTCGAGCGCGGCTGGTTCCGCCGGGTGCTGGCCGGCCAGGACGCCCCGGACCTGTACTGCACGCCCGACGACCCGGACGGGGACTTCGACGGCGTGGGCCGGGACGCCGACGAGCCCGACACGGTGGCCGGGGAGTTCGCCCGGTTCGCCGAGGAGTGCCAGGTCAGCCGGGAGATCGCGGACGGGTTCGGGTCCCTGGACGACCTGGGCCGGGGCCGCACCAGCCGCAGTGGCGAGGCGGTCTCGCTGCGCTGGGTGTACCTGCACATGATCGAGGAGTACGCCCGGCACAACGGCCACGCCGACCTGCTCCGCGAACGCATCGACGGCGCCACCGGCGACTAGGGCGTGTCTCCTAACCGCTTGAGCCAGAGGGTGACCGCACGCAGGACTGCTGCG
>NZ_JPMX01000103.1 GCF_000761485.1 Modestobacter caceresii
CGCCATCGGCCCACACCTTGCCCAGTCGCGGGAACTTCGGGCGGGCGGCGCTGAGCAGTTGGCGTCCGCCCGGCCGGTCCTGCAGGGACGCGCTGGTGACCATGACCGCCAGCAGCAGCCCCCCGGTGTCGACCAGCAGATGCCGCTTGCGTCCCCGAACCCGCTTGCCGGCGTCGTAGCCGACCGCCTCCCCGCCTTCAGACGTCTTGATCGACTGGGCGTCCAGCACCGCCGCCGTCGGCTGGGGATCACGGCCCTCGG
>NZ_JPMX01000104.1 GCF_000761485.1 Modestobacter caceresii
GTCTTGATCGACTGGGCGTCCAGCACCGCCGCCGTCGGCTGGGGATCACGGCCCTCGGCGGCCCGGACCCGGTCCCGCAGCACGTCGTGCACCCGGTTCCAGGTGCCATCTGCGCTCCAGGCACGGAACCACCGGTAGGCCGCGTCCCAGGGCACCAGATCATGCGGCAGCAGCCGCCACGCACACCCACTGACCAGCACATACAGGATCGAGTCCAGGACCAGC
>NZ_JPMX01000105.1 GCF_000761485.1 Modestobacter caceresii
TCTGAGGCATCGCTGGCCTATGACGTCCGTGGTCCGCTGCCGACGGCGGACGGACGGCCGCCGCTGTTCCTCATCGGGGCACCGATGGACGCGAGCGGCTTCGGCACGCTCGCTGGGCACCTCACCGACCGCACAGTGGTCACTTACGACCCGCGCGGCCTGGGTCGCAGCACGCGGACCGACGGGCGGACCACGCACACGCCCCAGCAGCACGCCGATGACGTCCACCGCGTCATCGAGGCGGTCGGGGGGCCGGTGGAGATGTTCGCCAGCAGCGGGGGAGCGGTCACGGCGCTGGCCCTGGTCGCGGCGCATCCGGATGACGTGACGACGCTCGTCGCCCACGAACCCCCGCTGCTGCACGTCCTCCCGGACGCCGACCGCGCGATCGCCGCCACCCGCGCGGTGCAGGCGGTCTACGAGGCCAAGGGCTGGGCGCACGGCATGGCGGCCTTCATCGCGCTCACCTCATGGCAAGGGGAGTTCACCGACGACTTCTCGGCCACCGCCGCCCCGGACCCGGCGACCTTCGGCCTCCCGGCCGAGGACGACGGTGCACGCAGCGACCCACTGCTGTCGCACGACTCCGACGCGATCGCCGCCTTCCGGCCCGACGTCCCGGCGCTGACGGCGGCGCCGACCCGGATCATCGTCGCTGCCGGCATCGAGTCGAAGGACGCCCTCACCTGGCGCACCGCCGTCGCGACCTCCCAGGTGCTGGGCCAGGAGCTCACCGTCTTCCCGAGCGACCACGGTGGGTTCCTGGGCGGCGAGTTCGGCCAGCACGGCCAGCCGGAGGCGTTCGCCGCACGGCTGCGCGAGGTCCTCGACGCGC
>NZ_JPMX01000106.1:0-190 GCF_000761485.1 Modestobacter caceresii
ACGCCACCCACGGGTTCATGGACTTCATGCTGATGATGGGCGTGGCCGGCGAGGGCGCGAAGGCCGACCACGTCGACACCCTGGACCTGTTCCACACCATGGAGGCGTACTTCACCTGGTACCCCAACGGGGTCCCGAGCACGGGCGGTGTGTCGGCATGAGCAAGTACCTGCTGGACAAGTTCCTGTTC
>NZ_JPMX01000106.1:349-2286 GCF_000761485.1 Modestobacter caceresii
ACGGCGAGCGCTGGCCGAGCACGACCACGTCGGGCTGTTCCAGATGGGCGCGCACCCGTTCCTGACGCTCACCCTGTTCATCGCGCTGTTCGAGCGCGACCACGGGCCGATGGAGTACCAGCGTGCCTACGGGAAGGCGATGGAGCACATCTCCATGCCCTACCCCGACATCGCGACCTGAGCCGGTGCGCGCCGCCGTCCTGACCCGGCCGGGCGAGCCGCCCGCCCTGGCGGACCACCCGGACCCGGTGCCCGGCGAGGGCCGGACCCTGGTCCGGGTGACCGCCGCCCCGGTCGTGCCGCTGGACCTGCTCTGCGCCTCCGGGACGTCGTACTTCGGCCGTCCGGCCGTGCCCTACGTCCCAGGCGTGCAGGGGGTGGGGGTCGTGGTGTCGTCGGCGGTGCTGACGCCCGGCACCCGGGTCTGGTTCGCCACCTCGGCGGGGATGAGCCCGGGCGACGGCAGCCTGGGCGAGCTCTGCGCCGTGCCGGACGCCGACGTCGTCCCGCTCGCCGGGGACCTGCCCGACCCGGTCGTGGCCGCGCTGGGCCTGTCGGCGGTCGCCGGCTGGATGGCGCTGACCTGGCGCGGCCGGTTGCAGCCGGGGGAGCGGGTGCTGGTGCTCGGTGCCGGGGGTGCGGTCGGTCAGGCCGCGCTGGGCGCCGCTCGCGCGCTGGGGGCCGGGCGGGTGGTCGGGGTCTGCCGCTCGCTGTCCGCAGCCGACCGTGCCCGCCGGGCCGGCGCCGAGGACGTCGTCCTCACCGGGGACGGCGGCGACCTGGCTGCGCGGATCCGGCAGACGGTCGGCTCGGACGTCGACCTCGTCGTCGATCCGGTGTTCGGCGCCGTGGCCGCGGCGGCGTGCTCGGTGCTGGCGCCCGGTGGGCGGCTGGTCAACCTGGGTGGCGCGGCCGGGGACGCCGCCGAGTTCTCCTCCGCCGTGCTGCGCAGCCGGAGCATCGACGTGCTCGGCTACACCAACAACGCGCTCACCGGCGAGCAGCGGGCCGCCGCGCTGACCGCGGTGCTGCGGCATGCCGCGGCCGGGCAGCTCCGGGTGGAGCACGCCGTCCTCCCGCTGGCGCGGGTCGAGGAGGCCTGGGCGGCCACCGCGGCCGGGGGCGGGAGCCGGTCCGTCGTCGAGCTGTCGGTGCGCTGACCGAGCACCGCCGGTGGTGACGGATGGGACGCGTGTGTCCGGAGAGTGACGCGACCACCGTCACCCGATGAAATGCGGGCAACGGATTGTCACGACTACATAACGCCGTTACGTTGGCCGGGTCCAGTCGGTCGCCACGTCCCCACCCGGGGAGCCCGACCGGACGCCGCCGAGTCGCCCTCCGGGGCGAGCCGGGGACCCACCGCACCACTGGGGTGAATCCCGCACCCGGACGACCGTCCGGGCCGGGTAGGGCTGCTTCCCGCCCGAACCCGTCAGCTGACCTGGTAGGCGGCACTCGGAAGACACCTGTACGGAGCACTCCTGCCCATGCGCGCCCGCACCACCACCTCTGCCGCCACCGGCCGACGCCGTCCGCCGGCCGGCATCCGCCGCCCCGGGCTGTACCTGGGCATCGCGGCGGCCGGAGCCGTCCTGGTCAACGTCGTCATCGGCGTCGGCCCAGCGGCCCAGGCCGACCCCGTGGCGTCCCAGCCGGTGAGCGTCGCCGAGCAGCTGGGGCTGGCCGCCGAGTCCGGCGCCGTCGACGGGACCGAGGACCTCCGGCCGCTCGAGGAGCTGGCAGCCAGCCGGGCCACCCGGGAGGCCGAGCAGACCGCCGCCCAGCAGGCCCAGGCCGCGGCCGACCAGGCTGTGCTCGACCAGCAGGCAGCGGAGGCGGAGGCAGCGCGCCTCGCCGCCGAGGCCGCGGCCGCCGCGGAGGCCGAGGCAGCTCGGGTCGCCGCGGAGGCCGCCGCCGCCGAGGCCGAGGCGCAG
>NZ_JPMX01000107.1 GCF_000761485.1 Modestobacter caceresii
ACCTCGTCGACGAGAGGCTCTCCACAGTGACCGCAGCGAGCCACCTGCGCGCCGGCGGTATCGATGCCCGCCGCCAGCGCTCGGTGATCGACCAGGCGGCTGCCGTGGTGATCCTGCAGAGCCATCTCGACGAGCGACGACGCACTGGCCCCGACCTCAGGGGGCGCCACTCGTGACGGACCCGACCCAGCCGCACGCGAGCGGCCGCCACTCCGACGCCGATGCCGGCGCTGGACGCCCAGCAGCCGAGTTCCTGGCCGCCTGGGCAGGCGCCGCGACCCTGCAGCTCCCAGACGACCCGGCCGACGCGACGCTGCGACCGCGCCGACGCCGCCGGCACGCCCCGGACACCGGTGCCCGGGTCGGCCCGGCAGGCGGTGGCGTCGACGTGGCCGACGTGGAGATCACCGGGCTGGCCGCCTCCGGCATCGCCGACGCCGGTCTCGCGGCCGCCGGCCTCGACGTGAGCGCCTTCGACCTCGGTCGGCGCAGCGCGACCCCGGTGGCCCCCAGGGGCCCGGGAGGGATCGCCCCCGGTGCGCGGGCCCGCGAGGTCACCGTGCCGCAGACCGCCGAGATGCCCGCCGTACCGCCGGCCGTCCCGACCATCGGGGGAGCCGCGCACGGCGCCGGTCCGGCCGCCGCCCGGCGCCTCCCGGCCCCTCGGCCGTCCACCGAGCCCACCACCGCCGACCACGTCCGTGCGGACCGGTTCGCCGACGCCGGGACCGACCCTGGTTGGCTGTCGGCAGCCAACCGTCCCGTCCCCGGGCCGGTTGGACCGTCGTCGGTCCCGACGAGCGGGCCCTCCGGAGCGCTGGCCGGGCTCGTCACCGGGCAGGGCGGCACCGAGGTGCGCACCGCACCTCGGGACACGCCTGTCGACGAGCCGGCGACGGTGGTGCACGCTGCACTGACCGTCGACGGAGCCGACCCGGACGAGGAGCGCTGGCGGATGGTCTCCGAACGGCACGGGAGCGACGAGGGCGACCTCGACCCCGCCCATCACGACCCGCACGACGACGGTGCCTTCGCATCGGCGTCCCCGCAGACCGGCGGCCTCGACGTCATCGGTGGCGGTGACCACGACGAGCACCACGACGAGTACTACGACGGACACGACGACGGACACGACGACGGCGGTGTCGGCGGCGGCGGTCGTCGCGGTGCCGGTGGACGCGGCGGTCGCCGGGGCCCGGTGGTCGTCGTCCTGTCCCTGGTCGTCCTGGCCGCGCTGGTGGCCGGGATCTTCATCGGTGGCAAGGCCCTCTGGAACCGGGTGAACCCGGTGGCGGAGGACTACCCGGGTGCCGGCACCGGCGAGGTGGACGTCCGGGTGGAGCCGGGCGACTCGCTGCGCGCCATCGGCACCACGCTCGTCGAGGCCGACGTCATCGCCTCGGTGGCGCCGTTCACCGAGGCGGCCGAGGCCAACCCGGCCGCGACCGGCATCCAGCCCGGCGTCTACCGCCTGCGCCAGCAGATGTCCGGGCAGGCCGCGCTGGACCTGCTGCTGGACCCGGCGTCCCGCCAGGTCACCCGGGTCACCCTGCCCGAGGGCCTGCGGGTCACCCAGGTGCTGCAGCGACTGGCCGACGAGAGCGGTCTGCCGCTCGCGGAGCTCGAGGCCGCCGCCGCCGACCCGGCCCAGCTGGGGCTGCCCGCCTACGCCAACGGCCTGCTGGAGGGCTTCCTCTTCCCGGCCACCTACGACATCGAACCCGGCGAGACCGCGGTCGAGGTGCTCAGCGAGATGGTGGCGCGCACCGACCAGGTGCTCACCGAGCTGCAGATCCCGGTGGAGCAACGGCTCACGGCGCTGACCAAGGCGAGCCTGGTCCAGGCCGAGGCCGGCTCGATCGAGGACATGGGCAAGGTCGCCCGGGTGCTGGAGAACCGGCTGGCCGACGGCATGCCGCTGCAGCTGGACACCACGGTGAACTACGCCAACGACAAGGCCGGGATCACCACCAGCGCCGAGGACCGCGCCAACCCCTCCCTCTACAACACCTACGTCCACCCGGGCCTGCCGCCCGGCGCCATCAACAACCCGGGGGAGGAGGCGCTGCGCGCGGTGCTGGACCCGACCCCGGGCGACTGGCGCTTCTTCGTGGTCGTCGACCCCGACACCGGGGAGACCCGGTTCGCCGCGACCGGTGCCGAGCACCAGCAGAACGTGCTGCTGTTCCAGCAGTGGCTGCGGGACAACCCGGGCAATTGACGCACCGTCGCACCCCGGTCCGGCCGGCATGAGGGCAGCTGTCCTCGGCCGGCCGGTCGGGCACTCGCTGTCGCCCCTGCTCCACCGGGCGGCCTACGCCGCGCTCGGCCTGGACGACTGGAGCTACGACGCCCTGGACGTCGGGGCCGAGGACCTGCCGGTGCTGCTGGCCGGGCTCGGCCCGGAGTGGCGGGGCTTCTCGGTGACCATGCCGTGCAAGCAGGCGGCGGTGGCGGTGGCCGACGAGGTCGACCAGCTGCCGCGCCTGCTGGGCGCGGCGAACACACTGCTGCGCACCGACGCCGGCTGGCGCGCCGAGAACACCGACGTCACCGGTGTGGGCATGGCCCTCCAGCTGGGCGGTGTCGAGCGGGTCGAGCACGCCGCCGTCCTGGGGGCCGGGGGGACGGCGGCCGCAGCGGCGACCGCGCTCGCCTCCCTCGGCGCCCAGCAGGTGGACGTCGTCGTCCGGGAGCCCGCGCGGGCGGGTGACCTGCTGCGGGTGCTGGGCGCCCTCGGGGTGAGCGCCGACGTCCAGCGGCTGGACCGCGCCGGCTCGCTCACCGCGCCGGTGGTGGTCAGCACGGTCCCCGCCTCCGGTCAGGCGGCCGTCGCCGACCTCACCTGGTGGCGCGGACAGACGGTGCTGGACGTGCTCTACGCCGGCTGGCCGACGCCGCTGGCCCAGCGCGTGCAGGCAGCGGGCGGCCGGACCATCAGCGGCCTGGAGGTGCTGTTCTGGCAGGCCACCGCCCAGGTCGAGCTGATGACCGGCCGGCCGGCCCCGATCGAGGCCATGCGCGCCGCGCTGGACGCCTGACCGCACCCCGGTGACCGGGGTGTTCACCGTTGCCGCCGCCGTCCTCGGCCTGCTGCTCGGCCCGTGGCTGGCCACCACCACGGTGCGGCTGGCCGAGCGTGACCGTGCGGCGCGTCCGTCGTCCCGGCGGGTGCTGGGCACGGCGGTCCTCACGGCGGCGGCGCTCGCCGCCGCGCCCGCCCTCGCCGGACCGCGGCCGGCCGCCGTCGCCCTCGCCTGGTTCGGCGCGGCCGCCGTGGTGCTGGCCGGGGTGGACCTCGCCCGGCACCGGCT
>NZ_JPMX01000108.1 GCF_000761485.1 Modestobacter caceresii
ACCCTGTTGGGCTGGGCGGTGCTGGCCGCGCGGGCCGGGCGGACCGTGGTGGACCCGCAGATCCGTCGCGGGGAGGGCTCGGCGGAGCCGGTGTCGCGGGAGCTCACCCCGGAGGTGCCGCTGACCCGCCGGGAGTCCGACGTGCTCGACGAGCTGCTCCAGGGCCAGTCCAACCGGGCGATCGGCAAGAACCTGTTCATCTCCGAGGACACCGTGAAGTCCCACGTCAAGGCGATCCTGCGCAAGCTGGGCGCCCGCGACCGGGCACACGCGGTCTCCCTGGTGCT
>NZ_JPMX01000109.1 GCF_000761485.1 Modestobacter caceresii
TGAACGCCACGATCGAGGCCGCGCGGGCCGGTGAGGCGGGCAAGGGCTTCGCGGTGGTGGCCAGTGAGGTGAAGGAGCTGGCGCAGGAGACCGCCCGGGCGACGGAGGACATCTCCCGCCGGGTGGAGGCGATCCAGGCCGACACGGCGGGTGCGGTCGACGCGATCGGGGAGATCAGCACCGTCATCGGTCAGATCAACGACTTCCAGGCCACCATCGCCGCGGCGGTGGAGGAGCAGACCGCCACCACCAACGAGATGAACCGCAACGTGGCCGAGGCGGCGGGCAGCTCGCGCAGCATCGCCACCGCGATC
>NZ_JPMX01000110.1 GCF_000761485.1 Modestobacter caceresii
CCGCCGGGCGGGCGGTCAGCGCGTCGGCGCCGGCCAGCCCGGCCCGGGCGGTCAGGGCGGCCCCGGCCGCCAGGGCCGTGCGACGGCCCGCTGCGCCCGTCACGAGACGGGCGCGGGCACGGGCTGGGTGCTCTCGCCGATGCCGTACTGACCCGAGACGCCCGTCGACTCGGCGACCAACGCCAGCACCGTGCTGATCTGGCCGGCGGGGGTGCGCACGTTGTCGATGGTCGACAGCCCGTCGGATACCGGCCGGTCCGCGCGGACAGCCCCGACCAGACCGCCGTCCTCGACCGACGCCAGGTCACCGGCGATGACGGCGCCGGAGCCGCGGGCGTCCAGGGCCGTGGCCAGCTGCACCACGGCGGCGGTGCGGTCCCCGGCGTCGTCACCGGAGGCGGTGCCGGCGGTCAGCAGCACGGCGAAGTCGGCGGGGCTGACCGAGGACGTGTCCCGACTCAACACCTCGAGCTCCTCCAGCCCGGCGAGCACCGAGGCGGTGGCCGCGGGCTCGGGGACGACACCGGGGTCCTCCGCGTCGGCGCCGGGCACCATCAACACGTCGGCCAGCACGTCGGCCAGCAGCTCAGAGGTGTCGTCCGTCTCTGCGGGGGTGACGCCGGGTGGCAGCCCGGGACCGGTCAGGTAGCTGCGCACGCTGGACTCCTTGGCCGGGTCCCCGTAGCCCTCGGGCAGCCGAACCGTGCCGGTGACGGTCGCCCCGGCGCTGCCGATGAGCGCGGTGACGCCCTCGACCACCTCAGCCGGCACCTCCTCGCTGCCGACGACCAGCAGCACGCTGCGGTCGATGAGGGTGCCGGCGACCAGGGCCGGGCCGACCGCCTCCTCGAAGTCGCCGACCTGGTCCAGCTGGGTCTGCAGCTGCCGGGTCTCGTCCTCCAGCAGCCGCTTGTCCTCCTGGAGGGCGGTCACCTGGCTCTGCAGGTTCGTCAGCACCGGTCCGTTCAGCTGCGTGGTGCCGATGACGATCCCCAGGGCCACGGCCAGGAAGACCGCGATCAGGGAGACCAGGTGGTAACGGAAGTCGATCACGAGAAGAGGTTCTCCAACCAGAACACGAAGCTGTCCCATTGGTCGATGAGCAGGTCGAGATAGACGCGGCCGGCGGTGGACACGGCGAGCGCGGCGGTGATCGACAGCAGGGCGGCCAGCACGAGCAGGACGAGCGCCAGGGTGGAGATCCGGCTGCGGTACAGCCGGCTGACCCCCTTGGCGTCGACGAGCTTCCCGCCCAGCCGCAGCCGGGTGAGGAAGGTCGAGGCCATGCCGCCACGGCCCTTGTCCAGGAACTCCACCAGCGTGGCGTGGGTGCCGACGGCGACGATCAGCGTCGCGCCCTTCTCGTCGGCCAGCAGCATGGCGATGTCCTCGCTGGTGGCCGCGGCCGGGAAGGTGATGGCCTCGACCCCGAGGTCGGTGACCCGCTGCAGACCGGGAGCCCGGCCGTCGGGGTAGGCGTGCACGACCACCTCGGCGCCACAGCGGAGCACGGAGTCGCTGACCGAGTCCATGTCGCCGATGATCATGTCCGGCTGGTAGCCGGCCTCCTTGAGCGCGTCGGCGCCGCCGTCCACGCCGATGAGCACCGGGCGGTAGTCCCGGATGTAGGGGCGGAGGGCCTGCAGGTCCTCCTTGTAGTCGTAGCCCCGGACGACGACCAGCACGTGCCGGCCCTCGATCCGGGTGGTGACGTCGGGGACGCCCACCCCGTCGAGCAGCAGCGCGCGTTCGCGCTTCACGTACTCCATGGTGTTGGCGGCGAAGGCCTCCAACTGGTCCGACAGCCCGGCGCGGGCCTCGGCCATCGCCACCGCGATGGTCTCCGGCGTCTGCTCGACGCCCTCGGCCACGACCGTGTCACCGGCGTAGAGCCGGTTGCCCTCCAGCCGGACCTCGGTGCCCTCCTTGAGCTGGGCGAGGACCTCCTTGCCCACCCCGTCGACCAGCGGGATGCCCGCCTCGACCAGGATCCCGGGGCCGAGGTTGGGGTACCGGCCGGAGATGCTCGGCGAGGCGTTGACGACGGCGGCGACCTTGCCCGCCACGAGCGAGTCGGCGCTCACCCGGTCGATGTCCAGGTGGTCGAGCACGGCGATCTCGCCCGGCCGGAGCCGCTTGGTCAGGTTCTTGGTCCGCCGGTCGACGCGGACGGTGCCGGTCACGCCGGGAGCCGTGTCGGACGACCGTCCGCGCCGCAGGGTGCCGATGCGCATGGGTTCGATGCTCCCATGGGGCGGTCGGACCCCTCCCTCCCGACGCGCGAGCGCAGCCGACTGCTCACGGTCAGTGAGCGACACCGGGTTCCGGTCGACTCGCCGTGCCGATGACCGGGTGTCGCTGCCCGGGGACGGGACCGGCCCGTCACTAGCGTGACTGCTGTGACTGCAGGGGCCTCCGCGCGCCGGAGTACAGCGACCGACCTGCTCGCCGACGACGCCGCCGCGCCGGACGTCGAGCCCACCAGCACCGTCGCCGGCGACCCGGCGAGCGTCCCGCCCGGGGCCGCGGAACCGCCGTCCGCCCGGGTGGTGCCGTTGCCGTCCCGACCGCCGGTGCCCGCCGCCACGGCGCCTCCGGCAGCGGTGGCCCCGACAGCGGTGGCCTCGACAGCGGTGGCCCCGAACACGACCGCACGGCTGCCGGCCGAGTCGGTGGAGGACGCCGCCGGCCCGGCCGGGAGCGACCCCCAGCCGGCGGGCGCCGCCGAGCCCGCGGACGC
>NZ_JPMX01000111.1:0-49653 GCF_000761485.1 Modestobacter caceresii
GCCGCCGGACATAACTCCCAGGACGGGGTCACAGCTACGGCTGTGGCCCCGTTCCTGCTTTTCCGGGGAAGGTCGGCCGGGGGCACACCGGACGGGGTGCTCCCCGTGGCGAGAGCACGTTCGCCTTCACCGACGTCATAGCGTCTCCGTCGAACGAGTCCGAGCGCCGGTGGGCTTCCCGATCGAGCACCGCGACGTCGTACTGCGGAACTGCTGGGCCCGGGATCGACACGTCGGCGCGCGTGCCCCGATGGTGGCGCCCTGATTCGTCAGCTGACGCATCGGCCGCGCAGGACGCCGAGCGGTCGGCGCGCCAGAGGCGGCCGGCCGTCGGATGTGGCTGGGCGATCAGGGGACCGCGCGTCGCAGCCCCAGGTACGCCAGCGCAGCGAGCGCCACTGCGGCCACCGCGGGCAAGCCGATGGTGAAGGACTCCACCGAACGGTCGGCCAGCCAAGCCCAGCTCCTCCCAGGCTCGGCGCCACGTGAGCAGGAGGACGGCGGCGCCGGCCCCCACGATGAGGGCGGCGGTCAGCGCGTAGATGCCCGCCGTCCCCCACCGCTTGTACAGCACGCCCAAGCCGATCCCCATGAAGGCGAAGGCCATCATCGGGACGGCGAAGACGACGACCTGCAGAGCCGGGTTCCCGACGTCGAGGGCGCCCGGTGCCCAGAACTGGAGCCCGACCCCCCAGCCGTTCGTCGCGTTCTCGATCGCGGTGAGCCCGGCCAGGGCGACGCCGAAGACGACCGACTGGACGACCGCGACCAGCGCCGTCCCCAGGTAGAAGACCCGACGGCTGAGGCTGAGCCCCATCGCCAGCGGGAACACCATCGTCACCGCCTGGATGTAGGTCACCAGCACCGTGATGTACAGCGCGGCCAGGCCGCCGGTGTTGGAGTTGCTCGCGCTGGCGTCCAGGTCACCGACGCCCCAGATCGCCAGGTTCACGGCGAAGGCGAGCGCGACGATCGCCCAGCCGATCCCCATCGACACGAGGGGGTTGACGAGCTGGAGGCGGGCGGCGCCGAGGACACGGTTCATCGGTGGGCTCCCTGCAGGGTGGCGCGGTCGAGAGTCGAGGGTGCGGCGGGCTGTGCCGCGGCGAGGCTCATGGCGACCACCAGTCGCTGGATCGACGTCTGCTCGACGGCCAGGCCGAGGGCCGTGGCCTCCCGTCGTGCCGTCGCCGTCTCGGTCCGGACGATCGCCCGGGTCTGGCCGGCCATCGACTCCTCGTGGAGGACAGCGTGGCCGGCGCCGAAGGTGGCCACCTGGGCCGCCGGCCCGGTGACGGTCAGCGCCGTGGACCGCAGCGTCTCCACGTCCGCATCCAGCAGCACCCGGCCGCGGTCGATGAGCAGGACGTGCTCGAGCAGGTCGCTGATCTCCTCGATGAGGTGGGTGGACAGCAGGATCGTGCGGGGGTGTTCGGCGTAGTCGGCCAGCAGTCGGTCGTAGAAGAGCTGGCGCGCGACGGCGTCCAGGCCCAGGTACGGCTCGTCGAACAGCGTGACCGGTGCACGCGAGGCCAGGCCCAGGACGATGCCGACGGCCGAGTTCATCCCCCGGGACAGCTTCTTGATCGGCCGCTTGCCGGGCAGGTCGAAGTCGGTGAGCAGCTGGTCGGCCAGTGGCTGGTCCCAGTGCGGGTACAGGTGGGCGGCCGCGGAGACGGCGTCGCAGACCCGGAAGTGGTCCGGGTACCGCTGGCCCTCCTTGATGAAGCACATGCGGCGCAGCACACCGTCGTTCTCGTACGGCGCTGCGCCGAGCACGGTCACCTGGCCTGCGGTGGGCACGCGGTGGCCGGTGAGCAGCTGCATGAGCGTGGTCTTCCCGGCGCCGTTCCGGCCGAGCAGGCCGGTGATCGTGTCCGCCTGCAGCGAGGTGGAGACGTCGGTCAGCGCGGTGTGCCCCCGGAAGCGCATGGTGACGCCCTCGAGCGTGGCGGCGACGGTCACGACCGGCCTCCCCGCTCGCGCAGCAGCTGGACGATCTCGGCGATGCTGATGCCCACCTTGTCGGCCTCGGCCAGCAGGGGGGTGAGGTACTGCTCGGCGAACTCGCTGCGGCGCCGCTTGAGCAGCTGCTCCCGTGCGCCGGTGGCGACGAACATCCCGACTCCTCGTCTCTTGTAGAGGACCCCGTCGGCCACCAGCTGGTTGAGGCCCTTGGCGGCGGTGGCGGGGTTGATGCGGTGGAAGGCGGCCAGCTCGTTGGACGAGGGCGCCTGGCTCTCCTCGGCGAGGGAGCCGTCGACGATCGCGTCCTCGAGCTGTGTCGCGACCTGTCGGAAGATCGGGCCGGCGTCCTCGTTCACCGAGGCGTACGACCCGGCCGGCTCGCTGGTTCATTACTCATGTAGCGAGCCATAGAGCCCACGAATCATGGTGCACAAGTCCCCGCAACGGGACCGTCACACGGGCCGGTTAGGTTCCTGACTCCGCCGGCTCGCCGACGTCAGGAGGACGACGCCCGTGTTGCTGTCCCCGCACGAGCAGGAACGGCTGATGCTCAGCTACGCCGCCGAGCTCGCCCGCCGCCGCCAGGCCCGTGGCCTGCGGCTCAACCTCCCCGAGGCGACCGCGATCGTCACCGACCACGTGCTCGAGGGCGCCCGGGACGGCGAGCTGGTCACCGACCTGATGCAGTCCGGCCGCACCGTGCTGACCCGGGACGACGTGATGGACGGCGTCCCCGAGCTGCTGGAGGAGGTGCAGGTGGAGGCGACCTTCCCGGACGGGACGAAGCTGGTGACCGTCCACCACCCGATCTCGTGATCCCCGGCGAGGTCGTCACCGCCGAGGGCGTCATCGAGACGCTGCCCGGCGTGCCGCGGGTCGAGCTGGCGGTGCACAACACCGGCGACCGACCGGTCCAGGTCGGCTCCCACTTCCACTTCGCCCAGGCCAACCGGGCGCTCGCGTTCGACCGGGCTGTGGCGCACGGTCACCGGCTCGACATCGCCGCCGGCACGGCCGTCCGGTTCGAGCCCGGCATCCAGCGCACCGTCACCCTCGTCCCGCTGGCCGGCGCCCGCGTCGTCCCCGGGCTCACTGCGGAAGGTGGGCTGGCCTGATGGTGCGGCTGTCCCGGGAGCGCTACGCCCAGCTCTACGGCCCGACGGTCGGCGACCGGATCCGGCTGGCCGACACCGACCTGCTCATCGAGGTCACCGAGGACCGCTGCGGTGGTCCGGGCCTGGCCGGTGAGGAGGCGGTGTTCGGCGGCGGCAAGGTGATCCGCGAGTCGATGGGGCAAGGCCGGGCCACCCGCGCCGAGGGCGCCCCCGACCTGGTGATCACCGGTGCGGTCGTGCTCGACCACTGGGGGGTCGTCAAGGCCGACGTCGGCATCAGGGACGGGCGGGTCGTCGCGCTGGGCAAGGCCGGCAACCCGGACACGATGGACGGCGTCCACCCCGACCTGGTCATCGGTCCGGGCACCGAGGTGCTGGCCGGCAACGGCAGGATCCTCACCGCCGGCGGCATCGACTGCCATGTGCACTTCATCTGCCCGCAGATCGTGCCGACGGCGATCGGCTCGGGCATCACCACGATGATCGGCGGGGGCACCGGGCCGGCCGAGGGCTCCAAGGCCACCACCATCACCCCGGGCGACTGGTACCTGGCCCGGATGCTCGAGGCGATGGACGGGATGCCGGTCAACGTCGCGCTGCTGGGCAAGGGCAACACCGTCTCGGTCGACTCGCTGGAGGAGCAGCTCCGGGCCGGCGCCAGCGGGTTCAAGCTGCACGAGGACTGGGGCTCCACGCCGGCCGCGATCGACGCCGCGCTCACCGTGGCCGGGCGCAACGGCGTACCGGTGGCCCTGCACTCCGACACCCTGAACGAGGCCGGCTTCGTCGAGGACACCCTGGCCGCGATCGCCGGCCGGAGCATCCACGCGTACCACACGGAGGGCGCCGGGGGCGGGCACGCACCGGACATCATCACCGTCGCCGGCCACCCGAACGTGCTGCCCAGCAGCACGAACCCGACCCGGCCGCACACGGTGAACACCCTCGACGAGCACCTCGACATGCTCATGGTCTGCCACCACCTGGACAGCTCCGTGCCCGAGGACCTCGCCTTCGCCGAGAGTCGGATCCGGCCCACGACCATCGCCGCCGAGGACCTGCTGCACGACCTGGGCGCCATCTCGATGATCGGCTCCGACGCCCAGGCGATGGGCCGGGTCGGCGAGGTCGTGATGCGCACCTGGCAGACCGCGCACGTGATGAAGCGCCGCCGCGGCTCGCTGGCCGGCGACGGCGCGGCCGACAACCTGCGGGCCCGGCGGTACGTCGCCAAGTACACGATCTGCCCGGCGGTGGCGCACGGCATCGACGGCGAGGTCGGCTCGGTGGAGCCGGGGAAGCTCGCGGACCTGGTGCTCTGGGACCCGGGGACCTTCGGCGTCCGGCCGCACGTGGTGCTCAAGGGCGGGATGATCGCCTGGGGGCAGATGGGCGACGCGAACGCCTCCATCCCGACCCCGCAGCCGGTGCTGCCGCGGCCGATGTTCGGCGCGTACGGCCGGGTGCCGGCGCAGACCTCGGTGCACTTCGTCGCCCCGGCCGCGCTGGAGGACGGGCTGGCCGACCGGCTGGCGGTCGACCGGCGGCTGGTCGCGGTCGCCGACACCACCCGGCTGGGCAAGGCGGACATGCCGGAGAACACCGCGCTGCCGGAGATCCGGGTCGACCCGGACACGTTCACCGTGTCGGTCGACGGCGAGGTCTGGGAGCCCGAGCCGGTCGCCGAGCTGCCGATGGCCCAGCGCTACTTCCTGTTCTGATGACGGCCGCGCTGCTCACGCTCGCCGACTCGCGGCTGCCCGCTGGGGGACACACCCACTCCGGCGGCGTGGAACAGGCGATCGCGGCCGGGGTGCTCGCCGACCCGGGCTCGCTGGCGGTCTTCCTGCGCCGGCGGCTGGCCACCTCGGGAGCGGTGGCTGCCGGGCTGGCGGCGGCCGCGTGCCGGGCGGTGGACGACGCCGACCCGGTGGCTGCGCTCGGTGCGCTGGACGCGGAGGCGGATGCCCGCACACCCTCCCCGGCGCTGCGGGCCGCCTCCCGGCAGCAGGGCCGGGGGTTGGTCCGGGTCGGCAGCCGGGCCTGGCCGCACCCGGCGTGGGCCGCGCTGCCGGCCCAGCCGCACCACCCGCTGGCCCTGGGCGTCGCCGCAGCTACCGGTGGGCTGACGCCGCGGGACGCCGCGCACGCCGCCGCCTACCTCTCGATCAGCGGACCGGCCACCGCCGCGCAGCGGTTGCTGGCGATGGACCCGATCACCGTCGCCGCGGTGACCGCCCGGCTGGCCCCGGAGGTCGACGAGGTCGCCGACGCGTCCGCCGAGGACCTGCCGGCGGCCACCGACCCCCTCCTCGATCTGCTCGCCGAACTGCACGCTGCACGGAACGACCGCTTCTTCGCCTCATGATCGTCACTGGGAGTGCACATGCCGCCTGACCATCGGATCGACGACTACGTGGACCCGTACACCCCGGAGCACCGGAACGGCGGCCCCCTGCGGGTGGGCCTCGGCGGGCCGGTCGGCTCGGGCAAGACCGCCCTGGCCGCCGCGCTGTGCCGCACGCTGGGCGCCGAGTACGACCTCGCCGTCGTCACCAACGACATCTACACGACCGAGGACGCCGACTTCCTGCGCCGCAACGCCGTGCTGCCCGACGACCGGATCGAGGCGGTGCAGACCGGCTGCTGCCCGCACACCGCGATCCGCGACGACATCACCGCCAACCTCGACGCCGTGGAGCTGCTGGAGTCCCGGCACCCCGGGCTGGAGCTGGTGTTCGTCGAGTCCGGCGGGGACAACCTGACCGCCTCGTTCAGCTACGGGCTGGTCGACGTCCAGGTGTTCGTGGTCGACGTCGCCGGCGGGGACAAGGTGCCGCGCAAGGGCGGGCCCGGGGTGACCGCCTCGGACCTGCTGGTGGTCAACAAGACCGACCTCGCACCGCTGGTCGGTGCCGACCTCGGCGTGATGCGCCGCGACTCCGACGCCGTCCGCGGCGACAGGCCCACGCTGCTGATCTCGCTGCGGGAGGACCCCGCGGCGACCGAGGTCGCCGAGTGGGTCCGGGAGCAGGTGCGCGCGAGGGCGTTGCAGACGGCGCCGTGAGGACGCGGGTGGAGGTGGTCGCCCGGTGCGACGCGCGGGGGCGCACGACCCTGCCGATCGTGCGCGCCAGCGGGCAGCTGGCGGTGCGGCGCACCGGCGCTGCCTCCGTGCACCTGGTCGCCACGGCGTTCGGCCCGCTCGGCGGGGACGACGTGGAGATCCGCCTCGTCGTGGAGGCAGGCGCCCGGCTCAGCGTGCACTCGGTCGCCGCGGCCGTCGTGCTGCCCGCCCGGGGGGAGTCCCCGCCGTCGTGGCAGCTGGTGCGCGCCGAGGTCGCCGGCGTGCTGCAGCTGGCGCCGGAGCCGACCGTCGTCACCGCGCGCGCCGACCACCGGGCCGAGCTGCACGCGCAGCTGGCCGACGGCGGCGAGCTGACCGCCACCGAGCAGGTGCTGCTCGGCCGGGTGGGCGAGGAGCCCGGTCGCTGGACCGGCACGACCCGGGTCGAGCGGGACGGCCGTCCGCTGGTGCACACCACGGTCGGCCTCGGCCCCGGGGCACCCGCCTGGCTGCCGCCGGTCGCCCCCCGGGCCTACGTCTCCACGGTGTCGACCGGCGGCGGCCAGAGGGAGGTGGCGACCGGGGTCGACGCCGTGCGGCTGCCGCTGCCCGGCGGTTGGGTGGGGACGGCGTGGGGCGACGAGCTGCACGATGCGGTGACCCGGTTGGCGTCGGTGTCGCCGCGACCGGTCGACGAGCTGGCGGAGGTGACGCGGTGAGCGGGTCGTTCGTCGTTCGGTCCCGGCGGGTGGTGCTGCCCGACGGGGAGCGGCCGGCCGCGGTGCACGTGCAGGACGGGGTCGTCGTCGCCGTCACCGGGTTCGACGAGGTCGACGGCCAGGTGGTCACCCTCGCCGAGGACGAGGTGCTGCTCCCCGGACTGGTCGACAGCCACGTGCACGTCAACGAGCCCGGGCGCACCGAGTGGGAGGGCTTCGCCTCGGCGACCCGGGCGGCGGCGGCCGGTGGGATCACCACGATCGTCGACATGCCGCTGAACTCGGTCCCGCCCACGGTCGACGTCGAGGCGTTGCACGTGAAACGCGCGGCGGCCGAGGGGCAGGTCAGCGTGGACGTCGCCGTCTGGGGCGGCGCCGTGCCCGGCAACACCGGCCAGCTCCCACGGCTGCTCGCCGCCGGTGCGGTGGGCGTCAAGTGCTTCCTGCTCGACTCGGGCGTGCCGGAGTTCCCGCCGCTGGACGACACCGGCCTCCGGGTCGCGCTCACCGAGCTGGCCGCCGTCGACGGGCTGCTCATCGCGCACTGCGAGGACGACGACGTGATCACCGCGGCCCCGCAGTCGGGCGGGCGCAGCTACGCCGACTTCCTCGCCTCCCGGCCGGGTGCTGCGGAGGAGACCGCGATCGGTCGGCTCATCGCCGCCGCCCGGGACACCGGCGCCCGGGTGCACGTCGTCCACCTGGCCGACGCCGCCGCGCTGCCGATGCTGCGGGCCGCCCGGGCCGAAGGGGTGCGGATCACCGTCGAGACCTGCCCGCACTACCTGACGTTCAGCGCCGAGGAGGTGCCCGACGGCGACACGTCCTTCAAGTGCTGCCCGCCCATCCGGGAGGCCGAGCACCGGGAGGCGCTGTGGCGCGCGCTGGCCGCCGGCGACATCGACCTGGTGGTCAGCGACCACTCGCCGTGCACGCCGGAGCTCAAGCGGCTGGACGTCGGCGACTTCGCGCTCGCCTGGGGTGGCATCGCCGGGCTGCAGGTGACCCTGCCGGTGGTGTGGAGCGGGGCCCGGGCGCGCGGGCTCACGCTCGCCGACGTCGTCCGGTGGATGTCGGCCGCGCCGGCGCGGTTGACCGGGCTCACCGGCAAGGGCGCGATCGCGGTCGGCAAGGACGCCGACCTGGTGGCGTTCGCGCCCGACGAGCGGTGGCGGGTGGCGCAGCTGCACCACCGCAACCCGGTCACGCCGTATGCGGGGCGGGAGCTCACGGGGGTGGTCCGCCGGACCTGGCTGCGCGGGCATCTGCTGGCCGACGATGCGGCTCCCCTCGGCCGGTTGCTCGAGCGATCGGAGGGGTGACAGGCCTGCGCCGTGCCACAGTGACCCGCGTCCGTCCCGATCCGTCTGGAGCCCGATGACCGAGCCCGCGTTCTTCGCCCTCCCCGACCTGGCCCGTCGTGACCTCGGCGGCGCCGTCGTCGCTGCGAACGACGAGTTCTTCGCCGCCCGGGAGAACCTGGTGCTGCCGCACCCGGCCGTGCCGCGCATCGAGTTCGGGCACAAGGGGAAGGAGTACGACGGCTGGGAGACGCGGCGCCGGCGCAGCCCCGGGCACGACTGGGCGATCGTGCGACTCGGGACGCCGGGCATCGTGGCCGGCGTCGTCGTCGACACCGCGTTCTTCACCGGCAACTACCCGCCGCAGGCCTCGCTGGACGGCGCTGCCGTCGAGGGGCACCCGTCGGTGGAGGAGCTGGCGCGGGCCGACTGGCAGCCGCTGCTGCCGCTCGTCGACCTGGCCGGCGACACCGCCAACGCCTTCCCGGTGGAGTCCGACCGCCGGTACACGCACGTGCGGCTGTCCATCCACCCCGACGGCGGGGTCGCCCGGCTGCGGGTGCACGGCACCGTCGTCCCGGACCCGCGGCTGGTCGACGCCGGGCCGTTCGACCTGGCCGCCCTGGAGAACGGCGGACGGGTCACCGGCGTGAGCAACGCCCACTACGGCAGCCCGCACCAGCTGATCGGCCGCGGGCTCACCCGGTCGATGGGCGAGGGCTGGGAGAACGCCCGCCGCCGCGGCGGGGGCAACGACTGGGTCGACGTCGACCTGGCCTGCGAGGGCGTGGTCACCCTCGCCGAGCTGGACACCTCCTACTTCCTGGGCAACGCCCCGGGCACCGCCTCGCTCACCGGCCGCACCCCCGACGGCGCGGAGGTAGTCCTGCTGCCGCGCACCCGGCTGCAGCCGGACACCCGGCACCGGTTCGTCCTCGACGGGGAGACCGGGGTGAGCAGTGTCCGGCTCGACGTGTTCCCGGACGGCGGGATGGCCCGGCTGCGGCTGTGGGGGCGCCCGACCGCCGCCGGTCGCACCGCACTGGGCCGCCGCTGGTTCGACGCGCTGCCGGACGTCCCGGCGCTGGAGGTGCTGGGCTCGCTCTGCGTCGACCCGAGCGAAGCGGGCCGGCTCGTCGGCCACCGGCCGCTGTCCGGCGAGCTGCCGCCGGCCGTCCGCACCCTCCTCGACGGCCGGGCCGGCTGACGGAGCCGGTCAGGTGCCGGTGATGTGCTCCGGCCGCACCGGCACCCGGGTCAGCGGGAGACCGGTCGCGGCGCGGATGGCGGCGAGCACCGCCGGGCCGGAGGAGATGTTGGGCGCCTCGCCGACCCCGCGCAGGCCGTAGGGGGCGTGCGGGTCGGCGTACTCGAGGACCTCGATGCGCATCGGCGGCATGTCCAGGATGGTCGGGATCAGGTAGTCGGTGAACGACGGGTTCCGCACCTTGCCGTCCTTGATCAGGATCTCCTCCATCACCGCCAGCCCGAGGCCCTGCGCGGTGCCGCCCTGGATCTGGCCGACCACTGCCTGCGGGTTGATCGCCTTGCCGACGTCCTGGGTGCAGGCCATCTCGACCACCTTGACCAGCCCGAGCTCGGTGTCGACGTCCACCACGGCCCGGTGCGCGGAGAAGGCGTACTGCACGTGCGCGAAGCCCTGGCCGGTCTCCGGGTCGATCGCCTCGGTGGGGCGGTGCCGCCACTCGAGGGTCTCCTCCAGCACGTCGTCGCCCAGCAGGTCGGCCAGCGGGACGGTGATGTCCTCGCTGTCGGACACCACGGCACCACCGGCCAGCCGGAGGTCGGGAACGGTCCGTCCCACCAGTCGTTCGGCCCGGGCGACCACCTGCTCGCGCACCTTCGCGCAGGCGGCCTTGACCGCCCCGCCGGTGACGTAGGTCTGCCGGGACGCCGAGGTCGAGCCGGCCGAGCCGACACTGGTGTCCTTCGGGTGCACGACGACGCGCTCGACCCCGAGCTCGGTGCGGGCGATCTGCTGCTCGACGGTGACCAGCCCCTGGCCGACCTCCGCCGCCGCGGTGTGCACGGTCGCGGTCGGTTCGCCGCCCACCACCTCCAGGCGCACCCGGGCGGTGGAGTGGTCGTCGTAGCCCTCGGAGAAGGCGACGTTCTTGTACGCCACGGCGTAGCCGACCCCGCGCCGGACGCCCTCCCCGTGGGTGGTGTTGGAGACCCCGCCGGGCATGTCGCGCAGGTCGACCTCGCCGTCGCCGGACGCGGCCGGCAGCGGCATGGCCTCCAGCCGGCGCAGCAGCTCCGCGACCGGGGCCGGGCTGTCGATCACCTGGCCGGTGGGTGTCGCCGACCCCTCCTCCATCGCGTTGCGGCAGCGCAGCTCCACCGGGTCCATGCCCAGCTCGGCGGCGAGGGCGTCCATCTGCGACTCGTAGGCGAAGGCGGTCTGCACCGACCCGAACCCGCGCATCGCCCCGCACGGCGGGTTGTTCGTGTAGGCGCCGTAGCAGTCGACGTGCACGTTGGGGACGACGTAGGGCCCGATCCCCATCGTCCCGCCGTTGCCCACCACGGCCGGGGTGCTGGAGGCGTAGGCGCCCCCGTCGAAGTAGATCGCCGCCTTGACGTAGACCAGCTCGCCGTCCCGGGTGGCGCCGTGCTCGTAGCGCATGGTCGCCGGGTGGCGGTGCACGTGGCCGAAGAAGGACTCCTCTCGGTTGTAGGACATCTTCACCGGGCGCCCGGTGCGCAGGGCCAGCAGGCAGGCGTGCACGTGCATCGACAGGTCCTCGCGGCCGCCGAAGGCGCCGCCCACGCCGGCCAGCGTCAGCCGCACCTGCTCGGGCGGCAGGGCGAGGGCGGAGCAGATCTGCTTCTGGTCCACGTGCAGCCACTGGGTGGCGACGTGCAGCTCCACGCCGCCGTCCTCGGCCGGCACGGCGAGGCCGGCCTCCGGGCCGAGGAACGCCTGGTCCTGCATCCCCACCTCGTACTCGCCCACCACGACGACGTCCGCGGTCGGCGCCGGGTCACCGGTGCGGACCTTGAGGTGCCGCACCAGGTTCCCCTCCGGGTGCAGGTGGGCGCTCTCCCGGCTCAGCTCGGTGACCTCGGCGGTGGAGTCGTGCACCTGGTTCCAGGTCGGGTGCCCCAGCGCGGTGCGCGCGTCGGTGACCGGCTCCAGCACGTCGTAGTCGACGTGGATGCGGGCGGCGGCCAGCCGGGCGGTCTCCGGGTGGTCGGCGGCGACCAGCGCCACCGGTTCGCCCTGGTAGCGGACGACGTCGAGGGCCAGCACCGGCTGGTCGGCCAGCTCGAGCCCGTAGACCTTCTCGCCCGGCACGTCGTCGGAGGTGAGCACGGCGGAGACGCCGGGGGTGGCCAGCGCCGCGCTGGTGTCGATCGAGCGGATCCGGGCGTAGGGGTGCGGGCTGCGCAGGGTGACCCCCCAGAGCATGTCCTCCATCCAGAGGTCGCTGCCGTAGGCGAACTCGCCACG
This sequence comes from Modestobacter caceresii, assembly GCF_000761485.1. Classification (GTDB taxonomy): domain Bacteria; phylum Actinomycetota; class Actinomycetes; order Mycobacteriales; family Geodermatophilaceae; genus Modestobacter; species Modestobacter caceresii. Next base: position 11,649 of record NZ_JPMX01000111.1, read on the forward strand.
GACCTTCAGGACGCCGTCGGGCCGCTGGGCGTCGTCGCCGACCCCGCCGCTGCCGGGCCCGGTCAGGTGCTCCGGTGCCCCGGTCGGCGTGCGGGTCGGCGTGCTCATCGGTCTCCCCCTGCCGTGGGCTCGGCCATCCGGTCCGCGGCGAGCCGGACGGCATCCAGGATCTTCTCGTAGCCGGTGCACCGGCAGAGGTTGCCGGCCAGCGCCTCGCGGGTCTCGGCGTCACTGGGCCGCCCGTGCCGGGTGATCAGGTCGTGCGTGGCCACCAGCAGCCCGGGTGTGCAGAAGCCGCACTGGACGGCGCCGGCGTCCAGGAAGGCCTGCTGCACCGGGTGCAGCGCCTCGGGGTCGGCCAGGCCCTCGACGGTGCCGACCTGTCGGCCCTCGGCCTGGCCGGCGGCGACCAGGCAGGCGCAGACCGGCAGGCCGTCGAGGTAGACGGTGCAGGAGCCGCACTCGCCCTGTTCGCAGGCGTTCTTCGACCCGGGCAGGCCCATCCGTTCCCGGAGGACGTACAGCAGGCTCTCGCCCTCCCAGACGTCGTCCACGTGCTGCTCGGTGCCGTTCACGGTGCAGGTCAGACGCACGTCAGGCCTCCTGGGTCGCGGAGCGGTGGTCGGCCCAGGCCCAGGTGAGGGCGCGGCGGGCCATCACGGACAGCGCGTGGACTCGGTAGCGGGCGCTGCCGCGGACGTCGTCGATCGGGGCGGCAGCGGCGGCGACCAGCTCCCCGAAGCGGGCGATCGTCGCCTCCGGCAGCTCGGCACGGGACTCCCACAGGCCGCTGCTGTCGAGCTCGCCGGCCAGGAACTCCTCGGCGGCCGGAGCGCGGCGCGGCGTCGGCGCGGCCGAGCCGATGCCGGTGCCGACCGCGCGGCGGTCCGGGTGCAGGGCGAGCCCGAACGCAGCGACGGAGATGACCATCGCGTTGCGGGTGCCGATCTTGCTGTACTGCTGCGGGCCGCTCGGCGGGACGACGTGGACGGCGGTGATGAGCTCGTCGCCGTCCATCGCGTTGCGCTTGACCCCGGTGTAGAAGTCGTCGATCGGGATCCGGCGGGTGCCCCGCACGGAGGCCACCTCGACCTCGGCACCCGCGGCCAGCAGCGCGGGGTGGGCGTCCCCGGCCGGTGACGCGGTGGCGAGGTTGCCGGCGACCGTGCCCCGGTTGCGGATCTGCGGGGAGCCGATGGTGCGGGAGGCCATGGCCAGGCCCGGCAGCCGGTCGCCGAGCTCGCTGATCACCCGCGCGTAGCTGACCCCCGCCCCCAGCCGGACCGCGCCGTCCGTGACCGCCCAGTCGCGCAGGTCGGCGACCCGGGTGAGGTCGAGGAGCAGCGCCGGGCGGAGGTGGCCGAAGTTGAGGCCCACCATGACGTCGGTGCCCCCGGCGATCGGCACGGCGTCGGGATGGGCGGCCTTCGCCTCCAGCGCCTCTGCCCAGGTGACCGGTTGCAGGAAGTCCATGGGGCTCCTCGTCGGTGGGGGACGGCCACGGTAGCCCCGCCGTGTCACGGGTGGATGACGGCCGGGTGCCCGGGCGGGTCAGGACGGGGTGAGGACGACGAGATCCTGCGTCGCCCGGGTCGTCGCCACGTCGGGGCGCGGCTCTTACACGTGTACACGCGCCGGACACGTCCAGGCGGCAGGATGCGCGGGGTGGAGACCGCTGACCTGCTCGTGCACGACGCCGAGCTGATCGCCACCGTCGACGACGCCCGCCGCGAGCTGCCCGGAGGGTGGGTCGCGATCACCGACGGTGTGGTCAGCGGCCTCGGCGGCCCGGGCGACCCGCAGCCGGCCGCCGTCCGGCGGGTCGATGCCCGCGGCTGCCTGGTCACGCCCGGGCTGGTGAACACCCACCACCACCTGTACCAGAACCTGACCCGCGCCTACGCCCCTGCGCTGAGCGGTGGGCTGTTCGACTGGCTGGTCACGCTGTACCCGCTGTGGGCCCGGCTCGACGAGGAGGCGGCGTACGCCAGCGCGTACGTCGGGCTGGCCGAGCTGGCGCTGTCCGGCTGCACCACGTCGACCGACCACCTCTACGTGCACCCGCGCGGTGCCGGTGACCTGATCTCCGCGGAGGTGGCCGCGGCCCGGGAGCTCGGCGTCCGGTTCTCGCCCACCCGCGGCTCGATGTCGCTGTCCGTCAAGGACGGCGGCTTGCCGCCGGACTCGGTGGTGCAGGACGACGACGAGATCCTGGCCGACTCGCAGCGGCTGGTGCAGGCCCACCACGACCCGTCGCCCACCGCGATGACCCGGATCGCGCTGGCGCCCTGCTCCCCGTTCAGCGTCACCGCCGACCTGATGCGCCGGACGGCGGAGCTGGCCGAGTCCCTCGACGTCCGGCTGCACACCCACCTCGCCGAGACCCGGGACGAGGACGCCTTCTGCCTGGCGACCTTCGGCCGCCGCCCGGTCGACCACCTGGCCGACGTCGGCTGGATGACCGACCGGACGTGGCTGGCGCACGTGGTCTGGCCTGATCCGGCCGAGGTGACCCGGCTGGGCGCGGCGCGGGTCGGGGCGGCGCACTGCCCGTCGTCGAACATGATCCTGGGCAGCGGCCTGGCCCCGGTCGCCGAGCTGCGGGCGGCCGGCGCGCCGGTCGGGCTGGGGGTCGACGGCTCGGCGTCGGCGGACTCCGCGTCGCTCTGGCTGGAGGCGCGCACCGCGATGCTGCAGGGCAAGCTCCGGCACGGCGCCGCGGCGATGTCGGCCCGGGACGCCCTGGAGATCGCCACCCGCGGGGGCGCCGCGTGCCTGGGCCGGGCCGGCGAGATCGGCGAGCTGTCGGTCGGCGCCTGCGGTGACCTGGCCGTCTGGTCACTGGAGGGCGTGCGGTTCGCCGGCGCGCTGTCGGACCCGGTGGAGGCCTGGCTGCGCTGCGGCCCGGTGTCCGCGCGGCACACCGTCGTGGCGGGCCGGTTCGTCGTCTCCGACGGCGCCGTCACCCATCCGGGGCTGGACGAGCAGCTCGCCGTCCACCGGCGGGTGTCGCAGCGGGTCCAGGCCCCGCTGGACTGACGCTCAGCTGGAGAGCTCGCCCCGGACCACCGAGACGCCGGAGTGCGTCGGGTCGCCGTCGAGCGGCTCGACCGAGACGTCGACCAGCGGGTAGGCGGCCAGGTCCAGGTCGGCCGGCAGCGGCAGCACCGTGGCGCCCCGCTGGACGACGCCGACCGGCACCATCCGCTGCGCGTCGGTCTGCAGCAGCCACACCTCGTAGTAGCCGTCGTCCAGCTCCGGCAGGTCGAGGTCGACCCGCAGTTCGCGGACCCCACGGCTCTCCCGGACCTCGGCGCTGCCCGACGCATTCTGCTCCGGCAGTGGGTCGAGCCCGGCCTGGGCGACCACGGCGCCGCCAGCACCGTTCTGGGTGACCGCGACCGCACCGGCACCGATGAAGCCGCCCACGAGCACGGCGGCGGCCAGCGGCAGCCACCGCGCCGCCGAGCGGCGGGGGGACCGTGACCCGATGGGCACCACGGTGGCCGATCCGGCATCGGATCCGGCGAGTTCGTGCCCGGCCGATTCGGTCGGACCCGGCGCGGGCGCGTCGACGCCGCGCGCGACCGCTTCCTCTCGGGGAGAGACGTTGACCGCGGTGGCGGCGGCGATCGCTGCCCAGACCTGCGGAGGTGGGGCGATCGCCTGGCCAGGTGCGGCCAGCTCGGGGACGGCGAGGACGTCGACGCTCCGCCGGAGCGAGGCGACCTCCCGCTGGCACTCGGCACAGTCGGCCAGGTGCGCAGCGTCCTCGGCAGACAGCTGTTCGTCGAAGGCGGCCAATGCCAGCTCGTCAGGATCGCAGTGCTGCACCGTCCACCTCCAACCGGTCTCGCAGGCGCTCCAGGGTGCGCCTGATGTGGCTCTTCACGGTGCCCAACGGGATGCCGGTGCGTGCCGCGATCTGTGCATGGGTCAGGTCCTCGAAGAAGGCCAGCTCGATGATGCTTCGTTGCGGCTGGCCGATGCGGTTCAACTCGCCCAGCAAGAGGACCCGGTCGGCCACCTCGGTGGCCAGCTCGCTGCCCGGACCGGTGGTCGGCGCCGAGCGGGCCTCGTTCGTGGCCGCCTCGGTCGAGCGACGTTGCCGCTCCCGCTTGGCCCAGGTGTCGGCCATCTTGTGCCGGCACACGCCCACCAGCCAGGCCGGGAGCGGCCCCTGCTCGGGGCGGTAGCGGCCGCGCCCGGTCCAGGCCGAGATGAAGGTCTGCTGGGTGACGTCCTCGGCGTCGGGGCCCGGACCGAAGGCCCGCACCGCCATGCCGTGCACCTGTGCCGCCCATCGTTCGTAGGCCCAGGCGAGGGCCTGTTCGTCGCCGTCGGCGAAGCGCCGGGCCACCTCGGCGTCGTCCGGCTCGGCGCCCAGCTGCGCCGAGCCCTCGGTGATGGGCACGTCAGCGACCGTACCCAGGTGCGGCAGCCGGACGGCCAGCAGGCTCATGGGAGCGGTTCGGCAACGACGACCACGTTGTCGCGATAGCTGCGGAGCTCGGGGATGAACGGGCCGCCACAGGTGATCAGCACCAGCCGCGGGGGTCCCTCCCGGTCGAAGATCGAGTCCAGCGGCAGGACCTGCTTGGTGATCAGCTCCCGGGAGACCACCTGCCACCGGGTCTCCGCACCGGTCGCGCCGGTGACGACGACGACGTCGCCGACCTCGGTGGTGCGCAGCGGGGCCAGGGCGCCCAGCCCCTGCTCCCGGTCGTCGACGTGCCCCGCGAGCACCGCGGAGCCCTCGTCCCCGGGCACGGGCCCGAACCGGTACCAGCCGACCCGGTCCACGTCCTCCGGCAGCTCCATCTGGCCGTCGGGGGAGACACCGACCGCGTCGAGCGGGGCGGTCACTCCCTGGGCCGGCAGGCTCAGCCGGACCGGCGCCGGGACCGGCGACGCCACGGTGGGCGCCGCGTCCCTGGTGGTCACCGGGGGGAGGCCGGGTGCAGGCGCCGCCGGCGGCACCGTCCCGGTGGGGGACGGTGCCGCCGACGGTGATGGCGCGTCGATCGCCTGCTCCACCGTGGTGCCCGCCGTCGCGTCAGGCCGGGTCAACGCCCAGGTGACCGGTGTCCCGATCGCCAGGGCGAGGCCCAGGACCAGCACGACGACGGAGCTGCGCACGGTGGGTGCCTCTGTTCTCGGTCGGTCAGACCCGGCTGGTGGCGTACTTGCGGCCGGCGAACGCCGCACCGGCCAGGCCGGCCAGGGTCAGGCCGACCAGCGGCGCCGGCATGCCCTCGTCAGCGGCGAGACCGGCCGAGCCACCGGGGACACCGGTCGGTGCGGAGGCCCCGGCCTGGACCGTCTGGGTGGCGAGCTCGTAGCCGGCGTCACCGGAACCCCAGGCGTAGACGATCGTGGTCGCGCCCTCGGTCAGGGACAGGTCGGCCGGGCCGATCGCCACCGTGTCGGTGCCGGCGAGCACGACGTCGGCGCTCACGGTGCCGGCGGGCACGGTCAGCGACTCCTCGTTCGGGTTGGTGAGCCCGTCGATGACGACCTCTCCACCCGCACGCACGTCGACGGCCGGTGCCGCGGCCACGTGGCGCACGGTCAGCCGGCCCTCGCCCGCGGCGACCTCGGAGGTGTCGTTCACGAAGGGGGTGAGAGCGGGCTCGCCGGCCTCGGTGAGGTGGGCGGCCACCGTGGCGTCGGCGCCGGCCGGCAGCTCCACGCCCATCGCCGACAGCAGCGGCTCGCCGGAGCCGTCCGCGGCATCGGCCGGGAACAGCGCCAGGTCGTACGCGCCGGCGGGGAGCGACAGCGGGTCCGTGAGGGTGCCCGGCTGGAAGTCGTCGATCAGCCGCTCGCCGTTGGCGTACACGTCGACCGGGAGCTCCGGGACGGCGTGCAGGACCGAGAGGGTCGCGTTGGTGTGCGAGTCGGCCAGCGCGGGCGTGGCCCCGAAGAGCAGGGCGAACGCGCCAGCGGCGCCGGCGGTCAAGGCGATCGGGCGGGTCTTGTTCACGGTGACGTTCCTTCCGTTGGACTGGACTGTCACCCCGTTCTTCCGGCCCGCCCCCGCGCCTGGATGCAGCCGGCCGCGATCAGTGCGCCAGGGCGGTGGCCAGCAGGTCCAGCTGCTCGATGGTGGAGTCCAGGTGCGGGGAGACGCGGAGCACCGGGCCGGCGAGCTCCCGGGGTGCCCGTTCCCGGCCGGCCGCCGTCGTCAGCACGCCGTGCCCGGTGCGCAGTCGGGTGACCACCTCCCGGACGTCGACGCCGTCCGGGGGGCGCAGCGTGGTGATCGCCGTCGGCTCGTCCAGCGGCTCCGCGACCTGCCACCCGCCGCGGCCGTCGAGCCGTTCGCGGGTGGCGCGGCCCAGCGCCGCGAGCCGCTCGCGCACCCGGTGCGGGCCGGCGGCCAGGTGCTCGCCGACGGCCACGACCAGGCCGACCCGGCCGGCCACGTGCGCCTCGTGCGACTCGTACCAGCGGGCGTGGTCGACGCCGGTGCGGTCCTCGTCGTACAGCTCCGGGCCCACGAGCGGGGAGAGCCGCGCGCCGACCGCCGGGCGCAGGACGAGGAAGCCGACGCCGCGCGGCCCGGCGAGCCACTTGCGCGAGGTGCCGTAGGCCGCGTCGGCGCCCAGGTCGCAGTCGACGTGACCGAGGGCCTGCGCGACGTCCAGCACCAGGGGGACGCCCGCCGCCCGGCACAGCGCGGCGACCTCCCGCCCGGGCTGGACGACGCCGCGGTGGCTGGCCACCAGGGTGACGTGCACGAACGCCGGCGGGTCGTCACGCAGCACCCGCTCGACGCCGGCCAGGTCGGCCCGGCCCACCGCGTCACCGGGCAGCACCACCGGCGTCAGCCCGGCGTCGGAGAAGGCGGCGACGTTCTGCCAGTACTCCCCGGGCAGCACGCCGATCCGGGCGCCCGGTGCCAGCCGCCAGCGGGAGACCAGCGTGCGCACCGACGCCGACGCGCTCTCGGTGAAGGCCACGTCGGCGGCGGCCATCCCGACCAGCCCGGCCAGCACCGAGCGCCCCTGCTGCAGCAGCCCCTCCGCCGCCTGCTCGGCGACGTAGCCGCCCAGCTCCGACTCGTGCCGGGCGTGCCGGGCGACGGCGTCGAGCACCGCGGTGCTCTGCCGGCTGCAGGCGGCGTGGTCCAGGTGCACGGTGGCCGGTCGCAGGCGGGCGGCGCGCCAGGCGTCGCCGAGGTCGTCGTGCGGGAGGCTGCTCACCGTCGGGAGGATAGGACGGGGTTCACGCGAGCACGGACAGGGAGACGGCGACGTCGCCGTCTGTCCACCAGTGGGTCATCCGCAGGCCCGCGGCGGCCAGCTCCTGCTCGACCCGGGCCCGGCGGAACTTGGTCGACACCTCGGTGCGCACCTCCTCCCCAGCGCAGAAGGGCACCGTCAACCCGATCGCGGCCAGGTCCACGACCTGGTCCCGGGTGGACCGCAGCCGCATCTCGACCCGCTCGTGCTCGGGGTCCCACACCGCGACGTGCTCGAACGCGGACGGGTCGGCGTCGCCGGACAGCTCCCGGTTCAGCACCGCGAGCACGTTCCGGTTGAACGCCGCGGTCACCCCGGCGGCGTCGTCGTAGGCGCGGACCAGTCGATCGGGGTCCTTCACCAGGTCGGTGCCGAGCAGGAAGGAGTCCCCCGGTCGCAGGGTCGCCGCGAGGGAGGAGAGGAAGGCCGCCCTCGGCCCGGGCTCCAGGTTGCCGATCGTGGAGCCCAGGAAGGCGACCAGCCGGCGGCCCTCCTGCGGCAGGTCGCCCAGGTGCACGGTGAAGTCGGCGACCACCGCGTCGACCGCCGTCCCCGGGTAGGCCGCGGTGATCTGGGCACCGGCGGCCCGCAGCACCGAGGGGTCGACGTCGACCGGCACGAAGCGGCGCAGGGTGCCGGCCTCGGCCAGCGCGGTGAGCAGCAGTCGGGTCTTCTCCGAGGTGCCGCTGCCGAGCTCGACCAGCGTGTCGGCGCTGGTGGCCGCGGCGACGTCCGCGGCGCGCTCGGCCAGCAGGGCACGTTCCGCGCGGGTCGGGTAGTACTCCGGCAGCCGGGTGATCTCGTCGAACAGCTCGCTGCCGCGCTCGTCGTAGAACCAGCGGGGCGGCAGCGTCTTCGGGCTCGCCGTCAGGCCGGCGCGCACGTCGGCGGCGAGCGCAGCGCCGGCGTCGACCGGGCCGAGGTGGTCGGTGAGCGTGAACGTCATGCGGGCTCCGATGCATCGAGGGACGTCTGGGTCAGGCCGTCGAGGGTGACCTCGACGAGCGTCCGGTCGGGGACGTCGGCCCAGCGCGGGTCGTCGTCCCACGGCTCGCTGGCCAGCGCCGTCCCCTCGTCGGTGGTCAGCACCGACAGGGTGTCGCCCCAGGTGGTGGCCAGCAGGCGGGTGCCGTCGGCGGCGAGCAGGTTGAGCCGGGCGGCCGGGTCGGCGGCCCCCACCTCGCGGACGGTCTCGCCGAGCGCCGCCATGCCGCGGGAGAAGACCAGCGCGGCCAGCAGTGCGCTGTCCACCACCGACTCGGCGTCCCGGGCCGGGGGCAGCACCGCCCGGTCGACCCGGCCGTTGTGCGAGAGCAGCCAGCGGCCGTCGGTGAACGGGGCGGCCGCCGCCTCCTCGATCGGCATCCCCACGGTCGCCGAGCGCACCGCCGCCAGCACGCAGCGGGCCGAGATGGCGGGCGCGACCGAGGCGAAGGACGCCGACCCCCACAACGGCTGCGCCGACCGCCAGCGGGCCGGTTCCGGACGGCCGTCGGCCCAGAAGCCCACGCCCCAGCCGTCGGCGTTCACCGTCCCGTACCGCTGCCGGCGGGGGGCGTGCGACTGCACCAGCAGGGACGACGGCGGGTCGAGCACCAGCGCGGCCAGCGTGCGCGGCTGCCCGAGCCAGGCCAGGTGCCGGCACATCAGGCGTCTCCCGTCATGCGTCGAAGGCGAGTCGGATGCCGCTGAAGACCTGCCGGCGCACCGGGTGGTCCCAGTTGCGGAAGCTCGGCCGCGTCACCGAGGCGCCCACCGCCCAGGAGCTCCCGCGCAGCACCTTGTGGTCGCCGCCGAAGAAGGGCGCGGAGTAGTCGGCGTAGAGCATCGGGGTGAAGCCGGGCCACGGGCGGAAGTCCGAGGAGGTCCACTCCCACACGTCGCCCATCAACTGCTCCACGCCGCAGGCCGAGGCGCCGGCGGGGTAGGCGCCCACCGGGGCGGGGCGCAGCGCCGAGCCGCCGAGGTTGGCCAGCTCCGGGGTCGGGTCGGCCGAGCCCCACGGGAACCGCCGCCGGCCGCCGGTGGCCGCGTCCCAGACGGCCGCCTTCTCCCACTCCTCCTCGGTCGGCAGCCGGCCACCGGCCCAGGCGGCGTACGCCTCGGCCTCGAAGAAGGTCACGTGCTGGACCGGTTCGTCCGCCGGCAGCTCCTCGACCAGGCCGAACCGGGTCCGGGTGCCCTCGGGCCCCCAGAACTCAGGTGCGGTGAGGCCGGCGTCGCAGCGGTGCTGCCAGCCGCGCGCGGACCACCAGCGCGGGTCGGTGTAGCCGCCGTCGGCGACGAAGGCGGCGTACTCGGCGTTGGTGACCGGCACCCGCCCGATCCGGAACGCCGGGACGTCGACGACGTGCGCCGGCCGCTCGTTGTCCAGGGAGAACGGCTCCTCGGTGCCGTCGACCCCGAGGCGGAAGGGCCCGCCGGGGACCAGCACGGTGGTGCCGGCCAGTCCGGGCCGGCCGGCCGGGAGCGGGGAGCCGGTGCCCAGCAGTGGGGGGCCGGCGCGCAGCTGCAGGGTCTGCAGCATCGTCTCGTCGTGCTGCTGCTCGTGGCTGACGACCATCGCCACGTCGAAGGGGTCGTCGTCCGGCCCGGACCGGTCGAGCCGGTCGAGCACCCGGCCGCGCACTTCGGCGCAGTACGCCCGGGCCTCCACCGGGGGCAGCAGCGGCAGTCGGACCCGCGCGGCCCGGGGGTGGGTGAAGGCGTCATAGAGCGACTCGACGTCCGGCGGCAGCACCCCGGTGCACCGGGCGTCGCCGCCGCGCAGCAGCCACAGGTCCTCCTGCTGGCCGACGTGGGCCAGGTCCCAGACCAGCGGGCTCATCAGGGGCGAGTGCTGGCGCAGCAGCTCCGGCTCGTCGTGCTCGGTGAGCAGCAGGGTGCGTTCCCGGGCGCGGGCGAGCTCCTGGGCGAGCGTCTCTCTCAGGTCGGTCACGTCCCCTCCTCGGCGTCGTGGGTCGCGGCCAGCAGCGCGGCTGCCGGGCCGTGGGTCCGGGCGGTGTGCAGCAGTGCGTCGCCGGGGCTGGCCCGGCGCTCGACCAGCTCGGCCAGGGCGGTGACCTGTGTCCGCAGGCCCACCGGTGCCCGCCGCACGGCGACCTCGAGGCAGGCGGCTGCGGCCGCGTGCAGCTCGGGGTCGGCGAGTCCGAGCCGGGTGGCCGGCTCCCAGCGGCCGGCGACCGGCTCGGTCGCGGCGGCGGCGGTGTCGGCGGCCACCGGGTCGTCGAGCAGGGTGCCGGCCACCGCCGACAGCGCCGGCCACCACGGCTCGGGCGCGGCGTCGAGGTACCGCAGCTCCAGGTAGCCGCGCAGCCGGACCGGCGGGAACAGCGTGGTCAGGTGGTACTCCAGGTCGGCCACGGTCGGCCGCCGGTCGGTCGGCCCGGCCCCGCGGACCCAGTCGGCGAACGAGGTCCGGCCGCGCACCGGGACGGCGTCGCCCGCCGGCCCGCGCACCAGCATCACCGGCGCCGCCAGCGCGAACGAGGCCCACTCGTCGGCCGGGTCGGGCCCCATGGGCAGGGGCGCGCAGCGAGCGGGGTCCAGCTCGGCCCAGATCCGCTGCCGGCCCGAGCGCCAGCCGGTCTCGCGGCCGGCCAGCAGCGGGGAGCAGGCGGAGACCGCCACCAGCACCGGACCGAGCGCCTGGGCCAGCCGGACCCGCGCGGCCCAGCCGGACCGGGGCCCGGCCTCCACGTTGACCTGCAGCGCCGCGGTGCTGGTCATCATCGTGACGCCGGCCGCCCGGTGGCCCAGCGCCTGGAAGTGCTCCTCCATCGCCACGTAGCGGGAGCCCGGGCTCACCCGCTGCGGGGGGCGGCACGGGTCCGCGCCCAGCGGCGCCAGCCCCAGGCCGGCCGCGGCCAGCCGGCCCCGGGCGGCCGCGAGGTCCGATCGCAGGCCGGTGACCGCGGTCGTGACGTCGGGGGCCGGTGGGCCGGACAGCTCGACCTGGCCGCCGGGCTCGAGGGTGACCCGGCTGCCGCCGTCCAGCGGGGGCAGCGTCGCGACGGCGGCGGTGACCCGGTGCCAGGGCACCCGGGTGCCGGGGGAGGCCAGGTCGACCAGGTGGGCCTCGAGCTCCAGCCCGACCGGCCCGGTCGCCGCTGGGTGCAACGCATGGGAAGCGACGTGCTCCCGGGCGGCGTCGAGGCCGCGCAGGACGTCGTCGGCGGGAAGGTCGGTCAGTGCTGTGGACGTGGTCATGCCGCCCCCTCCAGGTCCGGACCGGTCGAGTCGACCGCGGGTCGGTGCGGGGGCGGCGTGCCGGGTGGCGGCCGTCCTCGATGCCCATCTTCCACGCTTGCGCCGACGCGGCAACCCGCACCTCCGGGCCGTCCGGTCAGCTCGCGGCCGGCCGTACGCCTAGGTCGCCGGGGAGCGGGTAGGGAGGCCGTGGACACGGCTGCCAGGACGGCGGCTCCGCATCGGGCAGGACGGGGATCAGCACGCATGGACGGGGCAGCCGGGTCCGGCAGACACCGGGCGTTGATCGGCGCGTCGGACAGCGAGTTGGTCGACGGCACCGTCGCGTTCGTGTGCGCCGGGCTGGACGCCGGGGAGCCGGTGGTGGTCGTCTGCAGCGACCAGACCACCCAGCTCCTGCAGGAGGCGCTCCCCGATCGTCCGCAGGTGGTCTGGACCGGGTGGTCCGACGTGTACGGCAACGGGCCGGCAGCGGCGATCACCGCCGTCCGCCGCCTCGGGGTGCGCCACCGGGTGGCGGCCAGCCCGGTGGTCCGCGTCGTCCTCGAGCCGCTGTCCAGGTCAGACCCCGACACCTGGCGGGAGTGGCAGCGCTACGACGCCGTCCTGGACCACCAGCTCGACGAGGCGAACCGCGCCGGGGACGACCCGCTGCTGGTGCTCTGCCTGTGCGACACCCGCCGGGTGCCGGAGCCGTTGGTGGCCGCCGTGCGGGCCACCCACCCGGTGCTCCAGGTCGACGGGCACGAGCGGGTGAACCCCGACCACGTCGACCCCGAGGAGTACCTGGCCTCGCTGCCGGTCCCGCTCGAGCCGCTGGAGTCGACCGAGCCGCTTGTGCACGCCGACTCGGTGCGTGACCTGCGCGGACTGCGCCGGGACCTCGCCGCGCGTGCCGCCGAGGCCCGGTTGCCGACCGGTTCGGAGCCGGCGCTCGAGGACTTCCTGCTCGCCGTCGACGAGATGACCACCAACGCGCTGCGCCACGGCCGGCCGCCGGTCGACCTGCGGCTGTGGGCCGGCGGCGACCGGCTGGTCTGCACGGTGACCGACCACGGCGCCGGGCTGCAGGACCCGTTCATCGGCTACGGGCCGGCACACGGCGACGACCTGTCGCTGGGCGGCATGGGGCTGTGGTTGGCCCGCCAGCTGTGCGACCACGTCGACATCACGGTCGCCGGCGAAGGCGTGCAGGTCCGGCTCACCACCGTCCTGCGCTGACGTGCCCGGCGCCCCCCGCGACCGGGACGACATCGGCCGGGCCCGCAGCGCCCGACCGCGCGACGCGCTGGGCCGGCCGCTGCCGTACGGCTCGCCGGGGGAGCCGCGGGCGCCGGAGGGGCTGGTCCGCACGCCGGACCAGACGTTGGTGGAGGCCCAGGAGCTGCTGGACGAGGGTCGGCCGTTCCACGCCCACGAGGTGCTCGAGGACGCGTGGAAGACCGGACCGGACGACGAACGGGACCTGTGGCGCGGCCTGGCCCAGCTCGCGGTCGGCCTGACCCATGCCCTGCGCGGCAACCTGCCGGGTGCGGCGACCCTGCTGACCCGGGGCGCCCGGTCACTCGGCACCGCCGGCCCGGCCGCCGCCCGGCACGGGGTGGACCTCGCCGGGCTGGTCGCCTGGGGCACCCGGCTCGGGGCGGACGCCGCGGCCGGGGTGCCGCCGGACCCGGCCCCGCCGCGGCTGGCTCTTCCACCGACGAGTGACGGGGAGCACACTCGGTCCCGATGAGGAGCTACGAGGCGGCCACCCGCATCGACGCCGGGGCCGAACAGGTGTGGTCGGTGCTCGTCGACGTCGGCGGCTGGCGAGACTGGCACTCCGGGATCGACCGGGTGGAGGGGGTCGTCCGGCTGGGCGCGCCGCTCCTCCTGGTGGCCACCGGCACCCGGCGCCGGCCGTTGCGGGTCACGGTCACCGAGATCCGGCCGGCGGAGTCGATGCGCTGGCACAGCGGCTTGCCGCTGGACCTGTTCGTCGCCGAGCGCACCTTCCGGCTCGACCCACAGGCCGACGGGAGCACGGAGTTCACCGTGCGCGAGCAGTACCGCGGCCCGCTGGCGCCGCTGATGATGCGCACGGTGCCCGACTTGAACCCGGCCTTCCGCCAGTTCGCGGTCGGGCTCAAGGCCCGGGCCGAGCAGCGGGCGGCGGAGTTCTCCGCCTGACCCCGAATGGCGCGCTTGGCAGGTTGCCATTCCGCATGGCGGGAAAGGCGGCCCGCCAGGTGGAAATGTCGTGGTCGAGATGCCACGATGGGAAGGTGACGTCTCTCACTCCTGGCTCGGCGCCCGCGCCCGTCGTCCACCGCGGTCCGGTGACGTCGGCGTCCTACTCGATCACCGTGCGGCTCGCCGCCGACGGTGATCCGGCCAGCGTCGGCCGGATCGCCACCGCGGTGGGCAGCGCCGGTGGTGCGGTCACCGCGATCGACGTCGTGGAGTCCCGGCCCGACGGCCTCACCGTCGATGTCACCTGCTCGGCCGCCGACGCCGAGCACTCCGAGGAGGTCGTCGCCGCACTCGACGCCGTCGACAACGTGCACGTGCGCAAGGTCAGCGACCGCACGTTCCTGCTCCACCTGGGCGGCAAGCTGGAGGTCGCCTCCAAGGTGCCGCTGAAGACCCGCGACGACCTGTCGATGGCCTACACGCCCGGCGTCGCCCGGGTCTGCCTGGCGCTGGCCGAGCACCCGGAGGACGTCCGCCGGCTCACCATCAAGGGCAACACCGTCGCGGTGGTGACCGACGGCTCGGCGGTGCTGGGGCTGGGCGACATCGGGCCGGGCGCCTCGATGCCGGTCATGGAGGGCAAGGCCGCGCTGTTCAAGCGGTTCGGCGACATCGATGCCTGGCCGATCGCGCTGGACACCCAGGACGTCGACGAGATCGTGCGCACCGTCGAGCTGATCGCCCCCGGCTTCGGCGGGATCAACCTGGAGGACATCTCCGCGCCGCGCTGCTTCGAGATCGAGGCCCGGCTGCGGGAGAAGCTGGACATCCCGGTCTTCCACGACGACCAGCACGGCACGGCGATCTGCGTGCTCGCCGCGCTGCGCAACGCGCTGCGGGTCGTCGACAAGCAGCTCGAGGACGTCGCGGTCGTCGTCGCCGGCGGCGGTGCGGCCGGCACGGCGATCGTCACCCTGCTGCTGGAGGCCGGGGCGACGAACGTGCTGGTCTGGGACCGGGAGGGCGTCCTCTCGCCGGACGACGAGCGGCTCTCCCCGGCCAAGCTGGACCTGGCCCGGCGTACCAACCCCGGCTGCCGGCGGGGCGAGCTGGCCGACGCCCTGGTCGGCGCGGACGTGTTCATCGGGGTCAGCGCGGCCAACGTCATCCAGGCCGAGGTGCTGGCCGGGATGGCCGAGCGGGCGGTGGTCTTCCCGATGGCCAACCCCACGCCGGACGTCGACCCGGTGCGGGCCCGGCAGTACGCCGCCGTCGTCGCCTCCGGCCGTTCGGACCTGCCCAACCAGATCAACAACGTGCTGGCGTTCCCCGGGGTCTTCCGCGGGCTGCTCGACGCCCGGGCCAAGGAGATCCGCCCCGGGATGCTGCTGGCCGCTGCCGACGCGCTGGCCGCGGTGGTGGGCGACGACCAGCTCAACGCCAACTACATCATCCCCAGCGTCTTCGACCCGGCCGTCGCGCAGGCGGTCGCGGCCGCGGTGGAGGAGTCGGCCCGCGCCGAGCCCGGGGCCACCGCCGACGTGCCCGGCGACGCAGACTGACCGGGTGGGCACCTCCTTCGACGCACTGACCGAGGACGCGCTGCGGTCGGCCGGCAGCCTCAAGTGGACGCGGTACGGCGACGCACTGGGCGGATGGGTCGCCGAGATGGACTTCGGGACGGCGCCGGTGGTGACCCGCGCGCTGCACGACGCGGTCGACGCCGGGGCGCTGGGCTACCTGCCCACCCCGATCGCCACTGCCATGGCGCAGGCGTGCGCCGGCTGGCAGCGCCGCCGGTACGGCTGGGAGCTGCCGGCCGAGTGGATCACCCCGCTGGCCGACGTCGTCGCCGGGCTGCAGGCCGCGATCGAGCACTTCACCCCGCCCGGTGCCCCGGTGGTGCTGCCCACCCCGGCGTACATGCCGTTCCTGAAGGTGCCGCGGCTGATGGGTCGCGAGCTCGTCGAGGTGCCGATGGTCGTCCACGACGGCCGGTCCACCCACGACCTGGCGGCGCTGGACCGGGCGCTGACCCCCGGGGCCCTGCTGGTGCACGTCAACCCGCACAACCCGGTGGGCCGGGTGTTCACCGCGGACGAGCAGCTGGCGCTGGCCGAGGTGGTGGACCGGAACGGCGCCCGGGTGTTCGCCGACGAGATCCACGCGCCGCTGGTGTACCCGGGCGCGGTGCACCGGCCCTACGCCTCGCTGTCGCCGGTCACCGCCGCACACACGGTGACGGCGACGTCGGCGTCCAAGGCGTTCAACGTGCCCGGGCTCAAGGCCGCGCAGCTCCTGCTGTCCAACCCCGCCGACGCCGCGCACTGGGCCGAGGTCGGCGAGCTGGCCGGTCACGGCGCATCGACCCCCGGGGTGCTGGCCAGCACGGCGGCGTACGAGCAGGGGGAGGAGTGGCTGGACGACGTCCTGACCTACCTGGACGGCAACCGCCGGCTGCTGGCCGAGCTGCTCGCCGAGCACCTGCCGCCGGTGCGGTACACCCCGCCGGAGGGCACCTACCTGGCCTGGCTGGACGGCCGGGAGCTGGGCATCGAGGAGCCGCTGGGGGAGTTCTTCCTGCGCGAGGCCGGGGTGGCGCTGGTCGACGGCCCGGAGTGCGGCGCCCCCGGCGCCGGGCACGTGCGGCTGAACCTGGCCACCCCCCGCCCGCTGCTCCGCACCATCGTCGAGCGCATGGCCGCCGCCGCCCCCCGCTGAGACCACCAGAATGGCCATTTTGGTGGTCAGGGGGTGACGGAGGACGACAGGGACGGCGTCCGGCGTGGATCATGGGCGGGTGCCCGAGTTGCCCGAGGTGGAGGCGCTGGCGGCGTTCCTGCGGGAGAACGCGGTCGGCCGGATCGTCACGCGCGTCGACCTGGCCGCGGTCCAGGCGATCAAGACCTTCGACCCGTCGCTGTCCTCGCTGGCCGGGCTGGAGCTCACCGGCGCCACCCGGCACGGCAAGTTCCTCGACCTGGACGTCTCCGGGCTGCACCTGGTCGTCCACCTCGCCCGGGCGGGCTGGCTGCACTGGCGGCAGAACCTGCCCACCGCACCGCCCAAGCCGGGGAAGGGCCCGCTGGCGCTGCGGGTGCACCTGGAGCCGCGCGAGGGTGAGCTGCCCGAGGGGTTCGACCTGACCGAGCAGGGCACCCGCAAGGGGCTGGCGGTCTACGTGGTCCGCTCGCCGACCGAGGTGCCGGGCATCGCCCGGCTGGGCCCGGACGCACTGGAGCTGGACGCCGAGACCCTCGGGGCGCTGCTGGCCGGCCGGCACACCCAGCTCAAGGGCACCCTCACCGACCAGACCGTGCTCTCCGGCATCGGGAACGCCTACTCCGACGAGATCCTGCACGCCGCCCGGCTCTCCCCGTTTAAGATGGTCGACAAGGTCACCGACGACGAGCTGCTCCGGCTGCACGCCGCGATGCGGGAGACGCTGACCGACGCCCTGGACCGTCAGCTGGGGCAGCGGGCGGCGACGCTCAAGGGGGAGAAGCGGGCCGGTCTGCAGGTGCACGCCCGCACCGGGCTGCCCTGCCCGATCTGCGGGGACACCGTGCGCGAGGTGTCCTTCGCCGACACCTCGCTGCAGTACTGCCCGACCTGCCAGACCGGCGGCAAGCCGCTGGCCGACCGGCGGATGTCCAAGCTGCTGCGCTGACGAAGGGCCCCGTTGCCCCCGCCACTCGCAGGCTCGCGGCAGGACCCTGCAACGGGGCCATACTGACGGTGTGCTGGTGACCTTCGACCTGTTCAGCGCGCTGATCGACTCCCGGACGGGCGGCTCGGCGACGTTCGACTCCCTCGCGCAGGGGCACGGCTGGGACGTCGCCGGCACCGAGCTCTACGACGACTGGGACGCCCGGAACAAGGCCTCGCAGAAGGACCTCACCGACTGGGTGCCCTTCGCCGAGCACTGCCGCCGCGCGCTCACGGACACCTACGCGGCCCGGGGCCTGGACGCCGACGCCACCGCGGACACCCTCGCGCTGCTCGCGTCGCTGCCGGACTGGCCGCTGTGGCCCGACGTCGGCCGGGCGCTGCCGCTGGTCGCCGAGCAGCACCGGGTCGGGGTGCTGTCCAACGTGGACGACGACCTGTTCGCCCGCACCCGGGCGGCCGGCCTGGTGCACCCGGACGCCGTCTTGACCAGCGAGCGGCTGCACGCCTACAAGCCGAGCCCGGAGATCTACCGGCGGGCGGCGGACGCCGGCGCCGCGGTGCACGTCCCCGCGTCGGCGCGGGACACCCGGGGAGCGCTCGAGGCCGGCCTCACCGTCGTCCGGGTGCACCGGTCCGGGCACCGGGTCGACCCGGACGGGCCGCAGCCGCAGCACGAGGTCACCGATCTCCTCGAGCTCCCCCTGGTGCTCGCCGCCCTCGCCGGGTAGCCCTCACCGAGGACGTGGCCGACCCGGTGGCCGCGCGCGGACGAGGAGGAACCGATGCGGGACACCCCCCGGGTCGTCGCGGCGGTCGCCCAGGTCGTCGGCAGCCCGCTGGGTGCGGCGCTCGCCGGCCGCAGCGTCGGCGACGTCAGCGACGGCGACCGCTCCCTGGTCACCCCGACCGGCTGGGCCTTCAGCATCTGGGGGATCATCTTCGCCGGGTCGCTGGCCTGGGCGGTGTACCAGGCGCTGCCGTCGCAGCGCGGGCGCGAGGTGCACCGGCGGACCGGCTGGCCGCTGGCCATCGCGTTCGCCGGGAACGCCGTCTGGGAGGTGGTCTACCCGCAGGGCGGCGTGTGGCAGTACGTCGCGCAGGTGCTGATCTTCGGCATCACCGCCGCGGCCGCCGTCGCCTACGTCCGGCTGCAGACGGTGCCGGCCGGCGGCCTGGCCCGGCGCTGCCTCGGGCCACCGCCGGGCTCCTGCTGGGCTGGCTCACCGTCGCCTCGGTGGCGAACGTGGGCAGCACCGGGGTCGCGCTCGGCATCTCCCCGGACACCCTGGCCGCCCAGGCCTGGGCGGTTGCCGCGCTGGTCACGGTCGCCGGGGTCGCGGCCGCGGTGCTGCTCGGCTCCCACGTCGCCGCCGGCCCGTTCGCCGCGGCCGTCATCTGGGGCCTCCTGGGCATCGCTGCCGCGGAGGGCCCGCGGCAGGTCGCCGTGGCGGCGGTCTGCGCGGCCGCCGTCGTCCTGGTGGCGCTGGCCGGCCGGGCGCTGACCCGGACGGACCGGAGCGCGCTGCTGGTCGGCTGAGCGTCGCCGTCAGCCCGGGGAGCCGGCCCGCCGGGCGGTCAGCCGGCGGACGCGGGCGTTGGCGGCCGCCGCACCGCTGGGGGGCAGGTCGTCGACGGAACCGACCGCCGTCCACCAGTCCCGCAGCGGCGGCGGGGCCAGCAGGTCGACCCGCTCACCGGGCTGCGGGACGACGACCTGCACGTCCCGTACCTCGGCGGCGGCGAGCAGCCGCTGCACCGGCTCGGCCCACCGGTGGAAGGCCAGGTTGAACGTCGCCCAGTGGATCGGCACCAGCACCCGGCCACCCAGGTCACCGTGCGCGCGCACGGCCTCCTCCGGGTCCATGTGGATGGCGTGCCAGGCGTCGTTGTAGGCGCCGATCGGCTGCAGCGTCAGGTCGAAGGGCCCGAGGCGGGCGCCGATCCCGGCGAAGGCCGGGGTGTAGCCGGTGTCGCCGCCGAAGAACACCCGGTGCCGGGGGCCGGCGATGACCCAGGACGACCACAGCGTGGTGTCCCGGGCGAAGAACCGGCCGGAGAAGTGCCTGGCCTCGGTGCAGGTCAGCGTCAGCCCGGCGACGGTCGTGGCGCCGTCCCAGTCCAGCTCCACGATCCGCTCGTCGGGCACGCCCCAGCGGCGCAGGTGCGCGCCGATGCCCAGCGGGACGACGAACGGCGCCGACTGCTCGCGCACCAGGGCCCGCACCGTGGGCAGGTCGAGGTGGTCGTAGTGGTCGTGGCTGATCAGCACCGCGTCGACCGGGGGCAGGCTCTCCACCGGCGCCGGGGGCTCGTGCAGGCGGGTGGGGCCCAGCAGCGGGGACGGCGACACCCGCTCGCTCCACACCGGGTCGACGAGCACCCGCCGGCCGTCGATCTCCAGCAGGGCGCTGGAGTGCCCGAACCAGGTGACCGCCAGCTCCGTGGCCTGCTCGGGCACCTCGGGCGTGGCCAGCGGGATGGGCCCCCCGGGGAGCCCCTTGTGCCGCTCCTCGTGCCACTGCCGCAGCAGGCCGTCCCTTGCGTTGGCGGGGGGCAGCGCGGGGGTGGGCAGGTTGTTGTGGAACTTCCCGTCGGAGAACTGGGACGAGCCGGTGACGGTCGGGCGGAGCCGGCGCTGGCTGGCGCCGAGGGCGACGGGCAGGCCCCAGGCGGCGCGGGCGACCCAGCCCACCCCACCGGCGAGGGCGGTGGCAGCGGTGACGGCGGCGGCACGGCGGAGGAACGGCACGCACCCAGCATCCCCCGTCGAGCTGTGTCCCCGCCGGGCGGGCGCCGGCGGTCGACGTCCCGGCCGGGACCGACGAGGGACCGGGGCCCACGGTCGTGGGCCCCGGTCTCAGGTCGGGGTCGGCGCGTCAGCCGGCGATCGCGGCCACCGGCGGGGTCTTCGCCGCCCGGCGGGCCGGCAGCACCGAGGCCAGCAGCCCGGCCACGGTGGCGACCAGCACGATCGCGCCGATCTGCAGCCACGGGATGCTGATCACCACCTCGCCGATCTCGCCGAGCGCCGAGGCGGCCCCGACCAGGCCGTACGCGCCACCGACCAGCACACCGAGCACCGCGGCGACCCCGGCGACGAGCACCGCCTCCCAGGCCAGCAGCGCACGCAACTGGCCGCGGGTCAGTCCCAGCGCCCGCAGCAGGCCGCTCTCCTGACGCCGCTCGACGACCGACAGGGCGAGCGTGTTGCCGACCCCGATCAGCGCGATCAGCACCGCCACGCCGAGCAGCCCGGTGACGACCAGCAGGAGGACGTCGACCACCTGGTCGATGGCAGCCCGCTCACTGGCCAGCCCGGTGACGAACGCGGTGGGCAGCGCGGTGCCGGCCAGGTCGGTGATCTCGTCGATCACCGCGGTCTGGTCGATCCCGTCGGCCACCCGCAGCCACATCGTCTCCACCGCCGCCTCGGGCACCAGGGCCTGCAGGTCGGTGCTGGTCAGCAGCGTGCGGTCGGTCTCGCCGGCCACCACGGTCAGCGTGCGCGAGCGGTCGCCGGCGGCCAGCGTCAGCGAGTCGCCCGGCTGCACGTCCCAGAGGTCGGCCTCCCAGCCGGGGAGCACGACCTGGCCGAGCTCGGGCAGCGTCACGTCGGACGTCGAGCGCAGCACCGGCAGCGCCTGCGCCGCGTCGACGCCGCTGACCCAGCTCTCCGCACCGTCCGGCCCGGTGATCATCGCCGCGGTGAGGCCGGTCGCCTCGACCACGCCGTCGACCGACTCCAGCTGGCCCTGCAGCGTGGCCGGGATCGGCTCGTCGAAGCTCTCGACGATCACGTCGGTCGGGTAGGCGGCGGCCAG
Source organism: Modestobacter caceresii (assembly GCF_000761485.1). GTDB lineage: Bacteria > Actinomycetota > Actinomycetes > Mycobacteriales > Geodermatophilaceae > Modestobacter > Modestobacter caceresii. Next base: position 32,773 of record NZ_JPMX01000111.1, read on the forward strand.
ACCCGCCTGTGCGGAGGCCCGGGTCGAGCTGGCGCCGACGACCATCGCCGTGGTCAGCGTGACGCCGATCAGCAGGGCAGTGGCGGTGGCCGCCGTCCGGCGGGGGTTGCGGGTGGCGTTGCCGGTGGCCAGGCGGGCCGGCAGCCCGCCGAACCGGCCGAGCAGCCGACCGGCCGCCGCGACGATCGGCGGCACCGCCCGCTGGGCGAGCAGCAGGAGCCCCAGCGAGCTGAGCACCCCGCCGGCCAGCGAGACCAGGATCTGCGCCGTCACCACGCCCACGGCCATCAGCGCGATGCCGGGGACGGCGAGCAGCAGGCCGGCGACCAGCCGGGCGACGCCCCCGCGGGAACGCAGCGGTGCCGGGTCCGTCGGGCGCAGCGCGGCCAGCGGGGCGACCCGGGTGGCGGCGCGGGCCGGGGCCAGCGCCGCGATCAGCGTGGTCACCGTGCCGACGGCGAGGCCGACGCCGACGGCGTACAGCGGCACCGACACCCCGGACAGCGGGACGGGCGAGTCCATGCCGGACACCACCGCCGAGACGGCCGCGGACAGCCCGATGCCGGCCAGCACGCCGATCACCGAGGCGACCAGCCCGGTCAGCACGGCCTCGCCGAGCACGCTGCGGCGCACCTGCCGGGAGGTCGCGCCGACGCAGCGCAGCAGCGCCAGGTCGCGGGTCCGCTGGGCCAGCAGCACCGCGAAGGTGTTGGCGATGACCAGCCCGGCGACGAGGACGGCGATGGTGGCGAACACCAGCAGGGTGGTGGTGAGCCAGGCGGCGTCACCGGTGAGCGCCGCGACGGACGCCTCGGCCTGCTCGGTGCCGGTGCGGACGGTGACGTCCTCGCCGGCCAGCGTGGTGCGCACCTCGTCGGCCAGCAGACCGGGATCGGTGCGGGCGGGGCCGGCGATGCGCAGCTCGGTCGGCTCCTCGGCGCCCCAGGCGCGGGTCTGGTCGGCGGTGGCGTAGGCCTTGCCGTAGATGCCGGCGGTGGGGTCGCCGCCCAGGTCGACCACGCCGGTCACGGTGACGTCGGTGGTGGTCCCGGTGCCCTCGGCGTCGTAGGAGGTGACCGGGAGGACGTCGCCGACGGCGGCACCGACGCGCTCGCTGACCGCGACCTCGCCCGGGCGCACCGGCAGCGAGCCGTCGGTCAGCTGCTGCCAGCGCAGCCCGGGGTCGCCGGCGACCGACTCGACCAGCAGGTACTGGGCGCCGGTGCGGCCGGGGGCGACCGCCTGGACGGAGGTCTGCCAGGTCGGGTCGACGGCCTGCACCCCGTCCAGTGCGGTGAGGGTGTCGACGTGCTCGGTCAGCCCGGTGCCGGTGCCGGAGGTGACCACCACGTCGGTGTCGACGTACTGGGCGCCGGCGGCCTCCAGGACGGTGGCCTTCGTGGTCTCGTTGAGCACCAGGGTGGCGACCACGAAGCCCACCGCGATGACGATCGCCAGGGTCGAGGCGACCAGCCGGCCGGCGTGCGCCCGGATGCTCGCCAGTGTCACTGCGCGCATGGCGTCAGGCCCCCAGTCCACGCAGCGCGTTGATGATCGAGTCGGTGGTGGGCTGGTGGACCTCACCGGCGAGCCGGCCGTCGGCCAGCAGCACGACCCGGTCGGCGTAGGCGGCGGCGACCGGGTCGTGGGTGACCATGACGACGGTCTGGCCGGTCTCCCGCACGCTGGAGCGCAGCAGGTCCAGCACCTCGGCGCCGGCGTGGCTGTCCAGGTTGCCGGTGGGCTCGTCGGCGAAGACGACGTCCGGGCGGGGGAGCAGCGCCCGGGCCACGGCCACCCGCTGCTGCTGGCCGCCGGAGAGCTCGTGCGGGCGGTGCTGGAGCCGGTCGCGCAGGCCGAGCCGGCCGATGACGGAGTCCATCCACGCCCGGTCCGGGCGCTGCCCGGCCAGCTGCATCGGCAGCAGGATGTTGTCCTGGGCGTTGAGCACCGGCAGCAGGTTGAACGACTGGAAGACGAAGCCGATCCGCTCGCGGCGCAGCGTGGTCAGCTGGTCGTCGCGCAGGCTGGTGAGCTCGGTCTCGCCGAGCCAGACCTTGCCGCTGGTCGCGGCGTCCAGGCCGGCCAGGCAGTGCATCAGCGTCGACTTGCCCGAGCCCGAGGGGCCCATGATCGCGGTGAACGCACCCCGGTCGAACGCGACGTCGACGCCGGCCAGTGCGTGCACCGCGGTCTCACCCGAGCCGTAGGTCTTGCGCAGGTCGGTGGCGTGGACGGCGGCGGACTGGGTCGCCGCGGGCTCACCCGGGACGGTCATGACGGGGACGGACACTTCGGCCTCCAGGAACGTGGTCTTCGACTGAGATCACGTTCTCCCGCCGTCGTGTCCGCCCGCGTCGCCGCAGGGGCTGGTTCGTGGGAGCGCGCCGCTGCTCCCAAGGGTGGAGCTGCCGTCATCCCGTAGGAGGAGGTGAGAGTTGCAGCCGAAAGCCGCGTAGCCTCCTAACAGGTAAGCATTGAGGTGGAGGGATTGGGTGGAGAGCAGCACGGAATTCCAGGCCAACCCGGAGAACGCCCGGTCGCGAGCCCGAGCTGTCGCTCCGCTCACTGCCTCGGGGGCGGCCGCTGTCGCCGCAGGACTCGTGCTCACCCCCGCGGCGTCAACGTTGCCCCGTCCAGCCTTGGTGCTTGGCGCGGCTGCGGTCCTGTTGCTGCTACTCAGCACAACGCTGTACGGCGCGGCATCCCTCAAGAGCGCGGGGGAACGCTACCCGAACCTGGAGGCACATCAGGCGGCGGCTGACCAGTTAATTAGACGTATTCGCGGATGGACCTTTGGGGGATCGTTGATCGCACTTGTGGGCCTGGTCAGCCTGGCGGGGGCCGTGGTGTTCGCGGTTGTCTCCTCGTCCAGTTCGACTTCGGTGCGGCTCCATCTCGACGGTGACGCTTGGCAGACCGCCCGTCAGCTTTGCCCGAGCTTGCCGCAGACCTTCCGGGGAGGGCTGCGCGGAAGTCCGCCAGCTGCCCTTGCAGCGACGTTCGTCTCGATCGAGGTGGCCGCAAGCACGTGCTCCGACCTCCGCCAAGGGCCGGTCCGCCTGACTGTTCCAACAGGTGGCATCCAGCTGGTCGTGGCAGGGTCGTGAGGCTCCCTAGGCGTGGTCGGGGGCCGACGGAATCTGAGCTAGTGGTCTGCTGGGCTCAGCTCACCCCGGTCGAGGACGTATGGGTTCGGGCCTTCAGTGCGGCGATCGAGCGGGTGCGAGACACGGGTCAGGCAATTCTCATGACTGGCGATCGTCTAGAAGCTCCAGATCTGCAGGTGGTGGCTTTCATGGCCGGTTGGGAGGGAGGGGTCATGGGCCTAATTGAAGGAATCCTGCGGGATGACTCCCTTCGGGAGAGTCGCGCTCGCCGAGCAGTTGTGGTTGCATGCGGCCCCAGTGATCCACTTTTGGCGGGACATGAGGTCGCGCGAGTATCTGAGCAGCTAAAGTCGGTAGGGCAAGCGAACTACTCGCTACATCGCCTCCCTGACGAACTAATGCTCGCTGTTCCTGGATGGCTGCCGCACGTGTCAAAAGCGGACCAGGCGCCAGAGGTGGACGGGGACGGGCGGGGGCTCTATCTTGACTACTAATCATCTTGACGACTAATCGCATAAAGCGGCTCTTCGCGGTTCCCGGTGAACGATCCCGCTGAGAAGGGTGTTCACGCTGCCGTCCGGGCGGCGCTGGCGAGCAGGATACGAGCGCGGTAGTTGGCCGGGTTGCGGTATCCGCGACCGGTGCGCTTGATCTGCTTGATGCTGGTGTTCGCGGCTTCGGTGCGGGCGTTGGTCACGCCGGTGACGAGTAGGACCTCGATGGCGTCCCACCACGCGGTGATGGTGGCCCAGAGTCGGTCGGTCTCAGGCATGTTCGCGGCCAGGACGTAGGTGCCGAGCAGCATCTTGTGCTCGTGGGCCTGTTCGAGGGAGCCGCTGGTCAGCAGCGCGCGGAGCTGTTCCTTGATGCCCCAGGCTGCGCCAATCTCATCGGTCGGATCGTCGGCGCGCAGAGTGGCCTTGAGTCGGGCCAGCGCGCGAGGGCGCAGGGTGTCCCCGGCGCGCAGCAGCAGCCGCCGGTTGACCCAGGCCGGGTCCTCGAGTCGTCCCCGGCGGCCCTTGCCCTGGCGGATGACCCGCTGCCTGACCTGGGTGACGGTGTCGTTGGCGAGCTTGACCAGGTGGAAGGCGTCCACGCTGACCGCCGCGGCCGGCAGGTGCTCGCGTAGTGCCTTGCGGAACGCCGCCGAGGGGTCGATCGCGACCACCTCCACGGCGTCACGCCAGGCCTGGCTGCGGGCGGCCAGCCACGATCCGACGCCGGCGGAGTCCCGGCCGTCGACCACGCCGAGGACGCGGCCGGTGTCGGTGTCGACCAGGGTGGTCATCCACGGCTCGTAGCGTCGCCAGGCGCCGTCGGGCTCGCGGAAGAACCGGACCGAGCGGTAGCGGTGCTCGTCGATGCCGAGCCGGCGCACGAGCACGTCGTCGGGGTCGGTGAGCAGGTCGGCGGCGGCGGTGAGCATCGACTGCACCAGCCACCAAGAGACTCGGTGCAAGCGGGCGACCTCGCTGGCCGCCCGGCCGGAGACCACGACCGCGGTGACCAGCGCCTGACACAACCGGGCGGTCGAGCGGGCGTAGGCCGGCACCTGGCCGGTGACCTCGCTGAAAGTTTTCCGCGAGCAGCGGGTCTCGTCGCAGAACCAGCGACGCTTGGCCCAGACCAGCTCCACTGGCCCGGCCACCGGCAGGTCCCGCAGCCGCTGCCGTCGCCTCGAGTGCACGCGTACGGCGAGCACGCCGCACACCGGGCAGCCCGGCAGGGCGGTCGACTCGACCTCGATCCGGCGGACGCCGTCGGCGTCGGTGATGGCGTCGATGACCCGGTAGTCGGGCAGGTTGAAGATCGCGCTCGCAGCGTCCCGCTGCGAGCCCGTAGGCTCGAACACGGCTCGTGGACCTCACTGGTGCGGATGTCTAGGCAACACCCATCCCAGCAGGACCACGGGCCCTCAACGTCTCCGGGTCACACCACGATCGCCGGCTCACGCCCCGCAATTCACCGGGAACCGTGAAGAGCCCATAAAGCCCCGCGGGACCCGATGTTTTGTGGCTCTCGACTCGAACAGCGGTGAGGGCCAGATTGCGGCTCCAAGAGTGCTTACGCTAAGTGCGATGGGCCGGACTAAGCGGGGGCGTCGCGGAGGAGGTCGGCGGGGGCGACGAGGCCGGTGCGGTAGGCGAGGACGACGGCCTGCACGCGGTCCCGGGAGCCGGTCTTGAACAGCACTCGGCCGACGTGGGTCTTCACCGTCGCCTCGCTGACGAACAACTGGCCGGCGATCTCGGTGTTCGAGGCGCCGTAGGCCATCTGGACCAGAACCTCCCGCTCCCGCGGGGTGAGCTCGGCCAGCGCGCTCGGGTCGACCTGGCCGGTCCCGCCCCCGTTGCCGGCCCCGCGCAGGATCGGCGCGACGTGCTGCAGCAGCCGGCGGGTGGAGCTGGCCGCGATCACCGAGTCGCCGGCGTGCACGGTGCGCACCGCGGCGAGCATCTCCTCCGGCGGGGCGTCCTTGAGCAGGAAGCCGCTGGCCCCGGCGCCGATCGCCGCGACCACGTACTCGTCGAGGTCGAAGGTGGTGAGCACGACGACCCGGGGCGGCTCGGGGAGCGCCGTCACCAGCTCGGTCGCGGCGATGCCGTCGGTGCCGGGCATCCGGACGTCCATCAGCACGACGTCGGCCGGCGTCCGACGCAGCAGCTCGACCGCCGCGGCGCCGTCCCCGGCCTCCCCGACCACCGTGAGGTCGGGCTGGGAGTCGATCACCATCCGGAACCCGGCCCGGACCAGCTGCTGGTCATCGACGAGGACGACGCGGATCTGGCTGTTGTTCATCGTGGTGGACCGTAGGGCAGGGAGGCGTGCACGCCGAACCCGCCGCCGGTCCGCGGCCCGGCGATCAGTCGCCCGCCGTGCAGCGCCGCCCGCTCGCGCATGCCCAGCAGGCCCTGTCCCTGGCCGTCGGACTCCACGATCGCCGCCGATGCGCCCCGGCCGTCGTCCAGCACGGCCAGCTCCAGCGCATCGGGCCGCCAGTGCAGCCGCACCCACGCCCGGCCGGCCGGGCCGGCGTGCTTGAGCACGTTGGTGAGCGACTCCTGCACGATCCGGTAGGCGGCCAGCTGCGCGCCGGCCGGCAGTGGGCGCGGGTCGCCCTCGACGACCAGGTCGACGGCCAGGCCGCTGGCCCGGACGTCGGCCACGAGCTGGTCGATCGCGGCGACGTCGGGCTGCGGGGCGTACTCCTCCCCGTCGCCCTCCCGCAGCACCCCGAGCAGCTTGCGCATGTCGGTCAGCGCCTGCCGGCCGGTGGCCGAGATCGCGTCCAGGGCCCCGGTCGCGGCCGCCGGGTCGGTCTGCCCGGCGTAGCGGCCACCGTCGGCCTGGGCGATGACCACCGACAGCGAGTGGGCGACGACGTCGTGCATCTCCCGGGCGATCCGGGCCCGTTCGGTGGACGCCGCCAGCCGCATCTCCTGCTCCCGTTCCAGCTCCAGCAGCCGGGCGCGCTCCTCCAGGCCCGCGACCTGCTGCAGCCGTGCCCGGCGCAGATCGCCCAGCGCCCAGCACGCCACCACGAGCACGCCGATGACGCCGGCGGCGAAGACGAAGCCGAACCAGGTGCCCTCGCCGAAGTAGACGGCCGAGGCGAGCACGGCACCGACCAGCCCGACGACCAGGCCGGCCCGACTGGCCCAGCGGGGGGCGTAGGCGGCCAGCGCGTAGACCATCACCGGCGCGGCGATGTTGGCGGGGAGGAAGTAGCTCGGCACGAGCACGAGCTCGAGCAGGCTGGCGACGATGACGACCGCGGCGGCACGGACCGGTCGGCGGCGGCGCCAGGCCAGGGGGACCAGCAGCGCCAGCGACAGCGGGATCGCGGCGAGGGTGGACCCGGGGTAGTTGATGTCCGTGGAGGCGCTGACCAGGACGAGCACCGCGACGCCGGCGAGGACGGCGTCGACGCCGAACGGGTGGTCCCGCAGCCACCCGGCCGCGCGCTCCAGCAGCGGCTGGTCCGCAGCGGGGGGCACCCGGGCCGGCTGCGCGCCCTGCACGCGCGGGCGGCGCAGCGCGCCCAGCGCCCAGGCGCCGACGACCAGCGCACCGAGCAGGGCCGCCGTGCTGACGATGAGGCTGATCGACGAACCCCGGTGGAACGAGGCAGCGGCGAGTACCGCGCCGACCAACCCGGCGCCCAGCCCGGCCCGGCCGGCCCAGCGGGGACCGTGGGCCGCCAGCGCGTAGACCATCATCGGGGCGGCGACGTCGGCGAGCAGCAGCTCGGCGGGGAGCACGACGAGCTGGACCAGACAGACCAGCACCACCGCCGCGGCGGCGGGGACCGGGTGGCGGCGCCGCCAGGCCAGCGGCGCGCACAGCGCCAGGCCCAGCAGGAGGGCCACCTCCGGCCTCGACTCGCTGTAGCCGGACAACCCGGGCACCGGGACCGTGACCAGCGCGACCAGGCAGGCGAGGGCGAGGTCCACGCCGAAGGGGTGCTGTCGGAGACGTGTCGCCGCACGTTCGAGCAGCGACCGGGCCATGCTGCCGACCCTAGGCAGGGTCGCGCCGTCCGTCGTCGTCCCGCGGGGTGAACCGCGTGTCCGCCTGCGGGATGAGCCGCCGCTCGCGGGCCCCCCGTCGCCGAGTGACAGCTCAGCGGGCGACCGGCGGGGCGGGTCCCCCACTGGGCTGTCACTCGGCGGACCGCGGTGCGGCGCTCGGCTGTCGGACGGCACTGGCAGGGTGCCGGTCGTGTCCTCGCCCCTCGGTCCGGCGTTCTGGCGGCTCTACTCGGCCAGCGCCGCGTCCAACCTCGCCGACGGGGTGAACCGGGTGGCCCTGCCGTTGCTGGCCGCGACGCTCACCCGCGACCCGGTCGCGGTGGCGGCACTGACGTCGCTGGCCTTCCTGCCCTGGCTGCTGTTCGCCCTGCCGGCCGGTGCCTTCGTCGACCGGACCGACCGCAAGCGCGCGATGGCCGCCGCCAACGTCGTCCGGGCAGGTGCGCTGGCGGCGCTGGCGGCCACGGTGCTCACCGGGACGACGTCGCTCGCCGTCCTCTACGCCGTGGCGTTCGCGGTGGGGGTCGCGGAGACCGTGTACGACAGCGCGGCCCGGGCGATGCTGCCGCAGGTGGTCCGCCGCGACCAGCTCGACCGCGGCAACGGGCTGCTCACCACCGCCGAGGAGGCCAGCCAGGGGTTCATCGGCGCGCCGCTGGGCTCGGTGCTGTTCGTCCTCGCGGCCGCCGCACCGCTGCTCACCACCGCCGGGGGGTTCCTGCTCGCCGCCGTCCTGGTGGTCGGCATCGCCGGCACGCACCGGCCGGTCCGCGGCGGGGGCCCGCCCACGACGATCCGCCGGGACGTCGCCGAGGGCGTGGGCTGGCTGTGGCGGCACCGCTTCCTCCGCGGCCTCACCCTCGTCTCGGCGAGCACCGCGCTCACCTCGTCGATGACCACCGGCGTCTTCGTGCTGTACGCGCTGGACACGCTGGAGATCGGCGCGGCCGGGTACGGGTTGCTGCTCACCGCCTCCGGGGTGGGTGCGGTGGCCGGCGGGCTCGCCGCCGCGCCGCTGGCCGCCCGGATCGGCCGCACCGCCACGCTGGTGGCCGGGTCGGTGCTGGCCGCGCTGACCCTGGGCGCCATGGCGTTCACCGAGAACGGCGTCGTGGCCGGGGCGCTGTACGGGGTCGGGACGGCGGGGGTGCTGTTCTGGAACGTGCTCACCATGTCGCTGCGTCAGGCGCTCATCCCCGAGGCGCTGTTCGGCCGGGTCCAGGGCGGCTACCGGACGCTGGTCTGGGGCGGCATCCCGCTGGGCGCGCTGGCCGGTGGGCTGCTGGCCGACGCGACGAGCGTGCCCACCGTGTTCGCGGTGTCCGGTGCTGCCCAGCTGCTGCTCGCCGGGGCACTCTGGTGGCTGCTCGCCGCCCACCGGGACCTGGTGGCCAACGCCTTCGCCGCGGACGAGGAGCCGGCTGCGTCCTGAGCCGTCAGGCAGACGCGCCCGGGACGTCGACGTGCAGCACGTGCGGGCCGGTGCCGTCGGCGGTGTACCCGGTGTCCAGCTTGAGGTCCCCGTACGCCAGGCTCTGCTGGGCGCACCAGTCGTGCAGCCGGCCGAAGCTCTCGGCGACCTCGGGCAGCGGCCCGTCGTGGACCAGCCGAGCCCAGCGCCCCGCCGGCAGGACCACGGCCGTCATGCCCACCGGCACGGCCGTGTCCGCGCCGGCGAGCACCCCCACCGTCTCCCGGTAGCGCCCGCCACCGAGGTGCTGGCTGGCCTCGACGTACCCCGTCGCCCCGGGGTCCGGCAGCTCGACGGCCCGGCCCAGGACCGCCTGCCAGGCAACCGGGACCCGGTGCCGCAGCTCGTCGAACGGGGCCTCGAGCTGCACCCCGACCACGCGCAGCTCGAGCAGGTCGGTCACTTCCGGGGAGTTCGTCGCCACCCTGGCGAACCGTAGCGGCTCCGGAGGCAACGGCGCGGTCCCGTCCCGCCGCGTCAGGGGACGACGGTCACCGGCCAGCGGCCGACCCGCACCAGCCGGACCGCCACCGACCCGATCACCCGGTGGCCGGCCTGCTCCGACGCGCCCACCAGCACCGCGTCCGCCGGCAGCTCGTCGGCGATCCGGGACAGCTCGGTCACCGGATCACCCTGGGCGGTGCGCAGCTCCACCGCGATGCCCAGGTCCTCGGCCGCCGACTGCAGCTCACGGCGCAGCTCCTCACCCACCTGGGCGGCGGCGTCCTGGGCGACCGCCTGGGCCTCGGGCACCCAGCCGACCATCGACGGCGGCTCCCCGACGTAGACCGCGACCAGCCGGGAGCGCTGGCGGCGGGCCAGCCCGGCCGCGTAGGCCGCTGCACGCAGTGACGTCGGGGAGCCGTCCACCCCGACCAGGATCACCCGCGGGCCGTCGGTGCCCCGCTCGAACTGCCCCGCTGCGGTCATCGGCCCATCCTGCGGGACCGGAGCGCTGCCGGATCAGGCGGTGGCGCGCCGCTGCAGCTCCTCGGTCTGCCCGGCGGCCGTGCGGTCGGTGGCGAAGTCGGCCAGCGTCCGGCGGAGCGCGACCCCCAGCCGGTCGGCCCGCAGGTGCAGCTCGTCCCGGGGGAGCAGCGGCAGCCCGGTGCTGCCCCAGCGCGCCAGCAACGCGAGGTCCTGGTCGAGCACGGCGGCCGCGCTCGCCACCGCCGCCGCCAGGGCGCCGGGGGAGACCGCCCCGTTGGTCTGCTGCACCAGGACGCGGGTGTGCACCCGGGTCGAGTCGGCGTCCTCGGGCTGCAGCAGCCGCACGACCGTGGTGACCACGCCCGTCCGCAGGTCCTCCTCCCGTCGCACCAGCTGGAACGGGGCCCGGTGGACGGCGGTGACCCGCCGACCGCCCAGCTGCTCCTCCTGCACGCCGGAGAAGCCGCCGCGCTCGTACGTCAGCTCCGGGACGGCCGGCTCCGGCGGACCCGACGTCGGGTGCGCGGGGTGACGCGAGGTGTCGAGGAAGGCGTCGGCCAGCGCACCGGCCGAGGCGGGACTGCGGGCCGGGGGCAGCCAGCCGGACACGGCCAGCGGGTCGGCGGTCTCCGGGACGGCGAGCAGTTCGGCCCACGGCTCGGCCGGGGCGATCCACACGACACCCAGGTGCTCGACGACGCCCCACGCAGGAGGATCGGCGGCCAGTACGCCGCCGGTCCGGCGGTGCACCGTCCAGGTGCGCCCCAGCAGCCGGGTCTGCAGGTAGCCGCCGACACGGAGGTCGGTGGACAGGGCGACCGGGTGCCAGGCGTGTTCGAGGGCAGGGTGCAGGTTGTCCAGCACCGGGCCGTCCGGCGGTGGCAGATCGGGCACCGGTTCCGGCGACGGCGTCGCCCCGTGGGTGCGCGGCGGCCGGGCGGTCGGCGTGGGGTCGGGGGCCAGCCACACCCAGCCGTCCCGCTCCTCGACCGCCCAGGGTGCGGACAGGTCGGCCCGCGGGGGTGGGGTGCCGACCGGCCCGAGGGACGGGATCTCCACGCAGCGACCCTCCGCGTTGAACTCCCAGCCGTGGTACGGGCAGCGCGCCCGACCATCGACGACGGTCGCCGTGGTCAGTGGCACCAGCCGGTGCGGGCAGCGCGCCGACAGGGCGGTCACCTCGGCCCCGGGCCGGGTACGGAGGACGACGTAGGCCTGCCCGCCCGCGCCCACCTGCCGCGGCGTCGTCCCCACCTCGCTGGAGCGGGCGACGGGGTACCAGCCGGTGGGGGTCCCGGCCCGCCCGCCGATCCGCGGTGTACCGGTCCGGGAGCTCGTGGTCCAGGAGGAGGCCATGCACCCATGGCACCAGCCGGCCGTTTCCCCGGCGTTGCCGTTTCGTGGACTCCTGGCGTCCTCCGAGACCACTTCGATAACTATCGGGACACCCCCGGTGTCATTGTGAGGGTGGACACCCTAGGGTGACCGCGATCACCCGACAGGCGACACACAGCGAGGTGCCATGTGACACCCCCGAACGAACGCAAGCTGCTGACCCCGGAGGAGTACCGCCAAGCGCAGGACTCCCCGGAGTTCATCGAGCTGCGTCGCCGGTTCCGCAGCTTCGCGGTGCCGATGACGGTCGCCTTCCTGGTCTGGTACCTGCTGTTCGTCCTGCTCTCCACGTACGCGGCGGACTTCATGTCCACCGAGGTCTTCGGCAACGTCAACCTCGGCATCCTGCTCGGGCTGGGTCAGTTCGTGAGCACCTTCCTGATCACCCAGCTCTACGTGCGGCACGCGAGCAAGAACACCGACCCCATCTCCGACGAGATGCGCACTCGCCTCGAGGCCCACGAGTTCGCCTCCCCCCGGAACGAGGAGACCCCCCGTGGCTGACGTGTTCGCCGCCGAGAGCGCGACCATCGGCGAGCCGGCGATCAACATCTCGATCTTCGGCGCCTTCGTGGTGGTGACGCTGTTCATCACCTTCCGGGCCAGCCGGAACAACAAGAGCGCCGCGGACTACTACGCCGCCGGCCGCAACATCACCGGCACGCAGAACGGCCTGGCCATCGCCGGCGACTACCTCTCGGCGGCCTCGTTCCTCGGCATCGCCGGCGCGATCGCCATCTACGGCTACGACGGCTTCCTGTACTCGATCGGCTTCCTCGTCGCCTGGCTGGTGGCGCTGCTGCTGGTCGCGGAGCTGATGCGCAACACGGCCCGGTTCACCATGGCCGACGTCCTGGCGTTCCGGATGCGGCAGGGGCCGGTGCGCACCGCGGCGGCCATCTCGACGTTGTTCGTCTCGCTCTTCTACCTGCTCGCGCAGATGGCCGGTGCCGGTGGCCTGGTCGCCCTGCTGCTGGGGGTCAGCGGTGCCGCGGCCGAGGCGATCGTCGTGGTCGTCGTCGGCGCGCTGATGATCTTCTACGTGCTGGTGGGCGGCATGCGCGGCACGACCTACGTGCAGATGATCAAGGCGACGCTGCTGATCGCCGGTGCGCTGGTGATGACCGTCTGGGTGCTCGCCGAGTACGGCTTCAGCCTCTCGGCGCTGCTCGGCGGGGCGGTCGCGTCGGAGGGCGGGCAGGTCCTGGAGCCCGGCGCCCAGTACGGGGTGTCGGGCGCCACCCGGCTGGACTTCATCAGCCTCGCGCTGGCCCTGGTGCTCGGCACCGCCGGCCTGCCGCACGTGCTGATGCGCTTCTACACCGTGCCGACCGCCAAGGACGCGCGGAAGTCCGTCGTCTGGGCCATCTGGCTGATCGGCGCCTTCTACCTGTTCAGCCTCGTCATCGGCTACGGCGCCGGTGCCCTGGTGGGCTCCGAGACGATCCTGGCCGCACCCGGCGGGGTCAACGCGGCGGCCCCGCTGCTGGCGTTCGAGCTCGGTGGCACCGTGCTGCTGGGCGTCATCGCCGGCGTCGCCTTCGCCACGATCCTCGCGGTGGTGGCCGGGCTGACGATCACCGCGTCGGCGTCCTTCGCCCACGACGTCTACGCCTCGGTGCTGAAGAAGGGGCAGGTGGACCCGAACGCGGAGGTCCGGGTCGCCCGGATCACCGCCGTCGTCATCGGCGCGGTCTCCATCGGCCTGGGCATCCTGGCGCTCCAGGCCGGGATCAACATCGCCTTCCTGGTGGCCCTGGCCTTCGCGGTGGCGGCCTCGGCCAACCTGCCGACGATCCTCTACACGCTCTTCTGGAAGAACTTCACCACCCAGGGCGCGCTGTGGTCGATCTACGGCGGGCTGATCGTCTGCATCGGTCTGATCATCTTCTCGCCGGTGGTCTCGGGTTCGGAGACCGCGATGTTCTCCAACTTCGACATCGCGTGGTTCCCGCTGCGCAACCCGGGCCTGGTCTCCATCCCGCTGTCGTTCTTCCTCGGCTGGCTGGGCACCAAGATCTCGAAGGAGAAGCCGGACATCGACAAGTACGCCGAGCTCGAGGTCCGGTCGCTGACCGGCATCGGTGCGGAGAAGGCGGTCGCCCACTGAGAAAGGACCCTCCTGCCCCCCACCGCTCGCAAGCTCGCGGCGGGCCCCTGCAGGAGGGCCGTTCCAGCACGTTGCGTTAGCGCGAGGCGCGTCCCCGGTGGGGGCGCGCCTCGCGTCGTCTCCGGGTGCCTCAGGCGGCAGCCGGCGCGGTGGCCGGTTCGTCCCGGGACGTGCCGGGACGGACGGCGGGTTCCGGCAGGACGGCGTCGACGGCGACGGTCGCGACGCTGACCGCGCCGGCGGCGGAACGGCGCCGGCGGACGACGGAGCGGCTCACCAGCCCGGCCAACACCACGAGACCGGCGAGCACGTGCTGCCCGGGGGCGGTGAGGGCGACGGCGATCGCCGCGGCGTAGACCACCGACAGCAGCACCGTGGCGGCAGGGAGCCGGCCGGTCAGGTGCAGGGCCGGCAGGTGGGGGAGAGCGAGGTGGGGGGTGGGGACGGGCAGGTGCACGGCGTACCTCCAGCGAGTGCTCGGGCGCCCGCCGGGCCGGCGTCCCAGGTCCGCTGGGTAGCGGAGCCGGGGCGCCGGCACGGCGACGGCGCATCGGGCGTGCCTCCCGTGGCAGATCACAGGAGGCGGCGCCTCACTTGAGGGCATCCTTGGCCTTCTGGATCAGCGTGTTCATCTGCGTCTGCGGCGTCGGGTACAGCCGCGGGTCACCGGGGGGCAGGATCGGCGCGTCGGCGTTGGCCGCGATCGGTGCCGCTCGCAGCTGGTTGTCGGTGCCGTCCAGGGCCGGCCCGCTGGCCCAGCGGCCGTTGGCCGCATCGGGGCCGTCGGAGGCGTCGATGAACGTGTAGGCGAACTCCGGCAGCTCCTCGTCCATCGGGAAGGCCTCGGGCACCGGGATGCCCTCGATGCCGTCGGACTTGAGCTCCTCGATGGCGGCGAGCCACTGCATCTGGTGCATGTGGTCGCGGGCCAGGTTGAACCGGAGCATGTCCTTGACGCCGTGGTCGTCGGTCATGTTGAACAGGCGGGCGGCCTGCAGACGACCCTGCATCTCAGCGGTGGCGTTGTAGTGGAAGTCCGCCATGAGGTTGCCGCTGGCGGTCACGTACCCGCCGCTCCACGGGAGGCCCATGCTGTCCCGGAAGTACGCGCCGGCGCCGTTGACGATGGCGTGCTGCGGGTTGTGCTGCCCGTAGCCGGCCGCCGCCTCCTTGGTGCGGTCTGCGGCGTCGGGCTTCAGCGGCACGTGGTCCAGCAGCCGGTCGATCATCGTCACGATCATCTCGACGTGCGCCAGCTCCTCGGTGCCGATGGCCAGCAGCATGTCCTTGTACTTGCCGGGCAGCCGGCAGTTCCAGCCCTGCAGCAGGTACTGCATGGCGACGGTCATCTCGCCCCACTGCCCGCCGAGGATCTCCTGCAGCTTGCGGGCGAAGTCCGGGTCGGGGCCGTCGGGCTTGGCCTCGTACTGCAGTGCGTGAGTGTGCGTGAACACGGGCGTTCTCCCTCTGCGTCGTCGCTGTCGCCGCCCTCGCGGTGACAACAGACAGATGCCCCCTCCCGGTGTCACCCCCGTGCCGTCCGCTGGCCCCCAGGGGCCGACCTGTCCGGCCCTCCTGTGGGGGGCAGACGGGTCCCTTCGTCAGCGGTCCGGGAGGCGCACCACCAGCGTGAAGGCGCCGTCGAGGCCCTCTGACCAGGCCAGCCGGCCGCCGAGCTCCCGGGTCTGCCGCTGCACCGACCACAGGCCCAGGCCGCTGAGGTCCACCGGCGGGGTCGGCCGGCTGAGGTGCCCCAGGACCCGATCGACCGGCACGCCGGGCTGGGTCACGGCGAGGTCGACCCACCCGACCCGTCGCTCCGCCCGCAGCCGGACGGGCTGGCCCCGGCCGTGCCGGTGGGCGTTCTCCAGCAGGTTGGTCAGGATCCGCTGGACGCGGGCGTCGGCGACGGCCACGTCGGCCGCATCGTCGCCGAACTCGACCCGGAGCTGGTGGTCGGGCAGGCCGGAGGCGGCGACGGAGGCGCGGACGACGTCGGCGAGCTCGCGGGTGCCCGCCCGCTCCGCAGCCCCACCGGTGGCGTTCGCGGTACGCAGCATCGAGGCCAGGTGCTGCGCCTGGGCACGGGCGAGGTCGAGCAGTTCCGGTCGGCTGTCGTCGTCCTCGAGCCGGGCCAGCGCCGACTCCAGCGCGGCCAGCGGGCTGCGCATGTCGTGGCACAGCGCCCGCACCAGCGCGTCGCCGGTGCTCACCGGGTCAGCGGCGGGATGCGGGAGGTGACTGCGCACCACGCGCAGCAGATCGGTGAACAGTCCGGGCAGCGTCGCAGGGTGTGTGTCGGCAGCGAGGGTCACGGGCACCTCCGGGGAAGCGGTCGGTCAGCCACGCCGGGCGCAGCCGATCCGTAGGAGTGACGTGGAGGGACTGGACGTCGGTGCCGCTGCTGAGCACCGTCCCCCCGTGGACGTGGTGGTGATCGACGACCACCCGTTGTTCAGCCGGGGCCTGGAGCTGCTGCTGCCCCCGGAGAGCAACGGGCGGGTGCGTGTCGTGGGAACGACGGATGACGCCTCGGCGGGCGCCGCCCTCGTGCGCCGGCACAACGCCGACGTCGCGGTGGTCGACCTGCACATGCCGCCGCCCGGCGGCACCCGCGCCATCGCGGCCATCCGGCGCACCGAGCCGATGACCCGGATCGTGGCGCTGTCCGGGCTGGCCGAGGCCGACGCGGCCCTGGAGGCGCTGCGGGCCGGGGCGAGCGCCTTCCTGCCCAAGACCACGAGCCCGGAGGCGCTGGTGCGCCCGCTGCTCGCCGTCCTCGACGGGTGGTCGGTGATCCCCGAGTCGCTGCTGCGCCAGCTGCTGGACGACGCGGCGCCCACCGCGGACCAGGGCATCGCGGCTCAGCTGTCCGCCGACGACCGGCGGCTCTGGCGGCTGGTGGCCGCGGGCACCAGCACCGTCGACATCGCCACGACGCTGCACGTCTCCGAGCGCACGGTGAAGCGGCTGGTGGCCAACCTGCTCCGCCAGCTGCGGGTCTCCACCCGGGTGGAGGCGGCCGCCCTCGCCGGCCGGGTCGGGCTCGAGTCGACCGGCACCGGCGCAGGGCGCTGAGTGGTGGCAGGGGGGCGGCATCACGCCCCGGCTACCCGGCGAGGAGCGACGCACCCGCGGACCAAGCAGTTCCGGTTGGCTGCGGCGCGTCGTGGCTAGGGTCCGACCATGCCTGCACGGATCGTCCTGCTCGGTGCCACCGGCCACACCGGCGGCCGGACGGCGGCCGCCCTGACCGCGCGCGGCGCCCGGCCGGTGCTCGCCGGGCGCGACCCGGCCCGGCTGGTCCCCCTGGCCGACCGGCTCGGCGGGGCC
>NZ_JPMX01000111.1:50080-52020 GCF_000761485.1 Modestobacter caceresii
GTCTCCCTGGTCGGGGTGCTGCTGGAGCAGGGGCACGCCTGGCGCGATGGCCGCCTGGTCGAGGAGCCGGCCGGGGCGCGGGACTGGCGGTTCGACGTCGCCGGCCGCACCCGCCGCGGGCTCTCGGTGGGCGGCTCGGAGCACCTGACGCTGCCCGGGCTGTCGCGGTCCCTGCGTGAGGTCGGCGTCTTCCTGGACTGGTTCGGCCCGGCGACGCCGGTCGCGCACCGGCTCGCCCCGCTCGCCCCGTGGATCGGCCGGCTGCCCGGGGCCACGACGCGGGTGGAGCAGCTCGCCGATCTGGTCGGACGCCGGTTCGCCGAGGCGCCGACGACCCAGGGGGAGGCCCGCACGCACGTCGTCGCCGAGGTGCGCGACCGGTCCGGCTCGCGGGTCGCGCGGGTCCGGCTGCTCGGACCGGACCCCTACGAACTGACCGCGGACCTGCTGGCCTGGGGGGCGGTCCGGGCCGCGGAGGGCGGGGTCACCGGCGCCGGCGCCCTGGGGCCGGTGCAGGCCTTCGGGCTCGACGAGCTCACCGCGGGGGCGGCCACCGCCGGACTGCGGTCGGCGTGACCCTGCTCGCCTGCGTCGACGTCGGATCGACCTGGACGAAGGCGGCGCTGGTCGAGCTGGACACCGGGCGACTGGTCGAGACGCGGCAGGCGCCGACGACCCCGGCGGACGTGGTGGCCGGGGTGCTGGCGGCGACGGAGGGCTGGGGCGCGCCGGTGCGCGCGTGCTCCAGCGCCGGTGGCGGACTCCGGCTGGCGGTCGTCGGCTACGAGGAGCTGATCAGCGCCGAGGCCGGGCACCGGGCAGCCCTGTCGGCGGGCGCCCGGGTGGTGCACGTGGCCGCGGGCCGGCTGGACGCCGCCGCGCTCCGGCAGCTGGCCGCCGCCGCCCCGGACGTCGTCCTGCTGGTCGGCGGGACGGACGGCGGGGACGCCACCGTGCTGCGGCACAACGCCGCGACCCTCGCCCAGGCGGCCCCGCTGCAGGGGCCCGGTGCGAGCCTGCGAGTGCCGGGGGGCAGCGGGGTCCTTCCGCGGTCCGTCCCGGTCGTCGTCGCCGGGAACGTCGACGTGAGGGCGGAGGTGTGCGCCGTCCTCACCGCGGCCGGCACCCCGGTCACCGCGGCCGACAACGTGCTGCCCGACATCGGTCAGCTGGCCCCGGAGTCCGCGCGCGCCGCGATCCGGGACGTCTTCCTGACCCACGTCATCGGCGGCGAACGGCTGTCGGCGGACCCGCGGCTGCGCCGGTGGGTGCGGGCGGTGACGCCGGACGCGGTGCTGGACGGCGTGGCGGTGCTGGCCGAGCTGTGGGCCGGCACCGACGCCCCGGGCGTGCTGGTGCTGGACGTCGGCGGGGCCACGACCGACGTGTACTGCGTGCCCGCCGTCGACGCCGAGCAGGCGTCGCTGCACCGGGCGGCGGTCGGGGTGCCGGCCCGCCGGCGCACCGTGGAGGGCGACCTCGGGGTGCACGCCAGCGCCGACGCGCTGCGGGAGGCGGCCGCGGACGAGGGGCTCAGCACCCCCGGGGGCGACCCGCTGGAACTCGGCGAGGCCGCGGCGGTGGTGGCGCTGCGCCGGCACCTGCGGGCCGAGGCCGCCTACGGTCCGGGCGGGGCGAGTGCGCGTGGGGCGGGGCTGGTGGTGCTCTCCGGCGGGGTCTTCCGGCACGCGGCGCCGGCGGCGACGGCCGCGGTGGTGCAGCGGGTGGCGGCCGACCGGGGCGGGGCGGGGAGTGTGCTGGCCGGCGCGCGGGTGGTCGTCGACGACCGGTACGTGCTGGCCGCGGCCGGGCTGCTCGCCGGGGACGCACCGGCCGCCGCGGCCGGGCTGCTCACCGGCCTGCTGGCGGACTGACCCGGAGTCGCCTCAGAGGGTGTTGGGTAACTGATCCAGCGCGGTCGGTGAGGGCGCGATCTGTTC
>NZ_JPMX01000112.1 GCF_000761485.1 Modestobacter caceresii
GCACCGGGGCCGGCTGGCGGGCGGGCGACCCGGCCGCGCTGCACGCGCTGGCCGGGCTGGAGCTCGAGCGACTCGGTCTCCGGTCGCCCGCCCGCCCCTCAGCCGGTGGAGGTCAGCTGAGGGAGTAGCCGCAGGCCGCGACCGCGGCGGCGCAGACGTCCTCGTCCTGCTGGCCGGTGCCGCCACTGCCGCCCAGCGCGCCGAGCAGCGTGCCGTCGGAGTACACCGGCACGGCGCCGGTCTGCGGGGTGAACTTGCCGCCGGTCATCGTGGTGATCGCCGAGGCGAAGTTCGGCATCGGCTCCATCTTCGCCTTCTGGGCGGCGCTGGGGGCGCCGTAGGCGGCCGCCGTCCACGCCTTGCCCTGCGCGACGTCGGCGGAGATCCACGGCGCGCCGTCCATCCGGATGAGCGCGACGAGGTGGCCGCTGGGGTCCATCACGGCGAAGGACATCGGGACGCCGAGCGTCGTCGACTCCTCCCGCGCAGCCTGGAGCAGGGACAGGGCCTGGTCATGTGTCAGCACCGGGCCACCATCGCCCGCGGGTGGGTCCGGGGGCAAACCGGACCCACCCGTCACACCGCGTCGAGCGGGCGGAGCTGCGGCGTGGTGGCCCGCACCTGCGCGGCGGCCAGCACCCCGATGACGGCGAGGGAGTTGCGGATCTTCCCGTCGAACACCCACTGGACGGCCTCGGCCAGCGGCACCCGCTCCACCGTCATGTCCAGCTCCTCGTGCTCCACGGTGAAGCCGTCGGGGCGGGCGACGTCGCTGAGCCCCTCGGCCAGGTACAGGACCACGAGCTCGTCGCAGAAGCCGGGCGACGGGTGCTGGGTGGTGAGCAGCGACCAGCGCTCGGCCGACAGCTGCACCTCCTCGGCCAGCTCCCGGCGGGCGGTCTCCACCGGCGGCTCCCCGTCGACGTCGCGCAGACCGGCCGGCACCTCCCACAGGTGCTCCCCGACCGGGTGCCGGTACTGGCGCAGCATCACCACCCGGTCCTGGTCGTCCAGGGCGACGATGCCGACCGCGCCGGGGTGGTGCACGACCTCGCGCCCGCTCTCGCCGCCGCCGGGCATCGCCACGGTGTCCTTGCGCAGCGAGATGATCCGGCCGGCGTAGAGCTCCTCGGAGGCGACCACGTCGTAGGAGTGGGGCATCAGATGCCCACCTGCTCGTCCTCGGGCACCGGCAGCCGGGCGGCGTCCTGGTAGCCGGCGGCGGCCTGCACGAAGGCGGCGAACAGCGGGTGCGGCCGGGTGGGCCGGCTCTTCAGCTCCGGGTGCGCCTGGGTGCCGACGAAGAACGGGTGGACGTCGGCGGGCAGCTCGGCGAACTCGACCAGGGTGCCGTCGGGCGAGGTGCCGGAGAAGACCAGCCCGGCCTCGGTCAGCCGGTCGCGGTAGGCGTTGGCCACCTCGTACCGGTGCCGGTGCCGCTCGGTGATCTCGGTCGCGCCGTAGGCGGCCGCGACGACCGAGCCCTTCTGCAGCGCGGCCGGGTAGCTGCCCAGCCGCATGGTGCCGCCCATGTCGCCCCGGCCGGCCACCACGTCGAGCTGGGTGGCCATGGTGGAGATGACCGGGTCGGGCGTCTCCGGGTCGAACTCGGTGGAGTTGGCGCCCTCGATGCCGGCCAGGTCCCGGGCCACCTCGATGACCATGCACTGCAGACCCAGGCACAGGCCCAGGGTCGGGATGCCGTTGACCCGGGTGTGCTGGATCGCGCCGAGCTTGCCCTCGATGCCGCGCACCCCGAACCCGCCGGGGATGCACACGCCGTCGACGCCGGCCAGCGCCGCAGCCGCGCCCTCGGGGGTCTCGCAGTCGTCGGAGGGCACCCAGCGGATCTGCACCCGCGAGCGGTGCGCGAACCCACCGGCACGCAGCGCCTCGGTGACCGACAGGTAGGCGTCGGGCAGGTCGATGTACTTCCCGACCAGCGCCACGGTGACGGTCTGCTTCGGGTCGTGCACCCGGTCCAGCAGGTCGCCCCACACGGTCCAGTCGACGTCCCGGAAGGGCAGGCCCAGCCGGCGGACGACGTAGGCGTCCAGCCCCTCGCGGTGCAGCACCTTGGGGATGTCGTAGATCGACGGGGCGTCCGGGCAGGAGGTGACCCCCTCGGCGTCCACGTCGCACATCAGGCCGATCTTGCGCTTGATGCCCTCGGAGATCTCCCGGTCCGACCGGCAGACCAGCGCGTCGGGCTGGATGCCGATGCTGCGCAGCTGGGCGACCGAGTGCTGGGTGGGCTTGGTCTTCAGCTCACCGGAGGGGGCGATGTAGGGGATCAGCGAGATGTGCAGGAAGAAGCAGTTGTCCCGGCCGATCTCGTGCCGCACCTGCCGGGCGGCCTCCAGGAAGGGCAGCGACTCGATGTCGCCGACCGTGCCGCCGACCTCGGTGATGACCACGTCGACCCGCTCCGGGCCCTCGGCCACGGCCATGATGCGGGACTTGATCTCGTTGGTGATGTGCGGGATCACCTGCACCGTGTCGCCCAGGTACTCCCCGCGCCGCTCCTTGGCGATCACGTCGGAGTACACCTGGCCGGTGGTCACGTTGGCCCGGCCGGTGAGGTCGGTGTCCAGGAACCGCTCGTAGTGCCCGATGTCCAGGTCGGTCTCGGCGCCGTCCTCGGTGACGAACACCTCGCCGTGCTGGAAGGGGTTCATCGTCCCCGGGTCCACGTTGAGGTACGGGTCCAGCTTCTGCATCGTGACCCGCAGGCCACGGCTGGAGAGCAACGCCCCCAGAGAACTTGCTGTCAGTCCCTTGCCCAGTGACGACACGACGCCGCCGGTGACGAAGACGAACTTCGTCGGCTGGGAGTTGGGGAGAAGAGGTCCGCGGTCACGAGGTTCTGCCAGTCGACCCACGGACGCCCACGTTAACACGGGCTCCCGGGGCCCCCGTCGCCGCTCCCGGCGCCCGGCCCGGGAGCGGCCGGGCGGCCCCGTCGCCGCCCGGTGCACTGGCGACCAGCCACACCAGCAGGGGCACCAGGACGGTGGCGGCGGTCGCCGGGAGGGCGACGCCGCTGTCGTTGACCAGGGCGCCCAGGGTCAGGCTGAGCGCGACCGCCACCAGGCCGGCCCGCAGCACCCCGAGGTCGTCGGCGGGCAGCCCCGCGGCGCGGTGACCCGGGCGGGTGCGCAGCAGTCCGCCGGGGCGCAGCAGCCACACCGCGGCGACCAGCGCGACCAGCAGCATCCAGGCCAGCGGGCTGCCCAGCAGGATGTTGAGGTTGGCCTGGGCCTTCCGGCTCACCACGGTCCAGGCCTCGCCGTCCAGCAGCTGCCCGACGAAGCGGCCCAGGTGGCTGCGCTCGTCGGCCGGGCCGAGCCAGTCGACCACCGCGACGGTGCCGACGGCGAGCACGGCGACGGCGAGGACCGCCACGAGCCGGACCACCGTGACCCGGATGTGGCCCAGCAGCATCCCGAGCACCAGGAACCCGGGGACGGCGGCCAGCACTCCCCCGAAGTCCCGGCCCAGCGACGGTGCGCCGATCACGACCACGTTGGCCACCCCGGCTCCCAGCACCGGCAGCAGCCAGTGCCGGCGGCCGGGTGTCCCCGCCCGGCGGGCCACCGCGGCAGCCGCCGCGGCGGTGAGCAGCAGGGAGCTGACCGCCAGCAGCCCGAAGCTCAGGTTGCCGTACCCGGTGAACCGACCGGCCACGATGGCGTCGTAGCCCAGCAGGCCGTCGAGCTCGAGGTGGGAGCCGGTGAGCACGTCGCCCACCAGGGTCCCCAGCGTGATGACCAGGACGGCGACGGCCGGCCCCAGCCGGGTCCGCCGCCACGGTCCCAGCGCGGCGACCGCGGTCACCGCGAGGGTGCAGCCGAGCACCGAGCCGGCCAGTGCCGGTCGCGGGGCCGAGCTGAGCTCCCAGGGCACCAGGTTGGCCAGGTAGGTCGACACCGGGACGGCGGCGACGGCGAGCGCGGCGACCCGCAGGGCCGCCGTCCGGCGCCGTCCTGGGGTGCGCTGCTGCAGCCAGGTCCGCACCCGCCCGTGGCCCCGGGCCCGGCCGGGGAACCACCCGGTGGCCCAGCCGCCCAGGCCGAGCAGGCCCAGCACGACCAGCGCGCCGTTGAGCAGCACCAGCAGCCAGAAGGTGGTGCCGGTGCTGCGGTAGTGGACGACGGCGCGGGTGTTGATCTGCTCCAGCTCGGCGATCGCGGTCACCAGGTCGGGCCGGTCGCCGGCCACCCGGAACGGCTGCCCGTTCATCGAGGAGACCCGGTCTAGGCCCAGCGCCTGCAGGATCGTGGGCGCGACGTCGATCAGCTGGACGAAGGGCGCCCGGCCGGTGCTCGCGCTGGTCAGCCAGCCCGGCGCCACCCCCGGCCCGCTGGCCAGCCCCACGTGCAGCTGCGGCCGGCCGCCGTTGACCTCGGAGACCCCCTGCAGCAGGAAGAGCGTGTCCCCGGGCAGCTCGGCCACCGCGTCGCGCAGCCGGCCGACGGTCTGGTCGATGACCGCCAGCGCCGCCTCCCGGCGGGAGGGCTGGGTGCCGGTGTCGGTCTCCTCGATGACCGGGGCGCCGGCGTCGGTCAGCTGGTCCAGCGAGACGATGGTGAGCGGGCACTCCGCCAGCAGCGCGGCGACCTCGGCCGGCTCGGCCGGCAGCTGGTCGCGGACGCTGAACTCGCCGGTCTCCCCCGCCACCGCCAGCGAGCCGGCGCGGCCGACCACCGTGCTGCAGTCCACCGCCTCCCCGAGGGCGCCGGGCTCGGCGCCGAACCGGGCGGTCGCCTCGTCGGCGGCCACCCGTGCGACGGTCTGCTGCGGTTCGGCGAGGCCGACGTCGGCGACCTGCTCCTCCAGCCCGCACCAGGACAGCCGGGTGTCCGCCTGCACCGCGGCCGAGCCGTCGTCGGCGCCGTTCGCGACCGCGTCGTCCTCCGGGAGCGGGACGCTCGGCACCGGCACCGGGGGGACCGGCTCCACCGGGCCCGGGTAGCGGGCCCGGTTGCCCGCCCCCAGGGTGGCCCAGCCGTCCAGCAGGCAGGTGGTGGGTCGGGCGGCCCGCACCGACAGCGCACCGATGGCCGACTCCTCGGCCAGCGCCCACAGCTCGGGGGTGCGCTCGGGGTCCAGGTCCGACCAGGTCAGCCCGGCGACCCCGACGTCCACCACCCGGGTGGCCGACCACGGTCCCCCGGCGGTGGCGGCCGCCGCCGGGCCGGTGGTGCCCGCGAGCAGTCCGCCGAGCAGCGCCACCACGGCCAGGGTTGCCGGGAGCAGCCGCGCGAGGGCGCCCCACCCCCGCCCCGCCGGCCCGCTCATCGTCGGCTCTCGGGCGGTCCGAGCAGCTCCCGGTAGAGCTCGACCAGGGCGGCCGCGGTGGCCGCCTCGTCGGGCCAGGTCGCCGCCTGACGTGGTCCGGCGGCCCCCAGCCGGGCGATCTCGGCGGGGTCGGTGAGCACCCGGGCGACGGTCTCGGCCAGGGCCGCGGCGTCGCCGGCGGGCACCAGCTCAGCGGCGTCCCCGACCAGCTCGGGGATCCCGCCGACGGCCGTGGCGACCAGCGGCGTCCCGGCCCGCAGCGCCTCCTGGGCGGTCAGCGAGCGCGCCTCCCAGACCGAGGGCAGCACGCACGCGTCCGCGGCGCCGAGCAGGTCGGCGACGTCGGTGCGCCGCCCGAGCAGCGTCACCGGCAGCCCCTCGGCGGCGATGCGCCGGGAGAGCTCGTCGGACAGCGGACCGTCCCCGGCGATGGCCACCAGCGGTGCCGGGCGCAGCCGAGGGTCCGCCGACCACCGGCCGACGGCGTCCAGCAGCGAGTCGTACCCCTTCTGCGGGTGCAGCCGGCCGATGGCGACGACCAGGGGCCGGCGGTCGTCGTCGAGCCCGAGCTCGCGCCGCACCTCGCGACGGTCCCGCCGGGCGGGCCCCAGCGGCGGGGCGGAGACCGGGGCGACCCGCACGTCCCGGGCGCCGAGCCGGCGGGCGTTGTCGGCCAGGTCCCCGGACGCGGCCAGCACCACGTCGGCGCCGCGGACGGTTGCCCGCTCGGCGGCCTGCAGCACGCGGCGGCGGAGGCCGCCGCCCTCGGGCAGCGCGTTGTGCAGCGTGAGCACCAACGGCCGACGACGCTGCCCGGCCAGTGCACGGGCCGCCGCGGCGACCAGCCCGGCCCGCAGCCCGTGGGCGTGCACCAGGTCCGCCCCCGCGGTGGCCCGGCGCAGGGCGTGGACGGCGCGCAGGTCGGCCACCGGGTCGAGCCCTGCGGAGATGCCCACCGGACGGAAGTCCGCGCCGCTGGCGGTGAAGCCGAACAGCTCCTCGGTGGCCTGCGGGCCGCAGACCCGCACGGCCGCGCCCGAGCGGGCCAGCGCGGACAGCACCGAGCGCAGGTGGGTGCCGACGCCGCCGGTGCTGGTGGCCAGCACCTCCGCGATCCGGCGTCCGGTCAGGAGAGGCTCGTCGGTCATCGGTCCCCTCCTGGTGCGTCGGCCCCCCGCAGGCCCTGCACGGCCGCGGTCAACGGCCGCCGGGAGGTCCCCATCATGACCGCCGCGGCGACCACCAGCACGACCCCGCCGGCCGCCAGCCCGATGCCGACCGCGGCGAGCACGCCGTCCCCGGGCACCGGGTCGGCGCCCAGTGCCCGGGCGGTGAGCAGCCCGGCCGCACCCGCGAGCCCGCCGCCCAGCAGCGCCGGCCCACCGGTGCGGGCCACGCCGGTCAGGGCGCCGGCGCCGGCCTGGCGGGCCACCACGACCAGCAGCGCGATGCCGGCCACGGTGACCCCGATGCTGTGCCCGGCGCCCAGCGCGAGCGCGCGGTCGGCCGGGGGCAGCACCGCGGCCAGCACCAGGTCCGCGGCGACGGCCACCAGCCAGCCACCGACCACGCAGACCGTCGGCGAGCGCCACGACCCCCGGGCGTACAGGGCCCGCGAGAGCAGCGCGACCAGCCCGTAGCCCACCAGGCCCGGGGCGAAGGCGGCGATCGTCGACTGGAGCGCGGCCGCAGCGCCGGCGTTCTCCGGGGCGGCCAGGAACACCCGGGCCATCGGACCGGAGACCGCGACCAGGCCCGCCGCCGCCACCGCACTGCTCACCACGGTGAGGACGACGGCCGGCGCCAGCGTCCGCCGGTACCCCTCCTCGTCCCCGACCGCGGCCCGTTCGGTGAGCCCCGGGTAGACCGAGGTGGCCAACGGCACGGCGAGCGCGGCCCACGGCAGCAGGAAGACCGTCATCCCGGCGAAGTAGGCGACCAGGGTGCCGTTGGGCGCCCCGGCGGTCAGCCAGATCGCCACCACGGCCACCAGCTGCTGGCCGGCGAGGGTGAGCACCCCGGCCAGCGCCAGCCGGCGCACGCGGGGCGCCGCCCCGACCGGGAAGCGCAGCGAGGGCCGCAGCCCCAGCCGCAACCCGCGCAGCGGCACCAGCAGGGACGCCGCGAGCGCGACGACACCCAACGTCGTCCCCACCCCGAGCACCAGTTCGGCGGTGGTGGACAGCCCGCCCACGGTGCGGCTGCCGTCGAGGCCGGCGAACAGCAGGTAGGCGGAGGCGACCACCAGGGTGGACAGCAGCGGCGCCAGCGCGGGCCCGGCGAAGCGGCGGTGCGCCTGCAGGACGCCGGTCAGCACGACCGCGATGCCGTAGAGGGCCACCTGCGGGGCGAAGACGACCAGGAAGCGGGCGGCCAGGTCGACCTCAGCCGGGTCGTCCCCGAGCAGCGCACCGGCGATCGGCCGGGCGAAGAGGGCGAGCAGCGCGGCCAGCGGCACCAGCACCAGCAGCGCCCAGCCCAGCAGCGCACCGGCGGTGCGGCGCACCTGCTCCCGGTCCCCCACGGCGATCCCACCGGCGAGCATCGGCACGACGAGGCTGGCCAGTGCGCCGCCGGCGACCACCTCGAAGACGATGTTCGGCACGTAGTTCGCCGCGAGGTAGGTGTCCGCGGTGCTGTCGGCTCCGACGGCGTTGGTGAAGACGACGGTGCGCCCGAACCCGGCCAGCCGGGCCAGCAGGGTGAGCACCGAGATCAGCAGCGCCGCCCCGGCCGCGCCCTGCACGACCCGACGGCGGGCGGTGCTCGTCATCGCCGGACCCGCCCGGGAGCACGGCCCCCGGGGTGCTGCCCGACCGTCACGCCGTGCGGCGGCCGAGCCGGTCGAGCTCCCGCAGGCCGGGGGTCGACTCGATGACCCGGGTGAAGCTGATCTTCTCGCTGGCCAGGGTGAGCGCGGTGACCACACCGAGCAGGCCGGCCCGGGAGCCCCGGCCCGGCAGCGCGGCGAGCCGCAGGCCGAGGAGCGCGCCGACGGCGTTGGCCCCGCAGTCGCCGAGCATCACGCGCTCACCGAGGTCCGCAGGCAGCACGGCCAGGCTGGCACCCAGCGGGCCGGCGACCAGCCCACCGGCGGGGCCACCCACGGTCGCCGCGGACAGCAGCACGGCGGCCTTCGCGGCCCGGCCGGGACGCAGGTCGAGCAGGTTGACCAGGTTCGCCGTCCCGGCGACCAGGCCGGTGGTCAGGACGCCGTCGACGACGGCCGACACCCCGCTGCCACGGCGCGTCAGCACGGCGGCGACCGCGGCGGCGGCACCGATCCCGGCGACCTTCACCGCCCCCGCCGACACCCGACCCGCCCGCAGTGCGGCCAGGTGGCCGGCCAGTCCCTTGTCCCGGGCCTGCTCCGGCCGGGCGCCCGCCAGGTCGTCGTAGCCACCGACCGCACCGGCGACGGCACCGACGACGGCGGCCGCGGCCCGCTGGCCCGCCGGGGCACCGAGCACCGCCGATCCGGTCGCCGCGGCGGCCAGCACCGGGCC
>NZ_JPMX01000113.1 GCF_000761485.1 Modestobacter caceresii
GTCTACGCCGACGCCCTCACCGGGCCCCTTGGCACACCACCTTGGTGGACGCCACTCGGGCGAGATGGCGTCTGAGGCGGTATGACGATCACGACGAGAGTGTTGAGTCTCTCCGTTCCGGTGGCTGACCAGGACGCCGCGCTGAGGTTCTACACGGAAGTACCGGGCTGCGAGCTCCGCACCGACGTGGAGGTGTGGCCGGGCGCGCGGATGCTCGAGGTCGTCCCGCCCGGCTCGAGCGTCGCCCTGGTGCTCCTCCCCCCGGACAGCCCGCTCCCGATCGCCATCCGATTGGGCACCTCCGATGCTCAACAAGCCCACGACACGGTCCGCGAGGCCGGCGCGACCGTGCACAACGAGGAGCTGGTGCGGACGGAGGGGGTCCCGGCGATGTTCTCCTTCACCGACCCCGACGGCAACGGTCTGGTCTACCTGGAGGACTCCGACCTGAGCGAGCTTCGGTGAGCCTGACAGCCCAGCGCCCAGCAGAGCGAAGGAGCACGATCGTGGCCGATCCCCGTCCCCTGGACATCACGTTCACCGCCCGGCTGGGCAAGGTCCGCCCGGCAGACACCTGGACCTGCGTCCAGCTGCCAGAGTCAGCACAGATCTTCGGGACTCGCGGCCTGGTCAAGGTCGCCGGGACCGTCGACGGGCACCCGTTCACCGGAGCCTTCATGGCCCTGGGAGACGGCACCCACAAGCTCCCGGTGGCTGCTCCGATCCGCACGGCCATCGGCAAGGGCGACGGAGACGACGTCGAGGTCCACCTGACCCAGCGGCTCAACTGAACCCGGCAGGTTCTGGATGTCCGCTGAAGATCCGCTCCCGCACCTCGCTGGGAGGGCGCGAACAGTCCGGTACCGAACGTGTCGTGCCTGAGTCGTTGACCGGACGCACGAGCCTGCCTGCGGTGCTCGGTCGTGTAGCCAGCACCGGGGTCCGCGCTGGAGGGCGACCCGGTCCACGTACTCGATCAGCACCGAGGTCATACCTCCGTCTGAGTGGCCGGCGTCGCCGATCAGTCGCACCAGTGCAGGGCGCGGCCTTCGCCCGCACCGCCGGGTCGCGGTGGTGCAGGAGCCGGCTGTAGGCCGCGGAAGCGAGTGCGGCCTGCGCGAGCTCGGTGACGCGCTGGGGGTACTGCGGCCGGCGTTGCGTTGGTCGAACAGCACCGCCCGGTAACGGGTCGGGTCGACTTGTCGGCGCATGGCCGGGTGGCTGCCCGAGCCTGGGCCACCGTGCAGCACCACCGCCGGCTTGCTGTGGGGATTGCCGCACTGCTCCCGATACAGCGAGTGTCCGTTGCCGACATCGAGCCTTCTCGTCTGATGTGGCTCGATCGGCGGATACCGGCGGTCAACCGCACGGGCATCCTGCCCGAAGTCGGTGCAGCGTCGACTCCGGACGGCCGGAGCAGAATCCCTTAGCGGGACTACGTGCTAGAGGTCCGGCCGCTCACCTCAGCCCCGCCGGACACGATCGTCGCGGCGGTCGACCCGCTCGTGCAGCGCTACCTGACCGGGCCGGTCGAGGTACCGGAGCCCTGAACCAGGGCGTCAGTGCGCGTCGAGGACCTCGCGCAGCCGTGCGGCGAACGCCTCCGGCTGGCCGTGCTGGCC
>NZ_JPMX01000114.1:0-12226 GCF_000761485.1 Modestobacter caceresii
AGCGGGCCGCCGCCGCCCGGGTCGCCCGTGCGCGGGGCGCCCGGGTGGCCGCGGAGGTGCGGGCCGGCGCCGAGGACGCGCTCACCCACCTCGCGACGTCACTCGCCCGCGCGGCCGCCGAACGTGATGCCCTGGCCGAGGCGCGCACCGGGCGGGAGGCCGAGCTGCTGGTGGTCCGGGCCCGGGTGCGCGAGCACACCGCGGAGCTCGACCGGCTCACCGACGAGGTGCACCGCGACGAGGTGGCCCGCGCCGAGCAGCGGCTGCGGATCGAGGCGCTGGAGGCCCGGGCAGCCGAGGAGTACGGCGTCGACCTGCCGACCCTGCTCGCCGAGTACGGGCCGGCCGCACCGGTGGCCCCGACCCAGGCGCAGCTCGCCGCAGCCGAGGCGGCGGGGGAGCCCGAGCCCCAGCCGGTGCCCTACGACCGCAGCGCGCAGGAGCGCCGGGCGGCGCGGGCCGAGCGGGACCTCGCCGCGCTGGGCAAGGTCAACCCGTTGGCGCTGGAGGAGTTCGCGGCCCTGGAGGAGCGGCACACCTTCCTGGCCACCCAGCTGGAGGACCTCAAGGCCACCCGCCGTGACCTGCTCACCGTGGTCCGCGAGGTCGACGCCCGCATCCACCAGGTGTTCGCCGAGGCCTTCGCCGACACCCAGCGGGAGTTCGAGCAGGTCTTCGCCACGCTGTTCCCCGGCGGCGAGGGGCGGATCTTCCTCACCGACCCGGAGGATCTGCTGACCACCGGCGTGGAGGTGGAGGCCAGGCCGCCGGGCAAGAAGGTGAAGCGGCTGTCCCTGCTGTCCGGCGGCGAGCGGTCGCTGACCGCCGTGGCGCTGCTCGTCGCCATCTTCCGCGCCCGGCCCTCGCCGTTCTACGTGCTGGACGAGGTCGAGGCGGCGCTGGACGACGTCAACCTCGGCCGGCTGCTCACCCTGATCGAGCAGCTCCGGGACACCTCGCAGCTGATCGTGATCACCCACCAGAAGCGGACCATGGAGATCGCCGACGCCCTCTACGGCGTGAGCATGCGCGGCGACGGCATCACCGGGGTGATCAGCCAGCGGCTGCGCGAGCTGCAGGCCTCCTGATCAGCCGGTCACCGGCACGTCCAGCTCGACCAGCAGGGGGTGGTGGTCCGACGCCCCGGCGCCGTCCAGCACCCGGGCGCCGGTCACCGTCACGCCCGCCGACACCCAGACCTGGTCGATCCGCACCCGCGGACGGCGGGCCGGGTGGGTCAGGCCCTGGTGGGCGTGCAGCGAGAACCGCCCGGCCTGGTCGCTGCGCTCGGCCGCCAGCTCCCACGCGTCGCGGAGGTGCTCGCGCAGCGCCGCCAGCTCCGGGGCGGTGGCGTCGGCGTTCAGGTCGCCGACCAGCACGGCCGCCGTCCCCGGGTCGGCGTGCAGCCCGGCGACCGCGGCGGCCTGCACGGCGCGGTCGTCCGCCGACCGGCTGGACAGGTGCGTGGTGGTCACCCACAGCGCCCCGCCGGCCAGCTGCACCTGCGCGCGCAGCGCACTGCGCGGCTCCCCCTGCCCGGGCAGCCGGTGCAGTTCGGAGCCCAGCAGCGGCAGCCGGGACAGCAGCGCGTTGCCGTACTGCCGACGGTCGCTGCTGCTGCCCGGCTCGTCGATCGAGGGGCCCCACGCCAGCTCCATGTCCAGCGCGCGGGACAGCAGGAGTGCCTGGTCGACGTGCTCGCTGCGGTCGCCGAAGTGCCGATCGACCTCCTGCAGGCAGACGACGTCGGCGTCCGCGGCCGCCAGCACCTGGGCGAGCCGGGGCAGGTCGTGCCGCCCGTCACCGCCCACCCCGTGGTGGACGTTGAAGCTGACCAGCCGGATCGCGGTCATGACAGCCGGGTGTCCAGCACCTGGGTGAAGTGCTCGGTGCCGTCGTCGTCGCGCCTGGTCGCCCAGAGCAGGAACCGGGCGTCCCGGCCCTCCAGCACCAGCTCGCCCAGCTCGTTGCCGAAGAACGGCCCGGCCTGCTTCCGCCACTGCAGCGGGCTGCCCTCCACCCGGGCCAGCGCGCGCAGCCCGCCGGTCAGCGCCCTGGCCCAGCGGCTCCAGCCGACCTTGAAGCCGATCTCGATGGCGTGCGGCGCCTGGTTGTGCAGCGGCGAGACGGTCAGCTGGTGCACCCGGGTGTCCAGGTCCCCGGGGTTCACCAGCTCGGCTGCGTAGGCGTGGTGGACGTCGCCGGACAGCACCAGCGCGGTGGCCGGCGGCTGCCCCAGCTCACCGCGCGCCGCGGCGATCAGGGTCCGCCCCAGCCGCTCGAAGGACTGCCCGAACGCCGCCCAGTGCTCCAGGTCGGCCGCCTGTCGCAGCTTCTCCATCAGCCGGCCCAGCGGCTTGCCGTGGTGGCGCACCGACAGCGTCTCGTTCCACCGCTCGATGTCGTGCACCGAGTGCGGCAGCAGCCAGGGCAGCGAGGTGCCGATGAGCAGGTGCTCGACGCCGTCCTCCACCGACCGGCGCACCGCGGCGTCGACCCAGTCGAACTCGAAGTCGTCGACGATCTTCCGGTCGTGCTCGTCCAGCGCCCGGCCGGCGCGGGTGTCGACCATGATCAGCCGGGTCGACCCCCAGTGCCGCACGTAGCTCCAGCGCACCGTCTCCGGCTCCGTGTCGGCGGCGCGGGCCATCTCGTCGAGCATCGGGCCGGCGTCGTCCGAGCCGTCGGCTCGCTGCTGGATCGCCTGCCAGGTCTCGTTCTCGGCCAGCTCGTTCGGCGAGAGGTTGCCCAGGTGCTGGTACACCCAGTAGCTGACCAGCCCGCCGCAGATCCGCTTGTGCCACCAGTCGGTGGGGGTGACCTCGGCGCGCCAGGCGGCCGAGGTATTCCAGTCGTCGATCATCTCGTGGTCGTCGAAGACCATCGAGGACGGGATCGTCGACAGCAGCCACCGGACCTCCGGGTCGCCCCAGGACTCGGCGTAGAGCCGGCTGTACTCCTCGAAGTCCGCGGCCTGGGCACCGGGCGGCTGGGACAGGTCCCGGCGGGAGGCCATCCACTCCTTCGTCGCCGGGGTCACCTCGTCGGCGTACACCTGGTCGCCCAGCAGGACCAGGGCGTCGGGCCACTGGTCCTCGGGCAGCTCCAGCAGCCGGCGGGCGTAGCTGTCCAGCGCGTCCGGCGGGAGGGCGTCACGGACGTCGACGGAGGTGGGGGTGGCGTAGCGGCAGGAGCCGAAGGCCAGCCGGAAGGGGCCCGGGCGCCCGGTGGTCCGGATCCGGCTCGGCGGGGCGCTGGAGTGCGCCGCGGGCCAGACCTGCTGGCCGTCCAGGTGCACCTCGTAGGGCGTGCTGCTGCCCGGCTCCAGACCCTCGACGACGACGAGGGCGTAGTGGTGGCCGTTGACGCAGAACGTGCGGGCCCGCTGGCCCAGCACCGTCACGTCGCAGGGGCGGTCGGTCTCCACCCAGATGGTGGCCGACACGGGGTCGACGTGGCGCAGGAGCGGCCCGAGGAGCAGGAGCGGTCGGGTGCCGGCGGTCTCGGGCATGCGACACAGCCTGCCCCATGACCCTGGGAGACTGTGGGCATGGAGTTCGTGCTGATCGCGATCGCGATCCTCGTCGTCGCCCTCATCGCCGGGGTCGGGCTGCTCGTCAACCGCGGCCGGCGCACCACCCGGCTGGACTCCGACGCCGTGCGGGGCACCACGCTCACCCGCCCGCCGATCGCCCCGGACCCGACGTCGGGGGCCACCGCGGCCGACCTCTACACCGGACCTCCGGCTCCCGCGCGGGCCGAGCCGGACGCCGCCGTGGAACTGCCGCCGGCGGAGCCGGAGCCCGGCCTGGTCTTCGAGACCCCGCCCCCCTCGGCCGGCCGGCTGATCCGGCTGCGCTCCCGGCTGGCCCGTTCGCAGTCGTCGCTGGGCCGCGGCCTGCTCACCGTGCTGGCCCGGGAGAAGCTCACCGAGGACGACTGGGAGGAGGTCGAGGAGACGCTCCTGGCCGCCGACGTCGGCGTCGCCGCCACCACCCAGATCGTGAACCGGCTGCGCACCCAGACACTGGTGCTGGCCACCGCCTCGGGCACGCAGCTGCGCGACCTCGTGGTGCAGGAGCTCGTCGCCGTCCTGGGCCCGGACCTGGACCGCACCCTGCGCACGTCCCGGCACGACGGGCGCCCCGCCGTGGTGCTGGTCGTCGGGGTGAACGGCGCCGGGAAGACGACGACGGTCGGCAAGATCGCCCGGGTGCTGGTGGGCGACGGCAAGAGCGTCGTCCTCGGTGCCGCGGACACCTTCCGCGCGGCTGCCGCCGACCAGCTGGAGACCTGGGGCGAGCGGGTCGGGGTGCTCACCGTCCGCGGTCGCGAGGGCGGGGACCCGGCCTCGGTCGCCTTCGAGGCCGTCCGCACCGGTACCGAGGCCGAGGTGGACGCCGTCCTGGTCGACACCGCCGGGCGGCTGCACACCAAGTCCGGCCTGATGGACGAGCTCGGCAAGGTCAAGCGGGTGGTGGAGAAGCACGGGCCGGTCGACGAGGTGCTGCTGGTGCTCGACGCCACCACCGGCCAGAACGGGGTGGTGCAGGCCCGGGTGTTCACCGAGGCGGTCGAGGTCACCGGCGTCGTCCTCACCAAGCTCGACGGCACCGCCAAGGGCGGCATCGTGGTGGCCGTGCAGCGTGAGCTGGGCATCCCGGTGAAGCTGATCGGGCTGGGCGAGGGCCCCGACGACCTGGCGCCGTTCGAGCCGGAGGCGTTCGCCGAGGCGCTCGTCGGGAACGCCTGACGGGGGAGCACCGCAGGGAGAGCCAGCGACCGAGGAGCGGGCTCAGCCGGCGGGGTCGACGCGCAGGGCGAGCAGCGCGACGTCGTCGGCGTGCTCGGGGGCCATCCGGGTCAGCAGCGCATCGCACAGCTCCTCGACCGGCCGGCCGGCCAGTTCGTGCCCAACGGCGACCAGGCGGGCCAGGCCGTCGTCCAGCGTCGACCGGCGGTGCTCCACCAGGCCGTCGGTGTAGAGCAGGACGGTGTCGCCGGGGTGGAGTTCGACGACGTGCTCGGTGCGGAGCCGGTCGGGGTCCACGCCCAGCAGCAGGTCGTGCGGTCGCTCCAGCAGCTCCGGCGTCCCGTCCGCCCGCACGATCAGCGGCGGTGGGTGTCCCGCGTTGGACCAGCGGAGCCGGCGCGCCCCAGTGCCGGGCTCCTGCTCGACCCGGGCGAGCACCGCGGTGACCAGCGTGGTCACCCCGAGGCCCTGCTGGGCGCGGTCCAGGGCGGTCAGCACCGGGGCCGGTGGCGCGTCCAGGGAGTGGGCGATGCCCCGCAGCAGGTTGCGCAGCTGGGCCATCACGGCCGCCGCGGTCCGGTCGTGGCCGGTGACGTCGCCGACGACCAGGGTGGTGGCGCCGCCGGGGGTGAGGAAGGCGTCGTACCAGTCGCCGCCCACCTGCGCCTCCTGCGCCGCGGGTCGGTAGCGCACCGCGATGCGCAGGCCGGCCGGCTGCGGGGGAGCGGTGAGCAGCGACCGCTGGAGGGCCTCCGCCAGACTGCGGGTCGCCGTCGCCCGCCGGCGCTCGGTCTCCAGCCGGGCCACCCGCTCGACCGCCTGAGCGCACTGGGCCGCGTGGGCCTCCAGCACCCGGACGTCGTCGTCGTCGAACTCCCGGGGGTCGGCCCAGCCGATCGTCCAGGAGCCCAGCAGTCGTCCGCCCGACCGCAGTGGCAGGGCGGCCCACGAGCGGGTGCCCAGGCCTGGAGGAGGCGGACGGCGTCCGGGTGCTGGGGCCGGTCGGTCTCGGTGTCCTCGATGAGCACCTGCTCGCCGTGCACCGCGGCGCGGGCCATCGGCAACGGTGAGTCCGGCGGGACGTCCGCGGAGAGCAGCCGGCTGCCGCGGTCCTCGGTGAGGGTCAGGCCCTGCCCGTCGGGCGTGTGCAGGACCACCGAGGCGGCACTGGCACCCAGCGCCGACCTGCCCTGCTCGAACAACAGGTGCAGCAGCCCCTCCGTCGTCTCGGCGGTGGCCAGGGCGGAGACGGTCCTCGCCAGCCCGGCGAGGGAGCGGGCGGCGCGCCGCTCCCGCTCGCTGCTGAGCTGGAGCGCGGCGTTGTACTGCTCGAGCTCCCGGGTGCGGGCGAAGAGGTCGCTCTCCACCTGCTCCACCCGGACCTGGCCGCGGGCGGCCGCCCGGCGGGCCTCGTCCCGGTCCTGGATGTACTCGGTGACGTCGTCCGCGCGGTGCAGCAGCAGGACGACCTCCCCGTCGTCGTCCACGATCGGCACGTTCCGCGGGCTCCAGAAGCGCTCCGTCCAGCTGCCGTCGGGCATCGGGATGTCGTACCTCTGGATGGGCATGGTGACCGGCCGGCGGGTGTCCCGCGCCTCGGCCAGCGAGGCACCCAGGTTCGCCACACCGTCGGCTGCCGGGTCGGCGGGGTTGCGCGGGAAGACGTCGAACAGGTGCCGGCCGACGGTGTCCTCGAGGGTGGTCGCGGTCGCCTCCAGCCGGGCCCGGTTCGCGTGCACGATGACCAGGTCCGGGGTGAGCAGCAGGAACGGCGCGGGGGCCTCGTCGAAGACCTTGGCGAAGTCGGGCACCGGCAGGTCGCGGGACGTCTCGGGCATCGGTGACCGCCCGTCAGCCGACGGCGCGGGGGTCGAAGCCGAAGGGCAGTTCGAGCCGGTGTGCAGCCAGCAGCCCCGGGTCGGCCAGCAGCTCGCGGGTCGGGCCGTCGGCGACCACCACCCCGCCGTCCAGCACGACCGACCGGGGGCAGAGCTGGAGGGCGTAGGGCAGGTCGTGGGTGACCATCAGCAGCGTGATGGGCAGCGCCTGGAGGACCTCGGCGAGCTCGCGCCGGCCGGCCGGGTCGAGGTTGCTGCTGGGCTCGTCGAGCACCAGCACCTCGGGCTGCATCGACAGCACCGTCGCGACGGCGACCCGCCGGCGCTGGCCGAAGGAGAGGTGGTGGGGCGCCCGGTCGGCGGCGTCGGCCATGTCGACCGCGGCCAGGGCGTCGGCCACCCGCCGGGCGACCTCGGGTTCGGGCAGGCCGAGGTTGCGGGGGCCGAAGGCGACGTCCTCGCCGACCGTGGGCATGAACAGCTGGTCGTCCGGGTCCTGGAAGACGATCCCCACCCGGCGCCGGACCTCCTGCAGGTTGCGGTCCTCGACCGGCAGCCCGGCGACCTCCACCCGGCCGCGGCCGCCGCGCAGGATGCCGTTGAGGTGCAGCACCAGCGTCGTCTTGCCCGCCCCGTTGGGCCCCAGCAGCGCGACCCGCTCGCCGGGCTCCAGCCGCAGGTCCACGCCGTAGAGCGCCTGGTGCCCGTCGGGGTAGGCGAACGCCAGGTCGTCGACGAGCAACGAGGGGGCGGAGGTGCTCACCCCAAGAGTGAACCCGCCGCCAGCACGGCGACCGCAGCCAGGGGGAGGCTGAGCGCGGTCGCCCAGGCGCGCCCGCCGACGACCGCGACCGGCCCGCCGGGCAGCCGCCCGGTGTAGCCCCGGGACAGCATCGCCAGGTGCACCCGCTCGCCGCGCTCGTAGGAGCGGATGAACAGCGAGCCGGCGGCCGGGCCGAGGACCTTGAGGGCCCCGAGGTGGCGGCCCCGGAACCCGCGGGACTCCCGGGCCACCCGCATCCGGCGCAGCTCGCCACCGACGACGTCGGTGTACCTGATCATGAAGCTGAGGATCTGGACCAGCACCGTGGGCAGCCGCAGCCGCTCCAGCCCGCGCAGCAGGGCCCGGGCGTCGGTGGTGGCCGCCAGCAGGGTCGCGGCCAGCACCGACAGGGTCGCCTTGGCGAGGATGCTGCCGCCGGCGGCCAGGCCGCTCTCGGACAGCGACAGCCCGAGCACGTCGGTGCGTGGGCCGCGGGACACGAACGGCAGGAGGACGGCGAAGAGGACGAAGGGCACCTCCACCACCAGGCCCCGCAGCAGCCGGCCCGGCCGCACCCGGGCCACCGCGGCGACCGTCAGCAGCAGGAGCAGGAACCCGGCGTAGGCGACGGCAGCCCAGCCGGCGCCCACCGGGGTGGCCACCACGACCAGGGCGAAGGCGAGGACGGCGACGAGCTTGGTGTGCGGCGCCAGCCGGTGCACCGGGCTGTCGCCGGGTACGTACGCCGCGGACAGCCCGCCGCCGTGTCCTGCGCCCATCTCAGTGCTGGCGGGCGTCGGCCGGGGGAGCGGTGGCGTCCTCGGTCGGGCGCCGGCGCACCAGCAGGGTGAGGCCGCCGGCCAGCGCCAGCACCAGCAGCACGCCGATCACCCCGGCCAGGCCGCCGGAGAGCCGGTCGTCGCCGATCGCGGCCACGGCGTAGTCGGCCAGCGGCGAGTCGGCGGCCGCGCTGTCCCGAGCGGTGGAAGCGAAGCCCTGTTCCTCGGCGGTCGCCTCCAGCCCGTCCGGTGCGGAGCTGGCGTACCAGCTGCCCACGCCGGCGATGACGAGTGCGACGAGCACACCGATCAGCACGAAGGTGCGGGTGCGGGTCATCGCACGTCCACCGCGGTCGCGCCGGCCAGGCTCGGGCGGGGGGCGAGCGCACTGGCCCGCCGCAGGTGCCGGGCGCCGCGGACCAGGTCCGGGCGGACGCGGAGCACCGCCCCGAGGACGGCGACGGTGATGACCGCCTCGCCCAGGCCGATCAGCAGGTGCACGCCGACCATCGCGATCCCCACCGACCCCAGCGCGACGTCGGCGACGCCCCCGAGGCCGAACAGCAGGACGAAGACCAGGGCTGCGGCGGGCACCGAGAGGAAGGCACCGACCCCGGCCGAGGTGAGCAGCCCGGTGCGGGTGGCCGGCAGCACGGCCCGCAGCGCACGGAAGACGCCGTACCCGACGGCGATCGCCACCAGGCCGATCAGGGTGACGTTCGTGCCCAGGGCGGTGAGGCCGCCGTCGGCGAAGACCAGGGCCTGGACCATCAGGACGACGGTCAGGCACAACACCGCCGTCCAGGGGCCGACCAGGATCGCGGTGAGCGCGCCGCCCATCAGGTGACCGCTGGTGCCGAAAGCGACCGGGAAGTTCATCATCTGCACCGCGAACACGAAGGCAGCGGTGAGCCCGGCCATCGGGGCGGTGCGCTCGTCCAGTTCGCGGCGCGCACCGCGCAGGGCCAGGGCGACGCCGGCGGCGGCGACCACGGCGGTGCCGGTGCTGGTCGTGGCGTCGAGAAAGCCATCGGGGACGTGCACACGGACCTCCGGGACCTCGGGTTGCTGAGCTGTGCGGCCGGTGACGGGTGCCCGCGGTCGTACGCCAGGGGAGCTTATTGCACCTTGTTGGCAGCTGCACAGGGTTCGCAAGAAGGCCCGGTGAACGGGCGGTGACGTGACCGAGCGCACGCCGACCGACACACCGCGGGGGCGGATGGGGCGCCGGCAACACGTCCGGAACACGACCGGGCGACACGCGCTGCGGAGTTCACCGTGGCGAAACACGTCCGCGCCGTCGTCGGAAACACGGTGGCGGCACCGTCTCCTCCGCACCGCCTCCCGGGGCGGTGGCTCGCCCGAGGCCCCTCGGGGTCCCCGCTTGCGGCCGATGGCCGACGACACCCTCAGGAGGTTGCCGTGGTCAACACCGGCGACACCGCCTGGATCCTCACCAGCGCTGCCCTCGTGCTGCTGATGACCCCAGGCCTCGCGCTCTTCTACGGCGGCATGGTCCGCGCGAAGAGCGTGCTGAACATGATGATGATGAGCTTCGGCGCGCTGGCCCTGATCAGCGTGCTGTGGGTCCTCTACGGCTACTCCTTCGCCTTCGGTGACGACGTCGGCTTCGGTCTGCTCGGCGACCCGGCCGAGTTCTTCGGTCTGGCCGGCCTGATGGAGGACCTCACGACCGAGGAGGGCGGTCTGCCGGCCATGGCGTTCGTCGGCTTCCAGGCCGTCTTCGCCATCATCACCGTCGCGCTGATCTCCGGCGCAATCGCCGACCGGGCGAGGTTCGGCTCCTGGATGGTCTTCGCCGGCATCTGGGCGACCGTCGTCTACTTCCCGGTCGCGCACTGGGTCTTCGACTTCACCCTCACCGACGACGACGGCGTGGTCACCCACACCGGTGGCTGGATCGCCAACGAGCTGGCCGCGATCGACTTCGCCGGCGGCACCGCGGTGCACATCAACGCCGGTGCGGCCGGCCTGGCACTCGCCCTGGTGCTGGGCAAGCGCCGCGGTTTCGGCCGGGACGCGATGCGGCCGCACAACCTGCCGCTGGTGATGATCGGCGCCGGCCTGCTGTGGTTCGGGTGGTTCGGGTTCAACGCCGGCTCCGCCCTCGCCGCCAACAACACCGCCGCCGTCGCCTGGGTGAACACCCTGGTCGCCACCGGTGCCGCGACGCTGGCCTGGCTGCTGGTGGAGAAGATGCGCGACGGTCACTCGACCTCGCTGGGCGGCGCCTCCGGCGTCGTGGCGGGCCTGGTCGCCATCACCCCGGCCTGCTCGGCGGTCTCGCCGATCGGCGCGATCGTCATCGGGGCCGTCGCGGGTGCGCTCTGTGCCCTCGCCGTCGGGCTGAAGTTCCGGTTCGGCTACGACGACTCGCTCGACGTCGTCGGCGTCCACCTGGTCGGTGGCCTGGTCGGCACCATCCTGGTCGGCTTCGTCGGCACGGCAGCTGCTCCGGCCGGCGTGGACGGGCTCTTCTACGGTGGAGGGGTCGACCAGCTCTGGCGCCAGGTCGTCGGTGCCGCTGCGGTGCTCGCCTACACCTTCGTCCTCACCCTGGTCATCGGCTTCCTGATCCAGAAGACGATGGGCTTCCGGCTCACCGAGGAGGACGAGGTGACCGGCATCGACACGGTCGTGCACGCTGAGTCCGGGTACGACTTCGCCTCCCTGGGCGGCGGTGGCAGCACCGCGCCCCTGGCTGGGCAGGCACGCGCCGAGGCGCGCAACACGGAAGGGAGCCGGGCATGAAGCTCGTCACCGCGATCGTCAAGCCGTTCAAGCTCGACGACGTCAAGAACGCACTCGAGCTGATCGGCATCGCCGGTCTGACCGTCAGCGAGGTGCAGGGGTTCGGCCGCCAGCGCGGCCACACCGAGGTCTACCGCGGCGCGGAGTACCAGGTGGACTTCGTCCCGAAGGTGCGCATCGAGGTCGTCGTCGGCGAGATCGAGGCGGCCCGGGTGGTCGACGCGATCGTCGAGGCGGCGTCCACCGGGCAGATCGGTGACGGCAAGGTGTGGGTGACCACGATCGACGAGATCGTCCGGGTCCGCACCGGTGAGCGCGGAGCTGACGCGCTCTGAGGCCGGTCCGGTGACCTGACGTCGGCCGGGGTAGCGGGGAGACCCGCTGCCCCGGCCGACGCCGTCTCCCCCGCTGGACGACCGAGAGGTGCCCGTGCTCGACCTCGCGACGCTCACCGCCCTGCCCCGCACCGAGCGGGTGCAGGCGTTCGACGACTGGCTGGTCGGCCTGCTGACCGAGGCGCTCGCCGGCACCCCCCGGGCTCCCCGCCGCCGGGGCGGCCCACCGGCCGAGCCGGCGGGGACCGGCGTCGCGCTGGTGGCCGTGGGCAGCCTCGGCCGCCGGGAGCTGCCACCGCACGGCGACCTGGACCTGGTCCTCGTGCACGACGGCCGGGCCGAGATCGCGGCGCTCGCCGACGCCCTCTGGTACCCGATCTGGGACGCCGGGGTGCGGCTGGACCACTCCGTGCGGACGGTCTCCGAGGCCGTCTCCGTGGCCGCCGAGGACGTCAAGGCGGGCCTCGGCCTGCTCGACGCGCGCCACGTGGCCGGCGACCCGGAGGTCACCGCGGCCCTGCGGACGGCGACGCTGGGCTCCTGGCGGCAGCACGCCGGCCGGCTGCTGCCCCAGCTGCGCGACCTGCGCCGGGAGCGGAGCCGGCTGGTCGGTGAGCTGGGGTTCCTGCTGGAGCCCGACCTCAAGGAGGCCTACGGCGGACTGCGTGAGGGCCAGGTGCTGCGGGCCCTGGCCGCGGCCCAGCTGGCCGACGAGCCACCGGCCGACGCGGGGGAGGCCTACGACTTCCTGCTCGACGTGCGGGACGCCCTGCGACGCAGCACCGGGCGCGCCGGCGACGCCCTGGTCCGCCAGGAGCAGGCTGCGGTCGCCCAGGCGCTCGGGCTGGCCGACGACGACGTCCTGCTGCGCCGGGTGAGCCTGGCCGGGCGCCGGCTGGCCTTCGTCGCCGACGAGACCTGGCGGCGGGTCGACGCCTCGCTGGTGCGGCGGCCACGGGCCCGCTACCGGCGGGTGCGGCGCGAGC
>NZ_JPMX01000114.1:12346-23901 GCF_000761485.1 Modestobacter caceresii
CGATGCCCGGCCGGCCGCCGACCCCGGCCTGGTGCTGCGCGGTGCCGCCGCCGCTGCCCGCGTGGACCTGCTGCTGTCGCCGTACACGCTCAAGGTGCTCGCCGTGCACGCGCCCGCGCTGCCCGAGCCCTGGCCGGCGGAGGTCCGCTGGTCCTTCCTCCGGCTGCTGGCCAGTGGTCGCAGCGCAGTCCCGGTCATCGAGCAGCTGGACCAGGAGGGGCTGCTGGCCCGGATGCTGCCGGAGTGGGACCGGGTGCGGTCACTGCCGCAGCGGCACCCGTGGCACCGGTTCACCGTCGACCGGCACCTGGTGGAGGCCGCCGCAGCGGCGTCGGAGCTGACCCGCGACGTCGACCGGCCCGACCTGCTGCTGGTCGGCGCCCTGCTGCACGACATCGGCAAGGGCTGGCCCGGTGACCACAGCGTCGTCGGGGAGCCGATCGCCGCGGAGGTGGCGACCCGGATGGGCTTCTCCCCGCCGGACGTCGCCACGCTGGCCGCGATGGTGCGCCACCACCTGCTGCTGCCGGCCACCGCGACCCGGCGGGACATCGACGACCTCGCGACCATCGACCGGGTCGCCGAGACGATCGGCCGGGACGTCGCCCTGCTGGAGCTGCTGCACGCGTTGGCGCAGGCCGACGGCGCAGCGACCAGCAGCTCGGCGTGGTCCCCGTGGAAGGCCCACCTGGTCGCCGCGCTGGTGGCCCGGGTGCGGGCGCACCTGGTGGCCGCCCCGGCGCCCGGACCGGTGCTGGAGCCGACCACCCCGCAGGTCAGCTCCTCGGGCCCGGGGTCCGCGGGGGAGGGCGGGCGCATCTCGGTCGGCGTCCGGGACGTCGCCGACGGCCAGCAGGTGACGTTCCTGGCGCCGGACCGGCCCGGCCTGTTCAGCCGGTGTGCCGGCGTGCTGGCGCTGAACCAGCTCGATGTCCGGGCGGCCAGCACCTCGGTCGAGGACGGCCAGGCGACGTCGGTGTTCGCCGTGCGGCCGCGGTTCGGCCGGGCGCCGGTGCCGGAGATCCTGGCCGACGGCGTCCGGGCGGCCCTGGAGGGGACGCTGCCGCTGGCCGACCGGCTGCGGCAGCGGGAGATCGACTACCGCCAGCACGTGGACCGTGCGGCGCCGCCCCGGATCTCCTGGCACGACAACGAGGTCGACGGCGCCGCCTCCAGCATCGTCGAGGTCCGCGCCGGTGACCGGGCCGGCCTGCTCTACCGGCTGACCTCCGCGCTGGCCGACCAGGGGCTGGACGTGACCTCGGCGCGGATCGAGACCCTCGGGGCCGATGCGCTCGACTCCTTCTACGTCTGTGACCCCGCCGGCGCGACGATGGACGCCGACCGGCGCCGTCGGGTCGAGGAGGCGTTGGTGTCCGCGGCGCGCGGCACGACACCCGGGGCGGCGGACCCTGCCTCGTCGGCGACGGTCGGCGGCCCCGGCGTCAAGCGCGACACGCCGTCGGCCTGAGGTCCGCGGTTCTGTCGTACCCCCGTGAGACGTTCGACGTGCCGGACGGGAGCCCGCTCCCGACGACCGGCGCCGAGACGAGAGGGGACGCACTCGTGAGCGACCTGCAGCAGTGGCCCTGCCCCACCTGTGAGCACGACACCGACTTCGAGCAGCCGGAGTGCATCGACGGCCACACCGAGGACGGCGGCGCGTGCCCGGAGTGGGCCTGCACCGACTGCGGCACCGCCCTGGTCAGCGGGGACGTGCACCGTCCGGCGGCCGTGACCTTGCGTCACGCCGCCTGAAGCAGGAGCCCACCGCCCACCGCCGACGAGTTCCTGGCGGGCACCCGCCGATGGGCCATTACGCTGGGAACGGTGGCGTGACGGCCCCGGGGTGGCCCCGGGAGCCCGAGCCGTGCCGCTCGGCCCGCTGAACTCCCTGGTGGGCCGGCCGGTGGCTGCACGCCAGACTGCCTGAGGACGTGTTGTGTTCGAGACCCTCTCCGACCGCCTGGACAAGGTCTTCACCGGTCTGCGCGGCAAGGGCCGGCTCTCCGACGAGGACATCGACGCGACCGCGCGGGAGATCCGCATCGCGTTGCTCGAGGCCGACGTCGCGCTGCCGGTCGTCCGGTCGTTCATCGCTGCGGTCAAGGAGCGGGCGCGCGGCTCGGAGGTCTCCTCGGCGCTGAACCCGGCGCAGCAGATCATCAAGATCGTCAACGAGGAGCTGGTCGGCATCCTCGGCGGGGAGACCCGCCGGATCCGCTACGCCAAGCAGTCGCCCACGGTCATCATGCTGGCCGGCCTGCAGGGCGCCGGTAAGACGACCCTGGCCGGCAAGCTCGGCCGCTGGCTGAAGGCGCAGGGGCACACCCCGCTGCTGGTCGCGTGTGACCTGCAGCGGCCCAACGCGGTGCAGCAGCTGTCGGTGGTGGCCGGGCAGGCCGGCGTCGACGTCTACGCACCCGAACCCGGCAACGGCGTGGGCGACCCGATCGCCGTCGCGCGGGACTCCATCGACCACGCCCGCCGCACCCAGCACGACGTCGTCGTCGTCGACACCGCCGGCCGGCTGGGCATCGACGCCGAGCTGATGGCCCAGGCCGCCGGCATCCGGGACGCCGTGCAGCCCGACGAGACGCTGTTCGTCGTCGACGCGATGATCGGGCAGGACGCCGTCACCACGGCGACCGCGTTCCAGGAGGGCGTCGGCTTCTCCGGCGTCGTCCTCACCAAGCTCGACGGTGACGCCCGCGGTGGTGCCGCGCTGTCGGTCCGGCACGTGACCGGGCAGCCGATCATGTTCGCCTCCACCGGCGAGAAGCTGGCCGACTTCGACGTCTTCCATCCCGAGCGGATGGCCTCGCGCATCCTCGGCATGGGCGACGTGCTGACCCTGATCGAGCAGGCCGAGCAGGCCTTCGACGCCGACCAGGCCGAGAAGATGGCCGGCAAGCTCGCCAGCCGCGAGGGCTTCACCCTCGAGGACTTCCTCGAGCAGATGATGGCCATCCG
The DNA here is from genome assembly GCF_000761485.1 of Modestobacter caceresii. Lineage (GTDB taxonomy): Bacteria > Actinomycetota > Actinomycetes > Mycobacteriales > Geodermatophilaceae > Modestobacter > Modestobacter caceresii. The sequence continues at coordinate 15,320 of NZ_JPMX01000114.1, forward strand.
CAAGATGGGCCCGATCGCGAACCTGCTCGGCATGCTGCCCGGCGCCGGGCAGATGAAGGAGCAGCTCGCGCAGGTCGACGAGCGGGACCTGGACCGCACCGCGGCGATCATCCGGTCGATGACCCCGGCCGAGCGCGCGACCCCGAAGATCATCAACGCCTCCCGCCGGGTGCGGATCGCGAACGGTTCGGGGATGAGCGTCACCGACGTCAACCACCTGCTGGAGCGTTTCGCCCAGGCGCAGAAGATGATGGGCCAGATGGCCGGCAGCATGGGCCTGCCGGGCATGGGCCCGATGTCGAAGAAGCAGCGCGGCCGGCAGAACCAGGTGCAGGCACGCGGCAAGGGCAAGAAGGGCAAGGGCGGCAAGAAGGGCGGCCCGGCCCGCCGGCCGATCGGTGCCCCCGGTGGCATGGGCGGGGCGCCCGGTCAGCTGCCCGGCGGGATGCCGGGCGGGGTGCCCGGTCTGCCGCCCGGTCAGGCGATGCCCGACCTGAGCAAGCTGGACTTCAGCCAGTTCAAGGACCAGCAGGGCCGCTGATCCGGTGACCACCGCTGCTGCGCCTGCCCTGCACCTCTCCGGCGTCGTCCTCCCCGAGGGCGAGCACCGCGACCTCTGGGTCAGCGAGGGGCGGATCACCTTCCAGCCGGTCTCCGGCGCCGAGACGGTCAGCCGCGGTGGCTTCTTGCTGCCCGGCCTGGTCGACGCGCACTGCCACGTCGGCATCGGCCGGGGTGGGGTGCACGCCACCGGTGTCGAGGACCTGCGCGACCAGGCCCTGGAGGAGCGTGCCGCCGGGGTGCTGGCGTTGCGCGACTGCGGTTCCCCGGTCGACACCCGGGTGCTCGACGAGCACCTGGACCTGCCCCGGGTCATCCGTGCCGGCCGGCACATCGCCGCCCCTCGCCGCTACATCCCCGGGCTGGCGATCGAGCTGGAGCCGCCCGACCTGGTGGCCGAGGTGCGGGTGCAGGCCCGGCGCGGTGACGGCTGGGTGAAGCTGGTGGGTGACTGGATCGACCGCGGCGTCGGCGACCTGGCGCCGGAGTGGCCCGACGACGTCGTGGCCGCGGCGATCGCCGCCGCACACGAGGAGGGTGCCCGGGTCACCGCGCACACCTTCGGCACCGATGCGCTGCCCGGGCTGATCGGGGCGGGGATCGACTGCATCGAGCACGGCACCGGCCTGACCGAGGAGCTGGTGGGGGAGATGGCCCGCCGGGGCACCGCCGTCGTCCCGACGCTGGTGAACGTGGAGAACTTCCCCGGCTTCGCGGCGGCGGGGGAGGCCAAGTTCCCCTCGTACGCGTCCACGATGCGGCGGCTGTACGCGAGCTCCGGAGCCGTGGTGCGCGCCGCGTTCGAGGCCGGCGTGCCCGTGTTCGCCGGCACCGACGCCGGTGGGGGCGTCGACCACGGGGTCATCGCCGACGAGATCCGGGCGCTGCACGCCGCCGGGCTGCCCGCCGAGGCCGCACTGGGCGCCGGCTCCTGGGGCGCACGCGAGTGGCTGGGCCTGCCGGGCATCGCCGAAGGCGCCCCGGCCGACCTGGTCGTCTACGAGACCGACCCCCGGGCCGACCTCGACTCGCTACAGCGACCGCAACGGATGGTCCTCCGCGGACGCGTCGTCGCCTGAGCCAAACCGATGGACGGCGTCCGGCGGACGCCTGGGACACTCCTCCCGTGCTCCTTCGGATGTCCTCCCTGTTCCTGCGCACCCTGCGTGACGACCCCGCCGACGCCGAGGTCCCCAGCCACCGGCTGCTCGCCCGGGGCGGCTACATCCGGCGGGCCGCGCCGGGTGGGTTCACCTGGCTGCCGCTGGGCTGGCGGGTGTTCCGGAACGTCGAGCGCGTCGTCCGCGAGGAGATGGACGCGATGGGCGCGCAGGAGGTGCACTTCCCAGCACTGCTGCCGCGGGAGCCCTACGAGGCGACCGGCCGCTGGACCGAGTACGGGCCCAACCTCTTCCGGCTGAAGGACCGGCGGGGCAACGACTTCCTGCTCGGCCCCACCCACGAGGAGATGTTCACGCTCCTGGTGAAGGACCTGTACGGGTCCTACAAGGACCTGCCGGTCTCCCTCTACCAGATCCAGACCAAGTACCGGGACGAGGCGCGGCCCCGGGCCGGGCTGTTCCGCGGCCGCGAGTTCACCATGAAGGACAGCTACTCCTTCGACGTGGACGACGCCGGGCTGGACGCCTCCTACGCCGCGCACCGGGCCGCTTACATCAGGATCTTCGACCGGCTGGGCCTGGAGTACGTGATCGTCTCGGCGATGTCCGGCGCGATGGGCGGGTCCAAGAGCGAGGAGTTCCTGCACCCGACGTCGATCGGCGAGGACACCTTCGTCCGCTCGCCGGGCGGGTACGCGGCGAACGTCGAGGCCGTGTCGACCGTCGTCCCCGAGTCGATCCCGTTCGACGGGCTGCCCGAGGCGCACGTCGAGGACACCCCCGACACCCCGACCATCGCGACGCTGGTCGCGGTGGCCAACGAGCTGTTCCCCGACGCCGGGTACACCGGCGCCTCGACGCTGAAGAACGTCGTCGTCACCCTCGCGCACCCCGACGGCACCCGCGAGCCGCTGGTCATCGGTCTGCCCGGCGACCGGGAGGTGGACGCCAAGCGGCTGGAGGCGCAGCTCGCCCCGGCCGAGGTCGAGCCGTTCACCGACTTCGCCGCGCACCCCGACCTGGTCAAGGGCTACATCGGGCCGCAGGTCCTCGGTGCTGAGGGCAAGTCCGGCATCCGGTACCTCGTCGACCCCCGCGTCGTCCCCGGCAGCCGCTGGATCACCGGGGCCAACGAGCCCGGCAAGCACGTGTTCGACCTCGTCGCCGGCCGCGACTTCAGCTGGGACGGCGTGATCGAGGCCGCCGAGGTGCTGCCCGGCGACCCCGCCCCCGACGGCTCCGGACCGCTGGAGCTGGCCCGGGGCGTGGAGATGGGCCACATCTTCCAGCTGGGCCGCAAGTACGCCGAGGCGCTCGACCTCAAGGTGCTCGACGAGAACGGCAAGCTGGTCACCGTCACCATGGGCTCCTACGGCGTCGGCGTCTCCCGGGCGGTGGCCGCGATCGCCGAGTCCACCCACGACGAGCTGGGCCTGGTGTGGCCGCGGGAGATCGCCCCGGCCGACGTGCACCTGGTCGCCACCGGCAAGGACGCCGCCGTGTTCGAGGCGGCGCAGTCGCTGGCCGAGGAGCTGGTCGCCGCCGGGCTGACCGTGCTCTACGACGACCGGCCGAAGGTCTCGCCCGGGGTGAAGTTCAAGGACGCCGAGCTGCTGGGCATGCCGACCATCGTGACGGTCGGGCGGGGCCTGGCCGAGGGCGTGATCGAGGTCCGCGACCGGGCGACGGGGGAGCGGTCGGAGGTGGCGGTGGCCGACGCGGCTGCGGCCGTGCTCGCCGCGGTCCGTGGCTGACGGCTCGCTCGCCGAGCAGCTCCGGCTGACCGCCGAGACGGTCGAGGCGAACCTGGGGCACGGTGACCAGGTCGATCGACCCCGGCCGATCGACCACCTGGCCGGCTTCCGGTCCCGGTCGGCGGCGGTCGCGGCGGGCGAGGAGCTCACCGCGGCCGGCTACCGGGTCGACGGGCTGTACCGCCGCTTCCTCACCGTGTGGCTGGAGTTCAGTGCCATGACCGCGGTCGACCACGGGACGGCGGCCGGCTTCACCCGTGAGGTGGTCGGCATCGTCGAGCGGCACGGGGGCCGCTACGACGGCTGGGGCGGCTTCCTGGTGCCCCCCGAGGGCTCGGGGGAGCCGGACACCAGCTCCACCTCGTAGCCGTCGGCGTCCTCCAGGTAGGCGGCCCGGTGGTCCGGTCCGCCTGCGAACGGGTGCCGGTCGGGGAAGAGCAGCCGCCAGCCGTGCGCCGGGGCCTCGGCCACCAGCGCGTCGAGGTCCCCGTCCACCCAGAACGCCAGGTGGTTGAGCCCGGGTGCTCGTCGCTCGTGCCGGTCGCCGGTGAGCGCCGGTGACTGCTCCACCACCACGTAGGTGCCGTCCTCGCCCCAGCGCCAGGACCGCCCCCGTTCCCACTCCTGGAACGGCACGGCGCCCAGTGCGGTGAGCAGCCACCCCCAGGAGGCCTCGGCGCGGTCCAGGTCCGGCACCCACAGCTCCACGTGGTGCAGCGGTCCGGTGCTGGGCATCGCGTTCCTCCTGGCATCTGGCATCATGGTCTGTCGAACACGGCGGTGGGCGGCCCTCTCACCATCCCCGCCCGTGTCCAGCGCTCCGCCCCGGCGTACCCCCACGCGTCCGTCCGGCGAGCAACCACACACGTTCGAGGAGCACACCACACTCGTGGCCACCAAGATCAAGCTTATGCGCCTGGGCAAGATGCGCGCGCCGTACTACCGCATCGTCGTCGCCGACGCCCGCACCAAGCGTGACGGTCGTTCGATCGAGACGATCGGCAAGTACCACCCGAAGGAGGACCCGTCCTTCATCGAGGTCGACGGCGAGCGCGCCGCCTACTGGCTCGGCGTCGGCGCGCAGCCGACCGAGGCCGTGCGGGCCATCCTCCGGGTGACCGGCGACTGGCAGAAGTTCAAGGGCGAGCCGGCCCCGGCCCCGATGAAGGTCGCGGCCCCCAAGGCCGACAAGAAGGCCATCTACGAGGAGGCCGCGCGGGCCGCCATGAGCGAGCCGTCCGCCGACGCCACCACGCCGAAGAAGAAGGCCGCTCCCAAGGCGGACGCACCCAAGGCCGACGAGGTCAAGACGGATGCACCCGAGGTCGACGAGGCCAAGGTCGAGAAGGCCGTCACCGAGATGACCGCCGAGTAACAGATGTTGGAAGAGGCGCTCGAGCACCTGGTCAAGGGCATCGTCGACAACCCCGACGACGTCGTGGTCGACCTCGTCAACGGCCGGCGCGGCAAGACCCTCGAGGTCCGGGTGCACCCCGACGACCTCGGCAAGGTCATCGGCCGCGGCGGGCGCACCGCCAAGGCGCTGCGCCAGGTGATGACCGGTGTCGGTGGGCGCGGCCTCCGGGTCGACGTCGTCGACACCGACGGGCGCTGAGCACTCCCGGCGCCTCCGGCGCCACCCCGCAGAACACCGACACCGTGGTGGTCGGCCGCATCGGCCGACCCCACGGTGTCCGTGGTCAGGTGACCGTCGAGGTGCGCACCGACGACCCCGACCTGCGGTTCGCCCCGGGGGGCACGCTGCTCACCGAGCCCGCCACACGGGGGCCGCTGACCATCGAGGCGGCCCGCTGGCACAGCGGCACGCTGCTGCTCACCCTGCTCCTGCCCGACGGCACCGTGGTCGCCGACCGCGAGGCGGCCGACGCGCTGCGGAACACGATGCTCCTGGTGCCCGTCGCGGCCCTGCCGGAGCTGGAGGACCCCGACTCGTTCTACGACCACCAGCTGGTCGGGTTGGCCGCCGAGCTGCCCGACGGCTCCCCGGTCGGTGAGGTGACCGGCGTGCGGCACGAGGGCACCGAGCTGCTGGTGCTGCGCCGTCCCGAGGGTGGGGAGCTGCTGGTGCCGTTCGTGACCGCGATGGTCCCCACCGTCGACCTCGCGGCCGGCCGGCTGGTCATCGACCCGCCCGAGGGGCTGCTCGACCTGTGACGTTCCGGATCGACGTCCTGACGATCTTCCCGGAGTACCTCGCCCCGCTGGGCCAGTCGCTGCTGGGCAAGGCGGCGGCCAAGGGACTGGTCTCCGTCGGCGTCCACGACCTGCGGCAGTGGACCGACGACGTCCACCGCACGGTCGACGACTCGCCCTACGGCGGGGGGCCGGGCATGGTCATGCGCCCGGAGCCCTGGGGGAGGGGGCTGGAGGCCGTGCGTCCTCCCGGCACCCGGCTCGTCGTCCCCACGCCGGCCGGCCGCCCGTTCACCCAGGCGGTCGCTGCCCAGTGGGCAACCGAGCCCGGGCTGGTCTTCGCCTGCGGCCGCTACGAGGGGATCGACCAGCGGGTCGCCGACTGGGCCGCCGAGGGTGGTCCGGTCTCGGAGGTCTCGATCGGCGACTACGTGCTCGCCGGCGGGGAGTCCGCGGTGCTGGTGATGGTCGAGGCGGTCACCCGGCTCCTCCCCGGTGTCGTGGGCAACGCGGAGTCGGTCGAGTTCGACTCGCACGCCGACGGACTGCTCGAAGGCCCGTCCTACACCCGGCCGGCCACCTGGCGCGGCCACGAGGTGCCCCCGGTGCTGCTCTCCGGTGACCACGCCGCGATCGCCCGCTGGCGGCGGGCCCAGTCGCTGCGCCGCACCGCCGATCGCCGTCCCGACCTGCTCACCGGGCTGCCCGACGGGGCGCTGACCGCCGCGGACCGGGCCGCGCTGGACGCGGACCCCCAGGCGTGACGTCGCGCGTCTGGGTCCGCCCGTCGGCCCGGGTGCTGGTGCTCGACCGCGAGCAGCGGGTGCTGCTGTTCGGTGGGCGCGGCCTGCAGCCGAGCAGCGGAGCCGGGAGAGTCGAGTACTGGTTCACCCCTGGTGGTGGCGTCGAGGACGGCGAGGACCTGCGGACGGCGGCAGTGCGGGAGCTGGCCGAGGAGACCGCCCTCCTGGTCGAGCCGGCGGCGCTAGAGGGCCCGGTGTGGCTCCGCCGTTGGCAGGGCCGGTGGGGCGACACCCTGCTGGACGCCCGGGAGACCTTCTTCGTGCTGCGTGACGTGGTGCACGACGTCGACGTCAGCGGGCGCACCGAGCTGGAACGGCAGCTGGACGAACCGCACCGGTGGTGGTCCCTGGCGGAGATCACCGACAGCGTCGAGGCATTCGCTCCGCGGGACCTCGCCACGGCGCTGCCGGGGGTGCTCGCCGGCCCGTGGACGGGGCCGCCACGCATCGTCGACTGAAGATGTGGCACAGTAGTGAGCTGCTGCAGGCCGTCGGCTCACCCCGACGGTGGCTCCGCATCCGTACCGGGCGGTGGAGCGCAGCCACCCGGTACGGATGCACCGGGACACCGCTGCCCGTACCACGACGACTTTCCCGCTAGGACTGAGGACTGCTGCGATGAACACCCTGGACGCCCTCGACGCTGCGTCGCTCCGCGACGACATCCCCACCTTCCGGCCCGGGGACACCGTGAAGGTGCACGTGCGTGTCATCGAGGGCACCCGTGCCCGTGTCCAGGTCTTCCAGGGCGTCATCATCCGTCGCCAGGGTGGCGGCATCCGCGAGACCTTCACCGTCCGCAAGGTCAGCTTCGGCGTCGGCGTGGAGCGCACCTTCCCGGTGCACACCCCGGTCGTCGAGAAGATCGAGGTGCTGACCCGCGGTGACGTGCGTCGGGCGAAGCTGTACTACCTCCGCGAGCTGCGCGGCAAGGCCGCCAAGATCAAGGAGAAGCGCGAGGTCGTCAGCCGCTGACCTCCAGCAATCTGAACGACCGGGCCGGCTGCACTCGCAGCCGGCCCGGTCGTGTTCGTGGGGGCGGCACTGGCCGCACCGGTCGACGGGTGGGTCGCCGGACGTGGGGGCCGGCGGACCGTACGCTGGTCCCCGATGAGCACGCACGGGCCCGCAGAGCCTGCCGACACCGGCGATGCCGGGCGTCCCACCTCCGCCGACCAGAACACCGCCGACCCCACCGCCACGACCCCGACGGGGCCGGCGGCCGCCAGCCGAGGCCGCGGGCGGGAGGCGAAGAAGGGCTCCCTGCTGCGTGAGCTGCCGGTCCTGCTGGTCATCGCGTTCGTGCTCGCCCTGCTGGTGAAGACCTTCCTGGTCCAGGCGTTCTTCATCCCGTCGGGCTCGATGGAGCAGACGCTGCACGGCTGCACCGGCTGCACGGGTGACCGCGTGCTGGTCAACAAGGTGCCCTACTGGTTCGGCGAGCCCGAGCCCGGCGACATCGTGGTGTTCCAGGGCCCGGACACCTGGTCGCCGGAGATCGCGGTGGAGGAGCCCACCAACTGGTTCACCGGCGCCGCGCTGACCCTGGGCCGGGCGATCGGCGTCGCCCCGCCCAGTGAGGACGACTACGTCAAGCGGGTCATCGCCACCGAGGGGCAGACCGTCGAGTGCTGCGATCCGCAGGGGCGGGTCATGGTCGACGGCGAGCCGCTCGACGAGCCCTACATCCACCAGGACTCCCCGCTGAACACCGGCGGCTCCGGCGGTCGCGAGTTCCCCCCGGTCACCGTGCCCGAGGGGCGGCTGTGGGTCATGGGCGACCACCGCTCCGCGTCGGCCGACTCCAAGCAGCACATGGACGACCAGTACTCCGGCACCATCGCCGTCGACGACGTCATCGGCAAGGCGGCCCTGATCGTCTGGCCGCTGGACCGGTTCACCCTGCTCGACAGCCCGGACATCCAGGCCGGCCAGGCGGAGGCCTCGGGCGCCGTCGGGCCGGAGCCGGTACCTGTGCAGGACACCGCAGCCCTGGCCGCCCCCTACGTGCTCGGGCTCGGTGGCGCGCTGCCGCTCACCGCCTGGCGCCGGCGGCGTCGTTCCCGGGGCGCCCGGCTGACCGGGCCGTCCCGCCGCCCGCCGGGCACCGGCTGGCGCCGGGTCCGTCGACCGGTCCAGACCCGGCCCGGCCGGGAGTCGCACACCGACTGACCCGGGGCTCGCGGAGG
>NZ_JPMX01000114.1:24024-52733 GCF_000761485.1 Modestobacter caceresii
GATCTGTGCGCGTCCTGCGCGGACTCTCCGAGAAGTTGTTCAAGCACTCCGTTCACTCGTCCGATGGACAAGCAGAGAGTCACCGGACCTTGAACGGAGAGTCAGCTGTGTCTACCCCGATGGCGAGCACCCCCCGCGGCGTCACCCGCGTCCTGATCCTCGCCGACGCCCCGGTCCTGCGCCGTGGGCTGGTCGGCATGATCAACGAGACCGCCGGCATGCAGGCGGTGGGCACGCCGGGGGAGCCGCGTCGCGCGCTGACCCTGGCCGAGTCCGCTCGCCCGGATGCGGTGGTGGTGGAGCTGGGCACCGGCCGGGCGGCCACGCTGAACGCGGTGCGGGACCTGCGTCGCCGGTTCCCGCAGCTGGCCGTCGTGGCGCTGGCCACCTCGGAGGGCCCGGGCGTGGTCAACGAGGCGCTGGCCGCCGGCGTGCGCAGCTACCTGCTGATGAACACCTCACCCACCCTGTTGGGCTGGGCGGTGCTGGCCGCGCGGGCCGGGCGGACCGTGGTGGACCCGCAGATCCGTCGCGGGGAGGGCTCGGCGGAGCCGGTGTCGCGGGAGCTCACCCCGGAGGTGCCGCTGACCCGCCGGGAGTCCGACGTGCTCGACGAGCTGCTCCAGGGCCAGTCCAACCGGGCGATCGGCAAGAACCTGTTCATCTCCGAGGACACCGTGAAGTCCCACGTCAAGGCGATCCTGCGCAAGCTGGGCGCCCGCGACCGGGCACACGCGGTCTCCCTGGTGCTCTCGGCACGCAACCCCGGCTGCTCCTGCGGCGCCCACGCCCTCACGTCTGCCGACGCCTGACCCGGCAGCCACGATCACGGTCCGCGCGCCCACGGGGGCCCGGGCCGGATGGACCGCCGGAGCGGGTTCCGCTCCGGCACGCCGGTCGGATCGGCGTCCGCGCCGCTGACCAGCCGCCCCGAGCCGGTCCCTGTTCCCCCAGGGATCGGCTCGTGGTGCGTTCCGGGGGGCGATCGGGCGGCGGACTCGCCGGGTGCTCTCACGGGTGCGGGACGGCGACGTAGGGTCGGCAGGCGATGGCCGTTCGACCTGGTGCTGCAGACCCCGCCGACGACCTCTGGGCGATGGAGCGGTCGCTCCGCCGCCGGGGGTTCGCCGCCATCGCCGGGGCGGACGAGGCCGGGCGGGGCGCCTGCGCCGGCCCGCTCGTGGCCGCCGCGTGCGTGCTCCCCGCCGGACGCCGCGGGCGGGTGCCCGGTCTGGCCGACTCCAAGTTGCTCACCGCCGCCACCCGGGACGAGGTCTACGCCGAGGTCGTCGACCGGGCGGTCTGCTGGTCGGTGGTCGCGATCCCGGTCGGCGAGCTCGACGCGCGCGGCATGCACGTGACCAACATCGAGGCGCTGCGTCGCGCCGTCCGGGTGCTCGACCCGTGCCCCGACTACGTGCTCAGCGACGGCTTCCCGGTCAGCGGCCTGTCCCAGCCCTCGCTCGCGGTGTGGAAGGGCGACCGGGTGGCGGCCTGTGTGGCGGCCGCCTCGGTGCTGGCCAAGGTCAGCCGGGACCGGACGATGCTGGAGCTGGACGCGCGCTTCCCGCAGTACGGGTTCGCCGAGCACAAGGGGTACATCACCGACGCGCACAGCGCCGCCCTCGACGAGCACGGGCCGTGCCCGGATCACCGGATGCGCTTCGTCAACGTCGCGCGAGCCCGGGCCGCACACGCCGCGCGGACGCCACCCCTGCCGGGAGCAGCGGCCATGCACGATGATGGACCGGTGCCGCCCGGAGCCCCGGCTGCGGCACTGACGTCCCCGGCACCGATGGAGCACGCGCGATGAGCACCGAGGACCTCGAGAAGTACGAGACCGAGATGGAGCTGCAGCTCTATCGCGAGTACAAGGACATCGTCCGGCAGTTCTCCTACGTCGTGGAGACCGAGCGGCGCTTCTACCTGGCCAACAGCGTCGACCTCCAGGTCCGTGACGCCGGGGGAGAGGTGTTCTTCGAGCTGACCCTCTCCGACGCCTGGGTGTGGGACATGTACCGCCCGGCCCGGTTCGTGAAGAACGTCCGGGTGGTGACGTTCAAGGACGTCAACGTGGAGGAGCTGGACAAGCCCGACCTGGAGCTGCCGGACAACCCGCGCCTGCCCTGATCCCGATCGCCGGTCACCCTGGCCGGTGCTGAGGCGGGTCCGCCGGTCGCCGTCCACAGTGCGGCCGTCCGTCCACAACCCGGCCGGGGCACTGGCCCCGCCGGCCTCCCGACGGCGACGGTCGACGGGTGCCGAATCCGCAGAAGTCCCCGCCCGGCCACCGCGCCGCCCTCGGTGCCTACGGCGAACGGGTCGCCGTCCGGGCGCTGACCGACGCCGGCCTCCAGGTCCTCGACCGCAACTGGCGCTGCCGCGACGGTGAGCTCGACGTCGTCGCCCGGGACGGTGAGGCGCTGGTCTTCTGCGAGGTGAAGACGCGCACCGGCACCGGGTTCGGGCACCCGGCCGAGGCGGTGACCGCGAGCAAGCGCCGCCGGCTGCGGTCCCTGGCCCGTGCCTGGCTGGCGGCGCACGACCAGCACGCCCCGGACCTGCGCTTCGACGTCGTCGGGGTGCACGTGCCGTCGTCCGGGCCGGCCCGGGTGACGCACCTGCGGAACGCGTTCTGATGGCGCTCGCGCAGACCTGGTCGGTGGGGTTGGCCGGCGTCCAGGGGGCGATGGTCGAGGTGGAGGTCGACCTGGCGCCTGGGGTGCCGACCGTGGCGCTGGTCGGGCTGCCCGACGCCGTCGTGCGCCAGTCGGTGGACCGGGTGCGGGCCGCGCTGCTCAACAGCGGGCACGAGTTCCCGCTGCGCCGGGTGACCATCGGGCTGTCGCCGGCGGCCATGCCCAAGCAGGGCAGTGGGTTCGACCTGGCCCTGGCCGTCGCCGTGCTCGCCGGCGCCCGGGTGGTGCCCGCGGCCGCCGTCCGGGAGCTGGTGTTGCTCGGGGAGCTCGGGCTCGACGGGTCGCTGCGGGCCGTCCGTGGGGTGCTGCCGGCCGTGCTGGCTGCTGCGCGCGCCGGCCACCGCGAGGTGGTGGTGCCCGAGGAGAACGCCGAGGAGGCCGGGCTCGTCGAGGGCATCGCCGTGCTGGCGGCCGGGAGCCTCCGTCAGGTGGTGGCCCACCTCGCCGGGAAGGCCGTGCTCTCCCCGCACGTCCGGGCCGCGGCCGCCCCGGCGCCACCGGGGCCCGACCTGGCCGACGTGGTGGGGCAGGCCGCGGGACGCCGGGCGGTCGAGGTGGCCGCCGCCGGTGGCCACCACCTGTTCCTGAGCGGGCCGCCGGGTGCCGGCAAGACCATGCTCGCCGAACGGCTGCCCGGGCTCCTGCCACCGCTGGACGAACAGGCCGCCCTGGAGGTGACCGCCATCGCCTCCATCGCCGGCACCCTCCCGCCCGGTGCACCGCTGGTGACCCGGCCGACGTTCGAGGCGCCGCACCACTCGGCGACGATGGCCGCCCTGGTCGGCGGCGGCTCGGGCCAGATCCGCCCCGGAGCGCTGTGCCGTGCCCATCGAGGGGTGCTGTTCCTGGACGAGGCGCCGGAGTTCCCCCGAGCCGTGCTGGACACGCTGCGCCAGCCGCTCGAACGCGGAGCCGTCACGATCCACCGGGCCAACGGGTCGGCGACCTTCCCGTGCCGGGCGCAGCTCGTGCTGGCCGCCAACCCCTGCCCCTGCGCCAGTGCGGCCGGTGACACGGCCTGCACCTGCAGCGCCCTGGAACGCAGGCGCTACCAGTCGCGGCTGTCCGGGCCGCTGCTGGACCGGATCGACCTACGGGTCACCCTGCCGGCGGTGACCCGGGCCGCCTGGCTGGACGGTCTGGGCACCCCGGAGTCGACTGCGGTCGTCGCGGCCCGGGTGCGGGCCGCACGTGCGGTGGCGTCCGAACGGCTGGCCGGCAGCGGCCTGGCGCTCAACAGCCAGGTGCCGGGGCGGCTGCTCCGGGAGCGCTGGCCGGTCCCCCGCGCGGCCCTCGCACTGGCGGAGCGGGCCCTGGAGCGCGGGTCGCTGTCGGTGCGCGGCTTCGACCGGGTGGTGCGCGTCGCGTGGACGTTGGCCGATCTCGAGGGCCTGGTCCTGCCCGGCGCGGACCAGGTGGACGAGGCGCTGGGCATGCGCCTGCAGCGGGCCGCGGCATGAGCGAGGGTGTCGACCCGGAGGTCCGGCGGGCGCGCGCGTGGTTGTCCCGTGCGCTGGAGCCGGGGTCGGTCGCGGTGTGGCGGTTCGTGGAGGGCGCCGGCCCGGTGGCGGCTGCCGCTGCGCTGCGGGCGGGCACTGCCCCGGCCGAGGTGCAGGCCGTGGCCGGTGCCCGGGCGGGAGAGGACGCCGGCGTCGAGGACCTGCGGCGGGTGGAACGGTGTGGGGGCCGGCTGGTGACGCCCGAGGACCCGGAGTGGCCGGCGCTGCCGCTGCACTCCCTGGCCCTCGCCACCGAGGACGGGCGCGGGGCGGTGGACGGTCGGCGGCCCGACCGCACGCTCACGCTGGTGCCGCCGCTGGCGTTGTGGGTGCGCGGGGCGGCGTCGCTGACCGGGTTGGTCGACCGGTCCGTCGCGCTGGTGGGGTCGCGGGCCTCCACGGCCTACGGCGAGCACGTGGCCGGTGAGCTGGCGCACGGGCTGGGGGAACGGGGCTGGACGACCGTCTCGGGGGGCGCCTTCGGGATCGACGCCGCAGCGCACCGGGGTGCGCTGACCGCCGGGGCGCCGACCGTCGCCGTCCTGGCGTGCGGGGTCGACCGCGTCTACCCCGGAGCGCACTCGGCGTTGTTCGCCCGGGTGCTCGACGAGGGGCTGCTGGTCAGCGAGTGGCCGCCCGGGTGCGCACCGCTGCGGCACCGCTTCCTGGTGCGCAACCGACTGATAGCGGCACTGACGCGGGGCACGGTGGTGGTCGAGGCGGCTGCCCGCTCCGGCGCGCAGGCCACCGCCAACCGGGCGCGCGAGCTCGGCAAGGCGGTGATGGCCGTCCCCGGCCCAGTGACCAGCGCCATGTCGGTGGGGTGTCACCAGCTGCTCCGGGACCAGGGGCACGCCGTGGGGCTGGTGACGTCGGCGGCCGAGGTGCTGGAGGCGGTCGGCAGGCTGGGGGAGGACCTCGCGCCGCCGGTGGAGCGGGTGACCGTGCCTGGTGACTCGCTGTCCGACGTCGCCCGGCGGGTGCTGGACGCCTGCCCGGTCCGGATCGGTGTGCCGCCGGAGCGGCTGGCCGCGGTCGCCGGGTGCTCGGTGGTCGACGTGCTGCGGGTGCTGCCGGCCCTCGAGCTCGCCGACCTCGTCGAGTGGACCGGCACCGGCTGGCGGGTCCGTCGGCCGCCCAGGGAGCGCGAGCCGGCTCGGTGACCTCTGTCGGGTGGACGACCGCGCTGCCCGGTCTGCGGCGCGCCCGGTTGACCGGCCCGCCTCGCCGACGGACGCTGCGCCCATGGCCACCGGGACCGCAGAGCTGCGCGCCGCGCTCCCGCCTGCGCTCGCCGAGTCGCTGGCGGGCTGGGAGGAGCACCTGCGGCTCGAGCGGGACCTGTCCGAGCACACCGTCCGGGCCTACGTCGGAGACGTCGTCTCGCTGTTGGACCACCTGGTCCGGCGCAGCGGCCGGACGGCCGCCGACCTCGACCTCGCCACCCTGCGCAGCTGGCTGGCCCAGGGACGGACGCGGGGGGACAGCCGGTCCACCACCGCCCGGCGGGCCGCGTCGTCACGCTCGTTCACCGCCCACCTGCGCCGCAGCGGTCAGGTGGCCGAGGACGTCGGGCTGCGGCTGGCCAGCCCACGCGCGCACCGCACGCTGCCCGGGGTGCTCGGCGCCGACCAGGCCCGTGCGGTGCTCGAGGAGGCGGGGCGCCCGCCGGCCGAGGAGGAGACCCCGGCCGACACGGCGCTGCGGCTCCGCAACGTGCTGGTCGTCGAGCTGCTCTACGCCAGCGGGGTCCGGGTCGGCGAGCTCGTCGGGCTGGACGTCGACGACGTCGACCGCGGGCGCCGGCTGCTGCGGGTCCTGGGCAAGGGCCGCAAGGAGCGCAGCGTGCCGTTCGGCGCACCGGCGGCCGACGCCCTGGAGGCGTGGCTGGGTCGGGGCCGTCCGGTGCTCGCGACGGGGAGCAGCGGACCGGCGCTCCTCCTCGGCGTGCGCGGCGGCCGGCTGGACCCGCGGGAGGCCCGCCGGGTCGTGCACGCGGCGGTCGCTGCTGCGCCAGGGACCCCGGACGTCGGCCCGCACGGGCTGCGGCACTCCGCCGCCACCCACGTCCTGGAGGGCGGCGCCGACCTGCGCAGCGTTCAGGAACTGCTGGGTCACGCTAGCCTCGCGACGACGCAGGTCTACACGCACGTGACCGTCGAGCGGCTCCGGGCGGTCCACGCTCGCGCTCATCCGCGGGCATGAGGACGGCGTCGGTGCACAGGACAGCAGAGTTCGAGCGGGGGAGTGCAGGTGTCTGAGGCGACGGTCCGGCAGGTCGGTGCGAGTGGGGACCCCGACGCCCACGTGATCGAGCTCTGGTCGCGCTACGTCGAGAACCGGGACACCGGGCTGCGCGACCGGCTGATCCTGCACTACGCGCCGCTGGTCAAGTACGTCGCCGGCCGGGTGGGCAGCGGCCTGCCGGCGCACGTGGAGCAGGCGGACCTGGTGTCCTACGGGACGTTCGGGCTGATCGACGCGATCACCCGATTCGAGCCCGAACGGGAGATCAAGTTCGAGAGCTACGCGATGGCCCGCATCCGCGGCGCGATCATCGACGAGCTCCGGTCCACCGACTGGATCCCGCGCTCGGTGCGGATGAAGGCCCGGCAGTACGAGCGGACGGTCGCGGCTCTGGAGTCGAAGCTCCAGCGCAGCCCGACCGACGAAGAGGTCGCCGACGAGATGGACATGGACGTCGAGGAGATCCGCAAGTTCCTCGGCCAGCTGTCCCTGGTCAACGTGGTGGCCCTCGACGAGCTGCTCGTGGACGACGACGGCTCCGCTCCCCGCCTGGGGGACACGCTCAAGGACACCAGCGCGCTGGACCCGCAGGCGATGGCCGAGCACGGCGAGGCGCGGCAGCTGCTGGCCCGCGCCGTCGAGCAGCTCCCCGAGCGGGAGAAGGTCGTCGTCAGCCTCTACTACTTCGAGGGGCTGACCCTGGCCGACATCGGCCGGGTCCTCGGGGTGACCGAGAGCCGGATCTGCCAGCTGCACACCAAGGCCGTCCTGCACCTGCGCACCAAGCTCGCCGACATCGCCTGACCCGGGCGACCGTCGGCCGCTGCTGACGTCCGCCCCGACCGGCATGACGGCAGCCCTGGGCGTCGTCGTCGTGTCGCCCCGACCTCCTCGAGCAGGTGTTGATCGAGGGCCTGGGATCCCGGTCGGGGCAGAGGACAGCCGGGCTCAGCTGCCGGCCGACTCGTCACCCGGCAAGGGCCCCAGCAGCGGCTGGGCCTCCGGCGGGTTCCGGTGGCCCTCCTGCCAGGGCAGCCGGCCGGTCGAGTCCGGCCAGACGAGCTGGAGCACCTCGATCGAGCCGTAGAACTGCTCGGCGACCGCGAGCCGTGCGGTGTCCTCGACCGCCAGGAAGACCACCGGTGAGTCGGCGTCGGTCAGCCCGGTCGTGACCGCGCCGGGGCCGAAGCGGGCACCGCCGCGCACCGCCTCACCCACGAGGTTGAGGTACTTCTCCCCGGCCGGGAACGGCAGCCCCACGACGATCACCTCGGGGTGCCCGAGCGCGGTCAGCCCCACGGTGTGCGACCACCGCGGGTCACCCGCGCCGCCTCCGCCGCCGTGCAGCACCGCCCAGCCGAACCGGTCGACCACCTGCCGCAGGCCCTCCAGCACCTGGCCGGGGTCCTGGTCGGGGGCCTGCTGCTCGGTGGCCTGCTCTACCGGGGCCTTCTTCCGTCGCCAACGCACGCCCGGACGGTAGCGCCGTCACCGCCGTCCGGTGGGCTCAGTGCCACGGGAGCAGTCGCACCCGCGGCGGACGGAGCAGTGACAGCGGGTCGAGGTACGACTCTCCGCGGCGCAGGCCCCAGTGCAGGCAGGCGTCCACCGGGCAGCCGGCATGCCCGGCCGCCAGCACACCCAGCGGGGAGCCCCGGGCCACGGACTGACCGGCGGCCACCCCCGCGGTCACCGGCTCGTACGTCGTCCGCAGCCCGCCGGCGTGGTCGACGCTGACCACCGGCCGGCCGGCGACCATCCCGGCGAAGGCGACCACCCCGTCGCCGGCGGAGAGCACCTGTCCGTCCACCGCGGCCGTCAGGTCCACCCCGCGGTGCCCGGCCGCGTACGGCGTCGCCGGGGCGTCGAAGGGCCGACCGACCGTCGGTGCGCCCGGCAGGGGCCAGCCCCAGAGCCCGGCGGCTGGTGCCGGTGCGGGGGCGTACGCGTCCGGCGCGGCGGTGGGGGCGGCCGATGCCGCCGGCAGGCCGGTCAGCAGGACGGCGACGACCAGTGCGGCCAGAGGAGTGCGGCGTGGGGACACTCGCCAGAGGCTGCCGCCGGACGCCGCCGAGAGGAGGCGCCGGCGCGAGGTCGTGGACGCCCGAGGGCCCTGGGGACGACCCAGTCGGAGCGCAGTCGCCCAGGGCGTATGCTCGTCGATGCGGTCCGCCACCGGCGGATCGACTTCGCGTGTCCTCTTCCCGCTGCTGCAGCGGGGCAGTCGTCACCTCGGTCCCGCCTCTCCGGCGGGTTTCGGTGGCGCAGCCGGACACCAGGGCGGCGCACCTCCCGGTGCGTCCGCGACAACCGAGCAGCGCGGCGTCGGCCCACGGCCGCCCGCGCACGAGAAGGAAGGCGGCGCCACGTGGCAGTCGTCAGCATGAAGAACCTGCTCGACAGCGGGGTCCACTTCGGGCACCAGACCCGTCGCTGGAACCCGAAGATGAAGCGGTTCATCTTCACCGAGCGCAACGGCATCTACATCATCGACATCCAGCAGACGCTGGGTTACATCGACCAGGCCTACGAGTTCGTGAAGCAGACCGTCGCCCACGGCGGCTCGATCATGTTCATCGGGACCAAGCGCCAGGCGCAGGAGGTCATCGCCGAGCAGGCGACCCGCGTCGGCATGCCCTACGTGAACCAGCGGTGGCTGGGCGGCATGCTCACCAACTTCCAGACCGTCTACAAGCGGCTGGAGCGCCTCAAGGAGCTCGAGGACCTCGAGCAGACCGGCGCGCTGGTCAGCCTCTCCAAGAAGGAGCAGCTGGTCCTCTCCCGCGAGAAGGCCAAGCTCGAGCGCTCCCTCGGCGGCATCCGCGACATGAAGAAGGTGCCCAGCGCCGTCTGGATCGTGGACACCAAGAAGGAGCACATCGCCGTCGGCGAGGCTCGCAAGCTGAACATCCCGGTCGTCGCGATCCTCGACACCAACTGCGACCCCGACGAGGTCGACTACAAGATCCCGGGCAACGACGACGCCATCCGCAGCACCGCGCTGCTGACCCGCGTGATCGCCGACGCGGTCGCCGAGGGCCTGATGGCCCGCTCGGCCGCGCAGGCCAACGCCGGTCGCGGCGAGGACGGCGCCGAGGCCCCGGCCGCCGCCGAGCCGCTGGCCGACTGGGAGCGCGAGCTGCTCACCGGTGGTGCCGCTGACGCCGCCGCGCCGGCCGACCCCGCCGTCCCGGCTGTAGCCGAGGCCGCCCCGGCCGACGCCGCCCCGGCTGCGGCCACCGAGCTGCCCGAGACCCCGGCTGCGCCGCCGGCCGTCACGGCCGACGAGGTCGCCCCGGTCGAGGGCGTCCCCGCGACCGGTGACCAGTCCACGGGCACGCAGGGCGCGCAGAACGGCTGACCGGTCGGCGCCGCTCCTCCCCGCCTCGTGCGGGGGAGGGCGGCGCCGCCGTCTGCCCGGCCCCAGGCCGGCACCTCACCTCGCGGGGTCCGCGCCCCGCACCACCACCGATCAGAGGAAGTGACATGCCTGCTTTCACCGCAGCCGACGTGAAGCGTCTCCGTGACGCCACCGGCGCCGGCATGATGGACTCCAAGAAGGCCCTGACCGAGGCCGATGGCGACTACGACAAGGCCATCGAGTTCCTGCGCGTCAAGGGCGCCAAGGACGTGGGCAAGCGCCTGGAGCGCTCGACCACCAACGGCGTGGTCGTCAGCCGCGACGGGGCACTGCTCGAGCTCGACTGCGAGACCGACTTCGTCGCCAAGAACGCCGACTTCGTCAAGCTCGCCGAGCGCCTGCTCGACGTCGTCCTGGCCGAGAAGCCGGCCGACGTCGACGCGCTGATGGTGACCCAGCTCGACGGCCAGTCGGTCGCCCAGCTCATCGAGTCCGAGTCGGCCCGCATCGGCGAGAAGCTGGTGCTCTCCCGGTTCGCCGTCTTCGAGGGCACCACGGCGGTCTACCTGCACAAGCGGGCCACCGACCTGCCCCCGGCCATCGGCGTCGCCGTGCAGTACTCCGGTGGCGACGAGGACGCGGCACGTTCGCTGGCGATGCACATCGCCGCCGCGCGCCCGCGCTACCTGACCCGCGAGGAGGTCCCCGCCGACGCCGTGGAGACCGAGCGCCGGGTCGCCGAGCAGACCGCGAAGGAGGAGGGCAAGCCCGAGCAGGCGATCACCAAGATCGTCGAGGGGCGGGTCAACGCCTACTTCAAGGACTTCGTCCTGCTCGAGCAGCCCTCGATCACCGAGCCCAAGCGGACCGTCAAGCAGGTCATCGCCGACGCCGGCCTGACCGTCGACCGGTTCGCCCGCTTCGAGGTCGGCCAGGCCTGAGCCGTACCTCCGAGGCCTGAGACCACTCAGCCCACGGAGACCCACCGGCCCCGTTCCCACCAGGACGGGGCCGGTGGCCTGTCCGGACCCGCCGGGACGCCCGCGCACGCCCGCCGGATGCGGCAGGATCGATCCATCCGACACCGAACCGAGGAACGCCCGTGACCGCTCTGAAGTCCGCGCCCACCGCCTTCGCCCCGCTGGACGGGTCCGGCTACAGCCGGGTCCTGCTCAAGCTCTCCGGTGAGGCCTTCGGTGGCGGCAAGGTCGGGGTCGACCCGGTGATCATCCGCACCATCGCCGAGCAGCTGGCCGCCGTGGTCGGGTCCGGCACCCAGGTGGCGGTCGTCGTCGGTGGCGGCAACTTCTTCCGCGGTGCGGAGCTCTCCCAGGCCGGCATGGACCGCGGTCACGCCGACTACATGGGCATGCTCGGCACGGTGATGAACTGCCTGGCCCTGCAGGACTTCTGCGAGAAGGCCGGGCTCGAGACCCGGGTGCAGACGGCCATCACCATGGGCCAGGTCGCCGAGCCCTACATCCCGCGCAAGGCGATGCGGCACATGGAGAAGGGGCGGCTGGTCATCTTCGGAGCCGGCGCTGGGATGCCGTACTTCTCGACCGACACGGTTGCCGCGCAGCGGGCCCTGGAGATCGAGTGCCAGGTGCTGCTGATGGCCAAGAACGGCGTCGACGGCGTCTACGACGACGACCCGCGCACCAACGCCGCGGCCACGATGTACTCGGACCTGGACTACGGCACGGTGCTGGCCAAGCAGCTCAAGGTCGCCGATGCCACGGCCATCAGCCTCTGCATGGACAACCAGATGCCGATCGTCGTGTTCAACCTGTTGCGCGACGGCAACATCGCCCGCGCAGTGGCAGGTGAGAGGATCGGCACGTTGATCAGCGCCCAGCCCTGACCGGGCCGGACGTCGATCGGGGCGGCGCACGCCGGGCACCGCCCCACCCGCAGACCGCACAGACCCCGGCAGCTGCCGCAGGAGGAGAAGACCCGTGATCGACGACACCCTGCTCGACGCCGAGGAGCGGATGGACAAGGCCCTGTCGGTCGCTCGCGAGGACCTCGGTTCCGTTCGCACCGGCCGCGCCGCGCCGTCCATGTTCAACAAGATCTTCGTCGACTACTACGGCGCGATGACCCCGGTCCCGCAGATGGCCTCGATCACCGTGCCCGAGGCGCGGATGGCGGTCATCAAGCCCTACGACGCCACCCAGCTGCAGGCGATCGAGAAGTCGATCCGCAACTCCGACCTGGGCGTGAACCCCACCAACGACGGGTCACTGATCCGGGTCGTCTTCCCCCAGCTGACCGAGGAGCGCCGCCGCGACCTGGTGAAGATGGCCCGGTCGAAGGGCGAGGACGCCAAGGTCTCGATCCGCAACGTGCGTCGCCGCGCCAAGGAGGAGCTGGACCGGATCAACAAGGACGGCGAGGCCGGCGAGGACGACGTGCGTCGCGCGGAGAAGGAGCTCGACGACCTCACCGCGGCGCACGTCGCCAGCATCGACGAGGCGATGAAGAACAAGGAGACCGAGCTCCTGGACGTCTGAGTCGACCTCCCGACGCTGCCGTGACCCGCGACCCGCACCGCCCCGAGCCCCTCGGCTCGGGCCGTCCGCCTGCCCGCACCCGGGCCGGGATCGCCGACGGGCCGGGCGGCACGGAGGAGCACCCCGCACCACGGCGGGATCCCGACACCGGGCCGCTGGTCCGGATCGACCAGCCGCCGGTCCCGCCGCGACCTGCGGTCGGCCCGTCCCGGGGTCGCCCCCGGCCGGTCGCGGGGCCGGAGACCAGTGAGCTCCGCCGGGACGACGAGCGCACCGACGCCGTACCCCCGGCGCCGGGCGGGCCGGCGGTCGAGGCGCGGGACCATGGACCCGGCCACGAGGAGGCGCCCGCCGACGCCCCGCTCACCGCGGTACCCGATGCCCTGGGGGCCGAGGTCACCGGAGAGCCCCCGCAGGACACCCCGAGTGGCGCACCGCGGGCCGTCGGGCGGGCCGGGCGGGACATGGCCGCCGCGGTCGGGGTCGGGCTGGGGCTGGGAGCGGTGGTCTTCGCGACCCTGCTGCTCTGGCGGCCCTCCTTCCTCGCCGTCGTCACCGCCGCCGTCCTGATCAGTGTCTTCGAGCTCAGCGGGGCGCTGGAGAAGGGCGGTCACCGGCCAGCGCGCACCCCCGTGCTGGTGGGGGCGATCGCGATGGCGGCCCTGGCCTGGACGCGCGGCCCCTCGGGTCTGGTCATCGCCTTCCTGCTCACCGTCTTCGCCGTGCTGCTCTGGCGGCTGGGCGACGGCCCGGTCGGCTACCTGCGCGATGCCTCGGCCGCGGTCTTCGTCGCCCTCTACGTACCGCTGCTGGCCGGGTTCGCCGTCCTGCTCCTGGCGCCGGACGACGGTGCGGCCCGGGTGCTGACGTTCATCGGCACGGTGGTCTGCAGTGACGTGGGCGGCTTCGCGGCAGGCGTGCTGTTCGGGAAGCACCCCCTGGCCCGCACGGTCAGTCCGAAGAAGTCCTGGGAGGGGCTGGCCGGGTCGGTCGCGGCCTGCGTGCTCATCGGCACGCTGCTGATCACGCTGGTCTTCGACGGACCGTGGTGGGGAGGCGTGCTCTTCGGGGTCGCCATCGCGGTCACCGCCACCCTGGGCGACCTGGGGGAGTCCCTGATCAAGCGGGACCTGGGGATCAAGGACATGGGTGACCTGCTGCCCGGCCACGGCGGTCTGATGGACCGGATGGACTCCCTGCTCCCGTCGGCCGCGGTCGCGTGGCTGATCCTGTCGATGATCGCGCCGGTCTGAGCCCGCGGCGGTGACGGACGGGACGACGGGCCGGGCGATGGACGGCCGGCCGACAGACGGCGAGCTCAGGGACGACGGGCCCACGGACGACGAGGTGCCCGGGCCGACCGAGTGGGGTGGGTCGGTCGGCGTCGGCCCGTGGGTGGGTCCCTGGCCGACCGATCCGCGGTACGACCGCGAGCTGCTCGCCGAGGGCGATCGGCGAAACGTGGTGGACCGCTACCGGTACTGGCGGCTGGAGGCGGTGGTCGCCGACCTGGACCGACGACGGCACCCGTTCCACGTGGCCATCGAGAACTTCGAGCACGACCTGAACATCGGCACGGTCGTGCGCACCGCCAACGCCTTCCTGGCGGCGGAGGTGCACGTGATCGGCCGGCGCCGGTGGAACCGGCGGGGCGCCATGGTCACCGACCGCTACCAGCACCTGCGCCACCACCCGGAGGTGACCGGGCTGCTGGAGTTCGCGGCGGCCGAGGACCTGACGGTGGTGGCGGTGGACAACGGCCCCGGCGCCGTTCCGCTGGAGACCGTCTCGTTGCCGCGCCGCTGCGTCCTGCTGTTCGGGCAGGAGGGTCCCGGGCTCACCCCAGCGGCCCGGGACGGCGCCGCGCTCACGGTGTCGATCGCGCAGTTCGGCTCGACGCGGTCGCTGAACGCCGGGGTCGCGGCAGGGATCGCGATGCACGCCTGGGTCCGGGAGCACGCCGACCTCAGCCCGGCGCGCGAGGGCGGCTGACCGGCGAGGCCCAGCGGATTGTGACCGGGCGATCACGCCGCGCCTACCGGATGGGTGGGCTCCTCTCCGGCAGCATGGCCGTTCGGGTCTGGTGTCCGGGCTCGGCCGCGAACGGTGGCCGAGACGGCGACCGGCCGGGGAGGAGTGGCCGTGGCGTCGGGCCCACCGCGAGGTGACGAGTCGTTGCAGGAGCAGGCGTCTGCGGCGCCCGTGCCGGCGGCCGACGAGGACGAGCCGGTCGCGGCGGTCCCCGGACGTGGCGCCTCCACGGCCAGCGACGCGGCGCCCGAGCGGCCGGAGGCCGAGGTGCCGGAGGCCGAGGCTCCGGAGGCTGGAGCCCCCGGGGTCGAGGTGTCGGAGGCCGAGGTGCCCGAGCTGGACCGACCGGCGGTCGACGAGTCGGCGGACCGCGTGCCGGCCGAGCACGGACAGATCGAGCAGTCGGCGTCCGACGCTGCTCCGTGGGACGAGGCCTGGCTGCCGCAGTGGGTCGATGCCGCACCCGTGGCAGCGCCTGCGCGGCCGGCTGTGAACGCCTTCCCCGAGGCGGCCATGGCGCCCGAGCCCCCGCCGCGGCCCGATCTGCAGCACCTGGTCCCGGGGGCGTCCGCCGAGCTGGTCGCTGCCCTGGCCGAGCTGGAGGAGGCCGAGCGCACCGCCGAGCGGGAGCGCCAGGCCCAGCTCGCCGCCTGGGCTGCCGACATCCAGGCTGCGGAGGCGCTGCCCGCGCCCACCGATGCCGACGCACGCGGCACCGGGCCCGGTGGCACCCTCCCCGCCGTCCGCACGCCGCCGGCTGCTGCTGGTCGGCGGCGGTACCGCGTGCTCCTCCCCGCGGCGGTGCTCGTGGTCGCCGGTGTCGTGGCCGGCTTCACCCTGCCCGGCGGCTCGGACGGCGCGGGCCCCTCGGTCGCCGCAGTACAGCGGGACGCCGACGAGCGGCCTGCGCCGACCACGGCGAACCGGTCGCCCGCGCTTCGCGTGAACGGGCTGCCGGCCCTGGGCGCCGGCGCCGCGGACACCCCGCTCGCCACCACCCCGGCTGGGTCGCCGAGCGCGGCTGCGACACCCGGCGCTCGCGCCGCGTCCGTCCCGGTGGCCACCTCGTCGGCGCGGGGCCGCACGTTCCGGGTGGTGGCGGCGCCGCGGGCCGGCGTGCAGTCGCGCGAGCCCGCGGGCTCCGCCGTGCAGCCCGTGCCCCCGCTGGCGGGCCCTCCGGCGCTGCCCGTCCCGATCACCCCCGCTCCGACCGACCCCGCCCCGACCGACTCCGCCCCGACCGGCCCGGCCCCCATCGGCCCGGACCCGATCGGCCCGGCCCCCGTCGACCCGGTCGGGGACCCGACGGCGCCGGACGGCGACTGCCCGGCGACCGTGCCCGAGGACGGCCAGACCCCGGACGAGGGCACCGGCCCTGACGCCCCCGTCACGGCCCCGGCGTGCGCGCCGGTGGACCCAGATCCGCAGGCACCCGAGCCCGACGGCACCGACCCCGACGGCACCGACCCCGGCGGCACCGACCCCGGCGGCGACGCAGAGGTCCCCGACGGCTCGGGGGACGGACCGTCCGGCGATGGCGAGGTGGTCCCGCCGATCGTCGCCCCCGAGCAGACCCCCGCCCCCAGCCCGACGGCGACCCCGACCGTGGCATCGCCGCCGACGTCCACGCCGACGCCCACGCCGTCCGGCGCACCCGACCCGTCGGCGACGCCGGCCGAGGCTCTCGGCCGGAGCTGACGGGGCACGGCGCCTCCCCGGCGTCATCCCGGGGAGGCATGTCACCCCCGCTGAGCCACCCCCAGCGGCCCGGTGGTGGGAGCATGGACACCGTCATGACTGTCTTGCCCCTGGTCTTCGAGGCCCCCCGCCGTACCAAGCCGCCTCGGCACCTCGCCGACCTGACCCGGGCGGAGGCCCGCGCAGCCGTCGTCGAGCTGGGTCAGCCGGCGTTCCGTGCCGACCAGCTGGCCCGGCACTTCTACGCCGGGGTGACCGATCCGGAGCAGATGACCGACCTGCCGGCCGCGTCGCGCGCGGAGCTGACCGAGGCGCTGCTGCCGGGGCTGCTGACCCCGGTCCGGCACCAGTCCGCCGACGGCGGCCGCACCCGCAAGACGCTGTGGCGCCTGCACGACGGGGCCCTGGTGGAGAGCGTGCTCATGCGCTACCCCGAGCGCGCCACCGTCTGCATCTCCAGCCAGGCCGGCTGCGGCATGGCCTGCCCGTTCTGCGCGACCGGCCAGAGCGGCCTGACCCGCAACCTCTCCGCGGCCGAGATCATCGGCCAGGCGGTCGCGGCGGCCGCGGCGATGGCCAACGGCGAGATCCCCGGCGGGCCCGGCCGACTCTCCAACGTCGTCTTCATGGGCATGGGGGAGCCACTGGCCAACTACGCCCGGGTGCGCAAGACGCTCGACGCACTGCTGACCCCGGCACCGCACGGGCTGGGCCTGGCCCAGCGCTCGGTGACCGTCTCGACGGTCGGCGTGGTCCCGGCGATCCGCAAGCTCACCGAGGAGGGGCTCAACGTCACCCTGGCGGTCAGCCTGCACGCCCCCGACGACGAGCTGCGCGACGAACTGGTGCCGATCAACACCCGCTGGAAGGTCGACGAGGTGCTGGGCGCCGCCGACGACTTCGCCCGCCGCACCGGTCGCCGGTACTCGATCGAGTACGCGCTGATCCGGGACATCAACGACCAGCCGTTCCGGGCCGACCTGCTCGGGAAGCTGCTGGCGAAGCGACTGGCGCACGTGAACCTCATCCCGCTCAACCCGACGCCGGGCAGCAAGTGGGACGCCAGCCCGCTGCCGGCGCAGCGCGAGTTCGTCGCCCGGCTGCGCGCCGCCGGCGTCCCGACCACGGTCCGCGACACCCGCGGTTCGGACATCGACGGCGCCTGCGGTCAGCTGGCCGCCGCGGACCAGGTCGACGGGGTGCCGAGCGTCGCCGTCCCGGTCCCCACCGTCGAGGACGCCGTCCCGCTGGGAGCCGAGTCGGACCAAGACTGACCGTGTCCCCCGACGCGGAGGCGCACGAGCACAGTCATGCCGACGTCTCCGGCGGCTGGCTGCGGGCGGCCGTCTTCGGCGCGATGGACGGTCTGGTGACCAACACGGCCCTCGTGGCCGGGGTCGGCGCCGGCGGTGCCGCGGCGCAGACGGTCGTGCTCTCCGGCGTCGCCAGCCTCGTCGCCGGGGCCATCTCGATGGCGCTGGGCGAGTACACGTCGGTGACCACCCAGAACGAGCAGCTCGAGCTGGAGGTCGCCAAGGAGCGCGGGGAACTGGAACGCAACCCCGAGGGGGAGCGGCACGAGCTGGTCGCCCTGCTGCGCGCCGGCGGGGTGGACGACGACCTCGCCGAGCGGGTGTCGGTGCAGCTGTCCCGGGACCCGGAGACGGCGCTGCGGCTGCACGTCGTCGCGGAGATGGGGCTGAGTCCGGAGGACACCCCGTCGCCGAAGGTGGCTGCCGTCTCCTCGTTCGTGACCTTCTCGGTCGGCGCCGCCGTGCCGCTGCTGCCCTACCTGTTCGGGCTGGACCTGCTGTGGGTGGCGCTGGTGTGCGGCGGGGTGGGCCTGGCGGTCGCCGGTGCGCTGTCCTCGCGCTTCACCCCGCGGCCGTGGTGGTGGTCCGCGCTGCGCCAGCTGCTGTTCGGGGCGCTGGCCGCCGGCACGACCTACCTGATCGGCAGTGCGATCGGCGTGGCCGTCAGCTAGACGACGTCCCAGGGCACCCAGATCCCGTGCGATGTCCCCTCCCAGCCACCGCCCAGGCCCGGCGCACCACCCGTGAACGCAACGGACGCCGGCCAGGGGGTGCCTGGCCGGCGTCCGTGGTGGTGCTGAGGATCATGCTCAGGCCTGCGTCGCTCCCGCGGTGCGGCGGCGGCTGAGGACCAGGGCGCCGGCGCCGGCGCCGACGAGCACGGTGCCCGCGACCAGCGGCAGGGCCACGCTGGCGCCGGTGTAGGCCAGCGCCTTGCCGTCGGCGGTCAGGGTGATGGTCTCCTCGAAGTGGCTGCCGTCGGAGCCGTCGTAGGCGAGGGTGTGGGTGCCGAGCGCGGTGCCCGCGGGGAGCGTGAAGGTGGCCGTGACGACGCCGTTGGCGTCGGCGTCCCAGGTGCCCAGGACGACGGGGGTCGAGTGCATGACCAGGGTGACCTTCTCGAAGGCCTTGAAGCCCTTGAGGGTCTTGGTGATCTTCTGGCCCGGGGCGGCGACGTTGCTGGTGGCGCTGCTGGCGGTGGCGGCGATGCCCGGGGTGTTCGGCTTCGCTCCCGGCACGAAGGCGGCCGGGGCGGGGGCGGGGGCGGGCTTGCCGTCGGCGGTGACCGTGATGGTCACGTTCGGGTACTGGAAGTCGGTCGTGTACTGGTCGCAGTACAGCCGGTACGAGTAGGTGCCCACCTCAGCGGGTGCGTCCAGCTCGAGGGTCCAGGTGCCGTCGGCGTTGACCGGGCCGGCGTCGCCCCAGCCGGGCTCGTCGCTGTCGGGCGTGATGACGGCCATGGGCTCCGCGTCGGTGTCGGAGGCCTGGGTGCAGCCGGCGCCGGAGATGGTGAAGGTGGCACCGGGGGCGAGCGTGCTCGACGGCGCGACGGACGGCGCGGCAGGCGCGGCGAGCGCGGCGGGGGCGAGGAGGAGGCCCGCGGAGGCCGTTCCGAGGGTCAGACCGGTCACGACGGCGACGCGGGTGCGGGACAGGCGGCTCATCGGGGTTCCTCCGTGTGTGTGTCGGCCCGGGTTGTGCGGGTCCGTTGCGGCACTGTCTAGCCGGACCGACCACCCTGGCTGGCAGTTTTCTGTGCGACACGCGGACGAGTCGGTCAGATCTGCACATCCACCACCGGGACTGTCCACCGCAGCGGCGTCAACATTGACCCAGGCGGAGTCGTTCACCGTCACCTTCGTCCAGTGCGGTCTGGGGCAGGCTGGCAGACGACGACAGAGGCCGCCTCCCCTGAGGGGAGGCGGCCTCTGTCGTCGGATCACGGGCCGCTGGGCAGCGGCGGGTGGGTCAGCGGGAGCGCCAGGCGTTCTTCCGCCGGCGGACGTCCCACAGCAGCATGACCACGAGCGTGAGGACGAAGCCGAGGATCCACAGGTTCTCGACCTGGCCGTCGTGGTTGCCGAACAGCAGGGCCAGCAGGGCCAGCACCATCAGCCAGCCGGTGATCCGGCCGACCCGGCCCGACTCGGCGTGCCAGCCCCAGTCCGCAGGGTGCTCGTCGTGGACGGGTGTCGACCCCGCGCGGACGATGCCCTCCTCGCGGGTGGACTGCTCGACCACCCTGGCGCTCGTCTGATGCCCCTGGCCCCGGCCGCTGTGCTCACTCACGGAGACCATCTTGCCAGGCCCCGGTGCGCTCCACCCGCTCGGCGCGGTCGTGGCGCGACCGCATGTGCTCGGTCAGCGGCTGCACGAGATCCCGGCCGCCGCGACCGCGGCCCTGGTGTCCGCCGTGGGCAGCCGGGCGATCGTGCCCCCCACCGGGTCGCCGACCGGGAGGACCCGTACGTCGGCCACGTCTGCGCGGGCCAGTGAGGTGAGTTCCCCGACGGAGGTGTCCGGATCGGTGGCGATGGCCGCGGAGGCCGCCCAGGCGACCGACTGGAGGCGCCATGGTCGCGGCATCGTGGCGCGGACCTGGTCCATCAGGGCAGCGAGCACGCTGCCGGCGGCGGTGGCGCGGCCGTCGGGGGCTGCGGGCGCCGGCACCCACTCCCCGTCGACCAGGTGCTCGGGGTGCCGGGAGCGCACGAGGGCCAGAGCGGTGGCGCCGTCCACGTGCTGGTGGCCGGCACGGGTGAGCTCGAGCCCGGCGGGCTGGTCGCGGACCGGTTCGGGGACGTCGACGTCCAGTCCGCCGGCGGCGTCGACCACCGTGGCGAACCCGCCCAGGTCCACGGTCAGCAGGTGGTCGGTGGGGATGCCGAGCTGGCACAGCCCGTCGACGGTGGCCTGCGGTCCGCGCAGCCAGGTGAGTGCGAGTCGACCGGGACGTCGGTCCGCGCGCACGACCACGTCGCGCGGCACCGAGAACACGGTGGCCCCGGCATCGGTCTGGTGGACCACCACGATCACGTCCGCACGGCTGCCGGGGACGTCCTCCGGTGTGCCGAAGGCGGCACTGGTGGCGTCGGCGGGGAGGTGCGTGCGCGAGTCGAGTCCGACGAGGACCCAGGTCCGCCCGTCGGCGTCCCCGGGGCCGTCGGACAGGTCGACGTCGACCTGCTCCAGCCGGCCGGCGAGCACGGCCGCGTCCGCGCCCAGTGCGATCACCAGCAGGGCGAGGACGGAGAGGACGACGCGCGACCAGCGCCGCGCACGTGCGCTGGAACGCGGCGGACGCCGGCCAGGGGTCTCCTGGCCGGCGTCCACGTCGTGCGGAAGGGTCATGCTCAGGCCTGCTGTGCCCCCGCCGGACGGCGCCGGAGGGCGTAGAGCGCACCGGCGCCGGCGACGAGCAGCCCGCCACCCAGCGACAGCGGCAGGGCGAGGCTCGCGCCGGTGTAGGCCAGGCTGTCGGAGTCCGAGGAGCTGGCGGCGGTGACCGTCAGGGACTCCTGGAAGTAGGTGCCCATGTCGCCCTCGAAGACCAGGTCGTGCTCACCGGCCGTGGTGCCGGCCGGCAGCGTGAAGGTGGCCGTCACGGTGCCGTTCTCGTCGGCGGTGAAGGTGCCCACCGTCTGCGGGTCCGAGTGCAGCGTGACGGTGACCTTCTCCCCGGGCTTGAAGCCGGTGAGGACCTTGACGATCTTCGCGCCCTGGACGGCGCTGGCGCCGGTCGTGGCGGCGGTCTTGGTGCTGGACACGCCGACGGTGTTCGCGGTCTCGCCGCGCAGCTGGCCGGTCGGGGTGACGGTGGTCGGGGTGCTGGGGGGCGAGGTGACCGGCGTCGGCGTGACCGGCGTCGGCGTCACGGGCGCCGACTGCAGCGTGAACCCGAACTCCGGGTAGAGGAGCCAGTCCGCGCCGTCCTCGTTCTCCCCGCCGTCGTAGGGCTCGCAGATGGCGAAGGCCACGTAGCCGCCCGGCGTCGCCTCGGGCAGGAACTCCAGTGCCGCGGTCCAGGTGCCGGCCTCCACCGCGCCCGCCAGGCTGAGCACCGGCTCGGCTGCGGGGTCGTCGGCATCTGCTGCGGCCAGGACGTCCACGTAGACGATGGCCGGCGTGCTGGGATCCGTCGCCGCACACCCGGTGCCGGTCAGGGTGTAGGGCTGACCGATCACCGCGGTGGACGAACCCTGCAGCGGAGGCAGGTCGGCGGCCAGGGCGGCCGGCGCGAAGGCGATGCCGAGGCCCACGGTGCCGAGGCTGAGGCCGGTCGCCACGGTGGCGCGGAGCGGGGACACGCGGGACATGAGTTTCTCCGTCTGGTCCGGGCCCGGACGTCCGAGCCATCGACAGAAGTATCGGCACGCAACGACCCGGATTGTCGTTCCGTGCGACGACACGCCGAGAGATTGCCCAACGAGTGACAACGGATGGCCGATCCGTCCAGATCCGGACGGAGTCCGGCTGTGCAGATCAGTCGTCCAGCGGTGGATCGTCGTCAAGAGTGGACGGCGCGAGGCTGTGGTGGCGGTGCCGCGCCTGGCGGCGAGACGTGGACTCGGCGGGCTTGGCAGGATCAGGTGCATGAGCGAGCCGCGCAGCACCGAACCCCGCACGGTCACCGTGCTGGGGTCCACCGGGTCGATCGGGCGCCAGGCGATCGCCGTCGCCCGGCAGAACCCGGGCCGGCTGCGGGTCACCGGGCTCGCCGCCGGTGGGGGTGACGTCGCCCTGCTGGCCGAGCAGGCCCTCTCGCTGGGCGTGCGCACCGTGGCCATCGCCCGGGCCACCGCCGCCCAGGACCTGCAGCTCGCCTTCTACGCCGCGGCGCAGCAGCGCGGCTGGGCCCAGGGCCAGTACGCGCTCCCGGAGATCCTGGCCGGCCCGCGCGCCGCCGAGGAGCTGGCCACGCGTCCGGCCGACGTCGTCCTCAACGGGATCACCGGGTCGATCGGGTTGCGCCCGACGCTCTCGGCGCTCGCCGCCGGTCGCACGGTGGCTCTGGCCAACAAGGAGTCGCTGGTCGCCGGTGGTGCACTGGTGACGGCGGCGGCGGCCCCGGGTCAGCTGGTGCCGGTCGACTCCGAGCACTCCGCGCTGGCGCAGTGCCTGCGCGGGGGCACGCGGGGCGAGGTGGCCCGGCTGGTGCTCACCGCCAGCGGGGGGCCGTTCCGCGGCCGCAGCGCCGCGGACCTGGCCGACGTCACCCGGGAGCAGGCGCTGGCCCACCCCACCTGGGACATGGGCCCGGTGGTGACCATCAACTCCGCGACCCTGGTCAACAAGGGGCTGGAGCTGATCGAGGCGCACCTGCTCTTCGGCGTCCCGTACGCCGACATCGACGTCGTGGTGCACCCGCAGTCGATCGTCCACTCGATGGTGACGTTCACCGACGGCGCGACGATCGCCCAGGCCAGCCCACCGGACATGCGGCTGCCGATCGCGCTGGCGCTGGCCTGGCCGGACCGGTTGCCGGACGTGCAGCCGGCCCTGGACTGGTCGGCCGCCAGCACCTGGGAGTTCCTCCCCCTGGACGGCGAGGTGTTCCCGGCGGTCCGGCTCGCCCGGCAGGCGGGGGAGGCCGGCGGCGTCGTCCCGGCGCTCTACAACGCGGCCAACGAGGAGGCGGTCGCCGCATTCACAGCCGGACACCTCTCGTTCCCAGGGATCGTGCAGGTCATCGCGCGTACCCTCGACGCCGCGCCGGACCTCGGCGCACCCACCTGCGTCGAGGACGTGCTGGCCGCTGAGAAGTGGGCCCGGGAGCACGCTCGCGGCGCCATCGACGCGGACGACCTGAGACGGAGCTTGAGCTGAGCGGGTTCCTGCTGACGGTCCTCGGGATCGTCGCCTTCGCCATCGGGCTGCTGTTCAGCATCGGCTTCCACGAGTTCGGGCACTTCTACTGGGCCCGGAAGTTCGGCATGCGGGTGCCGCAGTTCTTCGTCGGCTTCGGGACGACGGTGTGGTCCTTCCGCCGCGGCGAGACCGAGTTCGGGATCAAGGCGATCCCGCTGGGCGGCTACATCCGGATCGTCGGCATGATCCCGCCGGCCGAGGAGGGCGAGAGCAAGCGCGCCACCCGGATGCGCAGCTTCATCGCCGAGGTGCGCGGGGCGGCCCTCAACGACGTCCTGCCCACCGACCGCGGCCGGGTCTTCTACGCCAAGCCGTGGTGGCAGCGGGTGATCGTGATGTTCGCCGGCCCCTTCCACAACCTGGTGCTGGCGGTGCTGCTCTTCCTGGTCCTGCTGGTGGGCATCGGCCTGCCGACGACCACCACCACGATCGCGGCGGTGCCCGACTGCGTGCTGCCCGCCGGGGCCGCCAGTGCCGCCGCCGCCGACCCCTGCACCGTCCCGATCACGCCCGAGGGGCAGACCTGCGAGGCGGGTGCCGCCGACTGCGCGCTGCCGCCGGCCGGTCCGGCCGCGCAGGCCGGGCTGCAGGCAGGGGACACGATCCTGGCGATCGACGGCGAGCCCGTCACCCAGGAGCCGGGCGACGGCTGGGAGGCGCTGGTCGAGACGGTGCAGGCCAGCGCCAGCACCCCGCTGACGCTGACCGTCGCCCGCGAGGACGCCCAGGGCGTTCCCGAGCAGCTCGACCTCACGGTCACCCCGATCGAGAACACCGTCTACACCGACACCGACTCCGACGGTGAACCCGATGGCGCCGAGGAGGTCGGGTACCTCGGCGTCCAGTCCGCGACGGAGTACGTCGGCCAGCCGCTGAGCTCGCTGCCGGGCTACTTCGGCACCGTGGTCGTCGAGTCGGTCCAGCGGCTGGTGCAGATCCCCGAGCGCATCCCGCAGCTGTTCCGGGCCACGTTCATGGGCGAGGAGCGCGACCGCGAGGGGCCGATCGGCCTGGTCGGGGTCAGCCGGCTGTCCGGTGAGGCGTTCGCCCTGGAGCAGTTCAGCAACCTGGACAAGCTCAGCTTCTTCGTGTCGCTGCTGGCCAGCGTCAACCTGGTGCTCTTCCTGTTCAACCTCGTGCCGCTCTACCCGCTGGACGGCGGACACGTCGCCGGCGCCTTGTACGAGAAGGCCCGCTCGACCGTGGCCCGGCTGCGCGGGCGGCCCGATCCCGGCCCGTTCGACATCGCCCGGCTCATGCCGGTCGCCTATGCCGTGGCGGGGTTGTTCATCCTGCTGTCCGGCCTGCTCGTCATCGCCGACGTCGTCAACCCGATCACCCTGCAGTAAGTGGGAGACTGACCTACCGTGACCGTCTCGCTGGGCATGCCCGCCTCTCCGCCGCCCGTCCTCGCTCCGCGCCGGAAGACCCGTCAGCTGGACGTCGGGGGCGTCGGGGTCGGCAGCGACTCCCCGGTCAGTGTCCAGTCGATGTGCACGACCAAGACCGCCGACATCAACGCGACGCTGCAGCAGATCGCCGAGCTGACCGCCTCCGGGTGCCAGATCGTGCGCGTCGCGGTGCCCGACACCGACGACGCCGAGGCGCTGCCGATCATCGCCAGGAAGTCGCAGATCCCGGTGATCGCCGACATCCACTTCCAGCCGCGCTACGTGTTCGCCGCGATCGACGCCGGGTGCGCCGCCGTGCGGGTGAACCCGGGCAACATCAAGAAGTTCGACGACAAGGTCGGCGAGATCGCCCGGGCCGCCAAGGACGCCGGCACCCCGATCCGGATCGGGGTCAACGCCGGCTCGTTGGACAAGCGGCTGCTGGCCAAGTACGGGAAGGCGACGCCGGAGGCGCTGGTCGAGTCGGCGCTGTGGGAGTGCTCCCTGTTCGAGGAGCACGACTTCCGCGACATCAAGATCTCGGTGAAGCACAACGACCCGGTGGTCATGGTCCGCGCCTACGAGCTGCTGGCCGCCCAGTGCGACTACCCGCTGCACCTCGGCGTGACCGAGGCCGGTCCCGCCTTCCAGGGCACCATCAAGTCCGCGGTCGCCTTCGGCGCCCTGCTGTCCCAGGGCATCGGCGACACCATCCGGGTCTCCCTCTCCGCCCCACCGGCGGAGGAGGTCAAGGTCGGCAACCAGATCCTGGAGTCGCTGAACCTGCGCCAGCGCGGTCTGGAGATCGTGAGCTGCCCCTCCTGCGGCCGGGCCCAGGTCGACGTCTACAAGCTCGCCGACGAGGTGACCGCCGGCCTGGAGGGCATGGAGGTGCCGCTGCGGGTGGCCGTCATGGGCTGTGTGGTGAACGGCCCGGGCGAGGCCCGCGAGGCCGACCTGGGCGTCGCCTCCGGCAACGGCAAGGGGCAGATCTTCGTCAAGGGCGAGGTCGTCAAGACCGTGCCCGAGTCGATGATCGTGGAGACGCTGATCGAGGAGGCCATGCGGATCGCCGAGGCGCAGGTCGCCGAGGGCACCCCGTCCGGTCCGCCGGTCGTCTCCGTCTCCTGACCCGCCCGCCCGCACCGGTCGACCGAGGACAGTGGTCCGCGTGCTGCGCTCCTCGCCCGCCCGCGTCCTGGACGCCGGGGACGAGGACGCCGTCCGGGAGCTGCTGGCCACCGACCCGGTCGGCGCCTGCATGCTCGCCGGGCGGGTCGAGACCCACGGCACCGCGACCGCGTCGCTGGGCGCGCCACTGTGGGGCCTGTACGCCGGTCGCCGGCTGGAGGCGGTCTGCCTGGCCGGCGCGAACCTGATCCCCTTCGCCCGGCCGGGCGCGGAACGGGCCGCGGCGACCGCGTTCGCCGACCGGGCCCGGCGGGCCGGGCGACGGTGCTCGACCGTGGTGGGCCCGGCGGCGGCGGTGCTGCCGCTGTGGGACCTGCTGGCGCCGTACTGGGGCCCGGCGCGGGAGGTGCGCGCCCAGCAGCCACTGCTGGCCATCTCGGGGGCGGCGTCGGTGCCGGCCGAGCCGCGGGTGCGCCCGGTCCGGACCGAGGAGCTGGACACCCTGCTGCCGGCCGCCGTCGCCATGTTCACCGAGGAGGTCGGGGTCAGCCCGCTGCGCGTCGACGGCGGCGCCGGCTACCGGGCCCGGGTGGCGGAGATGGTCCACGCCGGTCACTCACTGGCGTGGATCGAGCGTGGCGAGGTGCTCTTCAAGGCCGACATCGGCGCCGTCTCCCGCGACGCCTGCCAGGTGCAGGGCGTGTGGGTCTCCCCGCAGCACCGCGGGCAGGGGATCGGGCAGCGGGGCACCGCGGCGGTGGTCGAGTACGCCCGCACGGCGATCGCCCCGGTGGTCAGCCTCTACGTCAACGACTACAACCGTGCGGCCCGCACCGCCTACGAACGGGTCGGCTTCCAGCAGGTCGGCACGTACGCCTCGATCCTCTTCTAGACGGCCTGGGAGTCCTGGGGCTGGTGCGGCGAGGAGTTCCGGATCGGCAGCGGACTTCTGCCAGGGTGGGTGGGTGCGCAGCCGACACGGGTCCAGCAGCAGGCGCGGGGCCACCCGCCGGGTGACGACGGCCGGGGGTGCCGCGGTGCTGGTGCTCGCCCCGCTGCTGAGCGGGTGCTCGGGCGACTCCACCGACGACGTCCGCGACGCCGCCCAGGCCTTCCTCGACGACTGGGCCGCGGGTCGGGTGGATGCAGCCGCCGACCGCACGACCGACCCCGCGGCGGCCGCGGCGCTGCTGGAGCAGACCGCCGCCGACCTGCCCGATGCGACCCTGAGCGCCGAGCTGGGCGAGGTGCAGGCCGAGGACGGCGCGGCGACCGTCACCTGGCAGGCCACCTGGGACCTCACCGCGGCCCCGGACTGGACCTACGACGCCACGCTGGAGCTGCAGGAGGGCGAGGACAGCTGGGAGATCGTCGCCGAGCCGGCCGTCGTCCACCCGGAGCTGGCCGACGGTCAGCACCTGGAGCTCGCCCGGTCGCTGCCGGAGCGCGCACCGATCACCGACGGCACCGGCGCGCCGCTGTTCGCCGAGACCGAGGTGGTGGACGTCGGGGTGGACACCGCCCAGGTCACCGACCTGCCGGCGCTGGCCGCCGGCCTGGCCGCGGCGACCGGGATCTCCGCGGAGGAGATCACCGCCGACGTGCAGGCGGCACCGGCCGGGCAGTTCGTCCCGGTCATCACCCTGCGCCGGCCGGACTTCGAGGCGATCCGCGCACAGGTGTACGACCTGCCCGAGGCGGTCTTCCCGACCAGCACCCGGTTGCTCGCCCCCACGTCCCGGTTCGGGCTCGCCCTGCTGGGCCGGGTCGGGGACGCCACCGCCGAGGTGCTGGAGGACACCGTCGACGCCGACGGCGAGCAGCGCTACGCCGCCGGGGACCGGCTGGGCCTGTCCGGTCTGCAGCTGGCCTACCAGGAGCAGCTGGCCGGCACCCCCGGGTTCACCGTGCGGGTGGTGAGCACCGACGAGGCCCTCGAGGACACCGGGCGGGTCGTCGGCACCGTCGACCCCGTGCCGGGCACCCCCGTCCAGACCCCGCTGCTGCCGGCGGTCCAGAACGCCGCCGACGCCGCCGTGGCCACCCAGCCGCTGGCCACCCACCTGGTGGCGGTGCGGCCGGGCACCGGGGAGCTCCTGGCGGTCAGCTCGAACGAGGCGGCCAACCCGGTCAACGCCCTGACCGGGCAGTTCCCTCCCGGCTCGAGCATGAAGACGATGACGGCGACGGCGCTGCTGTCCGCCGGCACGGTCACCCCGGAGACGCAGGTGCCCTGCCCGGCCACGACCGTCGTGGAGGGCCGGGAGTTCGAGAACGAAGACCAGTTCGACCTCGGCACGGTGCCGATGACCGAGGCGTTCGCCCAGTCCTGCAACACCACCTTCATCCAGCAGGCGCTCACCCTCCCCGACGGCGCGCTCGCCGCCGCGGCCACCTCCTACGGGGTGGGCACCGACTGGCAGCTGCCGGTCGACGTCTTCAGCGGAGAGGTGCCCGCCACGAGCACCGGCACGACCGAGGCCGCCGACGCGATCGGGCAGGGCCAGGTGCTGATGAGCCCGGCCCAGCTGGCCCTGGTGGCCGCCGGCATCGCCGGCGGCACCCCGGCCGTCCCCGTCGAGGTCGTGGGGGCAGAGCCGGCCGGTGCCGTCCCCGCCGGACCCGACCCGGCCGTCCTGGACGCGCTGCGGCCGATGATGCGCCAGGTGGTCCTCAGCGGGACGGCCACCGGGCTGGCCGACCGGGGTGAGGTGTACGGCAAGACCGGCACCGCGGAGTACGGCACCAACACCCCGCTGGACGCACACGGGTGGTTCATGGGCTACCAGCTCGGGGGCCCCCAGGGCGACGTCGCGTTCGCCGTGCTCGTCGAGGGAGGGCAGTCGAGCAGCGTCGCCGTCGAGGTCGCCGACGCCTTCCTCGCCGCGCTGGGCAGCTAGTGCCGCGGCTGCGAACCTTCGCCCCGCTTCGGTGACACACCCGCTGGGGTCC
>NZ_JPMX01000115.1 GCF_000761485.1 Modestobacter caceresii
CCGGGGGGTCAAAGTTCAACCGGCGCCAGGGGGTCAGTCTTCAGTCGGCATCGACACCACGCTCGGAACCCTGCCGATCGACTATCCGCTGATGCCCGGGTCCCTGCTCATCTTCGGCGGACGACGCTGGAAGGTGTTGGCGGTCGACTCGCACGAAAAGGTCATCGAACTCATTCGGTCGTCTGGAGGACGGCCACCGACGTTCACCGGCGCCGGCGCCGCGGTTGATGACAGGGTCCGCCAGGAGATGCGGCGTGTGTACCTAAGTGCCGACGTCCCGGCCTACCTGGATGCGACGGCGGTCCAGTTGCTCACCGAGGGCCGCAACAACTTCGCCCGATTCGGGCTCGGGGCGGACCCTCTGCTGAACATTGGCGCAGACACGTTGATCTTCCCGTGGCGCGGAGATCGCGTCTGCTCGACGCTCGCGGTGGCCCTGACCGCTGCCGGCGTCGAGGTGGCCCAAGACGGTGTCTGCCTGACAATGAGCAACTGCACGCGAGAGCAGGCCTTGAGCCGCCTCGCCGAGCTGGTCGAGCAGGGCGCCCCCGAGCCCGCCGCGCTGGCTGCCAGAATCGACAACAAGATCGTCGAAAAGTACGACGAGCAGCTCAGCGAGGAGCTGCTCAACGAGGGCTTCGCCGCGCGCAGCATCGATGTCGAAGGCGCCTGGGAGGCCGCGCGCCAGCTACTGCAAGAGGCTCGAGACGTCGCCGCCGATCGGCCGGACGACGTACGCAGCACCTCAACAGCGGCGCCATCGTCGGTGACGGCCGCCAACGTGTCGGCGCACGGCGTATCCGCCCGACCCGCCGCGGCGGAGGCGCCCCGCCTGGCCCCGACGACGTCGGCCACTGGAGCAGGCCGGCGACCGCACGGCCGCCCGGAGCTCGGCACCACCCCCTTCGCCGTGGTGGACGTGGAGACGACGGGCTTCTCCCCGCGGCTCCATGACCGGATCGTGGAGATCGCGATCGTCCGAACCACACCGGACGGCACCATTGAGGACTCCTGGTCGACGCTGCTGAATCCGCAACGCGACCTCGGCCCGACGCACGTGCACGGAATCCGCGGGGCCGATGTGCTCGACGCGCCCAGGTTCTTGGATGTGGCAGGGGATGTCGCCGACAGGCTCGACGGGGCCGTAGTGGTCGCCCACAACGCCCGCTTCGATCTCGGGTTCGTGTCATCGGAGTTCACGCGTCTGGGGACGGCGCCCCCCACCTGGCCGGCGCTGTGCACCCTCGCGCTGTCGTATCGGTTGGGAGCGTTCGGTGGTGGCCGGCTGGCCGACTGCCTGACGGCAGAGTCGCTCACCCACCCGGGCGAGCACACGGCCTTGGGCGATGCGAGAGCGACAGCCGACCTTCTGGCCGTTTACCTGCGGCGCGCCGGCGGGGGCACGCTGACCGACCTTGGCTGCGTGCCCGACGTGTGGCCCGAGCCACCGAGCTGGTCCGTGTGGCCGATCGGCGGCCCGGTGCGACCCCGCCCTTCGCGATCTCGGCCGGAGGCCTCGCCACTGGTCGCGCTGATCCGGCACCTTCCCGCGCACAACGTAGGAAGCGCAACGGAGTCAGCCGATACCGCGGCATACCTCGATGTGCTGTCACGGGCCCTGGAGGACCGGCGTTTGGACTCAGCGGAGGTGCGCACCCTCGCCGACATAGCCCGGGCGTGGGGGCTCTCGCGCTCGGACGTGCACCGTGCCCACATGGACTACCTGGAGGCGCTGGCCCTGACGGCGCTAGGAGACGGTGTGGTCACCGACCTGGAGGCCGAGGACCTCGCGGACGTAGCGGCTGCACTCGGATTCGGAGTCGGTGAGATCGCTGCCGCCCTGCATGCGGCACGGAGCCGAACCCCGAGCCGGAGTCGAAGCGAGGATCTCCGCGGGCTCGGCGTGTGCTTCACCGGCGCACTCCAGACGCGCATTCAGGGACAGCCCATCACCCGCGACCAGGCACATGCGCTTGCGCGCGCTGCAGGCTTGGTCGTGCATGAAGGGACTGCTGCACGGATCGGTGACAGGTTGGGTCAGGCTGCCTGAGCGGCCAGTGTGG
>NZ_JPMX01000116.1 GCF_000761485.1 Modestobacter caceresii
ACCGCGAACGTCCGCCGCCGGGCGGCCTGCGCCAGCACCTCACCGGTGGCGGCGTCGGCCGGTTCCGGGTCCGCCGCCGTCCCGTGGGTGGCGGTGGCGGTCATCGCGGTCTGCCCTGCGGTGCGTGCACCTGCTCGACCTCGAGGCGCAGGCTGGTGGCGAACGCGGCGGCGGACGACCACTGCGTGTGCAGCGTGGCGACGCGCTGGTCGGCGAGCTCCCGGTACATGGCGAGCCGTTCGACGAGCTCGGGGTCCGGCGGCGTGGTGGTCCCCCGCTCTCGGCCGCGGAGGACGTCGAGGATCTGCAGCACGTCGCGGATCTCCTCGATGCTGAAGTCCAGCGGCTTCATCCGGCGGATCACCATCAGGCGCTCGACGTCGCCGTCGGTGTAGAGCCGGAAGCCGCCGCTGCTGCGTGCGGTCGGGGTGACCAGGCCGCTCTCCTCGTAGAAGCGGATGGTGCGGACGCTGAGCCCGGTGCGCTCGGCGACCTCGCCGATCTGCATGTGCCGATCACCCATGGGGTGCCTCCGATCCAGGTCGCGCCGTTACGACGGCCCGAGCTGCAGTCAACTCTAACGTGAAAGAAGAGTTGATGACGCCGAGCGAGGGGGGCTCCGAGACGGCCGGGCGGCCAGCAGCCGACCGCCTCGGAGGTCGATCGGCCGGCCCCGCGGTGGTACGCAGGGCCGGCCGGGGGTCAGTGCGCGCCGGCGAGCTGTCCGCTGTGCCGCTCGTAGCGGGAGGCGGAGTGCCCGTTGAGCCCGATGACCTCCACCTGCTTCCCGCGGGTCGCGTACTTGTGGGTGATCGCGTCCAGGGCGGCGACCGTGGAGGCGTCCCAGACGTGGGCGCCGGACAGGTCGATCACGACGTTCTCGGGATCGCCGGCGTAGTCGAACTGGGTGTACAGGTCGTTGCTGGAGGCGAAGAAGAGCGCACCGTGGACCGAGTACACCCGGGTGTCGCCGTCCGGGTCGGAGACGCTGGTGACCTCGACGAGGTGGGCCACCCGGCGGGCGAAGAGCACGCAGGCGACCAGC
>NZ_JPMX01000117.1 GCF_000761485.1 Modestobacter caceresii
CAACGGAGACAGTCATGGCTGAACTGGCCGCGGTGATCGCGTCCACCCATCACCCCTTCTACTACCGGGCCAGCACCGCCACCGGCGCGGACCGGCCGCCGTTCGCCGACGAGTGGGTGGCGAAGATCGAGGCGTTCCGCGAGACGCTCACCCGCGCGGAGCCCGACGTCCTGGTGATGGTCGGCAGCGACCACTTCCACCAGCTGTGGCTGGACAACATGCCGCAGTTCCTGGTGGGCAAGGCGCCGTTCTTCGACGCCAACTTCCACAACGAGGAGCGCGAGTTCGGGCTGCCGAAGATGACGCTGCGCGGCGAGGAGGACCTGGCGGCGCACCTGCTGCGGGACGGGCTGGACCGGGACTTCGACCTGGCCTTCAGCAACGAGCTGCGGATCGACCACAGCATCACCTGCCCGATCATCACGCTGCGCCCGCAGGCCGACCTGCCGATCGTGCCGATCTACACCAACATCTTCGCCCCGCCGCTGCCGCAGCCGAAGCGCTTCGTCCAGCTGGGCCGGGCGATCCGGGAGATGGTCGAGTCCTGGGAGAGCGACAAGCGGGTGGCGGTGATCGGCACCGGGCACCTGTCCCTGGAGCTGGGCGGGCCGCGCCAGTTCGGCGAGCACGGGCCGGACCCGGAGTTCGACCGCAAGGCCGTCGAGTGGATCGCCAGCGGGGACATCGAGGGCTGCCTGGCCGAGGTCTCCCTGGAGTCCCTGCACCACCCGGGCAACGCCACCCACGGGTTCATGGACTTCATGCTGATGATGGGCGTGGCCGGCGAGGGCGC